>NZ_JAIWJX010000002.1:1244216-1866324 GCF_023149135.1 Fictibacillus marinisediminis | reverse complement strand
TTTCCGTCTCTTGCCATAGTTATTAGGCGTTTGATCGGCGCTGATTCCGGACTTACGACGGAAATGATTCGGTGTGCTGCTACAATGTTTCCATAACCAATATTGATTAGCTTCATGTATATAACCGCTCCTAACGTTGGTAGTTCTATTCTAGCCAGAACGAGCAAGATCATAATCATTATGTAGAAATTAATTCGATGTATGGATATGTCCGTACCCAGCACATTTATATCATTTTAACATATTCCTCCGTTATTCTAAACAATTTTAACAGTCTGTACAACCCTGAACAATAAAAAGGATAGAAACCTATGAAGATTTGTTTCTATCCCCCTGCTTTATAATTTTTTAAATGCTTGAAACCCTGTAAGGGCAAATGTAGGAATCGCAGCCATTCCGAGGACCAACAGCCAATCCCGGCCAGACAAGGGAACCGTATGAAAAATTGCTTGCAGAGGAGTAATGTACATGACCACGAGCGTAAGCAGAACAGAAGACAAAACAGCCAAGACTAACGCCATGTTACCAAACGGGTTCCGGTGCAGAACTGACCGTTCGCTTCTGCAGTCAAAGACATGGATCAGCTGGGCCATGACCAGGGTTGAAAAGGCGACAGTCTGTGCTTTCATCAGCTGATCTGGGTGCTCGTGCAGAGCGGTCCAGAAAGCGAGAATCGTTACGATTCCAATCATGAAACCCCTTGAAACGATCTTCCATCCAAGCCCTCTTGAGAATACCCCTTCATTTGGCTTCCTCGGAGAGCGTTTCATTACATTGTCTTCCGCAGGATCGATACCAAGGGCCATTGCCGGCAGACCGTCTGTTACGAGGTTTACCCATAAGATCTGGATGGGCACAAGCGGCATCGGCATCGACAGGATCATGGCGAACAGCATAACGAGGATCTCACCTACATTTGAAGCCAGCAAGTATCGGATAAACTTCCTGATGTTTTCGTAAATATTTCTTCCTTCCTCGATCGCTGCACGAATGGTTGAAAAATTGTCATCACTTAAAACGAGTGAGGATGCCTCCTTGGCCACGTCTGTTCCCGTTATACCCATCGCGATTCCAATGTTGGCAGACTTTATTGCCGGTGCATCGTTAACCCCGTCCCCTGTCATCGCGACGATATGCCCTCTCTTTTGCAGAGCTTTGACAATCTTAAGCTTATGTTCAGGTGAGACCCTGGCATAAACAAAGATGTTTTCTGCTTCCCTTATCAGGTCTTCATCTGACATGACCGATAAAGCCGCACCATCAATAACTTTCCCTCCCTGAGGCAGGATGTTCAACTGTCTGGCGATGGCACTTGCGGTAACGACATGGTCACCGGTAATCATAACGGTTTTAATCCCTGCTTCATGGCATCGGTCGATACTCTCTTTCACTTCTTCTCTTGGAGGATCTATCATTCCTTGAAGACCGATGAACGTCAGATGGTTTTCTGCCGACGGTCCTGCGGCAGCTCTTTCTTTTGTATGCAGCGGCTTGTAGGCAACGGCTATGGTTCTCAGTGCCTGGCTTCCGAGACCCAGGATCGCCTCTTTAATCTGTTCGGTATGCTGCTGTTTTAACAGCTGCCGCTTTCCATCCCACAATACATAATCACTTTTTTCCAGAAGGACATCTGGTGCTCCTTTTGTGATTAAAAACATCTCGTTGTTTTGGTTGCGGACGATTACACTCATCATTTTTCTTGCCGAGTCAAACGGAACCTCGTCCAAAATTTCAACCGAACGGAGAATGTTATCTTTCATCAGACCTGCTTTTGCTGCGCTGATCAGCAATGCGGTTTCTGTAGGATCACCCATGATGCTGCCGGAATCCGTAAGTTCAGCATTGTTGCAGATCGCGCCGTATGAAAGAAGCTGAAGCAGCCCCTCATGCTGATCGATTCTCGTCTTTTGCCCGTTTCTTATAAATTCTCCTGCTGTATCATATCCGCTTCCTGTTACATTCCAAATCGTTCCTTCACTCCACAAATGAGTGACCGTCATTTTGTTCTGCGTCAACGTCCCCGTTTTATCGGAACAGATGACAGTGGCACAGCCCAGAGTTTCGACCGAAGGAAGCTTTCTTACGATGGCTCTCCGCTTAATCATCTTCTGAACACCAAGCGCCAGGGCGATCGTTACAATAGCTGGAAGTCCTTCAGGTATGGCAGCCACTGCAAGTGACACACCCGCCAGCACCATGCTGTATAAGTCATGTCCCCTGTAAACGCCTGTAACAACTACAAGGACAGTCAGAAGCAAAGCGATCCCAATTAAGATCTTGCCAAGCTGCTCAAGCTTAAGCTGCAGAGGAGTTGCAAGCGTATCAGCATTCTGGATCAGATGGGCGATTTTTCCCATCTCCGTCGTCATTCCCGTCGCGATAACAACTCCTGTTCCGCTGCCCCTGGTCACCATCGTTCCCATAAAAGCCATGTTGGCCTGGTCACCAAGCGGCAAGCCGCTTCCTTGGAGTGCCTCTCCCCTTTTTTGAACAGGAATGGATTCTCCTGTCAGTGCAGATTCCTCAATATAAAGGCCTCTAGCAGATACCATGCGGATATCAGCCCCGACCCGGTCTCCAGCTGAAAGCTTCACGATATCACCGGGAACGAGTTCTTTAGCAGAGATCGCCGTCCAGCTGCCGTTTCTCATAACGATCGCAGTTGGAGCAGACAGCTCACGCAGTGCTGTCAGTGACTTTTCCGCTTTTCGTTCCTGAATAAATCCTAATATTCCGTTCATGATCACGATCAGAATAATCGCAATGGCATCAAGATACTCTCCTAGCAAGCCTGACAATAACGTGGCGGCTAGAAGAACGAGCACCATGAAATCCTTGAATTGTGCGAAAAAAACGAGAATCGACGACGGTTTCTTTGCTTCCTGCAGCTGGTTATGTCCTGTTGTTTTCAGCTTTTTCTGGCTTTCCTTATCACTCAGGCCTGTCTGCAGGTTACTGTTGGTCAGGCGTTCAACATCTTCCTTTGATAGCTGATACCAATTCATTTCTCCACCTCTGCCTCATAACGTATATAGTCATTTATATGCAGGCATGTCCTCAATAATGCTATACTGATGAAGAGAGAAACAGAGGTGAAACTATGAGTTTTGATGGAATTGTTACAAGAGCAACAGCTTCAGAGATAAAAAAGACATTGCAATCCGGAAAGATAACAAAAATCTATCAGCCTGATAAAACAGACTTGCTGTTTACGATAAGATCCGGAGGAAAAAACCAAAAACTATTGTTATCCGCCAATCCTTCATTCAGCAGAGTTCAGCTGACCGCAAAATCGTATGATAACCCTGCAGTCCCACCCATGTTCTGCATGCTGCTAAGAAAGCATATGGAAGGCGCAGTCATCGAATCGATCGAACAGATTGATCTGGAAAGAATCATTCATATTAAAGTAAAAAACAGAGATGAGATCGGTGATATCGCCTATAAGACGCTGATCATAGAAATTATGGGAAGGCACAGCAATATTATTCTAGTAGAAGATAAGAACGGCACGATCATAGACTGCATCAAGCATATTCCCCCGTCACTGAACCGATACAGAACTTTGCTTCCCGGACAGAAATACTTATCTCCTCCGCCTCAGGAAAAACATTCTCCGCTTACAGAAAGTGCAGAAGGTTTTATACAAAAAATCAGATGGAACGAAGGTAAGATCGACCGTCAGATCGTGCAGCTTTACAGCGGAATCTCGCCACAGATTGCCAGGGAGATAACGTTCCGTGCCGGACTGGCAACGAAAGAGACTCTTTCTGAAGCGTTCACCGCCATGATGGAGGAATTCAGGAACAACCGATATGCCCCACAGATGTCTGTCTCAGATGGAAAGGAATACTTTTCGGTTACAGCTCTCTCCCATTTAAAGGGAGGAAAGAGGGATTTCGATTCGGCTGGAGAGCTTCTGGACCGCTTCTATTACGGCAAGGCCGAACGGGACAGAGTAAAGCAGCAAGCTGCAGATTTGGAAAAAATGCTGCATAACGAGCATGATAAAATTGCCAAAAAGATTAAGAAACTTAATGCATCTCTTTCAGATACAGAGAAAGCAGATAGATTTAAAGTCCTGGGTGAACTTTTGACAGCCCACCTTTATATGGTGAAAAAAGGCCAAAAGAAAATTGAAGTTACGAATTTTTACGAAGAGGATCAGCCGAAGCTTGAAATTCTGCTTGATCCCCTGAAAGGTCCTTCTGAAAACGCTCAAGCTTATTTCAAAAGGTACACTAAACTTAAAAACTCGGTCGCTTATATTGAAGAGCAGCTGGAAAAAGCGAAAGAAGATCTTCTTTACTTCGAGAGTCTCATCCAGCAGATGGAATCCGCATCTGTGAGAGATGTGGCAGGCATCCGGGAAGAATTAGAAGAACAAGGGTATGTCAGAAGACGAAAACAGCAAAAGGCAAAAAAGAATGAAAAGCCTGTTCTAGAAACCTATCAATCAACAGACGGCATTACCATCCTTGTCGGCAAAAATAATAAACAGAATGACTATTTGACGTTTAAAGCCTCACGCCAAAATGAAACGTGGCT
The DNA here is from genome assembly GCF_023149135.1 of Fictibacillus marinisediminis. Classification (NCBI taxonomy): domain Bacteria; kingdom Bacillati; phylum Bacillota; class Bacilli; order Caryophanales; family Fictibacillaceae; genus Fictibacillus; species Fictibacillus marinisediminis. The sequence goes on along the minus strand of NZ_JAIWJX010000002.1, from coordinate 1,861,776 downwards.
TCATACGAAAGACATTCCAGGTTCTCACGTCGTCATAAAGAGCGAGGAAGTTAGCGAAACAGCGCTCCTTGAAGCTGCAGGACTTGCCGCCTATTTTAGCAAAGCCAGGCATTCAGGCTCCGTTCCGGTGGATTATACGCTGATCAGGCACGTTAAAAAGCCATCAGGGGCCAAGCCGGGATTTGTGATCTACGACCAGCAGCAAACCCTTTATGTCACTCCAGATGAAGATCAACTGCTAAAATTAAAAAAATAACCAGGAGCTACCTGGTTATTTTTTTTGCAATGGTGATGATGGCCAATCCATCAAGCACTTCATGATGTGTGACCTCTTCAAGGCCGTTTGTTATAAGAAGAGAAGTCAGGCTATCTGATATGTATCGATGTCTCCTCGTTGAAACATTCGCCCACTTCAGCATGGCCGTTTGTTCAAACCCTGAAATGTTATGCTGCTTGCAATACTGAAAAGCTTCCATCTGATTCATTTTTTCTGATGGATTCAGCATAGCCAGCGTTCCGCCTGGTTTCAGGACTCGGATCATCTCCTTGATGCCCACTTCCGGTTCAGGAAGGAGAAACAGGACACACGTTGATAAAGCCACGTCAAATGATTCATCACCAAACGGCAGATCACATGCATCGCCGATCACAAACTCCCCCTTCTTGCTGCGGTTATGAAAGAAGAAATTTTGCGTGCTGGCTTTTATCATTTCCGATGACAGATCAATACCTGTAAGCTTGTCGGCTTCATCTGCGCCGCGAAGTAGCAGTCTTCCTGTTCCACATCCGACATCAAGAACCTTTTTATCTCTCCATGTTCCTGTTTTCTCCTTTAATGTATCATGGATTCCGCCGAGCCAGGTGGTTCGTGCCATGCTATCGAAAAAAGAGACCAATTCATCGAATTCTTCACTGTTCATCTTCCTCAATCAGAAGCGCTCCTTCCATTCTCCCGCTATGCGTTTTGAAGCCAGTTCTCCGGATTTTCTTTCCAAGAGAGCAAATACGAGAGATCATCTTTAGAAATATAGCCTTCCACAGAGGCCGTTTCTATTAATGTACTAAAATCGGTAAGAGTTTGCACGTTTATGTTGTTGGCTGCCAGATTGTCCGCCCCTTTGGCAAGTTCGTAAGAAAAGACTGCAACAACTCCAAGTACATTGCAACCTGCTTCCCTAAGTGCCTGAACGGCAGTAATGACGCTCCCTCCAGTTGAAATCAGATCTTCTACCACTACCACGTTCATTCCGGATTCCGCTTTTCCTTCGATCTGTTTGCCTTTTCCGTGAGACTTTGCACTGCTCCTCACATAGCTCATTGGAAGGTCAAGACGGTCTGCAAGCAGTGCCGCATGCGGAATCCCGGCTGTTGCTGTTCCCGCGATCATGTTCGTTTCCTGAAAATGCTCTAGAACAAGGTTCTTCAATCCTTCAGCGATCCCATTGCGCACGTTTGGATAGGAGAGTGTCAGGCGGTTGTCGCAATAGATAGGAGATTTCATTCCAGATGACCAAGTATACGGATGTTCCACCGAAAGTGTAACGGCTTCAATGGAAAGCAGGTCTTTAGCGATTTGTTGTTTCATGTAATATCCCCCATTCTTTTTCGATATTAACGTATGTTTGCAATGGATCAAGAGACCCGGTAATGCTTCTTCCCACCACAATGTAATCAGATCCTAGCTCTTTGGCTCCTGCAGGGTCAGCGGTTCTCTTCTGATCGTTCTTATCATCATCTTTAAGCCTGATCCCGGGAGTTACGGTTAGGAATTCTTGTCCGCAAACCTTCTTGATGTATGGCACCTCAAGCGGTGAACAGACCACGCCATCAAGCCCGCTTTCTTTCGCAAGCTTTGCATAATGGCTGACCGCCGACTCCATGGATTCGCCGATCAGCAGTTCATCCTTGAGCATCTGTGACGATGTACTGGTTAACTGGGTCACCGCGATGCAGAGAGGACGCTTTTCTGGACCTGCTACAGCTTCCAGCCCTTCGATGGCTCCTCTCATCATTTCTCGCCCCCCGGCTGCATGAACGTTTACCATATCGACTCCGAGAGCGGCAATTCGTTCCATCGCTTTTCGGACCGTTGTCGGAATATCATGAAGCTTTAAATCAAGAAAGATCCTGAACCTTTTTTCTTTCAGATAAGAGACCAGTTGAGGTCCCTCTCCATAGAACAGCTCCATCCCAACCTTTACCCAGGCCTCTTGCCCTTCAAATGGTTCAATAAACGCTTCTACTTCTTTTTTACCCGGAAAATCTAGCGCGATAATGACGGGACTTCGCATTCCCTCCAGCTCCCTCCGATTAATTCTCTGATATGGCTGACGTTCATTTTCTCAAGCAATTCCGGCAATTGTGAGATAATATCCGGGCAGATGAACGGATCTACAAAGTTCGCCGTTCCGACCGCGACTGCAGAAGCACCGGCCAGCATGAATTCGATCACATCCTCCGCGCAGCTGACGCCTCCCATTCCAATGATCGGGATAGATACCGCCTGGCTCACCTCATGGATCATGCGGATCGCCACTGGCTTGATCGCTGGTCCTGACAACCCTCCAGTTTTATTGGCTAGAATCGGTTTTCGTGTTTTCAAATCGATTCTCATACCTAAAAGTGTGTTAATCATGGAAATACCATCCGCCCCAGCTTCTTCTACCGCTATTGCCATCTCAGCAATATTGGCAACGTTTGGAGACAATTTAACATACACCGGCTTGGACGAGACGGCTTTCACTCTTTTTGTCAGTGCGGCTGCTGTTCTCGCGTCCGTTCCAAACTGAATGCCGCCTTCTTTTACGTTCGGACATGATATATTCAGCTCCAAAACAGAGACTTGAGGATGGCTGGACATCTTTTCTGCGACTTCACAGTAATCTTCTTCTGTTGATCCAGCGATATTGGCAACGATCGGAAGGTCATACGATTTAAGAAAAGGCAGTTCTTTTTCCATGATTTGATCCACACCAGGATTCTGCAATCCTATCGCGTTGAGCATCCCGCTATGGGTTTCGGCCACCCTTGGTGTAGGATTGCCGAACCTCGCTTCAACGGTGGCTGCCTTAATGGCAGCAGCCCCAAGGACTGACAGATCATAAAGTCCTGCATATTCACGGCCGAATCCAAAACATCCTGAAGCAGGCATGATCGGATTCTTCATTTTTAAACCTGGCAGACTTACCTCAAGACGTTTCATAATACCACCTCACCAATCGGGAATACCGGACCATCGCTGCATACTTTCACATAGTCTGAGGGAAGCCCTCCATTCACATGGCAAACACAGGCGAAACAAGCTCCGATTCCGCAGCCCATCCGTTCTTCTAAAGAAAAGAATCCGTTGGCTGCCGGAACCTGCAGTTCCAAAGCTTTTAGCATTACAGTGGGTCCGCACGAGTACAGCAGGTCATAATGTAAATCTTTGTTTTTTATCACATCTGTTACAAATCCTTTAGTCCCTTGAGATCCATCCACCGTTGAAACGTATGCTTCTCCTAGCTCGGCGAATTTCTCACTGTAAAATCCGTCATCTCCAGATTGGAATCCAAGTACAGATATCACATTGATTCCTTGGCTGCACAGTTTTTTTGCCAGATAGTACAAGGGAGGCACACCGATACCCCCGCCGACAAGCAGCGCTGTCTGTCCTTGGGACAGCTCGTCCAGAGGAAAACCGTTTCCTAACGGTCCGAGAAGGTCGATCTTCTCACCCTCCTTTTTTTGGCTGAGCAAAGCGGTACCCGTGCCCTCTTTGCGGTAAAGCATCGTCAGGGTCCGGCTTTCCAGGTCCACATCACAGATCGAGATCGGCCTTCTGAGCAAAGGCTGAAATGTGTCAGTGACTCGTATGTGGACAAACTGGCCGGGAGAAGTCATTTCATTAACTACATTTCCCTGTACTTTCAGTTCAAAAATATGACGAGCAATCTCCTTCTGAGAAACTACTTCTACCAGTTCCTTTTTCATATGAGAACACGATCCTTTTCAAAAGCTGGCATTTGTCTGGCTGTAAAGGTCAAGGACTCAAGGACACCAAGCAAGGCTTCTGCAGTATCAAGACTTGTTAAACACACCACTCCGTTTTCGGACGATTCTCTTCGTATGCGGAATCCATCGCGTGCAGGGACTTTTCCTTTCGTCAGTGTGTTGACGACAAATTGTGCTTCCCCTTGCCGGATCACATCAAGGAGGTTTCTTTCCTTGCTCCCGATCTTGTGAACAACCGTCACAGGGATCTGCTGCTCTTGCAAATAGTTTGCTGTTCCTTCTGTCGCCATGATCGTATAGCCGATTTCGTAGAAACGCTTCATCAGGCGGAGCGCTTCTGGTTTGTCTTTATCTGCTACGGTGAATAGTACAGATCCATAGGTTGGTATTTTCATTCCTGAAGCCACAAGTCCTTTATATAGCGCCTTTTGCAGCGTGGTATCTCTTCCCATCACTTCTCCAGTGGACTTCATCTCCGGACTTAAATACGTGTCCACCCGGCGCAGTTTCGCAAACGAAAACACGGGTACTTTAACGAAAACTTCTTCTTTTTCAGGCGCGTATCCCGTATGGTAACCTAGCTCTCTTAGTGACGTTCCAAGAATGACCTTGGTCGCCAGGTTTGCCATAGGTATTCCCGTGATCTTGCTCAAGAAAGGTACCGTTCGGCTTGATCTGGGATTGACTTCCAATACATAGACCTCTTCGCCATGCAGTACGAACTGGATGTTAAGAAGCCCGATAATTCCAAGGCCCCGTGCCATTGAGATCGTACGTTCGATAATTTTTTCTTTCTGTTCAGGCGTCAATCGCTGAGGAGGATAGACGGCAATGGAGTCGCCGGAGTGAACGCCTGCACGTTCGATGTGCTCCATTATTCCTGGGATGAATACATCATCTCCATCGGATATCGCGTCAACTTCTACTTCTTTGCCCTCCAGGTAACGGTCGATCAAGACAGGATGTTCAGGATTTACTCTCACCGCATTCTCCATGTATTGAAGAAGTTCTTTTTCTTTATAGACGATCTCCATCGCTCTGCCTCCCAGAACGTAGGACGGCCTTACGAGGACCGGATAGCCGATTCTCTCTGCAATAACCTGTGCTTCCTTGACTGAAAACGCTGTTTCTCCATCCGGCTGCGGAATGTTCAGTTCTTTCATCGCCTGTTCAAACCGGTCTCTGTCTTCTGCTCTGTCCATGTTGTCAAGTGAGGTTCCAAGGATAGCTACCCCTCTATCATGCAGAGCATCCGCAAGATTGATGGCCGTCTGCCCGCCAAACTGGACAATGACTCCCTTTGGATTTTCTTGATCGATGACATGCATCACATCTTCAACGGTTAACGGTTCAAAATAAAGCTTATCCGATGTACTGAAGTCTGTGGACACTGTTTCTGGATTGTTATTTATGATGATCGCTTCATAGCCGGCTTCTTTGATCGCCCAGACCGTATGCACGGTCGCATAGTCGAATTCTATGCCCTGACCAATCCGGATCGGTCCGGAACCGAGAACAAGGACGCTTTCTCTTTCTGTTCGTAACGATTCATTTTCTTCACCGTATGTTCCATAGTAATAAGGCGTTTCAGACTCAAACTCTGCCGCACATGTGTCTACCATCTTGTACACAGGCTTGATATCCTTTGTCATTCTAATTTCATATATTTCTTTTTCAGGCATGTTCCAGGCTTTCGCCAGCCATACATCGCTGAAGCCCTTTTCTTTTGCGGCACGCAGCAATCCTAAATCACCAACGTTGTTAAGCACTTTCTGCTCAAGGTCAATGATTCCTTTGATCTTCTCAAGGAAGAAAGCATCGATCTTCGTCAGCTCCCAAACGTCCCTTACCGTCATTCCGATTCTGAAACCTTGCGCAATATGGTATAAACGTTCATCATCTGCGTTGACAAGGACTGGGATTAATTCTTCTCTTGTCTGCTTCGGATTGCTGATTTCAAGATGATAGCATTTCGTTTCAAGCGATCGGACCGCCTTCAGCAATGACTCTTCCAAATTCCTTCCGATCGCCATCACTTCTCCCGTTGCTTTCATCTGGGTACCGAGCTTTCGGTTTGCTCCTTCAAATTTATCAAACGGCCATCTCGGAATCTTTGTTACGATGTAATCTAGTGCCGGTTCAAAACTTGCGTAAGTGGAACCTGTGACCGGGTTTTTGATCTCATCCAGTGTGTAGCCGACAGCAATTTTAGCTGCAATCTTGGCAATGGGATAACCTGTTGCTTTTGAGGCTAGCGCAGACGACCGGCTTACCCTTGGATTTACTTCAATAATGTAATAGTTGCTGCTGTCAGGATCGAGAGCGAGCTGCACATTGCACCCACCCTCTATCTTTAATGCCTGAATAATCTTGAGAGAAGCGTTTCTTAAAAGCTGGTAATCTCTGTCGCTCAGCGTCTGGCTTGGTGCAACTACGATTGAATCCCCGGTATGGATGCCGACAGGATCGATGTTTTCCATATTGCAGACAACGATGGATGTGTCATTGCTGTCACGCATCACTTCATACTCGATTTCTTTGAATCCGGCGATGCTTTTTTCAAGCAAGACCTGGTGTACAGGGCTGGCAAGCAAGCCGCTCGTTACGATTTCTTTCAGTTCCTCTTCATCACTGGCAATTCCCCCGCCTGTCCCACCGAGGGTGAAAGCTGGGCGAATGATCACGGGATAGCCGACTTCTGCTGTAAATGAAGCCGCTTCATCATACGTACGGATAATCTCGCTCTCCGGCACCGGTTCGTTCAGTTCATTCATCAGCCCTCTGAAAAGTTCACGATCTTCTGCCTGTTGAATGCTTGAAAGTGTTGTTCCAAGCAGTTCCACATTGCATTCTTCAAGAATGCCGCTCTCTGACAATTCCACAGCAAGGTTTAAGCCTGTCTGTCCGCCAAGTGTGGCTAAAAGTCCATCTGGGCGTTCCTGGCGGATAATCCGGCTGACAAACGGAACCGTAAGCGGCTCTATGAAAACTTTGTCTGCCATCGAGGTATCGGTCATGATGGTCGCCGGGTTGGAGTTGACAAGGATAACTTCATAGCCTTCTTCTTTTAACGCCTGGCAAGCCTGTGTACCGGCATAATCAAACTCTGCAGCTTGTCCAATGACGATCGGACCTGATCCGATCACGAGTATTTTTTTAATATCTAAGCGTTTAGGCATATTTCTTTCCCCTCTTCCTTGGTAGTTTCCATCATGTTCATGAACTTTTCAAACAGCGGATTGGCATCCATAGGACCTGGTGAGGCTTCTGGATGGTATTGCACTGAGAATGCGGGTTTTACTTTGTGTCCCAATCCTTCAACAGTTCCGTCATTGACAGCGGTATGCGTTAATCTAAGCTCCGTTCCGGCAAGGGTTTCGGGGCTGACTGTATACCCGTGGTTCTGTGCCGTCATTGTTATTTTTCCTGTCTGAAGGTCTTTTACAGGATGGTTTGAGCCGCGATGGCCAAATTTCAGTTTTTCTGTATTTGCTCCCATTGCCAGCGCGAACAGCTGGTGGCCTAAGCAGATCCCAAACAGCGGGATTTCTTCTTCCAGAATGCTGGTGATCATATGAAGGGCTTCCGGCACATCCTTAGGGTCTCCAGGGCCATTGCTTAATAGGATACCGTCTGGATTCAGCAGTAAGATCTCCTCTGCTGTTGTATTGTAGGGAACCACAACCACATCGCAGCTGCGCTGTGACAGTTCTCTTAAGATCCCGCTTTTTGCCCCATAATCCACTACGACGACCCTTCGTCCTGTGTTTGGGAGATGATAAGGTGTTTTCGTAGAAACAGATTGAACATGGTTCGTTTTAAGCGGCGCAGATTTAAGCTCTTCTACGATAGCAGCTGTGTCAGCCTCAGCTGAAGCTATCTTGCCTTTCAGCGTTCCATGTTTCCGGATTAAACGAGTTAACATTCTTGTATCGATTCCCATAAGACCCGGTATATTTTTTGCTTTTAACAGTTCGTCAAGCGTCCCTAGGGACTGATAGTGGCTGGGCAGTGAACACGCTTCATTAACGATCAGTCCGTGAACAGCAGGTGAGATGGATTCAAAGTCCTGGCGGTTAACGCCGTAGTTTCCGATCAGCGGGTATGTTAGTGTCACGATTTGTCCGCAATAGGAAGGATCTGACAAGATCTCCTGATAACCCGTCATCCCTGTATTAAAGACAACTTCGCCTTCCTGATCGATTGCACTTCCAAATCCTTCTCCGTGAAATACGGTACCGTCTTCTAAAACCAGAATCCGTTTCATGCGTTTACACTCTCCTTTTCATACTTAATGCTGCCTTCTACAATCGTAAGTACAGGCCAACCTTTGCAGCTCCAGCCTGCAAACGGTGTATTCTTTCCTTTTGAAACAAAGTTTTCAGGATCTATTTTTTCTTCATGATTTAAGTCGATCACCGTCAGGTCAGCCTCTGCTCCAATCTCCAATGCTCCGTAAGGAAGATCGAACGAATCAGCTGGCTTCCGCGTAAACCCGTCAACCAGTTCCTGCAGGGTCAAAACTCCCTTTTGAACAAGATTGGTGTATAGAAGCGGGAAGGCTGTTTCCAGACCAATGATACCGAAAGGAGCAAGTTCCATTCCCAGGTCTTTCTCGTCTTTGCTATGAGGGGCATGATCAGTCGCCAGAAAATCAATAACCCCCGATTTATAGGCTTCAATCAGCGCTGTTCTGTCTTCATTTCCTCTCAGCGGGGGATTCATCTTATAATTCGTGTCTAATCCTGGTATATCTTCATCACACAATAGCAAGTGATGCGGAGTTACTTCAGCTGTTACTTTGATTCCTGCTGCCTTCGCATCTTTTATCACACGAACAGATTCTTTCGTACTCACATGGCAGACGTGATAGCGGGCTTCTGCTGCCTCCGCCAGAAGGACATCCCTGGCAATCTGAACCGCTTCGCATATGGAAGGGATTCCATTTAGTCCATGCTTTTCCGCAAAATTTCCTTTATGTACCGATCCTTTATGGATCAGTGTGTTTTCTTCACAGTGAGCAACGATAACCGCATCGCTCTGTTTAGCCAGCCTCATCGCCTGAAGCATCATGTCCGCCGACTGGACACCTACTCCATCATCTGTGAAGGCAAACGCACCATTGTTTTTTAACGCTTCAAAATCCGTAAGTTCCTTGCCTGCCTGACGGGTTGTGATCGAAGCATAAGGAAGGACACGTACGGAAGCGGTCTCTTTGATCTTTTCATTAACCCATTGAAGCTGTGCAGCGTTGTCAGGCACCGGTTTAGTGTTCGGCATGGCGGCTACTGTCGTAAATCCTCCTCTTGCAGCTGCTTTTGTTCCTGTTTCAATCGTTTCTTTATGTTCTCCGCCAGGCTCACGCAAATGGACATGGAGATCGATTAGTCCCGGGGTAACCAGGTTCCCAGACACGTCAATCACCTTATGGCCTTTTTCAGGCAGTGACTCGCCCATATCTGCTATTTTTGTATCCTCGATTAAAATGTCCTGTACTTTTAAACCATTTGTCCCAGTCAGTACTTTACCACCCTTTAATAAGATGCCCATTCTTTGTTTCCTCCTTTGAATTGGTTTTCAGCGCCCATTTAAGAACCGCCATTCTGACAAAAACTCCATTGTTCATCTGCTTAAAAATTCTTGAACGCTCACATTCCACAAGTTCATCGGCAATCTCTACTCCCCGGTTTACAGGGGCCGGATGCATGATGATGGCATGTTCTTTCATTCTTTTTTCCCGATTAACGGTCAATCCGTACCTTTCATGATATTGTTCAGCCGTCATGCCGCTCTTGTTCTCATGGCGTTCGTGCTGAATACGCAGCAGCATGAGTACATCTGCTGTTTCAACCGCTTCATCCATCGTAAGATAGCCATTCTCATCTAGTTCACTGTCATACCATTCTCTCGGTCCTGAAAAATAAACTTTTGCGCCAAGACGAGCTAGAATTTCCGCATTGGATTTCGCTACACGGCTATGCCTGATGTCTCCAACGATAACTACCTTCAACCCCTGCAGGACGATGAATTCCTGCTGGATGGTGAGCAAGTCCAGCAATGACTGGGTAGGATGGTTTCCACATCCGTCACCTGCATTGATGATCGGAATTCCTACTCTGCCGGCCAGTTCATCAAAGTACCGGTCTTTACTGTGCCGGATAACTGCGGCAGCCGCACCGATTTCTTCAAGCGTCCTGACCGTATCGTAAAGAGTTTCCCCTTTTTGGGTGCTCGAGAAGGAACAGTCAAGGTTTAATACATCCAGTCCTAACTTCCGTTCGGCTGCTTCAAAGCTCATTCTCGTTCTCGTGCTCGGTTCAAAAAACAGGTTGGCTGTGAACGTCTGGCCTTCCGGCTTCCATAGTTCCCCTTTGGCAAACGCGTGTGCATCATGCAGGATCTGTTCGATCTCTAGAACTGACAGATCTTTCATCGTGAGTAAATTTTTCATACGATCAGCTCCTTTTGAAATTTTCCTAAAAAAACACCCTGACGTTTTCTTGTCAGGGTGCAGCCAGATTTGAAGAAGCGCATACGCTCTTCATACTGGTTCACCCTTCTAAGCCTCTCGGACTCATTTAAAAGGTGTTCATTATGCAGCTGGGTCGTTTTCAGATACTCCGAACATCTTATTCAGTAGTTCAGAATCATCTTCACGTCCTGGAAGGACCAGGTTTAAGAACACACCGATCATAGTGGCCAGCGCCATGCCGGTGATCTGCAGAGTTTCACTAAATTGGAGGACCGCTCCCCCGATCCCTGTAACAAGGATAACGGAAGAGATGATCAGATTTCGTTTGTTTCCAAAATCAATTTGATTATCAATCAGCATCCTGAGCCCCGATGAAGCAATAATCCCAAAGAGGAGTATGGAAACACCCCCCATGACCGGTGTTGGTACGGAGCTGATAAGTGCAGTGACCTTTCCTGAGAACCCGAAGCAGATGGCCGTCACTGCAGCTCCCCCGATAACAAAAACGGAGAACACTCTCGTGATGGCCAAGACTCCTATGTTTTCACCATATGTGGTCACTGGGGGTCCACCTATGAAAGAACCGATCATTACCCCGATGCCGTCACCGAGGATGGAGCGATGCAGACCTGGTTTTTCTAAAAAGTTTCGGCCGACAACCTTGCTCAGTACAAGCTGATGCCCGATATGCTCTGCGATAGTAACTGTAGCCACCGGCATCATGATAAATGCGATCGACCAGGAAAAATGCGGTGTGTAGGATACAAACGGAAACATGAAGTCAGGTGCATCGATGAGACTAGCTTGCTTTACTTTCGACAAATCCACCATCCCTCTCGCAAAGGCAAAGAGATATCCGGCGATGATACCGATCAGGATGGGAATGATTCCAAAGATTCCTTTTAAATACATCGAGCAAACGATCGTGACAGCCAGTGTGAACAAAGCGACTGAAAAGTAGGACAAGCTATACTCATTTGTATGTGGATTGTTCATTGCCATTTTAACTGCTGTATTGGCGAGCCCCAGTCCAATGACGATAATGACAGGACCGACTACAACGGGGGGCATAATTCTCATCAGCCATTTCAACCCGCTTGTTTTAATGATCAAAGCTACTGCTCCGTAAACAAGCCCAGCAAGAAAGCTTCCGACCATCGCGGCTTCAGGTCCGCCCAGCATTTTAACGGAAATGATTGGAGTGATGAACGCAAAGGATGAACCAAGGTAAGCGGGAATCTGGCCTTTTGTCACCAGCAAGTATGCCAATGTTGCCAAACCGCTTGAGACCAGTGCGACCCCTGGATCCAGTTTAACCAGGAATGGTACAAGAACCGTAGCACCGAACATGGCAAATAGGTGCTGCAGGCTTAACGTCAGCCATTGGTGAATTTTCGGTACTTCACGCACATCCAGTATGGCATGGCGTGTTTCCTGTTGATCTGTATTTTCGTTATTTCTGTTTTTATCCATAAAAAATACCTCCTTTGCAAGTGAAGGAGGTTGTGCTGAATACACAGGTCTGCCTATTTGTGCAGCCTGTCTATCCATTCCTCCCTTGCTAGTCTCTCTGGACTCGATTTAAAGGGACGTGCGCTATTTATTGTTTTCGTGGATGGATACTTCATCAGCTCCATCGACCTCTGCTAAGGAGGCAGAAATGATTTCATTATTTGATGTTGGTACATTCTTGCCGACATAATCAGCCCTTATCGGCAGTTCGCGGTGGCCTCTGTCGATGAGGACAGCCAGCTGGATCGAAGCAGGGCGGCCGATGTCCATGACGGCATCCATCGCCGCTCTTACCGTTCTGCCTGTGAACAGAACATCATCCACCAATATTACTTTTTTATTGGCAATATCCACAGGAATATCCGTTCCTTTTAATTCAGGTTCAAGATTCTCGGTCTTAACTTTAAGGTCGTCACGGTAAAGGGTGATATCGATGTCTCCCACCTTGACTGGTTTGCCCTCAATGTTCTGAATTCGTTCTGCAAGGCGCTTCGCCAAATATTCACCTCTTGTTTTAATGCCTACCAGGACCACATTTTCAATTCCTTTGTTCCGTTCAATGATTTCATGAGCAATCCTTGTCAGTGCCCGGCGGATCGCCTGATCGTCCATAATGACTGCCTTTTGCATGACTTGTCACCTTCTTTTTTGTTCGTTAATGTTTATCCTTTAAGCGGCCCATAAAAAAATCCCCTCACCGTATGGGCGAGAGGACATGGTTAGGCCTGGAGCCTAAATCCGTTTTCCTTCTCAGCCTCACGGGACTGTTGTTAAAGGACTATTCATTTGACCCTATTATTACAGAAAGGAAGGACCCTGTCAACCCAATTTCCGTCGAAGATTGTCAAGCAGCTGTTCCATATCTTTTGGAAGAGGTACTTCAAATTCCATATATTCCTTTGTGCGAGGATGTTCAAAACCGAGCAAACCTGCATGGAGGGCCTGTCCATTGATATCAAGCGTTTTTTTGGGCCCATACTTCGGATCTCCTGCAAGAGGAAAACCGATATATTTCAGATGCACACGAATCTGGTGTGTTCTGCCTGTTTCCAGCTGGCATTCAACAAATGTGAAATCATTGAACTTTTCCAGAACATTAAAATGGGTTACCGCGTCTCTGCTGTTTTCATCCGTAACCGTCATCTTTTGGCGGTCACTTTTATCACGCCCGATCGGTGCATCAATGGTTCCCTTGTCATGAGGCATGACGCCATGAACAATGGCTTTGTATTTCCGTGTCGTCGTCTTTGCTTTTAGCTGGCTCACTAAAGATTCATGGGCCATATCATTTTTAGCAACCATCAAAAGACCCGTGGTATCTTTGTCAATACGATGGACGATGCCAGGCCGAAGAACTCCGTTTATACCTGATAAATCCTTGCAATGGGCCATGAGACCATTAACGAGAGTACCTGAATAATTTCCAGGAGCCGGATGAACCACCATTCCTCTTGGCTTATTCACGACTAGAACGTCGGAATCCTCAAAGACAATATCAAGATTCATCTCTTCTGCTTCAACATCCAAGATTGTCGGTTCAGGAATCGTGATGGAGATAATATCCCCTGCACTGCATTTGTAATTGGTCTTGACGGTTTTGCCGTTGACCGTTACCATGCCGTCTTTTACCCAATTTTGGACTTGAGACCGCGACCAGTCTGATTCAATGGAAGTTACCACCTTATCAATTCGCTCAGACTGTTGTTCTTCCTCAATTTTAACCTCGATGTGCTCCATTCATGTTCTCCTTCTTATTCTTGCTTTCCATTAAAGTTTGAATAAATATTAGTATGACACCAATAACCAGTGCGGAATCGGCCACATTGAATATCGGATAGTTATAGTTCGATATCTTGACGTCCAGGAAGTCAACGACCTCTTTCCTGATGATACGGTCTAAAAAGTTCCCGGTTGCTCCCCCGAGCACAAGACCAAGCGCTGTTCGCAGCAACGGCTGATGTTTAGCGTGCTTCTGCATATAATAGATGACCGCAGCGATGACAGCGATCGTAATGATGATAAAAAACCACATCTGATTTTGCAGAATACCGAAGGCAGCTCCTCTGTTCCGATGTGATGTTATGTAAAAAACATTTTCTATGACCGTAATGCTTTGTCCATAATGCATGTTTTTAACGATCCACCATTTTGTCACCTGGTCGAGGCCAAGCACCAAAAGTGCAAGAAGATAATAGTACACTTTGTTTCCTCCGATTCCTAAGTTTATACTTTCAAATTTTAGCACAGGCTGAAGGCCAAGCACAATCCAAAGACTAAATTATTTAGCTTATCATCGCCATAAGCATCAGTATGAGATGCCCCATATGATTAAAAATCAACAATATGCTTTAACAAAGCCTAATAGAAAAAAGCAGGTACTATCCTGCTTTTCCAGCTGCTCAGACTCATGTATCTCTTTTTGCTTCTGAACTTTGCTTCCATAGATGATGAAACGGACAGGACGAGCCTGCCGTCTCATCATCCCTTAAATAATATTGTTTCCATTCTTTATTTTCGGCATCTCCATACTTTTTTAATTCAGGGTGGATTGGAGCGGTATCATAGGTTGACAGCCGATCCCTGATCCATTCAGACATCTTTTCTGCCTTTTTCTGGTCTTCATTGAAACGGGAAAGCACCCACCTCGGTGTAAGAGCGAGCATAAAAAAGGGAAAGTAGCGGCTGTACCTTTTCACATGGGCGGGTGTTCCGCAAAATACGAAATATTGTTCCAATCCATAACAAAACTCCCAGGTTGCATCCTCTGGATCATTTGAAATATGTGCCGGCCAAGGTTTTTTGTCAAGCGATGAAGTTCTTTTCATCAAATCCCAAAAAACTTCTTCGTACGTATTTACCGTTCGATATTCTTCAGAATGAGCCGGATCATTATTGAAGAAAACAACAAGAGCCGAATAATGGCCGGTTTCACGGGAGCACTTTCCATATGAATCCAGCAGTTCTGCAAAGGCTTCAGAAGCTTCCCTGCTTTCTGGACGGGGTGCGAAACCATAACGGATATGGCCGAGCTGATACCCTTGAATGGCGGGAATGCAGGGAAATTTAAGTTCATGATTCGTCATCTTGCTATGAAAAGCATGGAATGCATTCCTTTTCCAATCGTCAAGCAGTACAGATGCACTCTCCTTGTCATATAACCGTTCCATATACAGCCTCCTTGCTTTTACATTATTTCAAAGCAAGTGGTTAGGTGAATGTCCATTCAAAAAGCAGAAAATAGCCTAAAAAAAAGCCGTCCTCCTCAAACCGCAATGATTGCGTCATCAGAAAGACAGCTATTCTTTATTCCCTATTTAGTTTTCATAATTTTGAGTTACGATCTCTGCACACGATGAACAAAGTGTAGGATGTTTTTCATCAGAACCAACTTCTGGTGTTACAACCCAGCAGCGTTCACACGTTTCGCCTTCAGCAGGCTTAACAGAAACCGCCAAGTGATCATACTTTACTGCCCCTTCAGGAGCATCATCTCTAGAACCGCCAATCACTGCCTCTGAAACAATAAACAGTTTATTAAGGTCCTCTACATTTTCAAGCCAGCTCTTCACATTTTCTGCAGGATACAGGGTAATAGACGCTGTAAGCGACTTCCCGATCACTTTAGCATTTCTTGCTTCCTCAAGAGCTTTTAATACTTCATCACGAAGATCCATAAACAGATCCCAATCTTTCATCAATTGGTCTTCGCCAGGATAAGTGACAGAGTCCGGCATGGTTGTTAATTGAACACTTTCCTCTGTAACACCAGGAATGTAGTTCCAAACTTCGTCTGCCGTGTGGGCTAGAATTGGAGCTGTCAATTTTGTGATCGCCATAAGTGCTTCATAAAGTACAGTCTGGATGCTTCTGCGTTTAATATCGTCTTCTGCCTGAATGTAAAGAGTATCCTTGGCAATATCAAGGTAGAACGATGACAGATCGATGGTACAGAAATTATGGATTGCGTTATAGACAGCCAGGAACTGGTACTCATCATACGATTTCTTCACTTTGTCGATCAGTTTATTGAGTTTAACGAGCATGTATTGATCAATCTTGCCAAGTTCTTCAAAAGGAACACCGTTTACTTTAGGATCAAACCCGTTAAGGTTTCCAAGCAAGAAACGCAGTGTATTACGGATTTTTCGGTAAACTTCAGCTACTTGTTTCAAGATATCGTCGGACACTCTGACATCTGCCTGATAGTCCACAGAAGATACCCATAGACGGATAATGTCTGCGCCAAGCTGGTTCATGACTTTGATTGGATCCATTACATTCCCGATGGACTTACTCATTTTTCTTCCTTCACCATCAAGAACAAAACCATGGCTAAGAACCGATTTGTACGGTGCCTTGCCTGTGATCGCTACTGATGTGGAAAGAGATGAGTTAAACCATCCGCGGTACTGGTCAGAACCTTCCAGATAGAGATCAGCCGGACGGCTTAGATCTTCGCGTTCTTCAAGAACACTCCAGTGAGAAGATCCAGAATCAAACCATACGTCCATGATGTCTGTTTCTTTAGAGAACCTGCCGTTCGGGCTGTGTTCAGACGTGAATCCTTCAGGAAGCAGTTCTTTTGCATCTCGTTCGAACCAAATATTCGATCCATGTTCACGGAACAGTTTTACAACATGCGCGATTGTTTCTTCCGTCATGATCGGTTCACCGTTTTCTGCATAGAACACCGGAATAGGAACTCCCCATGCACGCTGTCTTGAAATACACCAGTCTTCACGGTCTTTGATCATGTTAAACAGTCTTGTTTCGCCCCAGTTAGGAATCCAGTCCACTTCTTTGATAGCGTCCAGCATCTCTTTACGCATTCCTTTAATAGAAGCGAACCATTGAGCAGTAGCCCTGAAGATTACCGGTTTTTTCGTTCTCCAGTCATGCGGGTAGGAGTGGGTGATGAAGGATAGCTTTAAGAGTGCGCCAGCCTCCTCCAGCTTCTGTGTGATCGGCTTGTTGGCTTCATCATAAAACATGCCTTCAAATCCATGTGCTTCACTTGTCATTACACCACGGTCATCGACTGGGCAGAGCACTTCTAGTCCGTATTTTTTACCGACAAGGAAGTCATCTTCCCCGTGTCCGGGTGCAGTATGGACACACCCAGTACCTGCGTCAGTCGTGACATGGTCACCGAGCATGACGAGGGATCCACGGTCATAGAGAGGATGCTGTGCAACAACATGTTCAAGATCTTTACCTTTTACGGTTTTAGAAACTGTCACATTCGTCCATTCTAATTCTTTTTCCAGCTGCTCGACTAGCGCCTGTGCCACTAGAAGCTTTCTTCCCTCTGCTTCAACAACGACATAGTCAAGATCAGGATGAACGGAAATACCGAGGTTTGCCGGAATGGTCCATGGTGTCGTCGTCCAGATGGCGATGCTTACGTCTTGATCAAGTACGCCTTTTCCGTCTTTCACCGGAAACGCAACGTAGATAGATGCTGAACGTTTGTCATAATATTCGATCTCTGCTTCTGCCAATGCAGATTCAGATGATGGAGACCAATAAACAGGCTTCAATCCTTTGTAGATGAATCCTCTTTTCACCATTTCGCCAAATACTTCGATCTGACGGGCTTCATACGCTTTGTTCAGGGTGATGTACGGATTCTCCCAATCTCCGCGTACTCCCAGTCGTTTAAACTGATTCCGCTGGCGATCTACTTGTGTCAGAGCATATTCTTCACACCGTTTACGGAATTCTGCAACCGACATCTCTTTTCTTTTTACTTTTCCGCTCTTGGTTAAGGCGGTTTCAATTGGAAGGCCATGTGTATCCCAGCCAGGAACGTATGGTGCATGATAGCCTGTCATGGATTTATAACGGACGATCATATCTTTTAAGATCTTATTCTCAGCATGCCCTACATGGATATCTCCATTGGCATAAGGAGGCCCGTCATGAAGAATGAAGGAAGGTCGCCCTTTCGTATGTTCCTGCACTTTTTTGTAAATATTCAGATCTTCCCATTTGGCTTGAACTTCCGGTTCACGCTGAGGAAGATTGCCCCGCATCGGAAATTCTGTTTTAGGCATTAATAACGTGTCTTTGTAATTCATATTGTTCCTCCTACATCTATAGAAAAAATCATTTCCAACTGCTCACATGCATACAAAAAGGCCTTCTCGTCACTGTGAAGGGACGAGAAGGCCACCCGCGGTACCACCCTAATAGGTTTCAAAATGAAAGAAACCCGCTTTGCAATCGTATCGTGAAAGAACGCCAGGCTTACTTAGTGTAGGTTCAGCCTGGAAACTCCGGGGTGATCTTCTGTACAGTCCATTTACCGGTCTTTCACCATCACCGGCTCGCTCAATTGAAAAATGGATGCTCTACATACTTTCCCTTTCATCGTTGCCAAAATATAATAATCTTTAAAGAATTATATGCTTATGACGAAAAAACGTCAAGCGTTCTATTTCATCTCCAGTTCATATTCTTCACCACGTTCTGCAGGCTGAAGAGCATCCCAATCCTCATTCTTCAGCATTTCCAGCTGAGCTTCGATGAGCATGCGGAAACGGGTGCGATAAACAGAAGACTGCTTTTTCAATTCTTCGATCTCCATCGCGATTTTTCGGGATTTAGCCAGAGATTCATTGATAATTCGGTCAGCGTTCTTTTCCGCTTCCTTTACGATCAGCCTTGCTTCTTTTGTTGCGCTCCGTTTAACTTCCTCGCCTGTTTCCTGAGCAACAAGAATAGATTTGTTCAATGTTTCTTCAATGTTTTTAAAATAGGAAAGCTTCTCTTCAAGCTTTTCTACGGTTTCTTCCAATTCTCTTCTTTCGCGGATCACTGATTCATAATCTTTAATTACTTGATCAAGAAAATCGTTGACCTCATCTTCATTATAACCCCGAAATCCCCGGGTAAACTCTTTATTATGAATATCCAATGGTGTTAAAGGCATTTCCGCCACCTCCGCTAATGATGCTTTCTATTAATTACCTAGTTTCGACAATTGTAATGCCAATCCTTCTAAACTGTATAATTTATTGTAAAACTCCGTACCTTACCCGCCATCTGTCTTTCTTTGTCTTACCTTCCACAGCGATCAGTTTGCTCCTGCCGTATCCTCTTAAAGATAAATAATCACCAGGTTCTACTTGAAAAGACACTTCTTCAGTAACCCGCCAATTGACCTTTGCTTTCGACCCTTGAATGAGCGGGCTGACTTTTGACCGGGAAAGCCCATAGATCTCAGAGAGAACGACGTCAAGCCGCAATGAAGAAACTGTTCCTTCTTTCATTTCATAAATCTCGTCCGATTCAATAAGATCATTTTCAGCCACTTCTTTCAGCTTAACACTCGCTTTTCCGATTCGCTCCAAGTTCAAACGGACGTAGTCACTCACATCGCCTGCAACAACGATCTGCATCCTGTCCTGGTTTTGGAGGATATCGCCAAACTTTCCTCTCTTCATTCCAAGGTTCATCAAAGAGCCGAGAACATCTCGATGCTCCATCGTTACAAACTTTGCTGGATAGTGGATTTCCAATACAGATACTTCAAAATCCTTTTTCTCGGGCACAAAATAAGAAGGATAGATTAATGCTCTCTTTCTCTCAGAAAAAGAAGAGCCTCCCCAGAACGCCAGGGAAGCCTCCGAGCCTTTTCCAATCATGCTTTCAGCGATATCCTGCTCTCTTGGATCAAGAAAATCGGTGAGTTTAACAGAATACCGTTCCTCTGCTTCAGCCTTCCACTGCAGCACTTGATCAATAAAGGGGTATTCTTCTTTGCGAAAATGCTGATATAGGTTCATCTATGCTCCTCTGCCTCTAGGCCAGGTATTGGCCAATCCAGTAAATGACCATTCTCACACCAGCTTGTGCAAATGATAATGCAAATAATGCGACGATCGGAGAAATATCAATCATGCCAAGCGGCGGAATGATTCTCCTGAACGGCGCCAAGTATGGCTCCACGATTCTGGCAATAAATTGGCCGATGGAAGATTCCCTTGCATTCGGGAACCATGACATTAATATGTACGCTATGACAATATATCGATAGATAGTGAAAAGTTCGCTAACAAAGTTCCCAATCTGATATACCAAAGAAAGCCACCGTCCTCGTATTATTCGCCTTCCAGCATTTCCGATATCGATCCGGAAATATCTACGTTTTCCGGTGTGCACAAAAATGTGTTAGGACCTAATTTTTGTATATCTCCCCCGATCGCATAAACGGTTCCGCTTAAAAAGTCGACGATCCGTTTGGCTTGATCATGTGGTATGCGCTGCAGGTTCATGACAACCGCACGCCTGTTTTTCAACTGATCGGCAATGTCCTGTGCTTCCGCGTATACTCTCGGTTCAACAAGGACCACCTTGGATTGCTGATGAATACTTTGCAGGCTGACGACGTTCTGCTTGTTTTTCTTTGTTTGAGCAGGAGGATATTCACTCTCCACCGCCTCCGCACCCTCTTCTTCAACTACCTCTTCATATACATATTCATCTTCTTCAAGGTCAAAAAAGCGCTTGAATTTGTTCTTTATGCTCATGATTGGCACCTCCTAAAATTCTTTGCCGACCAGGCTGGTCCCAATTCTGACGAACGTTGCTCCTTCCTGGACAGCTATTTCATAATCATTAGACATTCCCATGGATAGCTCAGTGCATGGCGCAAATTCGTAATGCTTCGA
This sequence comes from Fictibacillus marinisediminis, assembly GCF_023149135.1. Taxonomy (NCBI): domain Bacteria; kingdom Bacillati; phylum Bacillota; class Bacilli; order Caryophanales; family Fictibacillaceae; genus Fictibacillus; species Fictibacillus marinisediminis. The sequence continues at coordinate 1,841,124 of NZ_JAIWJX010000002.1, read as the reverse complement.
CTGTATGTCATTTTGCAGCTGTTTAAGTGTTGAAAAAACAGAACGAAGGGTTTCCTCATCTTCTGAATGAGGAGCCATGGTCATCAGCCCTACGATCCGGATGTTTGGAAACTCTTTCATATTATCGACAAATGATAGAGTTTTTTCAGCCAGCATCCCATGTTTTGTTTCTTCTCCAGAGACATTGACTTGAACAAAACAATTGATGACACGGTCTGCCCTCTTATCGATCTCCTTAGCAAGCGAAAGCCTGTCCAATGAATGAATATAGTCAACGTAAGGGAGAATTTCCTTAACTTTTCTGGACTGAAGAGAACCAATAAAATGCCACGTCACATCATCACCAAGAACCTCATACTTTTCCTTGAGGCCTTCCGGACGGTTTTCACCGATGTGCTCAACGCCAGATTTCACTGCATCCTCAGCCGTTTCTGTACTCACATATTTCGTCACGGCAATAATTTTAACGTCCTCTGGCTTTCTGTTTTTTTTCTTGCAAGCTTCAGATATATTACTTTGGATGACTGAAAGATTTTGCTGGATATTCACGTTCTGCTCCTTTCAAACGCCCGATATAGCTCATGATCCTGCCGGTTTTCCCAAGTTCCTTGCGATGAGAAAAAAATTGCTCATTATTGCAGCTGGTGCAATAAGAAGTTTCAACAATATTTTCCTCTTTCATGCCTGCCTGAATCAGAATCCTCTTATTTACTTCCCGCAAATCCAGCAAATAATGCTTCTCGTCTATTTGACGGTATGGAAAATTTGCTGTATCAGCCGGAAGCGCCTTGTTGACTTGCATGATAACAAATTCATCTACCTCATAGCAGCAGCTTCCGATCGATGGGCCGATTGCTGCAATGATGTCATCGGGCCTGATACCTTCAGCCTTCACCCATTCATCCACCATGTTTGCTCCGATTTTGCCGACTGTACCTTTCCAGCCTGCATGGGCAAGCCCGACAAGTTTGCTTTGGGGACTCAAAAAGAAAAGAGGCACACAGTCAGCGTAAAGTGAGGTAAGTAGTAGGTCTTCTTCTGCTGTATATATTCCATCGGTGCCTTTAATCGCGCTTGCCAGATCTTTTGCGCCCTTTCCAGCATCCTCATGCGTTACTTTTTTTATGACTGCCTGATGCACCTGCTCAGTTCCGACCCAGTGGTCTAAAGCAGCTCCAATGGCAACACTTGCGCTATGCCGGTTTTTTAGAACATCCTCCGGGTTGTCTCCGACATGGAATCCTAAATTCAAAGATTCATATGGATGCTTGCTAAACCCATTACGCCGTGACGTGATGCCTGCTGTTAATCCGGCATGCTGGTTCATCCAGTCAGCCAGTTTAAACATGCTGCCTTGTTGTACAAATGGTTCAGCTCTCAAAACCGCACACTTCCTTCTGTGAAAAGTATTATCAAATTAAGACGGATATTGGGTTATTATGCTATTTATTTTATCACAGATGAGTCTTGAGCGTATAATGCTATTTACTTTTTCAACTGATCAAAAGGTTCTTTAATATATTCTCCTGAATCCTGAGCGTCCATATAGCGGACAAGAATGACATCTGTCCCGATCTTTACGATATTTCTCCATGGAATGACAATATCACTTTCTCTTGCAAAAAAGCCGAGCATTTTTCCTGGTCCCGGTATGATCAGTGATTCTATCTTTCCCGTGCTTAAATTAATTTCCAGATCAGCGATATGTCCAAGTTTTTTGCCGTTCGCAACATTTACTACGTCCTTGACCTGAAAGTCAGAAATCTTCATCATCTTATCCCCGCCCTTCTTTTACTAACTATATGACCGGGCTTGTAAAATCATGTACAGCAAACAACCCGCTTTATCAGCGGGTTGTCTTTTTAGCTGCTCTGTATATTTTTGTTCATCTGTGAGATGGCCGCTTTTTCCAGACGCGAGACCTGGGCTTGTGAGATTCCAATCTCATCGGCGACCTCCATCTGCGTTTTGCCTTGAAAAAATCTCATCGTCAGAATCATTTTTTCTCTTTCATTTAGGCGCCTCATTGCTTCTTTCAGGGCAATTTCTTCAATCCACTGAAAATCTTTAGCCTTATCATCACTTATCTGATCCATTACGTAGATCGGATCGCCGCCGTCATTATAAATAGGTTCAAAAAGAGAAACGGGATCCTGTATGGCATCCAGTGCAAATACCACTTCTTCTTTAGGAACCTCCAGCACTTCAGCGATCTGCTGTGCCGTTGGTTCCCTTGAAAGCTTATTCATAAGCTGGTCTCTGACCTGCAGCGCTTTGTAAGCGATATCCCGCAGAGAACGGGATACCCGGATGGGGTTGTTGTCCCGCAAATATCTTCTGATCTCTCCAATAATCATAGGCACTGCATACGTGGAAAATTTTACATTTTGACCAAGGTCAAAATTATCGATGGATTTCATTAGGCCAATACAGCCGACCTGAAATAAATCATCAACAAACTCCCCGCGGTTGTTAAATCTCTGGATAACGCTGAGAACTAAGCGCAGGTTGCCGTTTACTAACGTTTCGCGTGCAGTAGGATCCCCGTTCTGCATCTTTGTGAACAATTCACGCATTTCGGGATTTTTTAATACTGGAAGCTTAGACGTGTCTACTCCGCAGATCTCTACTTTGTTTCGGGTCAATGGATTTCCCTCCTACCGGGAGTTTTTTGTCAAAGTCAGTATTTCCCTGGCAGGAATTTTTATGCAGTAGCTCTATCTTCAGGAAGTGAAGCCGGATGCCGGAAATCATGCGGCAGTATAGCTTAATTGACTGGAAATTATTTTCAAAATAAAAAAGAGGCTGCTGCCTCCAATCAGACCATTTTATTAAATTCCTTTTGCAGCCGTTTAATAATTCTCTTCTCCAATCTTGAGATATAGGACTGAGATATCCCGAGCATATCAGCCACATCTTTCTGGGTCTTTTCTTCCCCTCCAGATAGTCCGAATCTAAGCTCCATGATCTGTTTCTCCCTGTCATTTAAAGTAAATAAAGCCTTCAAAAGCAATTTCCGATCGACATTCGCCTCTAATCGGCGTGTAATAATATCCTCTTCGGTCCCGAGGACATCTGATAATAAGAGTTCATTTCCATCCCAGTCAACATTCAGCGGTTCATCAAAAGAAACTTCTGATCGTGTTTTGTTATTTCTGCGCAAATACATGAGGATTTCATTTTCAATGCATCGGGATGCATATGTAGCCAGTTTTATTTTCTTTTCAGGATTGAAGGTGTTTACCGCTTTGATCAGTCCGATCGTTCCAATACTGATTAAATCCTCTATATTGATCCCGGTATTCTCAAATTTTCTTGCAATGTAGACGACCAGCCTTAAATTCCTTTCGATGAGCAATGATTTAGCAGCCTTATCGCCGGATGGCAGCTTTTCAAGGAGTACAGCTTCTTCCTCCTTGCTCAGCGGCGGCGGAAGCGCCTCATGGCCGCCTATATAATGGATTTCCTCCGTTTTGATCCCAAGCTTAATTAACAGTTTGTACCAAAGAAGTGTCAGTTTCAGACGAAGCTTTCTCACTTTGTCATTCTCCCCTCTCCTTATTCTATGAGGCTGCTATGCTTTCGATACCGTTCGACATGACTTCTGGATGCACAATGCAGGTAAACGCATTTTCACTTGATAATGCTGTATAAGTTAACCCGATTAGAACTCTCGAACATGAAAAGTTCCCCTGTTTGCTTGTGATTACGACTTCATCCGGCTTGATGGCTGGGAGAAATTCACTGTCTTTCCCCACAGCACGAAATGGAATAATCCGCAGGCGGGATTCCCAGGAATGCCCCGAGGCACCATTTTCGTTAAATGACTCCATATCTTTAGAAAACGCTATGATTTCCGGTGGAAGGTGTTCTTCGTGGATATTCAAGTCAAGTATCATTACAGGCACCTTCGTGATCGGGTCATGCAGCTTGTTTCCGCTGTCGATCAGCCCGGCAGCTTGTATGCATGTATCCTCAATTCTGATTTCCACCTCCACCAATTCTGTATAATGGAGTTTCTGCACTTTAATGTCATCCACTCTTTTTTTGGAAAACAGCCATACTGCCGGAAAGCCGATACAGACAAACACCCAGCTTAATAGATCACCCTTTCCTGTACTCTTGGTCGCCAATACACCATGCATGATCGTTAAATCTGTCTGTAAGAAATAATGTGCCGCAAAAACCCCCCCTCCTGTGACAAACGTTACAAAATAAAACATCCCAACATTTTTAGCGAAGTATGAAAATTTTTGAAAACCAAAAGACACAACCATGATAATCAAGGAAAAAACAAATTTTATGAGCGGATGATACATGCTGATATCCGTAGGAATAAAAAGCAGCAAAACATACGAAGATCCGATGAAAGAACCCGCAGCCAGTCTCCATTTTTGCATTTTGCGTTTTAACACCATTCCGGTTAAAACAATCAGCAGAAAATCAATGCAAAAATTAAGAAACCAAATGACATCCAGATAAAGTGTCATTTGTTTTCTCCTTTCTTAAGAGTTGAAACAAGTATAAAACAGGCGAAATATAAAGTCTGTCAATTTATGAGACAAGATATCTTTTTATTTTAAGAGATTTTGTCATAATCTACTGCTTGCAAAAAACTGTTTTGAAGGCACTAAAAAAACACCTTTCATAGTCTGAAAGGTGTTTTCCAAGTATTGTTGGCGCTTCCGCTTTTCTTATTTATCTTCTTCGGTTACGGTTGCGGTTGCGAAGGAAAGTAGGGATATCCAATGTATCAGAATCGGATTGTGAAGGCGGAGCCGGACGGTTTTCGTTCGTCACTTCCTCACGCTGGTTTCCTTGGCTAGCAGGAGCCTTTGGAGCCTGCTGCTGGAATTTTGGACGCTGCGCCTGTGCCTGCATGGCTTGCATGTTTTCTCTTTCATCGAAACCGGTCGCAATAACAGTCACCAGAATTTCATCTTTTAAATCTTCATTGATAACAGACCCGAAGATCATGTTGACTTCAGGATCTGAAGCAGAGGATACAATATCTGCCGCCTCATTAACTTCATAAAGGCTTAGGTTGGCTCCTCCAGTAATGTTCATCAGGACACCCTTGGCACCGTCTATTGAAGTTTCAAGCAATGGTGAAGAAATGGCCTTTCGTGCTGCCTCAGCTGCTCTGTTTTCGCCAGTGGCAATACCAATCCCCATTAGAGCAGAACCTTTTTCAGTCATGATTGTTTTAACATCGGCAAAGTCAAGGTTGATCAATCCTGGTACGGCGATCAGGTCAGAGATCCCTTGTACCCCTTGCCGCAATACGTTATCTGCCTCACGGAAAGCTTCAAGCATCGGAGTGTTTTTATCAACGATTTCTAGTAGTCTGTCATTTGGAATGACAATCAATGTATCTACTTTTTCTTTAAATACGCTGATTCCGCCAACAGCTTGAGTAGAACGTTTTCGTCCTTCAAACGTGAACGGACGGGTAACAACACCTACTGTCAATGCTCCCATTTCCTTAGCGATTTCAGCGATTACAGGAGCTGCACCAGTTCCAGTTCCTCCGCCCATACCGGCAGTAACAAAGACCATATCGGCCCCGCGGAGGGCTTCTTCAACCTGTTCCCTGCTCTCTTCTGCCGCTTTTTTTCCAATTTCAGGGTTGGCTCCTGCACCCAATCCCCTAGTAAGCTTTGAACCGATCTGCATTTTAATCTGAGCCTTTGATAGGTTTAGTGCCTGGGCGTCAGTATTCACGCAAATAAATTCTACTCCTTGTACACCGTGCTCAATCATGCGGTTAACAGCGTTGCTTCCGCCGCCGCCGACACCAATGACCTTAATTGTAGCTAATGAATCCATGTTCATATCAAACTCTAACATGAGCGTTCCTCCTAATGACTAGTTAACCCTGTCTCTTATTCGAAAAATAAACCAAACCAATTTTTCATTTTGGATTTCATGCCGCCTGCGGCTTTATCACTTTGCTGCTTTGCTGCTTGAGGCTGTTTCTTTCTTTGCTGGACCTCAGCTCCCTCAGTAAGGGCAGAAGCTACCTCTTTTCCTTGTACCTTAATGTTGCGGTACGTAAATTGGATGAGGCCGATACCTGTCGTATATTGCGGCTCCCTGACGCCGATATAATCCGGCAGGGAGACCCTGACGTTGTTTTGGAAAATTTCCTGTGCCAATTCCAGCAATCCAGGCATCGCGGCAACACCACCGGTTATCACAAATCCTCCCGGCAGATCTCCGTAGCCTCTTCGAATGAGCTCTTCGTCAGCTAGTTCGAGCATTTCAGCAATACGGGCTTCAATAATAAGAGCCAGATCGTACTGACTGATCTCCTGATCTGATGAGGATCCAATCTGAGCGACAGAAAACGTTTCGTCTTTTGATGCATGATCAACAAAAGCATGTCCATGCTTGATCTTTATTTTTTCTGCATCTTCCGCAGTCGTTCGAAGTCCGATAGATATGTCTTTAGAAATGAACTCTCCGCCGAAAGGAAGAACGGTGGTCATCTGCATTGTTCCCTGATCAAATACGGACACTGTAGTTGATCCTCCGCCGATATCGATTAAGGCTGTTCCTAAGTCCATCTCATCCCTGGTAAGGGCTATTGAAGCAGTAGCCAGCGGTTCGAGACAGATATCAGCAACTTGCAGCCCCGCTCTTTCCACGCAACGCAGTAAATTATGTAATATGGTCTTAGATCCTGTTACGATCGTTCCTTCCATTTCCAACCTGACTCCGAGCATACCGCGCGGATCAATAATTTCATCGGTTCCATCAACAATAAACTGTCCAGGTATGACATCAATAATTTCCCGTTCAGGAGGAATTGAAACTACTTGAGCAGCATCAATCACGCGTGCAATGTCTTCATCCCCAATTTCACGGTCTTCACTGGAAACAGCAACTACACCATGGCATGGCTGAAGCTGAATATGATTTCCTTTCACACCTACAATTACTGCATTAATCGGTATACCAAGCATTCGTTCTGCCTGTTCAACCGCTTTTTTTATGGAACGAACAGTTTCATCGATATCAACAATAGATCCTTTTTTTATTCCTGCAGATTTTGAGTGACCTACACCAATTACATTAAAGGATTCACTGGTCATTTCTCCAATGATAACTTTAATATTGGATGTACCGATGTCTAAACTTACATAAATCTCGTTGCTGTTCATTCTTTGGCACCTCCTTGAGTTTAAAATGTCCGTTATATACTATTCGTCTATCCGTTATGTAATTATATCGGTATACGAGTGGGTTAATTAAGGAATAAATTCCACAAACAAGGATTATTCCCTCTTTTTTTTCTTAAGTTTTTAAGAAAGTTAACTGTTTTTTCTAGATTTGCTCCATTTTGAAATAACAAGCCGGCGAATGACAGCTATATTATTAAACAATCTGACGCCAAAAGCAAATATTGCCGCCAAATATAAATCAATTCCAAGATGTACCCCTAGATAGGCAAGGCCTGCCGCAAGCAGAATATTAAAGAAAAACCCGCTGATAAATACCTTATCCTCGAAATTCCCTTGCATATGGGCCCGAATTCCTCCGAACAACGTGTCCAGCGCTGCCAGAACAGCGATAGAAAGGTAGTTTGTATATTCATAAGGAATCCGTATTTCAGATAAAAAACCCAAAACCAGACCAATGATTAAAGCCAAGACCGGCAGCCACATTATAATTCCTCCTTTGCCTGCTTCATGTATTTTACACGGATGGGTTTATCGTAAGCGGGCAGTGTCAGCTGGTTTTGCGGCTTAGAATCAATGTATAGGTTCTCCCTCACAAAATCTTCCGCAGATTGCGAAGCAATAATTTTATTTTGAAGTTTTTGGGCATCATCTGATAATACTTTGATTTCAATAGGAAACGAGCCGAGCGGCTGGTTATTTATGTAGGTTTCGCCATTGACTTCCCTGATCGGCGTAGTCGAGATGATTCGCTGGCCATCCACTGAAATGTCCTTTGCTTCATATCTGTTCAGTTCATTGATCAGCCTTCTGATCAATTCCGGATAGAGTTTTGGCGCTTCTCCTTCATTAAAGGGTTCGATGGTGATTAGAATTCCTTGTCCGCTCACTTCTGTCAAACCTGCCGCCTCTTTTAAGTCATTAAGCGCTTTTTCCATCGCCTCTGTTTTTTCCTTCTTTCGTGATTGTTCATAATCATCTAAAAGATCCTGATACTTTTTGATTTCATTGTTTAGATCCTGCTGGCGCTGCTTCTCTTTTTCCAAGTCCGCACGGAGTTCCCACGTATCTCTTGTGTCTCTTGTTATGGGATTGTTGGTTGTCTGAAACTGAACAGCCAGCATTACGCCCAGAATGCTGGCAACGCCGGCGAATATTGCTTTTCTTTTGTTGTTCAATTGGCTCATCCCTCTTTGCTTAAATAAGGATCCATCGTAATTCCATCCTTTGTCGCTACTCTAACTTCAATACCATCATTGACGAGATCACTGACTACAGATAAATTCAACGATTTTTCCATTACTGACTTATCTCCGATCGCTGTAATGGTAAAAGGAGCTGGATATTGATTGCCGTCTACGCTGACGACCGGACCCACGCATGTGATATAGCTGCTGTGTGAAATCCTCTGTCCGTTAACAGCAACAGCTTCCGCTCCTGAAACCAGCATTTCGTAGATCACGCTTCGAATGTGCTCTTCATGAACTATATAATTATTGGGATTCTCACCTTCAGGAACATAAGATGAGTCCGAGAGGGTTACTTCAATTCCCGGACCCTTAACCTTCACGCTTCCAACTACTTTTCTCATTTTTTTCAGGTCTTCAACTAAGTTATAAGATTTCTTCTCCTGATCCGCTAGTTTGTTTTCCCTTTTTTGAATTTGAAGCTGAATTTTTTTTAATTCCCCGTTCAATTTCCGGTTAGTCTTTTGGGTTCTCAATATACCGCTTCTCAAACCATCCTCTTGTTTCCACTGGCTGTTCGTTTCATGAGTCGCTGCTTCCTTTTTCGTAATTTGATAGGAGTACGATAGAAAAAAGCCTGTCACGAGCATGATGATCGAAAAGAAAACATACTTACCTGTCGGTTTCACTCTTAGGTGCCTCCTCTTTGCCGAATTCATGGAAATACGTGCTGATATCCATATTGATAACCCCTTTTTGATGAGGTCCCAGCTGCTGTACGATGGATGGGTAAGCTTCCATTTTTCTGGCAAAATGGGTGATCGAGGACCTGACTTCGTAACCGTCTGTCATATAAAGAATAATTCGATTGTCGTCCTTGCTTTCAGTATCTAAGTGAATCTCAGAAATACGGTGGGTGATCCCTTGCGTCAGCTTGCCGAGTTCCTTCGCCATAGGTTTCAGGAGCTTCCGGTCCTTCCAGTCTGTGATGATCGGTGCGTTTACTGGCAACGACCCCTTTTTCATACCAGCAAGAAGTTTCCCGCTTTCGAGAACAGGATAATATTTTCCATTGACCTTTAGATAGCCTACTCTATGAAATTCCTTCACTTCTATAATGAGATGATTGTAGAACTTTTTATGTACATCAACAGAGGATATCTCCCCCATTTTTAGTATGCCTTTTCGAATGTCTTCATCCGACAGGTTCAGAAAAGAGGTGTGAGGGCTGATTTTCGCTGCTTTAATAATGGCTTGGTCGCTGATGTTTTCGTTCCCGCTCACGGTTATCTTTTTTATGTCACTGAAACTGGATTGGAAATAGACAAATACCAATATCAGCAAAAAGAAAAGGGACAAGTAAATAATCATTCTTCTGTTTGTTTTTTGTTTGCGCTGCGTTTTTAATTTGGGAATGCGGTCTTCAATCGTAACAACTTTTTCCTTGTCCATTTCCTTTCCCCCGTGTAAATACAAATAACTGAATACCATCCTTCATATGTAAAGAGAAAGGAAAACAGCTCTGCAAGCTATTCTCCTTCTCCAAAAGGAACCATCCAGTCCGATTTATGTCTATTAAATTATAACATAAGTTAACGTGAACGATGTGGCATTTTTTAGCTTTTTCTGCCGATTATCTCCACTTCGGTCTCGATATCGATATTGTGCAGTTCTTTGATCTTTTTCTGGATCAGCGAGATCAGATCCAGGACATCTTTCGCTTTGGCATTTCCAGTGTTCACAATAAAGTTAGCATGCATGTCAGAGATCTGTGCACCCCCGACAGTTGTTCCTTTTAAACCAGAGGATTCAATAAGCTGGCCCGCATAATTCGGAAGAGGATTCCTAAATACGCTGCCGCAACATGGATAGTTCCAAGGCTGTGTATTTCTTCGGTAGTCTTTATTCTTTTTCAGTTCAGCCATTATGGTTTCTCTATCGCCTTTTTCAAGAAGCAGAACGGCTTCCACGCAGATCCCGCCGGTTTTCTGTAGTACTGAGGTACGATAAGAGAACTCCATTTCTTCGTTGGTGAGCCATTTCAGCTCCCCATCCGGAAAGAGGACCAATGCTTCTTTCAAGATTTTTGACATGTCTGATCCATGAGCTCCGGCGTTCATGAATACGGCTCCGCCGAGAGATCCGGGAATTCCTGCCGAAAATTCAAGTCCTGAGTATCCTTCGCGGGATAGAACGGTAGCCAGTTTGACGAGGGAATACCCCCTCCAATCCTAAATTCGCTCCCATTTTGTTCAAGGCTGTCTAGACCGTCACCTAGCTTTATGACGACTCCTTCGATTCCTTCATCCGATACGAGCAGGTTTGATCCTCGGCCGATCGGACGGAAAGGTACACCTGCTGCTTTGATGTATTCCATTGCTTTTTTAAGAGAGTCTGTGCTGTTCGGCTCAAAAAAAAGATCTGCAGGCCCTCCGATTTTTAATGTAGTATGGTTTTTCAGCGGCTCATTTTCCAAAACTTTACCTAAGTTTTCATTCCGCAGTTGATCTGCCAGTTTATTCAAAAAAAATCCCCCCTATATCACACAAAATCTATTATCAAATTTTATATTATTTCGCAGAAGTTTGTTTAATATTTTCCATTAGCTTAACGACATTCGCTGCAGCCCCTGGCATCCCCAGTTCTTTTGAAGCCTGGTGCATTCTTTCCCAGTTCTCCTGGTTAAGCAAGATATTGTCCACTTCTTCAAGAAGCAATGAACCGTTCATATCTTTTTCAAGAATCACAACAGCCGCTCCGTTCTGTTCAAGAGCTCTCGCGTTCTTTTCCTGATGATTATTGGTCACGTATGGGCTCGGTATTAAAATACTAGGAATTCCAAGTGCCGTCAATTCCGCGATAGATGTAGCCCCTGCCCGTGCAACCACTAGGTCAACACCTGCAAGAAGTTCGGGCATGTTGTGAACAAAAGGAACAATGGTCACATTCGCCGGGCTTCCTGACTGGCTGACCGCCTTCAGGACGTTCTCATGATGCACGTCACCTGTAACATAGACGAATTGATAGCTCTTCTTCTCTGCTTCTGTAAGCACATCTAGAAACGCTTCATTGATTGGGCGGGCTCCCCGGCTTCCCCCTACAATCAATACTGTCTTCTTCTCCGGATCGAGGTTCAATGATTGTCTTCCTTTTGCACCGTCAGTTCCGATGACCTCAGAAGCTCTGGGATTCCCAGTGAAAACAACTTTTTCCTGAGGAAAATAACTTGCGCTCTCTTCAAATGAGATCGCAATTTTCTTAACATACTTGCTAAGAAACTTGTTTGTCAGGCCTGGGACACTGTTCTGTTCATGGATCAGCGAAGGAATCTTCAGGCTGCTCGCCGCATATACGACTGGACCGCAAACATATCCTCCTGTGCCCACGACAACGTCCGGCTTAAATTCCTTCATGATCTTTTTGCAGCGGGAAACACCTTTTAAAAAACGCATGACCGTTTTTGCGTTTTCCATTGAAAGACTTCTTTTAAAGCCTGTAATATGAATACTTTTAAAAGGGATGTTCTCCCTCGGAACGAGCTTGCTCTCAAGCCCTTTTTCTGTACCGATATATAAAATCTCTGCATCCGGATGAAGTTTCTTAATCTCATTTGCAAGCGCAAGAGCAGGATAAATATGTCCTCCCGTACCTCCGCCGCTTAACACAATTCTCATAAAGCACCTCCGTAAAACTGATTAAAAATAAGACAAACCCTGTCACCACACTGACAGGGCATGTGAGAGACAAATAAACTAAAACCGCTGTGAGGACACTGAACTTCAGCTGTTTCACTTCTTTGTCCATAAAATTCAGCATGTAAGACACCGCTTAATACTTGGCATAACGGCTGATGTTCAGCAGAACTCCGATCGATGCAAGCATGAGAGTCAGTGATGATCCCCCATAGCTGATCAGTGGAAGAGTGATCCCTGTGACCGGCATAAGACCTGTGACTACTCCGATGTTAATCATTACTTGAATAGCAACCATTCCAATAATGCCGATCGCCAGGAAGCTTCCGAACAAATCGGGGGCGCCAAGAGCAATTCTTACCCCTCTCCACAGAAGGATGCTAAAAAGCAGCAAGACCAATGCACCGCCAATAAATCCAAGCTCCTCTGATAGAATCGCAAAGATAAAGTCCGTCTGTGGTTCTGGAAGGTAACCAAACTTTTGTCTGCTTTCACCAAGTCCGAGCCCCATTAATCCTCCGGGACCCAAAGAATACAGAGATTGAATGATCTGAAACCCGCTTCCAAGCTCGTCACTCCATGGATCTAAAAAGGAGGTAATCCGCTTAATCCGGTATGGGGCTGATATGATCAGACCGGCGAATCCCACAAGCCCGACGAACCCTAGTCCTACAAAGTGGGAGATTCTTGCACCGGCTACAAAGATCATAACGATGCTCGTACCTACCATGACAGAACCTGTACCGAGATCAGGCTGCAGCATGATCATCGCGAACGCCAGCATAACAAGGCCTAATGTTGGCAGCAAGCCCTTCTTAAAGGACGTTATCTTTTTTTGATGTTCTGCTAAATATTTAGCCAGAAAAGTAATCATTGCAAGTTTCATAAATTCTGAGGGCTGGATGGAAAAGGCTCCCACTCCAATCCAGCTTCTTGCGCCCCCCCGCACCATTCCCACTCCTGGAATGAGCACGCCTACCAGCAAAACAAAACATATGACTAAGAGGATCTTTGCCCAAGTACGCCAGGTCATATAATTGACATTCATAATAAAAAACATAGCTGCCACTCCTACTCCGGCAAAAAGCAGCTGCCGTTTAGCGAAGAAGAACGGATCGTTGAACTTTACAAGTGCCCAATCCGCACTGGCGCTGTAAACCATAATAATGCCTATGGATAATAGAAGCAATGTCGTGCCAATTAAAATAATATCCGGTGTTGTTCGTGTCGCAGGCAAAAGAAACACCTCAACTCTTCTGTATTTGCTCGTTCCAAAACCAGCATGTACAAACTCTACTTAAGTTTATGCACAGAGTTGATAAAGATGTCCCCTCTTTGTTCAAAAGTTTTAAACTGGTCCCAGCTCGCGCAAGCCGGGGATAGAAGGATAATATCACCTTCAGAAGAATTCTGATATGCGGCAGGAACGGCTTCCTCCACATTATCAACAAGTTTAATATCTTCTATTCCGGCGTCTTTTGCAGCTCGCTGCAGCTTAGGCGCTGTTTGTCCGAATAAAATGATCGACTTCACTTGTTTCAGCTGCGGGATCAAATCATCAAATTCGTTCCCTCTGTCCAATCCGCCGGCAAGAAGAATGATTTTTTGCTCAAACGCAGAAATGGCTTTTTGGGTAGCCAGTATATTGGTAGCTTTTGAATCGTTATAAAATTTCCTGCCGTTGACCTCCGCTACGTACTGCAGGCGGTGCTTGACACCGGTAAATGTTTTTAACGTTTCCTGAATCTGTTCATTATTCGCTCCAGCTAGCTTCGAAGCGGCAACAGCGGCAAGAATATTCTCAAGGTTGTGCTGCCCAGGAAGAACAATATCTCTCACAGAGATGATTTCCTCTTCTCTAAAATAAAGGCTTCCATCTTTTATGTAAGCTCCATCTTGGCATTCTCTCGTCACAGAAAAGGGAACCTTCACCGCTTTTGTGCTTTGAGCCAATTCACAAACTCTCAGGTCATCCGCGTTATAAACCGCGAAGTCTTTCTCTTTCTGGTTGGCAAAAATCCTTCCCTTTGCTGCTGCATACTCAGCAAGTGAACCGTGATAGTCCAGGTGCGCCTCAAAAATATTAAGAAGAACTGCGATTCTTGGTGCATACGACTGTGTTCCCATCAATTGAAAACTTGACAGTTCTGCAACAATAACATCTGATTCGTTTGACCGGTCTGCCACTTCAGAAAGAACCGTTCCGATGTTGCCTGCAACTACAGGTTTGCGTCCGCTGTTTTTTAGCATCTCTCCCACCAGGGTGGTCGTCGTAGTCTTTCCGTTAGATCCCGTAATGGCAATCATCTCAGCACAGGATACCTTTCCGGCGATTTCTACCTCGGTGATGACAGGAATGCCGCGTTTTACCGCCTCACTGACAATCGGATTGGTATAAGGAATTCCGGGATTTTTCACAACAAAGTCTGTCGGACGGTCCAATAAGGATAATGGATGATCCCCGCAGACTACTTCATAGCCTTCACTTGAAAGTTTTCTTGCTTGTTCATTCTCTTCCATCGGCGTTCGATCGTTCACGACGACGTTCGCACCATAAGACTTAAGCAGCTTGGCAGCAGCGAATCCGCTTTTAGCCAAGCCGAGAACTAGTACATGTTTTCCTTGAAAATTTTTCATATCGTTCATTTTATACCCACACCTCTAAATAGATTCCAAGGGCAGCGAATAACAAACCGACACCCCAGAAGGTTACAACGATTCTCCATTCCGACCAGCCGCTGAGTTCATAGTGGTGGTGAAGAGGACTCATCTTAAAGATTCGTTTTCCTCTCGTCTTAAATGACGCAACCTGAAGCATAACCGACAATGTTTCGATAACGAACACACCGCCAATGATCACAAGCAGAAGTTCCAGTTTCAAAATAATGGCAATAGCACTTATGGCTCCCCCTAGAGCGAGCGACCCTGTATCACCCATAAAAACTTTTGCCGGATGGGCATTGAAAACTAAAAAGCCGAGAACGCCCCCGACAACAGCTACTGAGAACAACGCGGTTTCATAGTGGTGAAGGTTGGAAGCAAGAACCGCGAATGCCCCAAAAGCAATGGCAGCTGTTCCCGCAAGAAGTCCATCGAGACCATCCGTTAGGTTCACCGCGTTAGAAGCTCCTATCAGCATGACGACGACAAGAACGGGATAGAACCAGCCAACATCAAAGGAAAAATCCGTCCCCGGTACACTGATCTCTGTTGAAAATCCTGTTTTAATAAGTCCAATGTAGAAGATTGCGGCAATAACCAGCTGCCCTACCAGCTTTTGTCTGGAAGTGAGCCCTAGATTCCTCTTTTTTACGACTTTGATAAAGTCATCCAGAAAACCTACGATCCCGTAACCTACTGTTACAAGAAGAAGCAAATACGTCTCCGTCTTCATTCCAATGAATTTAAAAGTCATAATATAAGCAGCCAGCGAAAGGGCAACAATAATAATAATGCCTCCCATTGTTGGTGTACCCGACTTCTTCTGATGTGATTTCGGCCCCTCTTCCCGAATGCTTTGCCCGAACTTTAATCTTCGTAAGAATGGTATGAAAAATGGCGAGCTTAAAACAGCAATTAGAAAAGAAGCAAGAAGTGTAAATAGTAATACTTGTTCAATCATTTCCCTGCCTCCTGAACATCCTCAATAAATGGTTTAATGATGGTCTCCAGCGCCATCCCGCGTGATGCTTTAAACAGAACTGCCGTGTCCTTTGAGAGCAGAGAGCGAATCGCATCAGACGCCTCTTCTTTTTTGTTGAAAATGGAGACGTTTGGCCCAGGTTTACCCTTTTTTAATACTTCCTCGCCGATCCACTTTCCTTTTTCTCCGATGGCGATAACATCTGTGATTTCAGCATCAATGTACTCTGCTACCCCACGGTGCATCTTTTCTTCCGTCGGACCAAGTTCATACATATCTCCCAGTACAACAGCTTTTCTTTTATAATTCGGCAGTCCTTTAACAGCTTCTATAGCAGCCGCCATGCTTGTAGGGCTGGCATTATATGCGTCATTGATCAGCAGCGCCCCATTCAAGCCGCGGTATTTTTCCAGCCTCATGTTGGTCAGCGTCAGGTTTTTCAAACCATCATTGACCGCGCTGTCCTCAATGTTCAAATAATGGCCGACTGCGATAGCATATGCTGCATTTTTAACATTATGAGTACCGAGCAGCGGAAGAGAATAAACCATGTTCTCTCCTTCAAGCTCGAATGTGAAGCCATCCTCATCACCATCTTGATTCACGATCTTCACCGTGCAATCTTCACCATAGCCACATTTTAATACATTGGGTGATGACAGATGCTGTAGAAGAGGTTCATCTCCATCAACAATGAGCAGCCCGCTTTCTTTAAGGCCGTCTCTAATCTCAAGTTTTGCTTTTGCGATGCCTTCTCTGCTTCCGAGGTACTCGATATGTGATTCTCCAATATTCGTTACAATCGCCAGATCAGGTTCAGACAATCTGCTAAGTAATGAGATCTCTCCAAAATTGCTCATTCCCATCTCAAGAATGATAACCTCAGTGTCGTTATCCATGGACAGGATCGTCAGAGGCAGGCCGATATGGTTATTGTAGTTCCCTTGTGTTTTATGGGTTTTAAAAGTCGTGGAAACAACAGCTTCCAGCAGATCCTTAGTCGTCGTTTTCCCATTGGAACCAGTTACAGCAATAACGACCGGCTTTACTTTCCTTAAATAAAGCTTAGCCATCTGCTGAAGAGATTCCACCGTATCTTTTACATAAAGGAGAGGGAACGAGCTTTCGAGCCCCTCTGGCAGGGGTGTACCTTCTTTCCAAAGGGAGGCTACAGCTCCCTGCTCAATGGCCTGCATTAAAAAACGATGACCATCGAATTTTTCTCCAGAGATTGGAATGTACAGCGATTGCGGAGAAGATTGCCTTGAATCTTTGGTTACCCCATGAATCACTGTATTCTCAATGTTTCCAGCAGTCGATACAGCTATCCCTGTTAATTCTTTTAAATCCAATTTCATTGCTATTTCGCTCCAATCGCTTCTGCAGCTACTTTCCTGTCATCAAAATCCAGAACGTCTTTCCCGATAATTTGGTAGGTTTCATGCCCTTTTCCGGCAACCAGAATAATGTCATTGTCATCTGCGATTTCTACTGCGTAGGTAATCGCATCTTTTCGGTCTGGCTTAATGATGTAATCGTAGCCCTGTACGCCTTCTTTCATATCCTCAAGTATCGCAAGCGGATCTTCTGTCCTGGGATTATCGGAAGTAAAGATGGCAACATCCGAATGCTCTGCTGCAATCTTTGCCATCAGCGGCCTTTTAGTCCGGTCACGGTCTCCTCCGCAGCCTACTACAGAAATCACTTTTCCAACGGCAAATTCATTCACGGTTGTCAGTGCATTCTCGAGGCTGTCAGGTGTATGGGCATAGTCAACGATTACCGTAAAGCTTTGGCCAGCATCAACCGTTTCAAACCGCCCCGGTACACCATTCATATTTTCCATGGTTTTGACAATAGAGTCAATCGGAATACCGGATAAAAGCGTAGCTGAAATCGCAGCAAGTACGTTGTATACCGAAAATTTACCGACTAGTTTTAGGGAAACAGGCCTCTCTTCCAGCGGCGTTACAAGCGTAAAGGAGGTTCCTTTTCCAGTCACCTTAATATCCTTCGCCATAATATCGCTTTTTTGTTCAATACCGTACGTTAATATTTGGGCGGCTGTCATTTTTTCGAACTCTTTTGAAGCCTCGTCATCACTGTTAAGGATAGCGATCTTTTCCTTATTCCCGGCGTATGTATTACCGAGCTGAGCGAACAGAAGCCCTTTAGCTCTTAAATAAGTCTCCATATCTTTATGATAGTCCAAATGGTCCTGGGTAAAGTTCGTGAACACGGCGATGTCATAATCGCAGCCCCTGACCCTGCCCATATCCAGGGCATGGGAGGAAACCTCCATGACTGCACTCTCCACGCCCTGATCATTCATCTCTTTAAACGCTTTTTGAAGAAAAAGAGATTCCGGGGTGGTGTTGGATACTTTATGGCTGACTCCATTTATTTTCATATCGATGGTGCCGATCATGCCCGTGCGTTTCCCGGCATCTGAAAAAATCTGCTCGATCAGATGAGAAGTGGTCGTTTTACCGTTCGTTCCGGTGACTCCGATCAGATGCAGTTTATTTGTTGGGTAATCGTAAAATACATTGGCGAGCACCGCCATCGCCCTTTTGGTATCGTTCACTAAAATGACGGGCACCGAATCAATGCCCTCCAGAGGTTTTTCAGCCAATACTGCAGCTGCTCCGTTTTTTACAGCCTGCCCGGCATAGTCGTGACCGTCTACGGTAAACCCTTTGATGCAGACAAACAGACTTCCCGGTCCTGCTGCTCTGGAGTCCATTTCAATCGAAGTAATTTCAGCGTTCGTTTCATGATCTGTTTTATAGTTTAATAAATGATTTACTAGTGTCTTTAGTTCCACATTATCAAGACCTTTCTACAAGAGTTCACATCAGAAAAAGAAGCCAAGGCTATCGCCTGGCTATTAGCATTCAAGTCTATTTTAATCCTACCTATCCGGTTTGTCACCCAAAAACAGGCGAATAACTGAACCCGGCTTTAGTTTTACTCCAGGTTCCGGTGCTTGCTTAACTACATATTGCCCTCGTCCGGAGCTTTGGATTTTCAAATCATACAGCAAGCCTTTGATTTCTTTCGTCGACTTGCCTACAAGATTAGGCACTTTGATCAGCTCCTGATCCTGCCACGTTTTTTTCTTTTCGATCTGGTTCTTCCTCTTCTCTACCCCCATCGCTCGTAAGGAGTCATCCACAATCTTTCCAACCATCGGCGCAGCAACTACACCTCCGAACTGAATGGTGTCTTTCGGGTTGTCGACCGCAACGTAAACAACGATCTGCGGATCATCTGCAGGAGCCATACCGATAAACGATACAATATGATTGTTCTGGAGATATTTTCCATTCTTTGCTTTTTGTGCTGTCCCTGTTTTTCCGCCTACACGATAGCCATCTACAAACGCATTTCCGCCAGTACCTTGTGCTACAACGGACTCAAGTGCATGCCGGACTTCTTTGGATGTTTTCTCAGATATGACACGCCGTTTTAGTTTTGGCGTCTGCCTGCTCACCGTTTTCCCGGTCGCTGGATCAACCAGTTCCTTGGCAATGTATGGCTCATACAGATAACCACCGTTAATCGCAGCGGATACCGCCGCAACCTGCTGGATCGGCGTAACTGAAACCCCCTGGCCGAACGCGGTTGTTGCGAGCTCGAGCGGCCCTACGTTCTTCAGATTAAACAAAATTCCTGTACCCTCTCCTTGAAGGTCGATACCCGTCTTCTGCCCAAATCCAAACTTTTGAATGTAGGAGAACAGTTTTTCTTTGCCGAGACGCTGCCCGAGAATAACAAATCCAGGGTTGCATGAGTTCTGAACTCCTTCCAAGAAGGATTGGCTGCCATGTCCTCCCCTTTTCCAGCAGCGCAGTTTCCTGCCGCCAACTTCAATAGACCCTGGATCATGAAAGTGGTCGTGCTCGAGATCAACTTTATTTTCTTCCAGGGCCGCTGCCAGCGTAATGATCTTAAATGTTGAACCGGGTTCATAGTTTGCCCATACCGGCAGATTTCGGTTATACACTTCCGGCGCAACACGGCGGTATTCTTCGGGATCAAAGTCAGGCCGGCTTGACATGCCAAGGATCTCACCTGTATTCGGGTTCATCGCAATGGCTACGGCTCCATCAGGATTATATTTCGCCTGCGCGATGTCCAGTTCGCGTTCGATGATGGTCTGCACTTTGGAGTCAATGGTCAGTTTGAGGTTATAACCATCCTTTGGCCGCTCATAATCATCCGATAACGAGGGCATTCTGCGTCCCCTAGCATCAGAAAAGAACGAAACATGCCCTTTTGTTCCTTTTAGCTGTTTATCATAATAGAGCTCCAGTCCCATAAGCCCCTGGTTGTCGATACCGGCAAAACCCAACACATGGGAGAGATAGCTGCCGTAAGGATAGTGCCTCTTGCTGTCTTCAGCAATAAAGATACCAGGCAGGTTCAGCTCACGGACTTGATTCGCTTTTTCATTGCTGATCTTCCTGCCGCCTTGGTCCAGACGGATGATGGAAGATTTCTTTGTGATTTTTTTATATACATCAAGCTGGGAAATATCCAGCACGGCTGCTAATTTTTCAGACGTTTGAACAGGATCGCTGATCTGCCTTGGTATCACAAAGACAGTAGGCGCACTGATATTGGTTGCCAGCGGCACATTGTTCCGATCCAGAATTTCGCCCCTCTGCGGTTCAAACGGAATGTTCCGGCTCCATGAGTCAAGTGCTTTGCCTGTCAGCCAGTCTCCGATCACAAACTGTACATAAATAAGCCTGACTCCAATGATAAAAAAGAAGATCAACCCAAAGGTAAGAACAAAAATTAACCGCCTACGTACCGTCACATTTGAAACACGCACATGATTACCTCCTCCACATGGCTCGTTTCAATATATGCTTGTACATAGGCGATTAGAACGGAATGGCAGTTTGCCATTCCGCCAGCTTATTCTGTTCCGCCTCCGCTTTCATCGCTGAGATTCACGGAAGGCATCTGAGGCTTTTCAAACTCGACTGTCAGGTAATCTTTATCTTTGATTACTGATCCTTTTTTCAAACTCTGTTTCGATGCAAAACCAGAACCTTTTACAGACGCGTCGATGTCCATGATCTTCGAAAATTTCAGGACATCTGTCAATGACCATCCGGTAAGGTCCGGCATCTGTACATCACCTTCTGTCCGAAGGATGATCCTCTCTCCAGGAAGCAGTCCTGAAGAGGCAGAGGGCTGCTGGGAGATGACTTGACTTCCGCTTCCAAGTGTCAGCACCTTCATCCCTTTCTGTTTCAGTTCATCTTCAGCTTTTGCAGATTCCTCACCGCTGTAATCATCGATTTTGATCGAGCTGTCGGAAATTTTTCTTTTTGTTTCTTTTTCATCTTCAGGCTCAATGTTCAAGTATTGAAGGCTGTTTTTCATAACTGTAGTGAATACGTCTGACACCGGGTAAGATCCAAGCTCATTATTTTTCAAATGAGGGCGGTCAACAGCGACATAGACGAGCAGCTTAGGATCGTCTTTAGGAGCCATACCCATGAAAGAAAAAACATTTTGTCCCCATCCGTGAGCATATCTTCCAGACTCTTTATCTACCACCTGTGCTGTACCTGTTTTGCCAGCGACAGAGTACCCTTTGATCTGATAAGGCTTTCCTGTTCCTTTCGTTACAACAGTCTCTAAAATATCGCGGACTTCTTTTGATGTTTTTTCTGAAATCGGTCTTCCTGCAACTTCCGGTTTGTGCTGAAGCAGCACTTTTTTGTCGGTAGGATCCACCACTTTGTCAATCACATACGGCTTCATCATTTTACCGCCGTTCGCTATGGCTGTTGCCGCCTGGATCTGCTGGATGGGTGTTACTGTTGTCCCCTGTCCGAATGCGGTGGTGAGTTTTTCAATCTCATAGTTGTAGAGGATTCTTCCGGATTTTTCATTCGGCAGATCAATGCCGGTCGGACGATCCAGGCCGAACTTTTTCAAGTAATTTAAAAGCCGGTCATAGCCAAGCTTCTCTCTCGCAAGCTTGGAGAATAGCACGTTGGAAGAGTTTTGAACCCCTTCATTGAAGGTGATCGTTCCCCAGCCAACTTTATTATGGTCGCTGATCGGCCGGTTGTGGGGAATCTTGTATTGGCCTGATTTATAAGTCTCATTGCCATTGTACACCCCTTCTTGGATCGCAGCAGCCAATGTAAAGATCTTCATCGTAGATCCTGGCTCGTAAGGATCTGAGATGGCAAGGTTCGTAAAGTCTTTAATGTTCCGCTTGTTCGGATTAAAAGCCGGCCGGTTGCTCATGGCCAGTATCCTGCCCGTTTTCGGATCGGCTACAATACCTATTATCTTTTTAGGCTTATATTTTTTGTTCGCCTTATCCATCGACTGTTCGAGCACCATTTGGATTTTCTCATCGAGTGTTAAGTATACATTGGAACCGTTCTTCGGTTTCTTGATCTTTTCTCCTGGATCCGGAAGCTTTACGCCTTTCGTATCACTCTTGAACGACAGGCTTCCGTTGGTTTCTTTTAAGTATTTATCAAGCGTTTTCTCAAGACCGAAAGCTCCGGATATTTCGTTTTCCCCCTGCTCGTTCGTATAGCCGATCACGTAAGGAGCAAACGTCTGGTTTGGATAATATCGTTTCGTTTCCGGCCGAAAATCAATACCGTCTATTTTCATCTTTTCTATTTTTTCTTTATCGCTGTGGCTGATCTTTCTGCCGCCGGGCACTTGGACCTCAAATAATTTCTTTTTGCTCAGCGCTTCTTCGATCGTCCCTTCATCTGCATCCAGGACACCTGCCAGCTTGGAAGCAGCCGCTGCAGGATCATTAATATGGGTCGGATACTTCTTGTCAAGTGTGGCTGTTACAGTATAGGATGGAATATCTTTGGCGATCGCCTGCCCGTGGCGGTCAAAGATTGTCCCCCGGTTGGCATCAAGGGTTTTGTGCCTCGTCCATTTTTCTTCTGCATAGGCTTTTAAATCAACATTTTCAATGTGTTTCGTATACGCAATGTAAAAAAATCTTCCTATCAACACAAAAAAGAGCAGGCTGAAAACTAACATGATAACCCCTGCTCCCCAATTAAATTTAAACTTATTTTCCATAGTCTAATACTCCGCCTTAATTTTCAAGCACTTTTACATTTTTATCATTAAGCGTCATCCCTAGCTTTTCTTTTGCAATTTTAAGAATGCGGTCGGGTGCACTTAGTTCTGTGACCTGCTGTTTGTAATCATCCACTACTTTATTTTCGTAGTTGATCGAACTTTGAACGGATTCGATGCTGGAGTTCACTTTATAGATTGAGGCGTAGTTTGACACCATGAAAATGGCGCCTGCAATAAGCATAAGAGAGGCAAAAACCCAAAGGAACTTTTCTCCTTTTGTTATTCGTGGGGTTCTGATTCTCGGTTGTGCTTGTTGCTGGACATATTTTTGTTTTGATTCTTGCTGATATTGTCTCTGTGTTTGATACGCTAAATTACTCAACCCATAACTCTCCTTTATTTTTGTTTTTCTGCTATGCGCAGTTTGGCCGAACGTGACCTTCTATTAACGTCAATTTCCTCTTCACGTGGTAGTATCGGCTTCCTTGTTATGTTTTTTAATACTGGCAAAAATTCTTCGGGTATGATCGGCAAACCAGGAGGCAGGGACGGCCCGGTACTGTGCTTTTTAATGATCGTTTTGCAGGCTCTGTCTTCCAGTGAATGGAAGGTGATGATGCTAAGCCTTCCGCCGATCGAAAGCAGCTCTATAGAATCCTCCAATGCTTCTTCGAACGCGTTCAATTCATCATTGACTGCGATTCGAATGGCTTGGAACGTTCTTTTGGCTGGATGTCCGCCAGCTCTCCTCGCTGGTGCAGGTATGGCATCCTTGATCAGGTCCACAAGTTCTCCCGTTGTTTCAATCGTCCGATCTTTCCTGGCAGCTTCAATTTTTCTTGCGATCTGCTTAGCGAACTTTTCTTCTCCATACTGAAAAAAAATTTTCACTAGCTTCTCATAAGGCCACTCGTTAACAACTTCATGGGCAGACAGCTGAGCCGTCTGATCCATCCTCATATCTAGCGGCGCATCGTGCTGATAGCTGAATCCCCGATCTGCTTCATCCAACTGCGGCGAGGATACACCCAGGTCGAATAAAATTCCATCTACTTTCTCAATCCCACGATTATAAAGCTCT
Source organism: Fictibacillus marinisediminis (assembly GCF_023149135.1). NCBI lineage: Bacteria > Bacillati > Bacillota > Bacilli > Caryophanales > Fictibacillaceae > Fictibacillus > Fictibacillus marinisediminis. The sequence continues at coordinate 1,817,239 of NZ_JAIWJX010000002.1, read as the reverse complement.
TCTTTAATGTAACGGAAATTGCTTTTAATAATGGTGAAAGTTCCTTCATATTCCTTAAGGGCAGCTTTTGCATGTTCAATGGCCGTGTCATCTTGGTCAAAAGCATACAGGTGGCCTGATGTCAGTTTTGAGAGTATGAGTCGGCTGTGGCCTGCTCCTCCAAGTGTACAGTCAACGTAAATTCCATCCGGTTTCACATCTAAGGCATTAACGGCTTCTTCTTTAAGTACGGTAATATGGTCAAACATGATGTATTTCCTTCCTGTGTATAAAGTCAGAGAGTTTTTCATTTGGCTACAAATCAAAATCCATGAGGCTCTCAGCGATTTCACCGAAAGATTCCTCTGAAGCTGCGAAGTATTCTTCCCAAACTGATTTGCTCCAAATTTCAATTCTATTCGAAACACCTATCACTACGCAATCTTTTTCGAGGTTGGCGTACTCTCTAAGCTGAGGTGCCACGTTTACTCTCCCCTGTTTGTCCAATTGGCATTCTGCTGCACCGGAAAAGAAGAAGCGGGTGAAAGCTCTTGCATCTTTTTTTGTGAATGGCAAACTCTTCAATTTCTCCTCGATCACTTTCCATTCTTCAAGAGGATAACCGAAGACGCATTTGTCCATCCCACGGGTTAGGATAAAGGTCGAACCAAGGTCTTCACGAAATTTAGCGGGAATGATCATACGTCCTTTTTCATCGATGTTATGCTGATATTCACCCATGAACATAGGACATCCCCCACTTTCTACCCTAACTCTACCACATTACCCCACTTTTCACCACTAACAAATTATTCGCTAACAAAAAAAAAAATCCTGCTGTAGGGCAGGATTTTTTTTATCATTTTATTTCGTTTTTAATTTAACGTACATATACAAGTTTATGCTTGCCATTGAATTCAAGAGGCTGCTCTGTTAGCTGTTTAATCCAATCTGTTCCATAGCGGTTAATGTATGAAAAAGCATTCCAAACTCTCTCCTGAAGCACACCATCCGGAGCGAGATCGCACTGCAGATGATCGAACAAAGCAAGAGGCTCCTTTAATTCCTTTTTCATGGCCCGCTCCATTTTTGTATGCAGATAATCAACTTCATTTTTGATTCTGTTTAGGTTTATGTCCGAAAGCCTCTTAAGAGAAGGATCAATAGTGAGCGCCAGCGTTTTCAGTTCTGTATGAGCCGCCTCGATCTTGGTCAATGTCTCCGTATAGACACCTTTCGTATCGATTGGTTTATGGGTTTCATACCAAGACTGTTTGTGTACTTCGGTTCCTTCCCGCAGAACATCCTCCACTTTCAACCCTGTTTCTTTCAGCTGTTTTTCATTCTTTCCGGTTACGATGGTCATGGAAAGCCTGGGTACTAGAGGCGGCATCTTAAAGCCAAAAAGATGAAATACTTCTTTAAGTGCAGACCAGTAGGCAATCTCACCCGATCCTGCGATAAATGCCAAGACTGGAAACAGGCTTTCTTGCATGACAGGTCTGGTCACAACATTATTGCTGAAGAGTTCCGGCTTTTCTTTGGCATTAGCCATGAGCTGTTCTGAGGTGATGGTTACTTCCTCATTTTTCGAGAGGAAGTTACCGCTATCATCCCGAAATAACAGCAGTCTTTCTTCATTTTGATAGATAAACATGTGGGCGTTGTTTTCTTGAAGCTCTACCGGAGCAGAAAACCCTCGACCGGTTAATTGTCCGATGCCAGCAGCAAAAGCCTCATCCACCTCTTTGTTGCGAAGAATCATTTTTTCCAAGGTTTCTGTCTGAAGCCGCTTAAAATGCGGTTCCCCAGAGTCCACTAAAACCAAACCGTATTCTCCAAATAGATCTGTAATAAATTGAGCAAACGAATGAACCGCTGTTTTAGAAGATTTGAAGATCTCTTTTACTTTTGAAAGTACTTCTTTTGTGAATTCCGTTTCTCCAAACTCCCTAAAAACAGATTCAGCCCACTCCGCCGCCTTCACGCTATCCCACTCCATTAAGGTTGCGGAAGTCTTTAACGGGCTAACCGGTGGAAGGGAGCGTTTTTTAGGGCCTCCGTTGCGTTCAACATTCACATGATTGATTTCATCATAATCATGGTCTTCACCAGCAATCCAAAAGACAGGAACGACAGGAACACCCAGCTGCCGTTCCTGAATACAGGCAAATTGTATGATGCTGATGCATTTGTGTATGGTTAACAGCGGGCCCGTAAGCAATCCCGCCTGTTGTCCGCCGATCACTGCTGCACTTTTAGGGTTTCTTAGTTTTTCGATGTTGGTTAAGGTTTGTTTTGAACAGGAAAATTGAAAATTATAATCAGAAAGATAATTCGCCAATTTTTCACGTTCATACTCTCTGCTGCCGATATCCGAAATCCGTTGTTCCATCATTTCAGCAGTAAACCCATTGTAATCATAGAGGTTTTCCACTGAAGGATCAGCAGCTGAATATGATGCGGCTATTTGGTTTTTATCTTGAAGAGGGAATTCATCGATCCTCATATAAGTACGTCCTTTCTCTATGTATACAACTGCTTATAGAGTATAGCAAACTACAGGTTCATCACCAAAATGAAATGCTCGGAGAAAAGCACAAAAATAAAGACAGCAAAACAAAAGTCTTCAATGTAACTTATGCAAAAAGAAGAACAACATTCAATAGAAGATGAACCTCTACGCTTTTATGGTTCTAATGCCTTGATTCCATGATAGATAAACTTCGTGTTAGGAAGATGCATCCCCTTATGATCAGCGATCATAAGAAGATATCCGCTGATGGCTTCGATCTCTGTTTTTCGTCCTTCTTCAATATCCCTTAACATCGAAGACCGATTATCCGCTGTTCTTCTGCAGACATTCCTTACATGCTCCCAAAGAGCATCCGTCTCTCCAATACCTAAAACACCACAGGCTTCTTCAAAAAGAAGTTTCGCCATTACTCTTAAATGAGCATTCCGCTCAATGTCACCATTCTGAACACGGAACAATGAGGTTAGTGGATTGACCACACTGTTTACCACAAGTTTTTCCTTCATGATGGAATCAAGCCTGTCTTTCGCTTCAATACTGAAGCATCCTGTTATCATTCTTCCCCAAAATGCATTGTCAATGCCGCCCCGGTAAGAGGCGAGCTTAATTTTCCCATTTCCGGTATGCCGCACTTCATGATCACTGATCTTAAGCGCTCCATGTTCAATGATGCCGGCCAAAATATTATGCTGGGGCAGGGAATCCAATGAATCCACATGACCCATTCCGTTTTGTATAAAGAGCAGTGTACTGTCTAAATACCTCTGGCTGGAACGTAAAATGGCATAGACAGCAGGCAGGTGATGCTGTTTTACACAAACAACCGTATAATGCGGTTCCTCTTTGTATTCATCAATCAGACTCGCAGAAACTGGATATGTTTTTTCAGTACCTGAAACGGACCTGCAGCTCACCCCATTTCGTTTGATGGCGTTTGCCTGCTGGCCTGTTCTTGTGCAAACTGTAACCTCTTGGCCTTCTTCTGAAAAAAATGATGCTAGGAGAAGGCCGATCGATCCTCCTCCGATTATGGCAATTTTCATGGACTTCTCCTAATCCCTATGTATCATCGTATTTTCTTCATATTATCATATCTTGACATAAAAAGACCTCCGCCAAAAAAAGCGGAGGGATCCTTTATACCGGATAGACAGGATGCTTTCTTTCACTAAACACCATATCTTTTGATTCAAAAAAGACGAGTCTGTGATAGAGCGTCTCCCTTAAAGCAGAAGGTTCAACAATATCATCAATAATCAGCTCTGAAGCCAATTTATACACGTCAATATGCTCTTTGTATTCCTGTTGTTTCTGCTGGACATACATCACGCGTTCTTTCGGATCTTCAATCTCATTAATTTTGTTTGAATAAACTGCATTTACAGCAGCTTCTGGGCCCATAACAGCAATTTGCGCGGTAGGAAGCGCGATGCAGCAGTCCGGTTCAAAAGCAGGGCCAGCCATCGCATAAAGTCCAGCTCCATAGGCTTTTCTTACGATAACAGACAGTTTAGGAACCGTGACATCACTCATGGCGGCAATCAGCTTGGCTCCATGGCGGATAATGCCCGCTCGTTCTACTTTCGTACCAATCATAAAACCAGGTACATCCGCAAGGAAAATAACAGGGATATTGAAAGCATCACACAGCGTGATAAATTTAGCGGCCTTATCGGCTGAATCAACAAACAGCACTCCGCCTTTCACTTTTGGCTGATTGGCGATCAATCCGACCGGGCGGCCCTTTATTCTTGCAAAACCGGTAACAATCTCTGCAGCAAAAAGCTTCTTCATCTCAAAAAAGCTGTCTTCATCCACAATTCTGCTGATAAATTCATACATATCAAAAGGCACGTTCTGATTTTTTGGCACGATTTCACTGATCTCTCTTCCAGAAACCGGCGCCTTCTCTTCTGTAAAAGCAGGCTTATGCTTATAATTGGCCGGAAAATAAGAAAGGTACTTTCTCGCATAGCTGACCGCTTCTTTTTCATCTGCAGCCAGGATATCCCCGCAACCGCTCACCGAACAGTGCATCCTTGCTCCGCCCATTTCTTCCAGGGTAACTTTTTCGCCGATTACTTTTTCAGCCATTCTTGGTGAGCCCAGATACATGGACGCATTCTGGTCAACCATGATAACAACGTCACAAAATGCAGGAATGTATGCTCCGCCTGCAGCAGAAGGTCCAAAAAGGAGGCAGACTTGAGGAATCATGCCTGACATTTTTACCTGATTATAAAAAATCCTTCCAGCTCCCCTGCGATTCGGGAACATGTCAATCTGATCGGTGATCCGTGCACCTGCAGAATCGACCAGATAAAACATCGGAACTTTCAGCCGCTGTGCTGTTTCCTGGATACGAATAATTTTTTCTACAGTACGGGCACCCCACGAGCCCGCTTTAACTGTAGAATCATTCGCCATCGCACATACCGTCTGTCCGTTTACCTTGCCCGTTGCCGTGATGACACCATCAGCGGGAAGATCTCCCGCCTGGCTGTTTGCAAACAGTCCGTCTTCTTCATGAAATTCACCTTCATCAAATAACAGCGAGAGACGTTCTCTTGCAAACATCTTGTTTTGAGAGGCGTTTTTAGCATGATATTTTTCCGCACCGCCTGCTTTAATCTTGCTGACAAGTACTTCATAGGACGATTCTGTCTTCGTTGAATCCATCGTTATCCCTCCATCTGCATTAAAGAGTGAGCGCTCGTTCAGTTTTTCTCCGTAACCTTAAGCCAGAGTAACTAGAACGTCTCCTTCATTTACGAAATCTCCAACTGCTACTTTAATCTCTTCTACTGTCCCTGCCGACTCTGCTTCGACCGGTATTTCCATCTTCATTGACTCGAGGATGACAACACTCTGTCCCGCAGATACCTGGTCTCCTTCTGATACAGCAATATTCCATACTGTTCCTGCCATTGATGCGATAACCTGTTTCATTCTCATACACTCCTACGTATTTTATTGTTCTGTAACCTTTGGCTTCTCAGTTAAAAAACCTGTTGTATAGACCCCTTTTTGAAAATCAGGATCCTCAAGAACCTTTTTGAAAAGAGGGGCATTTGTTTTTATCCCTTTGACCTCAAACTCGTTAAAAAACTCAGCTGATTTCTTTAGGCACTGCTCTCTGTTGGAATCGCTTACAATAATCTTCGCAATCATTGGGTCATAAAACGGAGAGACGGTGTTTGTTGCTGCATAACCTGCATCAATTCGGATTCCTTCTCCTTGAGGGAACGAAAGAACTTCAATTTTTCCTGGTGAAGGAAGAAATTTAACAGGATCCTCTGCATATAGGCGGAATTCCATACTATGGCCTTTCTGCTGCACTTCATTCTGCAGGAGCGGAAGCGATTTTCCTGATGCCACTTCAATCTGCCATCTCACAAGATCCAACCCGGTCGTCATTTCCGTTACGGGGTGTTCGACCTGAAGACGGGTATTCATTTCAAGAAAATAAAAATGCCCATCGCCATCAACGATAAATTCCACTGTACCCGCATTCGTATAGGAAACAGATTGAGCAGCTTTCACTGCGGCTTCACCCATTTCTTCACGCAGTTTCTCAGTTAAATAAGGTGAAGGTGATTCTTCAATGACTTTTTGATGCCGCCTCTGAATGGAACAGTCTCTTTCAAACAAATGGATGATGTTTCCTTGGCTGTCTCCAAATACTTGAACTTCAATATGGCGGGCAGGGCTGATAAATTTCTCTATAAACATACGGTCGCTGCCAAAATACATTTTAGCTCGCTGCTGGCTGGACATGAACTGCTTTCGAAGGGTTTCTTCATCGTCACAGCGGACCATACCGATCCCTCCGCCTCCCGCGCTTGCCTTAAGCATAACAGGATAGCCGATCTTGCCAGCGATAGATGCCGCTTCTTCTACATCCGCAATCGGTTCAGTCGTTCCAGGGACAACAGGGACACCCGCTTTCTCCATGGTTTTTCTCGCCTGAACTTTGTCCCCCATGGCCTCTACTACGTTCGGGGACGGACCGATGAACGTTATGCCTAGTTCTTCTATTTTTTTAGCAAACTCCCCGTTCTCGGAGAGGAATCCATAGCCTGGATGAATCGCATCAACCTTTTCAGATTGTGCAATCTCAATGATTTTGTCCTGGTTCAAGTAAGATTTAATAACCGGGGGTTCTCCCAGATGGTAAGCACGAGTGGCCTGCTGAACGTAGGGAAGTTCCTTGTCAGCATCCGAATAGACCACAATCGATTCTATTCCCATTTCTGAACATGTTTTAACGATTCGTCCGGCAATTTCTCCCCGGTTAGCGATCAATATTTTCTTCACTCTATATCCTCCCTTCGATGCCTCATTGTCGTATATTCGACAAAAAATATTTTTTTCCTTTTGTAAGCGGCAACAAAACGAATATTTCTTTTTTAAAGAATTTTTCGCATAATTAGTATATACTAAAAGAAAGATAATCAACAGAGTCATTCGAGGGGGAACGAGTTATGAGCACCATGGAAACGTATACAGTTAAACGCTTAGTCATCAACTATAAAACATTAGAAGAATTTAAACAGTTCAAAGAATACGGTATTCAGGAGCTGTCTATGCTCGAGGATCTTCAAGATAACATTATTGAAAATGACAGTGAGTCTCCTTTTTACGGAATCTATTTTGGCGACAAATTAGTGGCCAGGATGAGCTTATATAGAATTGAGGCAGCATACGACCGTTATTTCAGTCCACCACAGGATTATTTTGAATTGTGGAAGCTGGAAGTGCTGCCGCAGTATCAAGGGAAAGGCTACGGAAAAACGCTGGTTCAATTTGCACAATCGTTCAATCTTCCAATTAAAACAAATGGAAGACAGCAATCGAGCGGGTTCTGGGAGAAAATGGGCTTTGAAGCCGTTACCTACAATGAAGAAAGGGACCGCGGGGAAAACCCTTATGTGTCCTATCCAAAAGGGGTATCTGAACAAACGCTATAATTTAAATTTGCAAAAATAAAAAAAGATGGCGCTCTCCGCCATCTTTTTTTATTTTTCAAGTTTTTGAAGGCCGTCTACTTTAAATGTCAGATGATTGCCGCCTTCTTCATCCGTCGCCACCATTTTTCTAGCACGGTCCATGATTTCTATCAGTGCTTTATAATCTTCACAAACGAGCTGGTATTCATGATTTAATTTCTGAAGATGGGACTGAAACTGAGCATTTTGTGTTTTCAGTTCCTCCACTTGATTCCGAAGATTAGCCAGCTCTTGGTCTGAACGGCGTTCTTCAGTAGATTTAAAATTCTTCAAGAAGACAATGACATCATCCAGTGATAATGACTTTTCCTTCGCAACGACATATTCATCTCTTTTACCAGCATGACTCGAAACGTCTACTCGGCTTTCTTCATAACCAATCTTATCTTTATTTCTTTCTTTTCGCTGCTTTTTTGCTATAGCGATGGCTGATTCATACCTTTTTCTGATCAGAGAATTCCATCTGAACCCACAGGCCGCAGAAGTACGTGACAGTTTTTCTCCCACTTCTTCAAACGCTGCCAGCTGAGTGCTCCCTTCTCTGATATGGCGAAGTACAACATCTGCTAGCAATACATCTTCTTCCTGGTTCCAAGCATCCTGGCGAACAACAGTCAACCTAATCCCTCCATCTTTTATGTCGTTTTTACATAGTTATGCAATTAATAGAAAAGATAGACTTTTGTTCTATTAATAAGAGGTCTCCATCGTACGATTTCCATTCCGCCAGGATACTATACTTAGTAAAAAAACAAAGGCAAATCAGTTGCTGTTATTGAAAAATGCTGCAACAGCATGGTGATGATTTTCTGATTCCCAGAGCTTTGCACATGTTTTTATTTCTTCATCTGCTCTTGTATTAATTTCTTGGAAGGGAAGGCTGCGAAGATATACCTGTTTATAGGCCATCAGCACATCAACCGAATGTTCCGTATACCTTCTTAAATATTTAGTGCATTCTGTATGAATGTCACCGTCTTTTATCAGATACTGTAAAAACCCTTTGTCGGCTGCCTGTTTCGCTGTCAGCTTTCCGGCGCTCCACAGCATATCCAGTGCATCCAGTTTCCGTACCCTCTCCATGAGATAGGTGCCGCCTCCCCACCCTGTTGTTATCCCGAGCGTTCCCTGTACGAAGCCCATCTTCACATTCGCCGAAGCGATTCTGACATCACAGGCAGACGCGATTTCACATCCGCCTCCAACTGCCGTTCCATTGATCAAGGCGGCAGTTGGCTTCGGAAAGAAAAACAGGGCTTTCAGCACTTCACCCATCCTCGAAAGCATAATATGAGCTTGTCTTTCTGTTTTGAGACCTGAAAATGCCCGTAAATCTCCCCCAGCACAAAATGCCCGGTTTCCAGCTCCTCTGATCACTAAGACTTTTACTTTATCGTTTTGTCGGGCTTGAGTTATGTATTCCTCTAATTGCTCCATTACTTCAAAATCCACGGCATTTCTGACTTCAGGACGGTTGATGGTGATCCATCCGATCTCATCTTCAATTGTATACAGTACTTTTTCCATCTAATTCCCCCTTTACGTCACACATATAGTTCGTTTTTAAGCGGGAAAATCCTTTAATTGAACAATAAATCCTCAATTTACATATAAATAAAAAAAACAGGAAGCGGATTTGCTTCCTGTTTCTTCTTATTTGCTGCTGATTACTTCTTTTCCTTTGTAAGAACCGCATTCACGGCATACGCGGTGAGAAAGTTTGTATTCTCCACATTGTGGACATTTTACCATACCAGGCATTTCAAGCTTGTAATGAGTACGGCGCTTTGCTTGGCGGGTTTGGGAAGTTCTGCGAAAAGGTACTGCCATGTTATCCACCTCCTTAAAATGGGGTATTGGTTTTGTCTGAAACAAACATCAGATTTTCCAATTTTACGATTTGTCTTTGTCAAAAAACTTGGCAAGATCCGCAAGTCTAGGGTCAATCTTCTTCTTGCGGTCTTCCTCTGTAACGACCTGCCATCCTTCTCCTTCAGGCGGAGCCATCTTATCCTTAACATCAGGTCCGGCTACCACTTTGATCGGCTTTTCAAGCAGAATATGCTCTTGTATATAAGGCATCAGATCAAGGAAATGCCCTTCAACCGTGTGAAGGTTCTCCTCTTCAGCTGGTACCGTATATGAGGGATCCAGAAGAAAGATTTCGGTTGTCTTTATCGAAAATGGAAAATGGACATCTGCCAATGTGTTTGAGCAGGGAAGAACCATTTCTCCCTGAATCTTCAGGTAAAAAGTGGCTTTCTGCTGAGTAACATCGGCATGTCCGCTAACATGAACAGGCGGTATATCGCGAATTTCTTTATCAAGCGATTTAAGTTCACTTGCATCAACATACTCATCAAATTCAAGCGGTTTTCGATAAAAGTTTTTTAATTCCTGTAGTGACCAATTCATCTATTTTCACCTCAAGGCAACAGTAATAATTATATCGGCCATAAAGAGAAATGTCAACATAATATCTTTACAGCATGTTCTTTAAAGAAGCGGCAATTAACGTTAAACTAGAATAAGTACTATGGTTATTCAAAAAGGAGGTTAATCCGTGAAGGCCTGCGGAATCATCGTTGAATATAACCCTTTCCATAATGGACATTCTTATCATTTGCAACAATCAAAAAAACAATCAGGGAGTGACATAATTGTTGCCGTTATGAGCGGGAATTTCCTGCAGCGCGGTGAACCCGCCATCCTCTCGAAATGGGACCGGTCAAGAACGGCCCTTATGGGAGGCGCTGACCTTGTTATTGAACTGCCCTATCTGTTCGCCGTATCACCTGCACCTATTTTTGCACAATCAAGTGTCTTTCTTTTAAATGAAATGGGTGTTGATGCTATCTGCTTTGGCAGTGAATCAGGAAACATGGATTCATTCTACCATACAATTTCGGAACTGGAGAAGAATAAAACTCTATATGATCAATCTTTTCAATCGTTTATAAAACAAGGGTATTCATTTCCGAAGGCTTCTTCCCTTGCTGCTGGTTCACTTATGTTAAGCAGCAATACCCTCGATCTTGCCAAGCCCAATAATATTTTAGGCATTGAATATGTAAAAGCAATCCTCGATCAAGAGTTCTCCATCAAGCCTAATACCATTAAACGAATCGGGGCCGCCTATCACGAAGATCAAATCACTGCACATAAAATTGCAAGTGCAACCGCCATAAGAAAGACTTTATTTGAATCTGGAAACATAAGCACAAACGAAATTAAGGAAGCGGTTCCAGATTATACATTGGATATACTAGAGAGCCACCTTCAGGAAACAGGACAATTCACTACATGGGAGTCATTATATCCAATCCTCCGGTATAAACTGCTCTCATCAACACCAAAACAGTTAAGTGAGCTGTATGAAACAGAAGAGGGCTTGGAGCACCGCCTCCGGTCAGTCATCTCAGGCGCAAATAATTTTCATGAGTTTATGGCTGCCTTAAAAACCAAACGCTATACATGGACAAGGCTTCAGCGGATGTGCCTTCATATCCTGCACAATATTACAAAAGAAACGGCTGCAGAATGGGTTCGCAAAGGGCCTCCATACATACGCATTCTGGGAATGAGCAGTGAGGGGCAGAAATACTTAAGAACGCGCAAAAAAGAGGTCACTGTACCAATTGTAACCACAGTCTCACAGTACAATCATCCTATGCTGGAGCTGGAACAGCGTGTCTCGTCCATTTATTATGCCGGATATCCGCAAGCGTTTCTTTCCAAAAAAATAAAGGAAGAGTATAGTACTCCTCCCTTACGCTTTGACAGAAGCAAGGGCCTCTTTCTATAGGCCTTTGCTTTTTATTTTAATTTGTTCAGGTAGTTGATTGCGTCATCCATTTTTTTAACTGGTATGATCTTCATATCCGTTTTAATATCTTTCGCTGCTTTTACAGCATCTTTGTAATTGTTGGCACTGACAGGTGCAAAAAAGATTTCAGCACCTGCTTTGTCCGCGGCCACAATCTTCTGCTGAATGCCGCCGATCGGTCCGACTTCCTCATTAATATTAATCGTTCCTGTTCCCGCAATCTTGTGTCCCTTCGTCATATCGCCTTTTGTCAGCTGATTTAAGATTTCCAGAGAAAACATCAAACCTGCTGAAGGGCCGCCGATTTCACTTGTTTTTATGTAGATCGGCGGATCAACTTTAATCTCTACATCTGTTACAGGATATGTAATGCCGATGCCCGCTCTTTTTTCATTGTTCTGGCTGAGTTTTTTAGGGAATTTAGCAAGAGCTACGGTTTTCATAAATGTCTTTTTGCCTCTGAGGACTTTTAATTGCACTTTGTCTCCCGCTTTTTTCCCTGCCAATTTTTTTAGCAGCTCTTCTGTTGTTTTTACCGGTTTTCCTTCTAATTCCGTAATCTCATCCCCGACTTTTAGCTTTCCTTCTGCAGGCATACCTGAAATAATTCCGGTAACATAGACACCTTTGCTGATGATTTTTACATTTTTTCCAGCTTTCCGGTAAGCTACTACTGTAGCTGCATGCTGAGAATCCTGCATCATCTGAAGCTGCCGCTGGTTGTATTCTTCATCTGTTTCATCGTCAGAACGAACTTCATTTGCCGGCAGAAGTTCACGGTAATCGCTTACTTTTGCATATAAATATTGAGGGATATTTGCTTTTCCAATCCGTACGGTGGTCAGCATAAAGCTTCCCTTTTCTTTATCGCCGTCTTTTACATGAATAATGGGGGCCAGTTCATTGGCACTTCCCGGTGATGTCACATAATAAGGCAGTGGATACAGTGCGATGACCAGCGCCAGCACGATCACCCCAAGAACTGATAATTTACTAATCCGGCTCGATCTCCGGGGATTTTGATGGTCTTTCATGATTGTTCTCCTTCCATTTCTCAATTCTGCTTTTAATCATCTCAATTTTACTTTTCCCTGCTTCTTCTCCAATTAAGATGATCTCACTTACATTCTTAAAAGCTGTCGAGCTATATTGTTCGACCATCGGCCTGATCATAATATCAGCTGAGATCTCATGATAGCGGACAATTTCTCTTTGCATGATATCAATGCTTTGGACAATAACATCCAGAATGGAAGCCATCTCCGGCTGAGCTTTAAAATGAGAGATATCTACAGCGATCACAATATCTGCTCCCATTTCCCTTACAACAGCAGCCGGCACTCTTTCGATCACTCCTCCGTCAACGAGCAGCCTGCCGCCTATTTTTTCAGGTACAAAAATGCCAGGAATGGAAATGCTTGCCCTGACCGCCTCGGCAATCGGCCCTTCTCTAAAAACAATTTTTTCACCTTTGATCAAATCAGTAGCAACAATGGAAAGCGGGATGATGGTGTCTTCAATCTTTTTATTTTGAGTGAGCAGGCGGACCAGTTCTTTTATTTTTTTTCCGGAAACAAACCCCATTTTAGGAACTGTATAATCCATATAATACTTTCTTTTAAATAAAGTTGCCATTTTTATGAGATTCTCATTATTATGCCCCATTCCAACCATAGCTCCGACTAGAGCACCCATACTGCTTCCCGCGATCATATCAATCGGTATTTCCGCTTCACGGAGTGCCTTGATTACTCCTATATGTGCAAAGCCCCTAGCTCCACCTGACCCTAGTGCCAAACCGATGATCGGCCTCTGCATTACAGTCTCCTCCTAACCTTTTGTCCTTTTTAAGATATGGTCTAATTAACTTGCCTATACGTATAAATATATAGATGGACAAGGGATGGCTCTTTAGTCTCACTGATGAAACGGGGGATGAAATTGAAATGGAATTTTTATAAATCTATCGTACTCTCTATAGCCGCGATCACGCTCGCTGCTGCGGTTATGATCTTTCCAAAAGCGGCGTTTGCGGCATCGCTGGACGGTTTGGAGATGTGGTGGGAAGTTGTGTTCCCTTCTCTTTTACCCTTTTTTATCCTTTCCGAAATCTTGATCGGGTTTGGTGTTGTTCATTTTTTTGGCGTTCTGTTTGAGCCTTTAATGCGTCCTTTGTTCAAGGTACCCGGTTCTGGGGGATTTGTCTGGGCAATGGGGCTTTCATCCGGTTTTCCGGCTGGAGCCAAACTTACGGCCAGACTGTGGCAGCAAAAAGAAATCAATACGATTGAAGCAGAAAGACTCGTTTCTTTTACGAACTGTTCCAACCCGCTGTTTATCTTTGGAGCAGTGGCTGTCGGTTTTTTTAACAATCCGTCTCTCGGTATCGTTTTGGCCTTAAGCCACTATGCAGGAAACATACTTGTCGGCCTCACCATGAGATTCCATGGGAAGAAAACGATGAAAGGGGAAGATTCGAACCGCTTTTTAACAAGGTTCAAGCCGTTAAGCGCTCTGCAAAAAATGCATCAGGCCCGGCTGGCCGACGGCCGGCCCATCGGAAAGCTGTTAGGAGATGCTGTTCAATCATCTACCAGTACACTTCTGATGATCGGAGGATTTATCATCTTGTTTTCAGTGATCAATAAGGTTTTAAGTCTGTTGGCGATAACGCCTGTCTTTGCACACCTGCTTGAAAAATGTTTTTCGATCCTCTCTATTTCAGGCGTCCTCAGCTATCCGCTCATAACGGGCCTGTTTGAGATCACTCTCGGCAGCAAGCTCGCCAGCGAAAGCACAAGCATACTTTTGCAGCAATGCATTATTGTCAGTTTCATTCTCGCCTTCAGCGGCTTTTCTGTTCAGGCTCAGGTTGCCAGCATTCTTGCTGATACGGACATTCGCTTCAAACCGTTCTTTTTCGCCAGGCTTTTGCACGGTCTGTATGCTTCTGTATTAGCAGCACTGTTCTTTCCCTTGTTTCTTTCCGGTCATTCCAAAACATCAATAACCGTTTGGTCACAGAACCAATTGATGATGTACCCTTGGGATGAATATTGTCACTTCTTTATAAAAGCAGGTTCATATATGACACTTGCAGCTCTTATTCTTTCTATATTGATCTGGGGCCTTAAGCATTCGCTCAACAAAAAAAACCCCCGTTTTCATTAATGGGGGGTTTTGAACTTCTGTTTTAATGCGTCCTGTACGGCGGGGGGAACGAGTCCCTCTACAGATGCATGGTATTTAGCTGCCTCTTTAACGATACTTGAGCTTAAGAAGGAATACTGATTGTTTGTCATCATAAAAAACGTTTCTACTTCTTCGTTCAGCTTTTTATTGATGGATGCAATCTGCATTTCATATTCAAAATCCGATACTGCCCGGAGTCCCCTAAGTATGACACTTGCTCCTACGCTTTTAACATAGTCGATCAAAAGTCCGCTGAATGAATCAATCCGGACGTTTGGAAGTTCACCTGTCACTTCCTGAAGCAGGCCGATCCGTTCTTCTACAGAAAATAATGGGCTTTTGCTCTGATTATTCGCTACTACAACGATAACCTCATCGAAAACCTTTGCGCCCCGTTTGATTATATCCAAATGTCCAAGTGTGACTGGGTCAAAACTCCCAGAACAAACGGCTATATTCGGCATGCTCTCCACCTCTTATCCAATGTATTTACTCTTCTCTGCGTAAATATAAAGAAAGCTTAGTACTTCCGTAAGTCTCTTCTCTCACTCTTTCAAGACTTCCGATCGATGAAGGAAGGGGCACACCAGGATCGTGTTCTGCTACAACCTGAACACCATTGCTTAATAAACCATATTCATCAAGTTTTGTTATGTCGTCGGCAATCCGCTGTTTCGCATAAGGCGGATCAAGAAGCACAAGGTCAAATTGAAACTCCCTTTTTTTCAGTGCCTTTAAGGCTCGCTGTGATTCTATTCTATAAACTTCTGTCTTTTCTTCATAACGGCATGCTTTAATATTATTCTTAATCGTCTCTGCTGCCTTTGTGTCACGGTCCACAAAGATCATCTTATCCATTCCCCGGCTAAGAGCCTCTATTCCCAGGCCTCCACTGCCGCCGTATAAGTCCAGTCCAATTCCGCCATCAAAATAAGGGCCGATAATATTAAAAAGTGACTCTTTGATTTTATCTGTTGTGGGGCGTGTTGACTGTCCCGGAACAGCTTTCAACGGCCTGCCCTTGCATTCACCTGAAATAACTCTCATTTTTCCACACCTTACATATCAATTTACGATTAATGGCTGCTTCCAGCTCTTTATTCAACATTATCCTATCACACTTTTTTTAGAATAAACAGAAACTGTCAAGTTATTTTACAAGCCTAAAGTATAGAAAATTAGACAAAGGCTATACTAATCCTAACAACATCCCTAATGATGTTGTTGCCAACCGCGGAGAAGACTTACTTCCCCATAAGTTCTTCCTCCGGTTTCTCCTCTCCCATCGCCTTAAAGATAGGAAAAAGTGTTTTTTATCTATCCTTGGGCAACCCGCAGATGTTCTGCGGGTTTTTTTTGATTCATAAAGAGCCCCCCTCCCTTTTCAGCCTCAGCCTTGTGTGCTAAAGTCAAAGAAAGAAAGGGGGATCAACGCATCCTATGATTCAGCGTTTTATTGAACTCGGAGAAGGTTATTCAGATATTTATGAACTAATGGAAATCGCCGAAACGAACAAAAAGAGACTCAGTCAGCTGCTAGTTCTAAGAACTGAGATCAACGGGATTCATAAAGCCTCATTCATCGTCGTACTGCATCCGGCAGATGAAGGAAAATTCCAGCCTTTATACATATGCCGGGAAGGGATTCCGGCAGATTCAAAGCGATATCAGCTTTTTGAAGAGCTCTCCCGGAAACTGGAGAAGAAAATCATCACCTTTGACGTGAAACCTTCAGGAGACTTCGAAGAAAAAGAACTGTATTTTCACTATTTGACCGGCATTTTGCGTTTAAATTATCTAATCCCGCCATTGTTATAAAATAAAAAGATGACCCAATCCTTCTTTCGGGTCATCGTCTTTTATAATCCCATCTTGTAATCATATTCCTTTGCTTTATCCGGGATCTTGCTTTCATATTCTGTTTTGATCTCATGTTTATGAGATCGTTTCACTTCTTTCACAAAATGAAGAGATTCCAGTTTACCGGCAACATCATCAATTTTTGCTGCATCGCAATATATAACAGCATATTTCATCCGTTTTGAAATATAATGTACATTTCCATATCTCCTCAGCTGCTTTGAAAATTTCAGTGAATGCAAATAAACCGCAAGCCCCATTCGGTTTCCAATCATAAATTACTCCTTTAACACCATCATTTTTTTAGTCTAGCATGATTATTATCAGTCTGCAATTTAATCCCATTTAAGAAAAGGAGTTTCCCCTATGAACCTTGACATCATTTGGAATGGCTTCCTCGAGGCCGTACGGCAGACTTCCTTTATCCATTCTGCAGAAAAAAAACTCATCACCGGTATACCGTTTCTTTATATTAAAACGGATGGATCGGCGGACAGAACGAAAATAGAGGAAGAGATCAAACTTCGATCAATCCAAGCCATGATGGGCAAAAGGCTGAACGCAGAAATATCCTATGTCCGGACAGATTCTCATTTATATGTATACCGGTTCCGATTTCTCGTTCCTCAACAAAAGATGTTCTGCTGCGGCAATCTTTGTGAAGATTGTATCCGCTATCATAGATAAAAGAAAAATAAGAGCTCTGTATCGAGAGCCCTTAACTGCAGCTGCATCCGCCTCCGCTTCCGCATCCGCCGCTGCAGCTTTTTGAATCAAAGAATGGGTTGCCTGTCGGCACTTTGATGTGCTCTGAAACGCTTCCCGCTATAAGGGAACTGCATTCGTTTAACAGGCTTTCCAATTCTTTCTCCGCTTTTTTGAAACCGGCTATTGTCTCATTAAAATCGAGTTCCCTTTTTAAAACCCTCACCTTTGTTGAGACGGTTTTATAATCAGGATGATACTTTCCAAAACGCTGAACTTCCTCATACAGCTCTTTTGTTTTGTTGAACTCATTGATGAGCTTCTGAGCATTTGCGTCTTGTTCAAGATTATATTTACACACTCGGTATTGTATGGCAGCTTCTGATTCAGCTATCATCTTTCCGAGAGAATAGGTTTCATCCAGCAATTCAAAATCCAGCACTAATCCCAGCATCCTCTCACTCCCTGAAGTGATTACTTTTAATTTCTACCTTCATCTTATTATTATAGCCGAAATTATTATGAGATAAAAGAAAAACCGCCTTCACAACATTGACTCCTTCTTATAAAAAAAAGTATAATACTCTCGTTTGAAAGACTTTGAGAGCGAGGACCGCAATGAAACTTGTAACGTTTAACCCTTTTAGAACGATTGGAATCCCTGGCATACAGTATGTAAAGCCTGACAACATGTTCAAAGAGCTTGATAAAATAAAAGCAGCAGACGTGCTTCTTTTTCCGGAAAACTGGCAGGTAAACTCGTTGGTATATGGTATGAAGAAAAAAATATTTCCGAGTATCGAAAGTATTCAGCTTGGGTTTAGCAAAATGGAGATGACACGCGCGTTATGGACGGTTTGTCCAGAAAATCTTCCATACACTGAGATTCTAGGACATTCCAATGAGAACAAGCGCAAGGTTCTGGAGACTTTCTCTTTTCCTTTTGTTGCCAAGGAGATTCGTAATTCAATGGGGAAAGGCGTATTTCTTATTCATAACGAACAGGAATTCGAAGAATATGCAAAAGCAAACGATGTTTTCTATATACAGGAGTACCTTCCGATTGACCGTGATCTTCGCATATGCGTAGTTGGAAATGAGATTATCGGAAGTTATTGGCGCATAGGCAGCAACGGCTTTCATAATAACGTAAGCCAGGGCGGAACCCTCTCATTCGATAACATTCCTGCTGAAGCATTAGAGCTTGTCCTTCGTGTTGCTCAAGAACTCAATATCAACCATGCAGGCTTTGATATCGTTGCGGCGAACGGCCGTTATTATATTCTAGAGTTTAATGTGCTGTTCGGAAACCAGGCCTTTAACCAGCTTGCCGTATCTCCAGAGAAAAAAATTTATGAGTATCTTACAGCAGCTGAAATGGACCGGTAAGCAAACTATCCCTTTATTATGGTGAAAAGGAAGCCTATAGCAGGCCTATAGGTCTTCTCCTTTTCCCATCATGCTCAGAAAATCAATCATCAATCCAACTGTTTTCACTTGATTGTGGAACTTATCAATCCGCTGGCCAAATGTCCTCCCAAAGAACAC
This sequence comes from Fictibacillus marinisediminis, assembly GCF_023149135.1. NCBI lineage: Bacteria > Bacillati > Bacillota > Bacilli > Caryophanales > Fictibacillaceae > Fictibacillus > Fictibacillus marinisediminis. The sequence goes on along the minus strand of NZ_JAIWJX010000002.1, from coordinate 1,798,584 downwards.
ATTCGCTTCACTTTCCATCACTTCCAGCAAAAGTGGATTTCTCGATAGATCCCGATACCATCTAGGCTGCTCCCGAATAAAAAACTTAAGGTCTGGCCTAGTATTTAAATAGTCAATAATTTCCTTTCTCATCCGTCACACCCCTTAGTCTTTAAATACTGAAAAATAACTATCCTTTGAATTTGACGGCGGGCCCTGAACTGATTTGCTGCCCTGGAACTGCTTCAGCAACTGATGAATGCCTTCGATCGCACCGCTGAATTGGACAATATGCTGCTGAATTTCACTGACATTGATGTCTCGAAACATGGAAAAAACATCTCCGACTGTAATTTCTTTTTTAGACTGTTCTTCAGCCGATTCCGGTTCCTGTTTCTGTTTTCTTTCCTTCAGTCCCCTGAAATGACCGGTTTTTACCGTATCCTGATCCTTTTCGGCCTTAAAAGCCTTCCAGCTTTCATGATTTGCCCCAAGGAAATACCAATCTTCATAGACATCCCTCCACGTACGATTATTTGAACGGACTTCACTTATCAGCTTAGGATGTTTCTGAACAAATATTCGGAATGCCTCAACGTCCTTTTTCATCTTCTCACCCCCGGCTGTCCTTCAACGACTACAATTCACCTATTACATGATACAGTTCCGCCTATAAAATGGTGCGCCTATTTTTCTTGTGATGCTTTAAACATCGTTGTTTCCCTTTGATTTTTGTGTCAAAATTGAAGAGCAGCAGGCGTGCAACTAGACAGAGAGAGAGGAAATAAAAAATGAAATTGTATAGAGAGATGGAGTCTTTCATAACAGAAGCCTCAGAAGAAGAGAGAAATGTGCTGTCAGGCATCTTAAAAAGCTTAAAAAATAAAAGGAAACACACCCACTCTACTTATATTTCAAGCTTAATGGATATGAAGCTGAACATCATAAACGATCATAAATTGGAAATTACTGTGCCAATCACTCCATTATTAAGCAACACAATAGGAATAGTGCATGGCGGGCTCACTGCAACTTTAATGGACACCGCTATGGGAACAGCAGCCAACCAGACGCTTTCTGAAGGATCAGCAGCTGTTACCGTTGAAATGAAAGTAAACTTTACTTCTCCCGGAACAGGAAGCTTTCTTCGCTGTGAAGCAGAAGTGCTCAACCGTGGAAAAAAAGTCATCGTTACAGAATCAAAAGTTTACGGTGACCAAAACCAATTAATTGCCGTCTCGACCGGCACGTTTTTTATTGTAAGAAAGGCGTAAGCGGCCTGCTTAGGTCCGAAAAGCGCTGGAGCTCTAACACAGCAACACGTTTTTTGTGTTTCAAAAAAAATAAGGGAGATCATCTGACCTTCCCTTACTGCTTATCATGGCTTTATAAAATTTTGTGTATAATTGCTCCCATAAACCCCCACACCCAAGCGAGTATAGTTTTTATTTAAAAGCGCTTCCCGGTGGCTCTGGCTGTTGAGCCATCCCTCTACTGCAGCCGGTCCATCTGTATATTTTGCTGCAATATTTTCACCGGCCTGTGAGTATTTCACTTTTCCCGCTTCTAGCCGATCGGCCAAGTCACCTGACGTGGGTGACGTATGCGAAAAATAATCAAGCTCTTCCATTTCTTTGCTGTGGTTATAGGCCACTTTTGCTGTCTTGCTATCCTTTTCTAAAGGAGCTAACCCATGTTTTAAGCGAATGACATTGGTAATATCCAGAATCTGCTGTTCTTGTCCTTTTTCAATTTTTCTCTTCAACTTTTCTGAGAATTCAGGCTGTTTCTCCAAGCTGCCTCTGTATACGACAGAATAGGGTCTTTGCAAGAGCAATGTTTCTTTATCCAGATACCTGATGCTGGAAAGCTCCTGAGTAAATTTATCAAAATAAAGCTGAGCAAAAATATCATGAAATGGAATGAGAGGACGGGTATTCATTTCTTCTTCCGATAGCTCGAAACGAAATAAATCATCGGTTTTATTAACGGTAATCTCACTCTTAACAGGAATCTCTTTTAGAAGCGACGTTACGGACTGGCCGATCTTGAACGGTTTGATCGGCACTCCGTCCCCTGCCACAAAGACGGTTACCACTTTATTATCCTTGATTCCTGCCTGCATATACTGGTTCTCGAAACTTGAGTAAACATACCAGTCATATCCGTAAGCTGATGGTTCGATCCGGTCCGGGGGGCCAAGCCGTTTGGTCAGATAGTTATTGCTTTTACCTACAAAATTAGCCACGGTCGATTTTTCGATGCTTAATGTTTGAATACTCTCCTGAGGAATTTTATGTTTCTCCTGTCTCTCAGGAGTATGATAAGAATTCTGATCACAACTGTCCAAAAAGAACGAGATAACGAGAATTGCAAAAAGCGTTAGGATTGCTGTTTTCTTCAAAAGTGGTTCTCCCTTCAAAACATACCTTTCATAACTGTACTTCACAATTGTGGAATTTGTCTATAAATTAAAAAAGCACCTTCTACAAGGTGCTTTCATTTAGGGTATTTGCAAGTTTACTGAAGCTGATCTCTTTGTTCCGAAATCTCACTTAGTGCCACACCTGCTTTAGAGTCTGTTTCTTTATGCACAGCGATGTCTCCAAGGGAAACAATTCCAACTAAATTGCTGTTCTCTACGATTGGCAAGCGGCGTATCTGATCCTTTGACATGAGATCGGAAGCTTCCTCTATGTTCATGTCCGGGCTCCCTGTTACGAGTTCACTGCTCATGACATCCGTTACCTTCGTTGAACCCTGTTTCTTCTCTGCAACTGCCCTGATGACGATATCTCTGTCCGTGATGACTCCGAGGAGTTTCATTCCTTCACATACTGGAATGACCCCTACATCATCCTGTTTCATTTTTACAGCAATTTCATAGATGCTGTCCTGTGGTGAACAAGTATCCACGTTCGTTGTCATAATGTCACGAATTGTTTTCATTAAAGATTCCTCCATACTCAATTTTTATCGAGATTAGTGTTCACTTCTGAAGGCATTCTATACGTCCATTCAATAAAGGGGAAATATTATGACAACGATTGCATCTTTAAAGCATTCATACTATCATAGATAAGTAAAGGTTTACATGAACATTGGGAGGTTAAGGAAATGTTATTTGAAGAAAGCGGCCTAAAGGGGCAAGTTGTCCAATTTTCAATTCTTGAACATATTATGCATAACCATGGAATCATCCGTGCAGGACAGTGGGATTATGAAAGAATTACATACGATTATAAATTTGAAGATATGACGAATGGTGACGTGTATTACTTGCGTTTTCCATGCCGTGTAGCAGAGGGCGAAGTTGAGAGCTCTCATGCAAAGATTGAACTGTCGGATCCTTACCTTGGAAAACACTATTATCCGCACGGTGTTGAATATGATGAGGAGTTTCCTAAAACCATTACAGATCATTGCAAAAAACTTATTAATCAAGTGATAGAAGAAATCAAATAATGCCCTTCCGGCAAAAAACCCTTTCCCGTCGGAAAGGGTTTTTCCTTATTCTCTTTTTCCTATTGCATATCCTTCAAACAGCCTTCCTCCATATGGATCAAGCACATCACCTGCAAAACCAATCACCTGCTTTTTCTCTCTTGCTTTATAATACTCATCGAACACCTGAACAAAACGTAGTGCAAACTCCTCATCAAATTCTTTTAACGCCCTTACCATCCATTTCCCTTCACCAATCCAGCAGCCATTTACACGGAGGATAAATTCATGGATCATATACGCCAATTTTGAAACAATGAAAAGATCTTCTGATGGATTATTCGAGCCTTCCAGATCATCAAGCAGGTTTGTGATCTCATAGCGGGCAGAATCCACTTCTTTGGACTTCCACGGTGACGGTCCTCTTTTTAACAAAGCCAGAGATTCATTTTTGATGGAAGCTGCCTGTCCGTTGTCTTTCAGAATGATCCCTTCTGCGCACATCTGTGGAAGTGAGGGTCTTGCTCTGTCTCTGTTTTCCTTAAAAAAAACTTTATAAGACTGAAAGCTGTGAACGAATGCTTCAATTGGCCATCCAAACTCCAGGTACGATTTTCTAAACGATTGATCTGCCAAGGCATCAAAAATAACAATGTCGAGATCAGAGCTTTCGGTTCCTTCCCCTCTAACGATACTCCCCGCTAGAAAGGCAACTTCTCCCGAAGGAAAGAATTGATCAATAAACTTTTTGGCAGCCTCAATGGCCGAATCTCTATTTGGCATACTTTCATTCTCCTTAAAAAAAGTCGTAGATAAATGGTGTATGTTTTGGGAGCAGTGATTCAAATAAAGCGATATCTTCTTCTCTCCCGGAAATTCTCCCATGATTCAGCAGGCTTTTAGGTTGTTTATAGTTAAAGAGAATAGCCGTCAGTTCCTTAATTCCAAGGGAAATTCCACGTTTAGGCGCTATTTGGCATGAAGATTCTCCTTCTTTAGCAGGGAAGAAATTCACACTTGGCTGAATCCCATCTGCTGTAACGGAATAAGTACCTGTATTCCATTCAGCGAAGTCATCTTTCACGTGGAGAAACAACGTTTCACCTGGAATCTTGTTAAATGGATATTCTTTTAGAGCCTCAAGAACGTTTACAACTCTCGCCATAAAATAACTGTGCTGCTCCTGATGAATCTTAGGATCATCCAAATAAAATCCCGTTTCATCATCAGGGGGAGCTACAATGGTGACTTCGTTAATCATCGAATCATGATTCCTTATAAAGTTCCAAAGCCCTTCCCAGCTTTCTCTGTCCAGTGCAACAAACTCTTCGATCTCCATTACTTTTTCTTTTATTGAATAAAGGATATAACCTGCACCCTCGTTGTTGCTTTGCCTGTAGAGTGCTATTTTCGAGTTTGAAAGCACATTATTATTCCACCACACTTCATTTCGCTTCAATGAGCCGTTATAGCGTTCTGAGAATCTCTCATATATTGGAGACAGTATAGGTGAACTGTCTTCAGATAGTCGTTCTACTCTGCCGCTCACTTCATGAAAGGGCGGAAATTGGGTTTTATGTATTTTATATTTTTTGTAATCACATGTTAGTTCCCATCCAAAACTCCGGTAAAACTTTACTGAAAACGGATGAAGCATGGATAGATAAGTACCCGTGTTATTCATCACTTCCAATGAATGTCTGAGCAGCTGCCTGATCAGTCCCTTTCTTCTGTTCTCAGGCCAGGTTGCTACTCCCGCCAAACCGCCCATTTTTACGGATCTTCCCCCTAAATAAGCATCAAACGGAAGCAAATGCAGTTTAGCCAGCAGCTGGCCATTTTCAGCAAACGTACCGTAAACACTTGCAGGATCGAGATTTTGAAGTCTCTTTTCTATATCTTCTTTTGTTAATGAATATCTGAATGCATATTGTGAAAGCTCAAGAGAATGCATCAGTTCTTCCTTTTGAAGGTTTCTAATCACTGGTTTTCCTCCTTTTTCTCTCTAACAACTAGTTCGACATTATACGGTACAACTCTTTTTTTTTTCAAAAAAAAAGTTAACCGGCTGCCGGTTAACTTACTGTCTTTAAGAATGATTTGCAGCAGCACTCATTTTGATCAGTGCTAAATCCTCTTTGTCTTTCGCCCGTTCTCTTTTTACCCACTTATAAAAAATGTGTCCAAGAACTACTCCGTAAACCACTTCCTGAAGAATTTTCATTACAATTCCTCCAGTCATCTGGTCTTCTAATGGAGGGAGAAACGATACCAGTTCTGGCGCATGAGCATACGTTGAATAGAGCAGATGGCCGGCAAACATGATCAATGCACAGGCTGGCGTCAGTAAAACACCGCTAGCGAATACATATCCAACCTTCTGTAAATCAGACAATGAATTCAATTCTTCAATCGGACAAAGGACTGGCCACCACATCGTGAATGCCGTGATAAACAAGATGGTATGGCTGAGAAAAGCCACAAATCCATTTGCCATGACTGCGTCAAAGACGACTGGCATATGGTAAATGGAAAACAGCGTAATAAAGACTAATATCGCAATGAGCGGTTTTGTTAAAAAGCGGACGATGTTCATCATAGAATTCTGAAGGCTAAACCACTTCAAATACAAACCATGCGGCATACCGAGGATCATAAGCGGGGGCACCACAAGATAGCTTACTGCCATTTCAATCATATGCACGCTGAATAAATAATGATGGCCGACGACATTTAACGGACTGCCTTTGGAAATATACAAAAATACAAGACCTGCTGAAAAAAAGAACTTTTGCAGCTTTGTTGTTTTTAAGCCCGAGTTTTTGTTGCCGTAATATTTAAAATATAAAATGCCAATGATCAAAATTAGGATGAAAATATCCGGCCGGTAAAGGCTGTAAAAACCAAAATCACTGATTTTTTCATGACTCATGTTATGGTCCATTATATAAACTCCTTTCCCACGGAAAGCAGGGATATTCAATATTTATGAAAAATGGCTGCTTTAAGCAGCCATTTTCCATTTAAGAAGTCCAGATCATTCCTGCAATACCAACAACCGTAATGGCAGCAACAAGGATTCCGCACATCATTCCCCAAAGCGGAAAATCATGTCCCTTATGACTTAAATGCATCCAGATATACAATTGAAAGAATACTTGAACAACAGCAAGTACGAGAATAAATAGTACAGCAAAAGAATCAGCTACTTTATCACTCCAAATGGCGTAGAACGCAATCAGAGTTAAAAGGATCATCATAATGAAAGAAACATTATGGTGTTTCCTCTCTTCTTTAAACGCCAATTTACGCTGCAGTGCCTCGCTGCGGTGAACATTGGTTTCAGGGTTGCTATGATTAGCCATCTCTTAACCCACCTTCCCCATAAGATACACAACAGTGAAAATGAATACCCAAACGACGTCAACAAAGTGCCAATAGAGGGCAAATAAATAATACTTTGGTGCGTTTACAAGCGTAATTCCGCGATTCCAGTTGCGTACTAGCAATGTAATGATCCATAAACAGCCGAAAGCTACGTGGCCTCCATGAAATCCTACAAGGGTATAGAAGGCAGAACCGAAAGCACTGCTTGTAAAAGTATGCCCTTCATGGACATATTCATTAAATTCATATACTTCCAGGCCAAGAAAGCAAAGACCCAAAAGTAAGGTTACAAAAAACCATCCTTGCAAGCTTTTTACGCGGTTTTGCTTTAATGCAAGTACCGCATATACGCTTGTTAAAGAGCTTGTTAGCAGGAGCATGGTTGCCAGGAATACGGTTGGAAGCTTGAATAGTTCTTCAGTAGTTGGGCCATCCATATTCATATGGCGAAGGCCTAAGTACGTTCCGAACAATGTTGCGAACAAAACAGTCTCTCCACCTAAGAACAGCCAAAATCCTAAAAATTTATTTTTGCCTTCAAGGGTGGCTTTTTCGGGATGTTTCGGAAAGTTAGCATCATTTAATCGTTCATCCGCGTGCATTATTCTTTAACCCCCTTTAAATCGTCTTCCACTTCTTCTTTGTGAATATGGAAGCCATGGTCGTCAATAATTGAACGTAAGAACATGCAAATAAACGTGGCGATTATTCCAATGATTGTTACAGTTATAGTGTTATAAATTAATCCTAACGCTGCGCTAAAAAGCCCGATTGACATAAAGAGCGGGAGGATGGATGGATTAGGCATGTGGATATCCCCGACTGGTTCTGCAGGCGTCATGCCTTTATTCCCAGCTGCTTTTTCAATCCAAAAGGCATCAAGTCCCCGAACTAATGGTGTTTGTGCAAAGTTATATTCAGGTGTAGGATACGGAATGGCCCACTCCAGCGTTCTTCCATTCCAAGGATCGGAAGAAGGTGCATATTTTTTTGAAGCTGAGATGATAATGTTAATTAATAATACAATCGTACCGATTGCCATTAAAAAGGCACCGATTGAACTGATAAAGTTTAATTGATCCAGGTCCTGACCGGAAAGATATGTAAATACCCGGCGCGGCATACCCATGAGTCCCAAGAAATGCTGAGGGAAGAATGTAAGGTGGAAGCCGATAAAGAACGTCCAGAAATGAATTTTCCCAAGAGTTTCATTCAAAACCCTGTTAAACATTCTAGGATACCAATAGTATAGGCCTGCAAAAAGACCAAGTATTACGCCACCCACAATTACATAATGGAAATGGGCTACTACAAAATAGCTGTCATGGAATTGGTAGTCAGCTGAAGGAATGGCAAGCATAACACCTGTTACCCCACCCATTACGAATGTCGGGATAAATCCAACCGCCCAAAGCATGGCTGTTGAGAATACGATTTTCCCGCCCCACATCGTGAAAAGCCAGTTAAAGATCTTAACACCTGTAGGAACAGCGATAGCCATAGTTGCTACGGCAAAAATAGAGTTAGCTACAGGTCCAAGGCCGACCGTAAACATATGGTGGACCCATACCATGAATCCTAAGAAACCGATCAATACGGTCGCGAACACCATGGCGCTGTATCCGAAAAGACGTTTTCTTGAGAAGGTCGCAACTACCTCACTGATCGCACCAAACGAAGGCAAGATGAGGATATAAACTTCAGGGTGTCCGAAGATCCAGAAAATATGCTCCCAAATCAAAATATTACCGCCATTGTCCGGGTTGAAAAAGTTTGCATCAAAAACCCTGTCAAAAGATAACATAAATAAACCAATAGTTAATGGAGGGAATGCAAATAGAATCAAACCTGATGTAACAAACGCTGTCCATGTAAACAACGGCATTCGCATAAATGTCATACCAGGAGCACGCATGTTGATGATTGTTACCAGGAAGTTAATTCCGCCTATAAGGGTTCCTATACCCGAGATCTGAATTCCCAGTACATAAAAGTCCACCCCCGGTCCCCCGGACGTTGTTGAAAGAGGCGCATAAGCCGTCCAACCAGCGTCAGGAGCTCCGCCTAAGAGCCAGCTTAAATTCAGTAGTACTCCTCCGAAGAAAAACAGCCAGAATCCTAATGCGTTAACAAACGGGAACGCAACGTCCCTTGCCCCGATCTGCAATGGGACTACAGCATTCATAAATGCAAAAATCAACGGCATGGCCGCAAAGAAAATCATTGTAGTACCGTGCATCGTCAGCAATTGGTTAAACGTCTCAGCAGCGACAAAGTCATTTTCTGGTTTTATTAACTGAATACGCATTAACATTGCTTCGATTCCTCCAATGATGAAGAAGAATCCCCCTGCAATAAGGTATAAAATACCAATTTTTTTATGATCAACTGTGGTGAGCCAGTCCATCAGCCCACTTCTCTTTTTGTGACTTGCATGAGTAGACACCTTTTTACCTCCTTTTTACAAACCGCTCCTCTTGCCTATTGAAGTTTTAGACTTAGAAGATAGTCAGCTACTGCGTCAACTTCTTCATCATTAAGGGGCACGTTCGGCATGTTATTGCCTGGTTTTACTTTTTGAGGATTTTTAATCCATTTTTCCAAGTTGGCTTTGTTGTGCTCAAGTACACCGGCAACACGCTGTTTATCACCGAAACCAGTAAGATTAGGTCCGGTATTACCGCCGTTTTTGCCTACCGCATGACAAGACATACAGTTCTTTTTAAAGATTTTTTGCCCTTCAGCAGCATTTCCGGTAGCATTGCCGCTTGCATTCTTGAATGAATCTACCCAAGCCTTGTATTTTTCTTTTGAAACGACTTTTACCTTGAAATCCATAAGGGCATGAGAAGCACCGCATAATTCAGCACATTTCCCTTTATAGATCTGTTCTTTCTTTCCTGTTTCAATCCACATGTAGTTCTTGCTGCCGTCACCAGGATTGGTGTCTGTTTTACCAGCAAGCGATGGAATCCAGAATGAATGGATGACATCAGCGGAAGAAAGCTCCACATGCACTTTTGTGTTAACTGGAAGCACTAGTTCCTGAGAAGTAATAATCTCTTCTTTAGGATACTCAAACTCCCACCAGTACTGATGGCCTGTAACCTTGAGAGCCAGTTCACCCTTTTTAGGTTTATCTTTCGCAGATAAATCAAAAGTTTGCATAACTGTCGGAACTGCAAGAATAATCAGTAAAAGAATTGGAATCGCAGTCCACAAAATTTCGAGCAGATGATTTCCTTCTACCTGTTCAGGAATCGTGTCATCGCCCTTGCGCCTTCTAAATTTGATCAAAACAAATACATAAATGATAAAAACGACCAACAATACAAAAATCATAATTGCTAAGCTCAGCACCATTAATGAGTATTGTTTGTTGGCTACTTCACCTTGCGGCATAAGCGCAGACAGTGTTGGATCACCACAACCCATCAGCAGAAGCGCCAGCATTGCAAACAAAGGGATTACTCGCCCTTTACGCAGCAAATTTCTCATCACTTCATAAAACCCCACTTTCTCGTTGTAGTTCAGCTACTATAATCTATTACCTGCTTGTCATAAACGGCATGTGTCCGTTTACATTAAGCAGCAAATAGCAAAAAAAAATGTAAGCCCTTTAATATAAAAGGTCTTTAATATATTCATCCAGACGGTTCAAGGAGATGTTCCGTACTGAAGTCGATATTATATGTTTACGAGAATCATAGCGACGAACAATATAGTCAAGTAATTAAGAGAGTAGACAAACATCTGCCTTGCCCACTTGATGTCATCACTTGTCCGGATACCAGATAACCCAAGAGCCAGCCAGCCAAATCCCAGGACAGCGGCTAAAATGGTAAATACCTTGCCAAATGGATACAAATATAAGGAGACCGGGATGAGAGCTGCTACATACCAGATCATCTGGCGCTTCGTCATTTTAAATCCCGATACGACAGGAAGCATTGGTATTCCTGCATTTCTGTATTCTTCACATCTCTTCATCGCAAGCGCCAAAAAATGCGGCGGCTGCCATAAAAACAGAATCAAGAACAGAATCCAAGCTTTTATATCCAGGTTCGCATCCACTGCGGCCCAGCCGATCAGAGGCGGCATCGCTCCGGAAATTCCGCCCACAACCGTATTAATAGAGTGGGTTCTTTTAAGCCACATCGTGTAAACAACCACATATACAAATAAACCAATCAATCCAAAAACGGCGGCTGTTAGCGTTGTCATGGCTAGAAGAATAACGCCGATGGCAGATAAAATTATCCCCATCCATAATGCCTGGTGTGCTTCAATCTTACCGGTTACTGTCGGTCTGTCCATGGTACGATCCATCAAACCGTCAATATCTCGGTCTATGTAATTGTTTAAGCAGCAGCCTCCCGCGATTACAAAGGCTGAGCCGACAACGGCCAGAGCCAAAACATTCAGCTCATCCATAAAGAGCAGACTGTTAAACTTAATGGCAAGAAATACACCTGCAAAAACTGTGATGAGATTTGAAATAACGATTCCCATCTTGGCAATTGTAAGAAAATCTTTCCATGTACCTGTCGGATTAGCTTCCGGTAGAGAATCAGCCTTGATCACTTTGTCAGCATCATCAAATGTCGTTTGAGTTTTGCTCACCGTATACACCTCCTTTACAGGTAAGTTTCCTTCCATTTCCGGTTTTTGTTAAACTATCCAGGTAAAATGCCATAATTTATTCTAAATAGTAATGAAACGGAAATCAATATGTAAAACGCATCCCTTTTTTCACATATTTGCGAAATTTATCACATATTGTTGTGATATGATAGACATGTTTCTAAAACATTATAAAACAATTTAGAAGGTTTGTATACTTCGACTCGGATAGACATATTCCTATAATATTCCTATGTTTTGGCAAACTTTAGTATAAGGCTGAAATTTAACAAATTTGTGAATTTTCTTTGAACAATCTTATTTAACTATAAAAAAAGCACTTCACCCCAAAAGGTGAAATGCTTTTTTGTCTTTCCATTTAGCCAGTTCAATCAATAAATCCCCAATGGATTTATTGATGCTATCTATTTAGCTAACTCGATCAATAAATCACCCGGTGAAATGGCTTCGCTGTTGGATGCGTAGATTTCTTTAACGATTCCATCATAAGGCGCCTGCACGGTTGTTTCCATTTTCATGGCCTCTGTAATCATCAGATGATCACCTTTTTTAACCTTTTCACCCTTCTCTACCAAACCTTCACTACGGTGCCAGGCATACTTGCACCGATATGGCCTGGATCGGACGGATCTATTTTTCTCTTGGCAGCGACAGCCGATTTGATGCTTTCATCTTTAACGACAACTTCCCTCGGCTGGCCATTCAACTCAAAGTAAACGACTCTTGTTCCATCCATTTGCGGTTCTCCGATGGACACAAGTTTAACAATAAGGGTTTTCCCTTGTTCAATTTCGATCTCGATCTCCTCTCCAAGCCTCATGCCATAAAAGAAAGTCGGTGTATCGAGGACTGAAATATCCCCGAATTGCTGAAACATTCTTTCGCGGTCCAATAATACCTTTGGATAAAGAGCGTAGGATATCGCATCAAAACTAGTTACTTGACGATTGAGTTTATGGAAGAGCGTTTCTTTAATCTCCATAAAGTCAGCGGCCTCCAGCAATTCTCCAGGACGCGTCGTTATATGCTCTCTTCCCTTTAAGATCAGCTGCTGAAGTTCTTTTGGGAACCCTTGGTATGGCTGGCCGATATAACCCTGGAAAAACTCAACGACAGAATCAGGGAAGTCCAGTTTTTCACCTTTTTCATATACATCGTCTTCTGTAAGATCATTCTGAACCATGAACAGCGCCATATCTCCCACCACTTTTGAAGAAGGAGTTACTTTAACTACATCACCGAACATATCGTTCACGCGGCGGTACATCCGCTTAACATGGTCCCACTTTTCTTCAAGGCCAACCGCTTTTGCCTGTTGTTTAAGATTGCTGAACTGGCCGCCAGGCATCTCATGCTCATAGACTTCTGGATCAGGAGCGTTCATCCCGCTTTCGAAGCCTTGATAGTACTTGCGGACATCTTCCCAATAGGAACTTAGCTCTTGAAGATTGCTGATATCAGCATCCGGCTGCCGTTCATTTCCTGCAAGGGCATAGTACAACGAGTTGGCAGAAGGCTGCGAAGTTCCCCCAGCCATAGAACTGACCGCCACGTCTACTATGTCTACCCCGGCATCAATCGCTTTTGAGTAGGTGAATATTCCGTTACCGCTTGTATCATGAGTATGCAGGTGAATAGGAAGGCTTACGTTTTCTTTTAAACGTGAAACAAGTTCATATGCAGCCTGCGGTTTAAGCAATCCGGCCATATCCTTGATTGCGAGAATATGAGCACCTGAAGCTTCTAATTCCTTTGCCATCTTTATGTAGTACTCTGCATTGTACTTTGTCCTCGAGGAATCAAGAATATCGCCTGTATAACATAGAGCAGCCTCGGCAATTTTCCCGTTCTTCCTTACAGAGTCAATGGCGACAGTCATTCCCTCTACCCAGTTCAGGCTGTCAAAGATTCGGAAAACATCAATTCCTGCAGCGGATGATTTTTCCACAAACTCCTCAACGACATTATCAGGATAGTTTTTATAGCCAACCGCATTAGAAGCACGCAGCAGCATCTGAAACAGGACGTTTGGAACTTTTTCTCGAAGCTTTAAGAGCCGCTCCCATGGGTCCTCATTAAGGAATCGGTAAGCCACATCGAAGGTAGCTCCTCCCCACATCTCCAAAGAAAACATGGAAGGCCATAGTTTGGCTGTCGGTTCTGCCGCATGCAGCAGGTCGTTTGTCCTTACTCGAGTAGCTAAGAGCGATTGATGTCCATCCCTGAAGGTCGTATCTGTCAGAAGAACTTTTTTCTGTTCTTTTATCCAGTTAACGAGTCCGTCGGCACCATGCTGATCAAGGATTTGTTTTGTTCCGTCTGCAGGCTGATCTATATGTTGTAAATTCGGAAGACGCGGATTTGTAAATGCCGGTTTCTTCATTTTTTCAATGCCGGGAAACCCATTAACTGTCGTTGAACCGATGTAAGTCAGCATCTTGGTACCCCGGTCCTTCTTCTTAGGGAACAAGAATAACTCACTTGATGTGTCAATAAAAGAAGTATTATAGTTTCCGGATATAAACGATTTATGTTTCACAACATTTTCAAGAAATTCGATGTTCGTTTTTATACCGCGGATCCGGAACTCTTTAAGATTCCTGAGCATTTTCGCAGCTGCTTGATCAAAGGTTAGAGCCCATGTTGACAGCTTAACGAGCAATGAATCGTAATGAGGCGTAATAACAGCTCCCTGAAAGCCGTTTCCAGCATCCAAACGTACTCCGAAGCCTCCTCCAGAACGGTAAACATTGATCTTACCAGTATCCGGCATAAAATTGTTCGCGGGATCTTCTGTTGTTACCCGGCATTGAATCGCATAGCCGTGGCATGCAATATCCTCTTGCTGTGGAATTCCAATTACATCACCGTGAAGCATATTGCCTTGAGCGATCAGGATCTGCGTCTGAACGATATCCACACCTGTTACCATTTCGGTAATGGTATGTTCCACCTGCACACGGGGATTCACTTCAATGAAATAAAAACGGCCGTCCTCCGTAACCAAGAACTCCACCGTTCCTGCATTTAAATAGTGGATATGCGTCATCAGCTGAACGGCGGCATCACATATTTCCTGCCGAAGTTCCTTACTTAGGGCAACACTCGGTGCAACTTCAACTACTTTTTGATGCCTTCTTTGAACAGAACAGTCCCTTTCAAACAAATGCACAATGTTGCCTTCTAAGTCCGCTAGAATCTGAACTTCAATATGCTTTGGCTTCTCAACAAATTTTTCAACGTAAACCTGATCTTCTCCAAACGCAGCTTTGGCTTCGGATTTTGCTCTTTCATATCCTTCCGCAAGCGAATTTTCACTTCGTATGATCCGCATGCCTCTTCCGCCGCCGCCTAAAGAGGCCTTTATAATGATTGGATAGCCATGTTCTCCTGCAAATTCTCTCACTTCATCAATGCTGTTTACGGGCCCGTCAGATCCCGGTATGACTGGAAGCCCGGCACTGACCGCTACTTCCCTTGCTTTTACTTTATCGCCGAACATAATGAGGTGTTCTTGTTTCGGTCCGATAAACGTAATCTTTTCTTCTGCGCAGCGCTTTGCAAAATGGATATTTTCTGATAAGAATCCATAACCGGGGTGAATGGCATCTATCCCGTTTCTTTTTGCAATGGCGATAATACCTTCAATGTCCAAATAAGCATCAATCGGTTTTTTTCCTTCTCCAACCAAATAGGCTTCATCTGCTTTGTATCGATGATAGGATCCTGAATCTTCCTTGGAGTAAATCGCTACCGTACGAATTCCCAGCTCTGTACATGCACGAAAAATGCGGATGGCAATCTCTCCGCGGTTGGCAACTAATATTTTTCTGATTTGCTGTTGTGACATCGGTATCTCTCCCTCTAATAATTCCTGGAATTACACTGCGTGAAGATTTGCTTTTGCAGGTGCTTGTTCCGGCTTTTGATGCTTTCTTTTATAATTAACATGGCAGGAAATATTAACTAAAATCCCCATGGAAATTAACAACAAGACTAGAGATGAACCACCATACGATATAAAAGGCAAAGGTACGCCTGTAATCGGAAGCAGACCAATGGCTGCCCCAAGATTTACTGAAGACTGGATTCCGACCATACCAGATATACCAAAGGCAAGCAGGCTTCCATAAGTATCCCTGCTTCTAAGGCCGGTTATAAAGCCTTTAATAACAACAAATCCAATCAAGCCGACTATAAGTGCGACTCCCCAGAATCCTAGCTCTTCCGCTATAACGGCAATAATGAAATCTGTATGAGGTTCCGGAAGAAAGCCATATTTCTGAATACTCTGGCCCAGTCCATTGCCGGTGATCCCTCCAGAACCGATGGCCAAGTAGGAATTGACGAGCTGAAAACCGTCCCCTTGCGGATCTTTAAACGGTTCATAAGCCGCGGTAAAACGCGACTTCTGCTCATGTGTCAAAACCTGGGAACCAAGTCCGATGATCATTAGTGCAGATACAATCAAAATCAGTTTATGTCCTGGTTTCATACCTGAGCTCAGGATAATGATGCCGGTAGTCGCAGCAATAATCAAACCGGTCCCCAAATCCGGCTGTTTCATGATCAGAATAAACATCACGGCAAATACACTCAACGGAGGTGCGCTGGCCGCAAAATTTTCAAGCTTGTCCTGC
The DNA here is from genome assembly GCF_023149135.1 of Fictibacillus marinisediminis. Classification (NCBI taxonomy): domain Bacteria; kingdom Bacillati; phylum Bacillota; class Bacilli; order Caryophanales; family Fictibacillaceae; genus Fictibacillus; species Fictibacillus marinisediminis. The sequence goes on along the minus strand of NZ_JAIWJX010000002.1, from coordinate 1,782,490 downwards.
TTTTTTGAAAAGATCGCAGCAAGGTAAATCGTCAGTCCAAGCTTCACAAATTCTGCCGGCTGAAACCCGATAGGTCCTATGTAAATCCAGCTCTGTGCGTTGTTTGTCGTTTTTCCGATAAACAGAACCGCTATGAGCAGGAGGATAGAGCCGAAAACAATCGGTACGATGAGTTTTTTATAGAACTGATAGGGAATAATCATCGCAACCAAAAAACAGACAAGCCCGGCTCCCAAAAAAACAAGCTGGCGGATAAAAAAGTAATTGCTGGAATAGCCGAAGCGGTTAATTGAAACAATGATGCTCGCGCTGTAAACCATCACGAGACCAAGACCGCATAAAACCAAAATTGCAATCACCAGTGAATAATCATAGTGCCGAAACATTTTTTTTAACATTATCTTACATCCTTTATGTAGTCTTTTCCTTAACAATGATTCGTATATAAAACTTCCTTTCCCTCTGTATGATAAAGTTAAAAATATTTTAACACAACTTTGTAAAATGCTCCTGTAATAAAAAAGCTGTTTACGCTGTTTTCACAATCTTCGTTGTTCTTGATAGTGGTTGATTTCCGTTTTAGGTTGCTCGCTTTCGCGTGAGGTGAGCCTTAGCGGCGCAAGCGCCTACCTCCTCTGCGCAGGCGCCTGCGGGGACCTGTCCCGCATATCCCGCAGGACAAGGAAGACTTCGGCAGCGTTATATCGCACGAAGAAAATGTGAAATTCATTTTCGAGGAGTCGCGCACCTTGCACTCCAATCAACTTGGCAATGAAGATTCTTTACAAAACTGTTCCCAAAGCAACAATCTTTTAGAAGAAAGCCAAATAAAAAAACCCAAACCATTTTGCCAACGGTTTGAGTTATCTATTATTTCCGCAGAGAAGCTTCATGCAGTGCGGAAAGCTGACGTTCAAGTGATTCCAGCAAGCCTTTGCCATCTTCCTCATCAACGAGGTTAAGCCTTACTGCAAAATCAATCTCCCGGGAGAGTCCAAACATTTGTGTATCAAGCACTTCCTCATAGAGGGGACATTGCGGCATCGTCAGGTTTTCCATCTGCACCTCGATTAACTTCAGTATCTTTGCAGCATCCGCCTGTAATAGTTCAAATGCCTTTTCTCGATGTCCTGTTGCCATCTCAGGTGACAATATAATCCCTCCGTTCTACTCTGGCTTTCTACTCTTTAATATAGCGCTTGACTGCCAAAAAATCAACATATTACAGTATTAACTCTATTCATGATAGAATGAATATGAATGAAACAATAACTATACGTCAATTAGGAGCATGGTAATATGGATTTTGTTTTAGAATTAAAGGGAAAAGTTAAGTATATTCTGACCATCGATCCGGGTGTATTTATATTCGATGACAGAAAGTTTGATCTGACCACATATTTTGATGAAAAAGAGAATGTTGAGAGTGAAGAAGAAAAGTATTTAAAAGCAATATCTTCCCATTGGGATAAAGAAATTATTGAAGGTTCTGCTCCTCCAGAGAAAAAACCAGCGTCTAGGAAGACACTGAAAGAGAAAATTGCAACGGGTACATTCGGCATTGGCTTTGCACACCTCATAAAGAACGCTGAACCGGATAAAACGGCCTCTCTTATTGAAATCCATACAGCAGACGGAATGGAAGAAATCACATTGGAAGAAGGCCTCCAATCTGTATTGGGCTTCTCTTTAAATGGAAAGCCTTTAAAAGAAGACGGTCCCGTCCATTTCTATTACGGTGATGGAAGAAATAAAGAAAATCCGTTAAAAAACATTAGAGGATTCATTATCAAATAAACCTGCCGCGGCAGGTTTATTTTTTTGCGAGCATCCTCTAAAGAAGATCTGCCGCGAGCTGAGCCAGGCTCGAGCGCTCCCCTTTTTCAAGTTTTACATGCCCACTGATGCTCTGGTCTTTGAATTTTTCAACAACATATGTGAGCCCATTCGTAAATTCATCGAGATAAGGATGATCAATCTGTTTCGGATCACCCAGGAGAATTACCTTGCTTCCTTCCCCTACCCTCGTTAATATCGTCTTCACTTCATGTTTTGTAAGGTTTTGTGCTTCATCAATAATAATGAACTGGTCAGGCAGGCTTCTACCCCTGATATAAGTAAGCGCCTCTACATGAATAGATCCTATTCCCGCAAGGATTTTTTCAAGTTCTCCCTGCTTTTTAGCATTAAATAAATATTCAAGGTTATCATAGATCGGCTGCATCCACGGCTTTAATTTTTCGTCTTTTTCACCTGGAAGATAACCGATGTCTTTTCCTACCGGTACAATTGGTCTTGCAATAAAGAGTTTAATGTATTTTTTCAAGTCCTCGGTCTGCAGAAGGCCTGCTGCCAATGTTAAAAGGGTTTTGCCGGTCCCTGCTTTTCCAATCAAGGTCACGAGGTGAACATCCTTGCGCAAGAGCAATTCGATCGCCATTTTTTGCTGGACATTCCTTGGCTTAATTCCCCAGATCGAATCCCCTTCAAATAGAAGCGGCTTTAGTTTTTTCCCGTTATCTTCTACCCTCGCGAGTGCAGAAACAGAACTCCGGTACATGTCTTTCATAATGATAAACTGGTGGGGGTAGAAAGAGTGGTTGGCAATCTCCAATACAGGAAGCTCCTGCTTCTCATAAAATTTTTCCAGAAGTTCGCTGTTTACGTATATTTCCTTGTAGCCTAAATAGGTTTGTTCGTCGCGATCCACTACCCTGTCACTCAGGAAATCTTCTGCTTGGATGCCAAGTGCATCTGCTTTGACTCTGACGAGTACATCCTTACTGACCAAAATTACCTCCTTGGCGTTCTCTTTTCCTTTTTCCTCATTTAATAAATTTAAAGAAACAGCCAAGATCCTGTTGTCATTGGTTGGCTCAGCAAATGTTTCCTGAAGCCGCTGGAAGGACCGATGATTGAGTTCAACCCTCAATATCCCCCCATTTTCCAAGGGAACATGTTCATGGAGTTTCCCTTTCGCCCTAAGTTTATCAATTAGCCTTGATACTTCCCGTGCGTTTCTTCCGATCTCATCCATGTACCTTTTTTTTGAATCCACTTCCTCGAGCACGATTGCAGGAATAACGACCTCATGATTGCCAAATGAGAATATTGAATATGGATCCTGTAAAAGAACATTGGTATCAAGGACATATATTTTATTCAATCCTACACAGCCTCCTGACTATTGATTTTCTATGGTTTTGGCGGTGTTAATGAATGATGATTGCATGTCTATTTCCAGCTGTATAAGAAAAGCAGCCGGGACGGACTATAGTTAAATGTATGAACTGTTGAATAAAGATAGAAGAAAACACAGAAAATAACGGAAAAGATCATGCTCGAAAGGATGAAAGTATTGAAAACATTAAGGATTATAGCCGTTATGAGTTCACTATTGCTGCTTTTTGCATGCAACAGCAACAAAAGTGCAGAACAAACGGATAAAACCACACCTCGATTAACCAAGGTTAACCAGACAGCCAATAACGGGCAAAAGCAAGGGCCAAGGAACTCACAACAAGTTTCTCGGCATCTGGTTGGACTGATTACCGGCATACCGGGTGTAGAAGACGCTACAGCGGTTGTACTAGGACGTTATGCAGTTGTGGGAATTGATGTCGATTCTAAACTGGACGCATCAAGGACAGGAACAATCAAGTATTCTGTGGCAGAGGCATTAAAAAAAGACCCCTATGGAGCCAATGCGGTAGTAACTGCCGATCCTGATACCGTTCAGCGTCTAAGAGAAATGGGAAAACAGATCAGACAAGGTCATCCTGTAGGCGGAATCATCAGAGAGCTTTCTGCCATCGTTGGAAGGTTGATGCCGCAAGTTCCAAACAATATGGATTCACGCAAACCTTCACCGACAGAAACCAACAACAGCCAGCTTTCAGATAACGAGAAAAGAAACCTGAAAAACCAACAGCAAAAACAAGAAAAAGCCACAAAAAATCAGCAGCAAAAATTAAAAGAAACACATTAACCCATCTTTTCCCCGCTGGACAAGCGGGGTTTTTATATGGAGATTTGTTATTTATTAGTGTTTATAGAGGCTTCTTTGATATAATGGCTATAACACCAAAAAGACAGAGGTGATTGGTATGCGAGTAAAATGTGTGTTATGTGACACCATTCAATCCATTGAAGATCAATCCTCTTTGGCTAAACGGCTGCGAAACCGGCCGATCCACACGTACATGTGCGAAAAGTGCCAGGAGAGGATCACTGATAAAACAAACAAAAGAATTGCAACAGGAAATTTTTTGTTATACCGTTCTCCTGCAAAAGAAAATGAATGGTAAACTGATGGCTGCCGGGTTTTTGGGCCGGCATATTATCCGGCTGTCTTCTGGGTATTTTTCTGAAGGCAGCTGAATCCCTGACTGGAAAACGGGTCTACACGCTCCTGATTAACATCGATTTTGCTCCTTCGCTTCTCTCTTTTATGCAGACTGAACTTTCTCAGTTTCTTCTGCATCTCCTTGTATCATGTTTAATCGGGCTTGCTGCCCAGTTCCTTCTGCAGCATATTAGAATGAATGTCTATCTTTTATCGCTCACGCTTAGCGCCTCGTCTGCCTTTTTATACTTTCCATTAACCATCCTCTCATTGCAGCCAACGCCTGCGATTACTGACTTTTATGCTCTTTTTCTCTGGTTTGCAGGACACCTGCTGTATGGATGTCTCTTGGGCTTTCTCATAAAAAGAGCCATGAACAAGTAGTGTTCATGGCTCAATACAAAATAGGTCTAATTATACTTGGGCTCTGCTTCAATCGATTCCCAAAGCGCATCAATATAGTCGCAAGGAAATTTTTTATGATGCTGTGAATCCCCAATTCTGTAATCCACTTCATAACAGCCGTTGCTGATACGCACAGCAATGTGTTCTAACCCATGGTCATCCCGCAGAATTTCATCGAAAAAAAGCAGTGTATCTGCTGCAGCTTGATCATCAGTTCTTTCTTCTGCCACCTTTTTTATACTTAGCCAATTGTAAAGCGCATCCTGTAAGGTCATAGAGGCTCTCCTTAAAGGTGTTCGGCTTTATTTTTTTTGCTCTGGTGCAGCCTGATCTTGTAAATAATCAATACTGCGGCAGCACACAAAAGACCCTCTGCAACCGGCAGGCCAATTCCGAAAAAGGTCAGCGGAAAACAGCCCAATATCAAAAGAATATAAATGACTGCAGATTTAAGAAGTGGAAGCTTTTTAGCAAAGCCCAGCTGATAGACAAGAATCGTTAATACTGTAATGACAAGATACAATAGAAAGAAACCTGCAACAGGATGTTCGTTTATTCCTAAAAGAAGAGCGATGGGTGAAGAATCCTCACCCGTCGCAGACATAACTTTTTTATCATCCACCGCTCACACCACCAGACGCAATCTTAGTTTTGCTTGGCTACTTTACTTTTCTTAGTTGCGCGTTCACGTTCATTTTTATCAAGAATCTTTTTGCGGAGACGAATGCTCTCCGGAGTAACTTCACAATACTCATCTTCATTCAAATATTCAAGTGATTCTTCAAGAGACATCACACGAGGTTTTTTCATGCTTACGGTTTGATCCTTATTTGCTGAACGCATGTTTGTCATCTGCTTCACTTTTGTGATATTAACCGTAATATCATTTTCTCGGGTATGTTCCCCGACGATCATTCCTTCATAAACCTCAGTACCCGGTTCCACGAAGATCGTTCCGCGGTCTTCCACGTTGATGATTCCGTATTGGCTCGCCTTACCGTGTTCCATTGATACTAGAACTCCTTGACGGCGTCCTCCCACCTGGCCTTGATGCATCGGCTGATAGCTGTCAAACGTATGATTTAAGATACCATAACCGCGTGTTTGAGTTAAGAATTCTGTTGAATATCCAATTAATCCACGGGCTGGTACCATGAATTCAAGTCTAACTTGACCTGAACCATTGTTGATCATGTTCAGCATTTCGCCTTTTCGTGCTCCGAGAGATTCCATAACGGCTCCAGTATACTCTTCTGGTACATCAATTTGAACACGCTCTACAGGTTCAGAACGAACTCCGTCAACCATTCGAACGATAACTTCAGGTTTTGATACTTGAAGCTCGTACCCTTCTCTTCTCATGTTTTCAATAAGAATGGAAAGATGAAGCTCTCCGCGTCCCGAAACGATCCAAGCGTCTGGAGATTCTGTGTTATCAACTCGAAGGGAAACATCAGTCTCCAATTGAGAGCGAAGACGTTCTTCAATTTTTCTTGAAGTAACATATTTGCCTTCACGGCCTGCGAACGGTGAATTATTCACAAGGAACGTCATTTTCAATGTAGGCTCATCGATTCTTAGAATCGGTAATGCTTCTTCCTGGCCTTCAGGACAGACTGTTTCGCCGACATTGATCTCTTCCATTCCTGATACAGCTACAAGGTCACCAGCTTTTGCTTCCTGAATTTCCACTCTTTTAAGTCCAAGGAAACCAAAAATCTTTGTAACGCGGAATTTTTTAACAGAGCCGTCAAGTTTCATTAGAGAAACCGCCTGCCCTACCTCCATCGTTCCTCGGAAAATACGGCCGATACCGATACGACCGAGGTAATCGTTGTAATCCAAAAGAGAAACTTGGAATTGAAGCGGCTCACCACTGTTGTCAACCGGTGAAGGAATATTTTCAATGATGGAGTCGAATAAAGCTTTCATGTTATCATCCTGCTGATGCGGATCTGTGCTTGCAGTCCCTTTAATAGCAGAAGCGAATACGACTGGGAATTCAAGCTGGTCTTCATCTGCACCAAGCTCGATAAACAAATCGATAACTTCATCCACCACTTCTTCAGGGCGGGCAAAGTCACGGTCAATTTTATTTACAACAACGATTGGAGTCAGTTTTTGCTCAAGCGCTTTTTTCAAAACGAATCGAGTTTGCGGCATACATCCTTCATAAGCGTCTACGACTAAAAGGACACCATCAACCATTTTCATGATTCGTTCTACCTCGCCGCCAAAATCGGCATGTCCAGGAGTGTCCATGATGTTGATGCGGGTACCTTCATAATTGATCGCCGTATTCTTTGCTAAGATTGTGATTCCGCGTTCTTTTTCCAAATCATTGGAGTCCATTGCACGTTCATTGACATGTTCATTTGAACGGAAAGTTCCTGATTGGTGAAGCATTTGGTCCACGAGCGTTGTTTTCCCGTGGTCAACGTGCGCGATAATCGCGATGTTTTTTATATCTTGTCTCAAGTTCAAAATAATCTCTCCTTAAAAATCCTATCTTTTATTTATTAAATTTCCAGAACCAACCTGGATATTTATTTCTCTATTGGAATTCAACTTTTCTATTATACCACAAAGAACTACAATCTTTTTCTTTTTGAAAAATTAGTTACACTATAGTTATCGTTTGTATGATTGGAGGCCCTTATGAAAATTGAAAATATGATTTTTTTGATCATTGCCGTATTAACAACGTTCAGCATTGCTTTGATCGGAGTGGCGATCGGCCAACATAGCTGGCTGATCGGTATCATTGCGATCATTGCTGTATTTTTACTTATGGGATTAGGTTTTACACTAAAAAAAAGATTCAGGGAAAGAAATCAGTCATAGTCTGAAAGGAATTTAACAAATTTTATATATTCTTTTCCTTTTTCATCATTTTCTAATCCCGCCTGTTCAAAGCCATTATGATTCAGGAAGCGGATCCAGGATGTATTTTCCGCAGGACAGGCTGAGAACAATACAGGGCTATTCTTTATCACCATTGAGGAAATCTCCTCTATGATTTTTTTGGCAAATCCTTGTTTTCTTTTTTCAGGATGGATGACAATGGTGCCAAGCCATGGTTTTTGATTTGAAGGAGCAGCGTATACAAGATACGCTGCTCCAATTTTTTGCCCTTCCCCACTCCAGATCAGCCATTCTCCGCCTGTTTCATCATAACGATGCAAATAAGACCGCAAATGCTCATCGTTTTCTTCGCCTGTCAAGCCTTCTTCTTTCATCCAAGTGTGTGAATGGGGGATTATTTCTTTAAAAAAATCGAAATCTTCATCCCTTATTTTTCTATTCTCCATCTTGTGGTGTTCCCGTATGGATGGTATCCAAAATTTCTTGATGCAAACCAGGTTTCGCAGCAAAAATACTCGTTTTGCTCAAAACCTTCACTTTGCTGCCGTCCATCGTAGAAATGATTCCACCAGCTTCCTGAATCAAAATATATCCTGCTGCAAAATCCCAAGGTGAAAGCCTCATCGTCATATAGGCATCCAGCCTTCCGCAAGCGACATAGGCCAGTTCGATGGCTGCTGTACCATAAGATCTTGTTCCGCGCGATTTTCTGACAAGCGGAAGAAGCAGATGATGATCTATCTTCCGGTTAGGTGTAATCCAGGTGGCGTTTAACCCGATAACCGCTTTGTCCAATGTCACTTCACTGAGCAGAGGAAGTTTTTCTTCATTTAAATACAGCCCGTTCCCTTTAATGCAATGAAACAATTCGTTGCGGACGACGTCATAAATAAACGCCGCTTTACCTTCGCCATTATGAAAAATCCCCACTGAAATGGCAAAGTTATTCTGCTGATGGACAAAATTAGTTGTTCCATCGATCGGATCAATAATCCAGACGGTTCCGTCTAGATCCTTCACCTCATCGCCATAGCCTTCCTCCCCCAATATTTCATGGTCCGGGTATTCTTTTTTAATTTTATCGATAAAGAACTTTTCTATGGCTTTGTCCATATCCGTCACTAAATCGGCATAATGTGATTTATATGTAATGTTCAGCTCATTAGAAAATGAACGCTTAATAACTTCTCCGGCTTCATACACCCAGTTTTTGGCCGTTTGGTATAGATCTTCAAGTTTTGTATTGTCCATTATCATCAGCTCCAGTTTCGTTCAATGTTTTATTATATGTTACCACTAGTAAGGCTTAACATAACCATACCATGCACTTTTGTCAGACGGAATTTTATTGTTCACCCAAAAAAAACGACCCTGCAATAGATCAGGTTCGTTTTTTTACCCTGTGTCAGTTATCATCATGCTTCCAGTCTCACTAGTTCCTGGCGAAGTTTTTCCAGCTTCCGCTTGGATTCGTTGATCTGTTTCGTATTTTTATTTTGCAATGCTTCGAATAGTGTCGCTAATTCATAATCGATCTCAAGTTTCAGTACCGGTATTCTTCGCTCGGCGTCCGTTCTTTTCAGTGTTTGAATGACTTGTTTCATACATCCCACATCCTTTCTATCTTTTGTAAGAATACTAAATATTCTGATTTTTGATATTGTCTTCTATCATATGATTGACTTTAGCTTAATGCAACCTTAATCTCTTTTTTTAAAAAAATTATATAAAAGTAGCATATATTGCGGATTTTCTTTTACAGTACCCCTTGTGGTAAACTACTAACCACAGTGCACAAAACAGTTCTAGCAGGAGGAAAAGAAATGAGCTTTACAGGATTTAAAGAGAGCGATTTTAAGGTGTTTGCTATTGAGGGACTTGAGGCGAGAATGGAGAAACTGATTGAGCGGGTGCGGCCAAAGCTTGAAGCATTAGGCAGCCATTTCGCAGCAGAACTTTCTTCTTTAACAGGAGAGGAAATGTTTTTTCATGTGGCAAAACATGCCCGAAGAACAGTTAATCCCCCAAATGATACATGGGTGGCATTCTCGAGCAGCAAGAGAGGATACAAAAAACTTCCGCATTTTCAAATCGGACTGTTTGAGACCCACGTATTTATCTGGTTTGCTGTTATATATGAATCCCCAGTAAAAAAAGAGTATGCCGCTTCGCTTAAAAAAGAATTAAATACGATCACTGCCTCCATTCCGGATGACTTCGTTTGGTCACAGGATCATATGAAGCCGGATGCTGTGCAGCATCGTGATATGAAGAACGGTAACCTTTCAGGCTTTGTGCGTACTTTGGCAGAAGTGAAAAAAGCCGAACTGCTATGCGGGATTCATATACCTAGGGATGAGGCGGTTCAGTTGCACGGAAAGGACTTTATCGAAAAAGCAGATAGCGTCTTCCGAACCCTGATGCCCCTTTACGAGTTAAAAAAACAGGTGTATTCCGAGTAACATATGATTTGGCAGGAAGGGGAGAGAATGTCTCCTCTTCTTACGATTAGTATATTGTTGAGAGGAAAAAGTGTTTGGGTAAAACGTTCATTAATTTTATTTAATCGCTGCTCCCCATCTCTCTTTAATATGGCCTGCTTCAGAAAGTATCCTGGAAAAGAGATCTTCAACTGAAGGAACATCTTGAATTCTCCCCATGATTTGGCCAGCCCATCCAAAACCTTCGTTTGAGTTTCCATCATAGATGTATTCCTTGTTCCGTTTTCCGCTGATAAGATCTTTTATCTCTTCGTAACCCGCAGCTTTTTCTTCTTCTTGCAAAATAAGGTCTGTCCAGCTGTTGCTGATCGCTCTGGCTGGTGCACCAAGCTTCCGTTTAATGACTACTGTCCCTGTCTCCGTTCCATGAACGAGTGCTTCCTTATATACAGGATGCGCGTGCTCACATTCCCTTGTCGCGATGAATCTGGTCCCCATTTCCACACCTTCAGCACCAAGGGCCAGGGCGGCCATCAAGCCTCTGCCATCTCCTATGCCTCCTGAAGCAATTACCGGTATGGAAACCGCATCAGCTACCTGAGGAATGAGCACCATCGTACTGACATCATCTTTTCCAATATGTCCCCCTCCTTCCTGGCCAACGACCATGACGGCATCGGCACCTAGCTGTTCTGCTTTAGCCGCCTGTCTTGTGGATGCAACGAGAACAAGTTTCTTTACCTCAATTCCCTTTAAAAGATCGAATATGCCTGACGGGTTTCCGCCTGTCATACTGATCACAGGCACTTTTTCTTCCACTGCAGCTTCAACCATATGTTCAAAGGGCCTTCCATGCTGTCCAATTGCAAAATTTACTCCAAAAGGGCTGGAAGTCATTTCTTTCGTTTTTTTAATTTCCTCTTTTAATGATTCTGGAGAATCCAGTGACATAGCCGTAATTTGTCCTAGGCCGCCTGCTTCTGAAACCGCAGCTGCAAGCCTCGAGTATGCAAGATAGGCCAGCCCTCCCTGAATGATGGGATAACGGATTCCCAACAACTCCGTCACTTTTGTTTTCATTTCCATGCTTCTCCCCCAACCTTTCTTTTTTTATTTCTTTGCATACAAAATCGTTAGAATCTGATATACTTCTTTTGTTTTACTATGTATTTTCATGAGGATAAGATTATTTTTATTATAGATGAGGTGTCAAAATTGTCACAACACGAAACCCCTTTATTTACTGGTCTAAAAGAACATGCTAAACGAAACCCGTATCAATTTCATATTCCCGGACATAAAAAAGGCTACGGAATGGACCCGGAATTCCGGGATTTTATCGGCGAGAATGCCCTGTCCATCGATTTAATTAATATTGCTCCGCTTGATGATCTTCACCAGCCAAAGGGAATGATTAAACAGGCTCAGGACTTAGCGGCTCAAGCTTTTGGAGCTGACCATACATTCTTCTCTGTTCAAGGAACAAGCGGTGCCATCATGACGATGATCATGTCGGTCGTATCTCCTGGAGATAAAATTATCGTACCGCGCAACGTCCATAAATCCATTATGACAGCGATTGTTTTTTCTGGTGCCACACCTGTTTTCATTCATCCGGAAATTGACAGAGAGCTAGGGATCTCCCATGGTATAACCCCTCAAAGCGTTAAGAGAGCGTTGGAGCAGAATCCTGATGCTAAAGGGGTGCTTGTCATTAATCCGACCTATTATGGAGTGTCAGCCAATCTTAGTGAAATTGTTGAAATCGCACATGGCTACCGTGTACCCGTTCTTGTCGACGAAGCTCATGGTGTCCTTATTCACTTTCATGATAAGATGCCGCTCTCCGCGATGCAGGCAGGAGCGGATATGGCTGCGACTTCCGTCCACAAATTAGGCGGATCACTTACAGGGAGCTCTATCCTTAACATAAAAGAAGGTCTTGTTTCAGCCAAAAGGGTTCAAACGATCCTGAGTATGCTCACGACCACGTCAACGTCTTATATTTTGCTCGCCTCCCTTGATACAGCAAGAAAACGTTTGGCTACTGAAGGATACAGCATCATTGAAAAAACCATCAAACTGGCCAATGAGGCACGAGAAAAGATTAATAAAATACCTCGCCTTTATTGTGTCGGCGAGGAAATATTGGGAAAAGAAGCGACGTACGATCTGGATCCGACAAAACTGCTTATTTCCGTAAAAGAACTTGGCATAACGGGATACGACGCGGAGGTATGGCTTCGAGAGGAACATAATATTGAAGTTGAACTATCCGATCTTTATAACATTCTTTGCTTGATCACAACCGCGGATCATGAGAAGAATATCATGGTTTTAGTTCATGCACTCGAAGAGATGTCACGACACTTTGAGAATTCAGACGAAAAAGCTGCACAGGCAATGCCAGTCCACGTTCCCGATATTCCTGTGCTTGCATTATCACCCCGTGATGCATTTTACGCAGATACCGAGAGTGTTCCCTTTGAGGAATCAGCAGGCAGAATCATTGCCGAATTTATCATGGTTTATCCCCCGGGAATTCCAATTTTCATTCCTGGTGAAATCATTACACAGGATAACCTGAACTATATTAAGGAAACCATTGAGGCAGGCCTGCCTGTTCAGGGTCCAGAGGATCCTGAATTAGGAATGCTAAAAGTGATAAAAGAACACATCGCGATTCGATAGAAATAAAAAAATCCCGGATGATATCCGGGATTTTTTTATTTTATTTATTTTCGTTCGTATGATTTGCGCAGTTTGGACATTTATTTGCGTAAAGCTTTGTTACCTTTTCGTCTTCAAAATGTTCAATCGTGCTATCACATGTCTGGCAAATGATTTCTCCCATCTAAAACATCTCCTTTTCATGTAAGCGCTTTTATTCTTACCTTTATAATATTATGTCACATTTAATTTGTCAACCCTGATTAGCATAACACATTCAATTATTTATGATGTTTAATCATATTGCTCAGATGCAAGTATAGACGGAAGAGACTCTTCAAAGAAAAGGGAAAGATCTTTCGCTTCCTTTAATGAGTGTATACGAAACACCTTCTGCAGGTACTCATGATTCTGAAGATCATTTGCATCGAGCAGGGCCGACCGCCCAGTCTGCATACAGACAACCAAGGGCTTACCGAAGAACATGTTCGTATGGATAATACCAAAGTCATACCGAACCTCTTCTGTTGTAAAACCAACAAAACGCACGTTGACATTTTCATGTTCATCATAAAGCTTTTCGAATACTTCCACAGAAACCCCTCCCTAACCATAATTTTTGAAGCGGGCCGCTATGTTTGCAGTATATAACAACTATATTCGCTGAGATGTGTTTTATAACAAACTTAATTTATATCTTTTTCCCCAGTGTTTCCTTAGTTAAACCAATTAACGTAATATTGTCATACTATTTAAAATAATGGTAAAGTAGTAGGTAAGGTATACTGGCCTCATCCGTTGTTAAATCGGGGGAAAGCGGGGTATTAAATTGCAGCAGCACGCTTATATCAAACTCGTACCGTCATCGAAACAGCAGTCTATTACAAGTGAAGAAGTGAAGAATCTTTTTCGTTATTACAAAGAGATTACCTCTAAGACAGGCACCCAGCTTGGATGGGAATATGGTCAATCGGCATTTCCTTATTCAATGGAAGAAAAAAGCGAAGGCAAGGACCGATGGTTTTATTTAAAAGGTACTGACAGGCAGCAATTTAAGTATATTATGATTGGATTGGACATTGAGGAAAAAGATGAAACAAATACCTCCTATATCCAGGTCACTCTGCCAGAAGGGTATACACATGGAGACAAAGGAAAAGCAAATGAATTCTGTAAGTTCCTGGCGAAACAACTAGAGGGAGAGCTGCATTTATTTAATGGCAGAATAATGTATTACTATAAGAAAAAATAAAAAAGCAGCAACTTTGGATGCCTGAACCAGATGACAGGCATCTTTTTTTTGCATTAATCATCAAGAGAGAGAAAACGTCCCAACAAGCAGCATGGTCCATTTAACCAGCAAAAATAAAGACGTTGACAATATCGTACTTTTAATGGCTACCGTTCTTTTTTGAAACAACGTATGAGAGAACAGGTAAGACAGGTATAAAAACATTAGAAACAAAATAATTTCAAAAAACGTTCGATCATGTCTGGATAATTCGATCACTGTAAAATACCCGGCCCACAAAACACAATGTATTGGACTGATTAAAAGAAACCCTTTCATCGTACACCCCTCCTCTCTTACACTATGCTGGATATTAAAGGAACAAAACCTCAAAAAAGGCCTTCCCAAAGGGAAGGCCTGATAGAATACAATTATTTTACAATGTGGATTGGAGATCCAAGCGCTACTTCAGCAGCTTCCATGGAGATCTCTCCGAATGTTGGGTGGGCATGAATCGTCATAGCAATATCTTCTGCTGTCATTCCAGCTTCGATAGCCAATCCAAGCTCAGCAATCATGTCAGACGCGTTTCCGCCCGCAATTTGAGCACCGAGAAGCAATCCGTCTTCTTTTCTAGTGATCAGCTTCATGAAGCCATCAGTTTCATTCATAGACAGCGCACGGCCGTTTGCAGCGAATGGGAACTTGGACGCTTTTACGTCAAATCCAGCTTCCTTCGCGCTCTTTTCATCATATCCAACAGTAGCTAGTTCAGGATCGGTAAATACAACCGCTGGTATAGCTAGGTAGTCTATCTCAGAAGGATGTCCGCTGATCGCTTCAGCTGCAATTTTACCTTCATAAGAAGCTTTATGGGCAAGAGCTGGCCCTTCAACGATGTCACCAATCGCGTAAATGCCTTTTACGTTGGTTTGAGCTTGCTTATCGATCTTGATTAATCCGCGCTCAGTCATTTCAATCCCGACTTGCTCAAGTCCAAGCTCTTCAGTGTTTGGACGGCGTCCAACAGTAACCAGTACATAATCTGCATCAAACGTTTTTGTTTCACCTTTGATTTCAGCAGTTACGGTAACTCCGTCTTTTGTTTCTTCCACGCCTTTAGCGAGAGCTTCTGTAAGGATTTCTACATTGCCTTTTTTCTTCAAGCGTTTAGAAACCACTTGGCTCATCTGCTTTTCAAAGCCCGGAAGGATCTGCTTGCTTCCTTCCAATACTGTAATTTCAGTACCGAAGTTAGCAAAAGCTGTTCCAAGCTCCATTCCGATGTAGCCTCCGCCGATTACGACCATTTTCTTTGGTACTTCTTGCAAAGCAAGAGCACCTGTAGAAGAAATGACACGGTCACTCCATTTGAATCCAGGAATTTCGATCGGACGGGAACCTGTTGCAATGATACAATTTTTGAACGTGTACGTTTGAGAATTCTTTTCATCCATGATACGTACTGTATTTTCGTTAACGAAGTAGGCTTCACCGCGAATAATTTCCGCTTTGTTTCCTTTAAGCAGGCCTTGAACTCCAGATGTTAATTTATTAACGATACCGGATTTCCATTCTTGAACCTTTGAGAAGTCAACAGTAACGTTCTCTGCTTTAATTCCCATATCGTCAGAATGCTTCGCATGTTCAACGCGATGGCCGGCATTGATCAGTGCTTTAGAAGGAATACATCCTACGTTTAAGCATACACCGCCCATTTCGCCTTTTTCTGCTACAGCAACCTTTTGGCCAAGCTGTGCTGCACGGATGGCAGCCACATATCCCCCTGGGCCAGATCCTATAACAAGTGTGTCTAATTCAATCGGAAAATCACCTACAACCATTTCTCTACGCCTCCATTACCAAAAGTTGTGGATCGTTCAACAAACGTTTAATATGGTTCATTGCGTTTTGAGCAGTTACACCATCAATTAAACGGTGGTCAAAGCTTAATGATAACGCAAGAACCGGTGCAACGACAACTTCACCGTTTTTCACAATTGCTTTTTCTGCAATACGGCCGATTCCTAGAATCGCCACTTCAGGATGATTGATGACCGGAGTAAACCATTGTCCGCCAGCTGATCCAATATTTGAAATTGTAATAGATCCGCCTTTCATTTCATCGGATGAAAGTTTTCCGTCACGGGCCTTAACAGCCAACTCATTGATTTCTGCAGAAATTTTGAAGATGGATTTACGGTCAGCATCTTTTACAACTGGAACCATAAGTCCGTTATCTGTATCGGCTGCAATTCCAATATGGTAATAGTGCTTCCAAACGATTTCTTCATTCGCATCATCAATAGATGCATTAATTGCAGGGAATTCACGTGCAGCAGAAACTAAAGCTTTAACAACGTAAGGAAGGTAAGTAAGCTTAATTCCTTTATCCGCTGCAGCCTGTTTGAATTTCTTACGGTGTGCCACAAGCTCGGTAACTTCAATTTCGTCCATTAAGGTCACGTGAGGAGCAGTATGCTTAGAATTAACCATAGCTTTCGCAATCACTTTACGAACGCCTTTAAGTTTTTCACGAGTTTCATTATCCCCAGTTGGGATCGCTTTAGGAGCTTCTTTTGCAGCTGGTGCTCCTGCTGCAGGTTCTTTTACAGCTTCCTGCTCTTGAGTTCCAGCATCGCCGCTTAGGTATTTGTCGATGTCTTCTTTCATTACACGGCCGTTGTCTCCTGAACCGGAAATTTTACGGATTTCAACGCCTTTTTCACGTGCGTATTTGCGCACTGACGGCATTGCGATAACACGTTTATTTTCATCGACTGTTTCATCAGTAACCGGCTCTGTTTTTGCTGCTTCTGTTTTTTGAGTTACTTCTTCTGCAGCTGGTTTTTTCTCTTCTTCAGCTTTTGGCTGTTCTGGAGTATCATCCCCATGTGCAGATGGAGGCGGCTCACTTTCTGATTCGATCGTTACGAGAACATCACCAACGACAGAAACAGTGCCTTCGTCAACTTTTACTTCTAGAATCTTACCGTCAACCGGAGACGGAATTTCAACTACTGCTTTATCATTTTGCACTTCAAGCAGGATGTCGTCTTCTTTAACTTCATCTCCCGCCTTAACAAACCATTTTACAATCTCGCCTTCGTGGATACCTTCACCGATATCGGGAAGCTTAAATTCAAATGCCACTAACAACGCCTCCTATAGTAAAAAATTAATCATGCTTTAAAGGGATAAAATGCTGAAAAAGAAATCAAATAGATTTCTTTTTCAGGCATGTTGTCCAGCATTAGAAGTTATAAACTGTCTTTGCCTTCTCAACAATATCTTTATAATCAGGAAGCCAAACATCTTCAGCCGAAGCAAACGGGAATACCGTATCAGGAGCAGCTACACGAAGTACAGGTGCTTCAAGGCTAAGGATCGCACGGTCATTAATTTCAGCTACAACTGTTGCTCCAACTCCTGCTTGTTTTTGAGCTTCTTGAACGACGATTGCACGTCCAGTTTTTTCAACTGATGCGATGATGGTGTCGATATCCAGCGGGCTAACCGTACGAAGGTCGATAACCTCAGCAGAGATCCCTTCTTTTTCAAGCTCTTCTGCCGCTTTAAGGGAGGAGTGGACCATCGCTCCGTAAGTAATGATAGAAACATCTGTACCTTCACGTTTCACGTCCGCTTTACCGATCTCAATTGTGTATTCTTCTTCTGGCACTTCGCCGCGGAAAGAACGGTATAGTTTCATATGTTCCAAGTAGACAACCGGGTCGTTATCTCGAATCGCAGAAATCAAAAGTCCTTTTGCATCATAAGGCGTTGAAGGAATAACAACTTTCACTCCGGGTGCTTGTGCCATAAGGCCTTCAAGGTTATCTGCATGAAGTTCTGGAGTTTTAACGCCGCCGCCAAACGGAGAACGGATCGTAATCGGAGAATGATAAACTCCGCCAGAACGGTAACGCATACGTGCAGCCTGAGCCACAACAGAGTCCATTACCTCAAATACAAATCCGAAGAACTGAATTTCCATAACAGGACGGAATCCGGTAAGTCCAAGACCGATTGCAAGACCGCCGATACCGGACTCAGCAAGAGGAGTATCAAATACCCGGTCTTCACCAAATTCAGATTGAAGACCTTCGGTTGCACGGAACACACCGCCGTTTTGACCAACGTCTTCACCGAACACAACGACATTTTCATTATTTTTCAATTCAGTGCGCATCGCATCTGTAATTGCTTGAATCATGGTCATTTGAGCCATATTATTTCGACTCCTTTGCTTTGTATTCTTCAAGTTGCTCTTTCAGATTGTGCGGAAGCTCTTCAAACATAAATCCGATAAGGTCAGTAACCTTTTGCTTCGGTGCGCCATCCGCTTTTTTGATTGCTGCTTTAATGTCTTCTTTTGCTTGATCCATTACTTTGTTTTCCTGCTCTTCAGACCAAAGGCCTTTATCTTCGAGGAATTTGCGGAAACGGACAAGGGGATCTTTCTTCGTCCATTCGTTATCAAGGTCTTCTGTACGATAACGGGTTGGATCATCACCTGCCATTGTATGTGGACCATAGCGGTACGTAAGTGTTTCGATAAGTGTTGGTCCATCTCCATTTAAAGCACGCTCACGAGCTTGTTTGACTGCAGAATAAACAGCCAATACGTCCATTCCGTCTACTTGAATTCCTTCAATCCCAGCTGCTACTGCTTTTTGAGCAATTGTTTTAGCTGCAGATTGCTTCTCTACAGGAACTGAAATCGCGAAACGGTTGTTTTGAACGACAAAAATGGTTTGTGCATTGTAAGCTCCAGCAAAGTTCAATCCTTCGTAGAAGTCACCTTGTGATGCACCGCCATCACCTGTATACGTGATCGCGACATTCTTTTTGCCCTTTTTCTTTAAACCTACTCCGACACCGGCAGCTTGAACGATCTGTGCGCCGATGATGATCTGAGGCATTAGAACGTTCACGCCTTCAGGAATCTGTCCGCCTTGGAAATGTCCGCGGGAATATAGGAATGCTTGGTATAGCGGCAGTCCGTGATATACAATCTGAGGAATATCACGATATCCTGGAAGAATCCAGTCCTCTTTATCAAGCGCAAATTGAGAACCAAGCATAGAAGCCTCTTGCCCCGCAACCGGCGCATAGAAGCCTAAACGTCCTTGACGGTTTAAGGAAATCGCTCTTTGGTCCCAAATACGCGTATAAACCATACGTGTCATTAATTCCTGCAACTCTTCATCTGAAAGTTTAGGCATAGCAGATTTATTAACTACTTTCCCGTCTTCTGATAAGATTTGAAAGGTTTCAAATTGTTTTTCAACCTGTTCAATCAAACTCATTAACCTTCACCTCATCCTTCCTTACACCAATGTTATCCGCCATGTATGTATAGGCGCTTCTATTAGAATGCCCATAATTTTCCGTATACATGACAAAGTTTATAAAAAAGCCTTAAGGGTCCGATGCACAAATCATTATTGCTGTTTCCCTATTTGATCATGGGTAAACATGATCTTGTGCACCCCTCCTGTTTCTAAGGGCTTTCAAAAACTGTATTACTATATTTTTGAAATCAGAGTAATACAATTATGTTTATCACATAGATTAGTTTACACCAGCGTCCAAACAGCGTCAATTGTTTACTATCAATATATCTTTGAATTTTTACAGGTCAGTTCAAGCCCTTCTAGCACACCTGAATCATCACTGTATCACTTTCCATGTGACCCTGTTTCAAAGCAGCATTTTTTCAAAAGCTGGCTTACCCTAGCGTCAAATTACCGATTGAAAGCTATTCTTTTATGGTAGAATACAGAAAAAGCCATTATCATATGAATAAAGAAGAAACTTTGTAAATTGGGGGAAACCATATGCTAACCATGAAGGACGTTGTCCGAGAAGGCCATCCTATACTGCGCGAAAAAGCAGTAAATGTTGAACTTCCTCCTCAGCAAGAGGATATCGAAACCGCAAAAAAGATGCTAAAATTTCTGAAGAACAGCCAAGACCCTGATATTGCCCAGAAATACAAACTCCGCCCGGGCATCGGGCTGGCATGTCCGCAAATTGGAATCTCAAAAAGGATCATCGCTGTTCATACTACTGACGAACAAGGGGAACTCTTCAGCTACGCCCTTTTTAATCCAAGAATCGTCAGCCACTCTGTTAAAGTAACTTACCTTGAAGGCGGTGAAGGCTGCCTTTCCGTGGACAGAGAAGTTCCCGGCCTCGTTCCGCGCTATGCAAAAGCCACAGTTAAAGGAACAACAATAGATGGAGAGCAGGTCGAGCTAAAGTTAAAAGGTATGCCAGCTATCGTCTTCCAGCATGAGATCGATCATTTAGATGGAATCATGTTTTATGACAGGATCAACAAAGAGAACCCGTTTACTCCGCCAATAGCGGTAACGCTTCACAGATAGAACAATGAAAAAAAGCTCCAGCCGATCAGGCTGGAGTTTTTTCATTTGACTTCATTCCACTATTTACCTAGCAAGAGAAAACAGACCAGCGGCATACTACTACAAACTACGCATAAAAAGGATGGACGGCTGAAATGAAACGAAAACGAAGATTTATGAACAAGCTAAAAAAACTAATGCATGAATATCCTTATTTAAAAAGAGCAAAAAAACCTTTTTGTCTGCAATAAACAGGCTTTTACCGGCTTAACATTGTCCGATTTATCATGATAAGATGAAAAAAACATGAAAAACATACCTAATTCATTTATAATAAAACGAAGATATTGATAATACTAGTACGGTAAGGAGACGAAAAGATGATTTTTAAAGTTTATTTCCAGGAAAACAAAAACGAGGTACCTATCCGAGAGAACACAAAATCCATCTATATGGATGCCAATTCGATCGAGGAAGTCAGAAAAAAACTGTCTGATACCAATTACAATATTGAGTTTGTTCAAGAAATCAAAGGGAAATTTCTTGAGTATGAGCAACAATCAGACTCTTTTGAAGTGGAGAAAAGATAATATATGAAATTTGTAAAAAACCATCAAACAGCAGTGTTTGCTCTGGGCGGCTTGGGAGAAATCGGAAAGAACACGTACGGCGTACAATTCCAGGATGAGATCATCCTGATTGATGCAGGTATTAAATTTCCTGAAGACGAGCTGCTTGGAATTGACTATGTGATCCCAGACTATACTTATCTGGTAAAAAATGAAGATAAAATTAAAGGTCTGTTCATTACCCATGGACATGAAGACCATATTGGCGGTATTCCATACTTGCTCAGACAAGTGAACATTCCTATTTACGGCGGAAAACTAGCCATCGCCCTTATCAAAAACAAACTTGAAGAACACGGTCTTTTGCGCAGAGCCAAACTTTATGAAATCTCAGAGGACCAAGTGATTAAATTCAGAAAAACGTCTGTTTCATTCTTCCGGACAACACACAGTATTCCGGAATCTTTCGGAATTGTTGTCAAGACACCGCCAGGCAACATCGTACATACGGGAGATTTTAAATTTGATTTTACTCCAGTAGGAGAACCTGCCGATCTAACGAAGATGGCAGAAATCGGAAAGGAAGGCGTACTGTGTCTGCTTTCAGACAGTACAAATGCTGAAGTTCCGGGTTTTACTCTTTCTGAGCGCAAGGTTGGCGAGAGCATTAATGATATTTTCCGTAAGGTCAACGGCAGGGTCATTTTCGCGACGTTCGCCTCAAACATCTATCGACTTCAGCAGGTAGTCGAAGCTTCTGTACAAAACAACAGGAAGATCGCTGTTTTTGGAAGAAGCATGGATTCTGCCATAACTATCGGACAAGAACTCGGATTCATCAAGGCGCCGAAAAATACGTTTATTGAATCTTCACAGATTAACAGACTTCCTGACAACCAGGTAACCATCCTGTGTACAGGAAGCCAAGGGGAACCGATGGCTGCATTATCAAGGATAGCCAACGGTACTCACCGTCAAATTCAGATCATTCCAGGAGATACCGTTGTATTCTCATCATCGCCGATTCCTGGTAATGCATTGAGCGTTAATAGAACCATTAACCAGCTGTTCCGGGCAGGCGCTGAAGTGATTCATGGATCATTAAACGATATTCATACTTCCGGCCACGGAGGACAGCAGGAACAAAAGCTCATGCTGCGCCTGATGAAGCCAAAATACTTCCTCCCTATCCATGGGGAATACAGGATGTTAAAGATGCATATCAATCTCGCAACATCCTGCGATGTTCTGCCTGAAAATTGTTTTACAATGGATAACGGCGATGTGCTTGCTCTTTCAAGCAATGAGGCAGCGGTTGCCGGCAAGATTCCTTCTGGTTCAGTATATGTTGACGGCAGCGGTATCGGGGATATTGGCAACATCGTACTCAGGGACAGAAAAATTCTATCTGAAGAAGGACTGGTTGTTGTTGTCGTCAGCCTGAATATGAAGGAATTCAAAATTGAAGCAGGACCTGATATCATCTCACGCGGTTTTGTGTATATGAGGGAGTCAGGTGACTTAATCAATGATGCACAAAACCTGCTGAACCAGCATTTGAACGGGCTTATGGAGGAAAAACGGACAAGACAATGGTCTGAGATCAAGAACGAGATCACTGATGTCCTTTCTCCTTTCCTTTATGAAAAAACAAAGAGACGTCCGATGATCCTGCCGATCATCATGGAAATCTAAATAGAAAAAGCATGAAAGGATAACCTTTCATGCTTTTTTATGTAAACTTTTCCGCTAAGCCATTAAATCTTTCTCAAGCCGGCTGATGTCCTTTTCTCCTCCAATTACAATCAATACATCCCCTTCCTCCACCTTCTGATCGGCATGAGGTGAAACGATTACTTCATGGCTGCGCTTGACGGCCACCACATTACAACCGTATTTAGCACGGATGTTCATCTCCTGTAATGACTTTCCGCTCATCTTCTCCCCTGCTGCCATCTCGACAATGCTATACTCATCAGACAATTCCAAGTAATCCAGAACATTTTTTGAAACGACCTGGTGAGCGATTCTTATTCCCATGTCTCTTTCAGGATGGATGATACGGTCAGCTCCAATTTTCAGCAATACCCTTTCATGGTAATCATTCTGTGCCTTCACAGTAATTTTTGAAACCCCCATATCCTTAAGTATTAAAGTCGTCAGTATGCTGGATTGAAGGTTTTCCCCTATCGCAACGATGACGTGTTCAAAATTTCGGATACCCAGGTTTTTAAGTACGCCCTCATCTGTTGAATCCGCAATGACTGTATGAGTGGCAATGGATGAATACTCATTAACCCGATCTTCATCCATATCGATCCCAAGCACCTCCATCCCCTGCTCGCTTAACGCACGGCAAATGCTTCCACCAAAGCGGCCGAGGCCGATTACTGCATATTGGCGTTTCATCATCTATTCCCCCAACTATTTATTTAATGTCTTTTATCTTAGTATAGATTCTGAATTGGAAAAGGAAAACCACATCTCTATCAACAAGAGGGTATCAAATGAGAAAATGAAAAAGACGGCCAAGCATAATCCTTGGCCGTCCTCACTTATGATTGTATTAAACGTTTAGTGTTTCTTGTCCTGGCTTCCAGTTTGCAGGGCAAAGTCCGCCAGTTTGTAATGCTTGAAGAACACGCAATGTCTCATCAACATCACGGCCGATGTTGTTGTGGTTAACAACGGCATACATTAGTTCGCCTTCTGGTGAAATAATGAAAAGTCCGCGCAATGCGACACCTTCTTCTTCAATTAGAACACCATAGTCACGCGCAACTGCGTGGTTAGTGTCAGCAGCCAATGCATAATTAAGTTCACCGAGGCCGTTAGAATCACGCGGAGTGTTAATCCAAGCTTTGTGAGTATGAATAGTGTCTGTAGAAACACCGATAACTTCTGCATCCAGATCTTCAAACTCATCGAAACGATCGCTTAAAGATGTAATTTCAGTAGGACATACGAACGTAAAGTCCATTGGGTAGAAGAAAAGCACGGTCCATTTGTCATTTTTCATGTTTTCTTCAAGACTTACTTTTCCGAATTCCTTGTTTGGTAATACTGCGTCCATTTCAAATCGTGGAGCTTGTTTTGCTACCATACGTTCTGCCATACTAAATCCCTCCAACTAATTGTGTTATTGCTTCGTTGTTATTATAAAACAACCTCACTTTTTAGTCAATATTAAATAATAATTAATTTAAATAAGGAGTTTTATTCACAATCCAACTTTTACTTTCCCCAATATCATAACAAGTTAATCAAAAGAAGTGAAATAATTGGATTACACCGTTTAGTCAGTTATACTGTTATGCATAATAAAAAAGATACAATGACTAAAGGAGGACATTGTTTTAATGCCGGATTACAAAAAATTTACAGAGATTGACTTGGGCGCACTTGCCTTAAGTACTGGAATTTTAGTTTTAAAGCTTTTAGCCATATTAATTGTTTATATTGTTGTACGAAATATAGGAAGGAAGATCATCAGTACGACCTTTGGACGAATGTCCAACAGGAAAGGCATGTCAAATTTCAGGGCGAAAACCCTTGCAACACTTGTGATCAGCGTGTATACATATGCTTTGATTTTTATGGCGTTCGTCGCCGTTTTTGGATTGTTTAGCATAGATATCCGCGGTTTGCTTGCAGGGGCCGGAATCGTAGGACTCGCGATTGGTTTTGGCGCCCAAGGACTTGTCAATGATGTTGTCACCGGATTTTTTATTCTGCTCGAAAAACAAATCGATGTTGGAGATTATATTACGACCGGTACCTTTAATGGCATTGTTGAAGATGTAGAACTCCGTACAACCAAGGTACGCGGCTTTGACGGAACCCTTCATTATATTCCTAACCGCTTAATAACAAGTGTAAGCAATCACTCAAGAGGCAATATGAGAGCTCTTGTGGATTTCAAAATCCCCTCTACTCCCCAGGTAGAAGAAGCGCTGCAGATCGTTAAAGAAGAAAGCCGCTTATTACAGCAGGAAGAACCTGCGATCCTCGAAGGGCCAAATGTACTGCCGGTAGTTGAAGCCGATACTGGCCTGACGGTTCTTCGAATTCTTGCAAGAACCGAAAATTTAAAGCAATGGAGTATGGAACAAAAGAT
This sequence comes from Fictibacillus marinisediminis, assembly GCF_023149135.1. Lineage (NCBI taxonomy): Bacteria > Bacillati > Bacillota > Bacilli > Caryophanales > Fictibacillaceae > Fictibacillus > Fictibacillus marinisediminis. The sequence continues at coordinate 1,757,473 of NZ_JAIWJX010000002.1, read as the reverse complement.
CAAGGATCGGCTTCAGCAAAGATTCAGACAAGCTGGCATCAGCCTTCCATCAGCTGAAGAAGATTCAAATGAAGGGTCCAGCGAGCCCGGGGTGTGATGATTAAATAGGCAGTGCTTCGGGTATTCCTATCAGTAGAATGACTTTTAGGGAGGTTAACTGATGCCATACGATTCAATTCAAGAATTGCCCAACCAAGTGAAAGACAACTTGCCCCATCATGCTCAGGAAATTTTTAAAGAGGCTTTTAATTCAGCTTTAGACGAATATAAAGAAGAAGGAACCGCCTTTAAAGTGGCCTGGAGTGCTGTCAAAAAGAAATATAAAAAAAATGACAACGATGAATGGGTAAAAAAAGAAGACCAATAAAAAGAGGCTGACTTGTCCGCATCGTGCGGAAAGTCAGCTTTTTTGCGCAGGGAATAAAAACGGAACCTTTCCCATTCTGCGGGTTAAGATTCCTTCTGTGCCTTTTCTTCTGATTTTTTCAGTACTTTTAACTTTTTAATCTGATGGCCCTCTGTTTCAATCACCTTAAATGAATAACCTTCATGATCTATTTCTTCATCCAGCCCAACCTCTCCACGCTGGCTCAGTATCCATCCGCCGATCGTATCTAAATCAGTATCATCTAAATCCAAATGGAATAATTCGTTTACTTCCGAGATGAGTACTTTTCCATCCAAAATCGTCACATTATCATTTATCTTTTTAATTCTTGGCTCTTCATCTTCATCAAACTCATCCCGTATCTCTCCGACAATTTCTTCAATAATGTCCTCAACTGTAACGATTCCTGAGGTTCCTCCATACTCGTCCATTAATACAGCCATGTGTACTCTTTCCTTTTGCATCTTTACAAGAAGCTCCTGGATAGGAAATGATTCATGAACGGAAATGATAGGCCTTATGTATTTTTCTAATTCCTCTTCTTCATTCGTAACATGCTCATTAAAGAATTCCTTAATGTTGACAAGACCGACAATATGGTCTTTATCATCCACGGCTACCGGATATCTAGTGAATTTCTCTTCCCTCATAACATTTAAATTCTCTTTAAAACTGTTTTCTTTATATAAGCATACGATCTCTGTCCGTGGCACCATGATTTCTTTTGCCAGTCGGTCATCAAACTCAAAGATCTTGTTTACATAACGATATTCTGATTGATTGATCTCCCCGCCTTCAAAACTTTCTGAGAGCAGATGGCGCAATTCTTCTTCATTATGAGCCATTTCATGTTCTTCACTTCTTTTCAGTCCTAGCATCCTTGTCAGCACTACCGCTGAGCGGTTAAGGACAAAAATAAACGGGAACATGACATAACTGAAAGCGATTAAGGGCTTGGCTACTGCAAGGCTGATCTCTTCAGCTTTTCGGATGGCAAATGATTTTGGCGCCAGTTCACCCAATACCACTTCAAAATATGTGATGGCCGTAAAAGCTATGATAAAGGATATGGTATGAAGTACCTGGGGAGGCAGATTTACGTGATGAAATAACGGCTTCAGCAGCGTCTCTACTGTCGGTTCTCCAAGTCCGCCAAGAGCAAGTGATGTAATGGTGATCCCCAGCTGGGTCGACGATAGATAGCCATCTATATTTGAGAGAATTTTTTTAACTGCTTTCGCATTTCCATTGCCTTGCTCTGCCAGAAAATCGATTCGAGTCGCACGAACTTTTACGATGGCAAATTCAGAAGCTACAAAAAAAGCGGTTATAAGAATTAGTGCGATAATCATTACTATATTAAATAGTGCCATTTGATAATCCTTAACCAGACTGATTAAGGATCGTCACCTCCTGCCAATAGAATTAGAGTAGGGATAATAAAGGTTACCCTCTCCACCTAACAGATAAACGCACAGACAAGACGAAGGAACAGCCCGATACCGGCTGTTCCCCTTCCGTTTTAGTGCTGAAGTTTGCTTTCTACCGCTTGGCAAACATCGTCTGCGCTCATTCCATCCGCGTTAATAACAGAACCTTGCACTACTGCATTTTGCATTCCCATGACATTTTGATCCTGCCCTGAGATGACGCAGCAATCACATCCATTCACATCATTTTCCTGGCGAAGTGCCACTACATCATAGCCTTTAGCTTTTAAAGCATCGGAAACATTAGTTAAGGATTCCTCCACACCAATTCTAGCCATCGTTTCCACCTCCTTAGCATTTTTTAATCTGTCCAATGAAATGCCCGCTTATCCCTCTTCACACAAATAAAAAAGCGGCCAGGGGCCGCTTTTTTAATTCAATCTGATCATTGGGATGTAGCTTTCCATTCAATATAAGTGGACAGCGTGCGCAGTGCAACAGGTATAGCCTCTTCCTTTGGTTCAATGCGGGAATGATGCAGACCATATTCACAGTCCACACCGAGCCAAAACATAAACCCAGGTATTTCTTTTAAGAAATAGCCAAAATCTTCTCCTGTCATGGCTTCTCGGCATCGATAGAAATCCGCAGGTTTGCTGGACTCGAGAAATGAAATAAATTCTTTGGTCAGTTCCTCATGATTACAGACTTGGTAATAGTTGGATCCATAATCAATGGCCGCTTCACATTCAAAAGAAGCTTCAATTCCTTTTATAATGGCTTCAATACGTGATTTAACCTTGATCATTGAAGCTGAGGAAAGAGTGCGGATCGTGCCTTCTAATCGAGCCGTTTCAGCAATGATATTCTGCTTTGTGCCGCCTGTAATTTTTCCGACGGTTATCACGGTTGAATCAAGAGGATCTATGTTCCTTGAAACAACAGACTGAAGCTGTGTCACAAGGTGGCTCGTCGCCACGACCATATCATTCGCAAGATGGGGATAAGCCGCGTGTCCGCCCTTCCCTTTCAAATCAATAAAAAGCTCCGACGTATTGGCAAACAAAAGACCTTCTTTAACAGCCACAGTTCCAACCGGGTATTCTGGCGCAATATGCAATGCCAGCATCATATCCGGCTTTACAGCTTGAAACTCTTCACTTTGCAGAAGGGGCAGCGCTCCGCCCGGACCCTCCTCTGCTGGCTGAAAGATAAACAGCAGATGATCGTCTACAGGTTGATGCACAAAGTGATCAAGGAGACCTAAAGCAATGGTCATATGCAGATCATGCCCGCAGGCGTGCATATATCCGTTATGAACAGATGTAAATTCATAACTTGTTTCTTCTGAGATCGGCAAGCCGTCCATATCAGTGCGGTAACCAATGGTTTTTCTCGGATTAAGCCCGGGAACTTTTATGAGCACACCCGTTTTCCATGTCTGAACCTCCAGCCTTTCCTTTGGAAGGCCATCAATAAAATCCAGAATAAACTGCTGTGTTTTATACTCCTGAAAACCAGGTTCCGGAATCTGGTGAAGCTTTCTTCTGATCGTTATAAAACGCTCTGTATCCATATTCATCTTATCAGCACCTGACAAATTAGTCGTTTAGCTGGCGAAGTTCTTGTTTGATTTCTGTTTTTGATTTTGTTTTTTCATCAATTTCTTTAATTACGCGTGCAGGCGTACCTGCTACAACAGTATAAGGAGGCACGTCTTCAATTACGATAGCTCCCGCAGCCACAACAGCACCTTTACCAACGGTCACTCCCTCGAGCACAACCGCATTCGCGCCAATGACCACATCATCTTCAACGACAACAGGCTTTGCAGATGGCGGTTCGATAACTCCTGCAAGTACGGATCCAGCTCCAATATGGCAGTTCTTGCCGACGGTTGCTCGCCCGCCAAGAACTACGTTCATGTCGATCATTGTGCCGTCGCCGATTACTGCACCAATATTAATGGAAGCGCCCATCATGATAATGGCATTATTTCCAATTTCTACTTGGTCCCGGATAATGGCGCCCGGTTCGATACGCGCGTTCACATGCTTCATGTCCAGAAGAGGAATAGCTGAATTGCGGCGGTCATTTTCTACCACAAAGTCCTCAATTTTACCTTCATTGTTATTCAATGCTTGTTCGATCTCTTTCCATTCTCCGAAAAGCACTCCAGTACTTCCGTTTAGGAATGACTTGGTGTTTTCCCCAAATTGGAGCCCTTCCAGATCACCTTTTACATATACTTTTACAGGTGTTGATTTCTTGCTGTTTTGTATAAATGAAATAATTTCATTTGCATCCATCATTTTCATGTGTGTGCTCCTCCTTAAATACGTTCTGTCTTGTATTAAACCATTATTTCAAACAACATTCAAACCAAAAATCCTTTTTAAGCTCTGTTGACCAGTTTTATGAAAGCCTCCACTTGCTTCAGCTCAAGTGTACCTCCATGAGAGATCATCCATGTGTCCCGCTTCATTGATTCTCCATTTTTATTGTGCAGCGGAACCTTATAGAATTCGTCTGTTTCACGCAGAGAAATCGACGGAAGAATGGCATAGCCAACTCCGTGGAGAGCCATTTGCTTGCATGTTTCAATTTGGTCCACGATGATGGTCTTCTTTGGCGGAATACTAAAATGATCCTGCCACCATTCCTGAATATCCTGATAATAGGTAGAATGGCTTTTGAATTGAATAAAAGGCTTATCCGTTGTTTGCAGCTCTTCAACGGTGGAAATGTCTGTATCCGTCAAATATAGGCTGTCTGAAAACAGATGAATCTTCTCCCCCCGCCATTCAGGGTTTCCTCTCACGATACCAATGTGGATCTGATCCTCATAAAGATGTTTGATAATTTCACTGCTCCAGCCTGTAATCAAGGAAATATTTACTTGAGGATATAAACTGACATACTGCTTAAGAGCGTTTGGAAGCCAGTATTGCCCAATGATTGATGCTACCGCCAGCCTTAACGTACCAAAGACTTCCTTGGTCAATGACTGCAATTCTTCTCTCACACGCTCTTCTTCTTTCAATGTGTCATTGACATGAGCGATAATCTTCTCTCCCGCTGCAGTAATCGCCAATCCTTTTTGTGAGCGTAAAAAAATCTTGGTTCCCCAGCTGTTCTCAATCGTCTGAAGACGCTGGCTCAAAGCCGGCTGTGAAACATACAGCCGTTCAGATGCTTTTCGCATATTCAATTCCTGTGCAAGGACTTGAAGAATTTTAAATTCAGAAAGCTGCATGCTGTCCCTCCTTTACAATAGCACGTCACAATTTAAACAATAAGAAAAACTTATGAGTTTTTACTATTATATTCTATTTTCAATTATTTGACGAAATATTTATGATAATGGTAGACCATTCCATATATAGAAAGGAAGTACCACCATGAAATTAAATATTAAAGGGATTCATCACGTTCAACTGTGCATTCCTATAGGAGAAGAAGAAAGGGCAAGAGATTTCTATACTGGTGTGCTTGGTTTCAGCGAAATTGAAAAACCAGAGAGTTTAAAGAAAAACGGCGGGCTATGGTACCAAGCAGGGAACCAGGAATTGCATATCGGAGTAGAAAACCCAGAATCGTCCAAAGGGAAAAGCCACCCCGCATTTGAGGTGGCTCAGCTGGAGCTCGTAAAACAGTATCTCCAATCCAAAAAAGTAGTGGTGAAAGATGAAACTGAAATCCCCGGAATCATCCGTTTTTCTTTCCGTGATCCGTTCGGCAACCGTATCGAGCTCCTTGAAACATTACAATAAACCAGGAATCAATCTAACAGGAGACTATTGATCTCCTGTTTTATTATTGGTAGGTTTAGGAAGCAGTACCGAGAAAAGAAAGCTTAACACGGACAGCACAAGAACCCCTTTATAAACATCGTCCAAGGAAAACGAAAGTCCGTGCTGCAGAAGATCAATAACCGAGCTGCTCAGTTTGCTTCGTTTTTCTTCATCCAAAAGAATGTTCGCTGCATCCAGGGATACCTTTTTGTCCCCATGTTCTTCAAAATAAGTGCTCAATCTGGTATTTAATATGCCTCCAAGCACAGCAGCTCCCAATGCACTGCCCACGATTCTCATAAACATGTTAGAAGCGGTAGCAATACCCCTTGTTCTCCAATCCACATTATTCTGAATGGCAACGATAAAAGTCGTATTTGTCAGCCCCATACCGCAGCCGATAAGAAATGATCCAGCTCCTGCCCAGACCGGCCCTTTGGAAGGATCCATAAACACGAAGACGATCGAGCCAGCAATTAATGCAATGCCTCCAGCAGTTGCCACCGGCCGGAAGCCTACTTTAAGCAGAAGCTTTCCACCAATGGTTGAAAAGATCGGCCAGCCGATTGACATAGCAGTAAGAGCAAATCCTGCTACGACTGGAGGCTGTTCCATTACCCCTTGAATATACGCGGGAAGAAAGCTGGAAATGCCGATCAGGATTGCACCATTGGTAAGCGATGCAGCATTTGAAAGAGAAATCAGCCTGTTGCTCCACAGGAATACTGGCATCAGCGGTTCAGGAAACTTGGATTCATGAATCACAAACCAGAACAGGACGCCCGCGGATAAAACACCCAAAAAATAGGTCTCCCAAGAATTCCACGGCCAGGCGGTTCCTCCCTGTATGAGCAGGACCATCAAAGCACTTACTCCGACTAAAACGAACAAAGATCCGAGATAATCAATATGTACTCTCTTTTTCTCAATGTTTTCATGCAGATATTTACCGACACCTATCATCGCTAGAATTCCTAGGGGAATATTCATCCAGAAAACAAGGGACCAATGAGAATATGTGACAAAAAAGCCTCCTAGCAAAGGCCCAAGAATAGCAGAGATTCCCCACACACTTGCCAGATATCCTTGTATTTTCGCACGTTCCTCCATGGAATACATGTCACCCACGATGGTTGTGGCTATCGGCTGCACAGCTCCAGCTCCAAGTCCCTGAAGAAGCCGGTAAACAATCAGCTGTTTCATAGATGCCGCAAAACCGCACAGCAATGAACCGATTAAAAAAATAATAATTCCAATAATAAAAACAGGTTTCCGTCCGTATAAATCAGACAATTTGCCATAGATAAGTATGGTCACAGACTGCATGAGCAGATAAGCAGAGAAAACCCAGCTATATAATGCAAAACCACCCAGGTCTCCTACGATTCCCGGCATTGCTGTTGAAACAATGGTTCCTTCAATCGCTGCCATAAACATGGCGATGATCACTGACACAAGGACCAATGGCCTTCTTGTCTGCCTCTCTTCTTTCCTGGCAGGTACAGTCTGCCTGAAACTCTCATTCATTTCTCTCTACCTCTTTCTTCATCTCATGCGGCTCTACATGAACAGATATGCTTCCCACTTTATACGCCTGCTTGAGCATTGCTTCAATATTCTCAGTGATCTCGTGGCTTTCAATGACATTCAGCGAAGGATTTACAAGGATGGTTACATCAATAATAGCAGAACTCCCATGATTTCTTGCTTTTAAGTCTGTTACTTGCTTTACACCAATTACCTGCAAGATCTTTTTTTCCATCTCTTTTCCTTCTTCATAATCAAAACCATCCGAAAGATTATGAGAGGTTTCGTAAAAAATATCCCAGCCGGTTTTGATGATCATTAGTGCCACAAGCACAGCAGCAAGAGGATCCAGCCACAAAATGCCAAACTGAGCTCCGAATATGCCAACAGCCGCTCCGATACTTACAAACGCATCGGAGCGGTTATCAAGGGCTGCCGCCTTTAACCCTTGGCTGTCTGTTTCTCTTGCAAGTTTAATGTTATAACGGTAGACCGCAAGCATAACAAACGCTGAAACAATGGCAGTAAACCCGGCTATGGTTGATGGAGGCTTTATGTTAAATTCCACGATACTCTTTACTGCAGAAATAAAAACTTCAAGCCCGATAACCACCATTATAAAGGATGCAATCATGGATGCAATGGTCTCAGCACGAAGATGTCCATAAGGATGGTCACGGTCCGCTGGTTTCCTTGAAATTTTCAAACCGACCAGAACTGCGACGGATGCCAAAATGTCCGTTGAGTTATTTAAACCATCCGCAACCAAAGCCTCAGAGGAATAGAACCAGCCAACCCCGAGCTTCAGCAGGGATAGGACGATGTATGCCGATAAACTGAGATATACCCCTCTCTCAACTTTACTCTGTGTCTTTTCAGCTGGCACAGCCTCTCACCCTCTTATTCTTCATTCACCTAAAAAAGGCTACGTATAGCATTCCTTAACTGGATGAATTCATCCGTTCGATTCTATCTTAGTGGTGATAGATCATCTTTCTTGTCATTCCACCATCGATCACCAGGTTCTCACCGTTAATAAAGTTATTGTCAGGGGCTGTTAAATATAAACAGGCGCTAGAGATATCCGATGGTTTTCCAACCCTCTTTGACCAATGCTGTTGATGGTCAACATCTCTTAAACCTTCATAGTCTTGGGTTTCAATCCAACCTGGGCTGATGGCGTTAACCGTAATGCCATGTTCGCTGAACGATGCGGCCAATGCATGAGTGAGAGCTGTTATGCCGCCTTTCGTTGCCGCGTATGCCTCACTGTTAGGTTCTGACATGGATGCTCTTGTCGATGCGATATTAACGATGGAGCCTCCCCCATTTTCTTTCATCTGTTTTGCGGCTTCCCGCGAACATAGAAATACACTTCGAAGATTGGTTTGAATGACATTATCCCATTCTTCCACGTCCAAATCGAACGGAGACTTCCAGACCCCTTTGCCGGCATTGTTGATCAGAATATCAACTGGCCCAAATTCCCTTTTTGTCTGCCCCATAAGTGAGATAATATCTTCAGGCTGGCGTACATCTGTTGGAATAAGAAGAGCTTTCCCTTTATTGGACTGTATCTTTTCCAAAGTCTCTTTCGCTTCCTTTTCCTTTTGGTCAGCCAGCACCACTTTTGCTCCCGCAGCCGCAAAATCAATGGCGATTTGCCTGCCAATTCCCTGTCCTGCTCCAGTAACGATGACAACTTTATTCTTAAACAACTGCATCATCCTTTCATCTTCATTTACTATATATTAGATTTTTAAAATATTCCCTTCTCACAGCTTAAAAAAACAAAAAAAACCCTTCTAGCTGAAGGGTTTATTCATTGCGGCTTACTACCACTTTTCCTATCGTCTTACCGGATTCTAATTTCGAATGTGCATCTCTCATCGTTTCTGCATGGATCGGTTGAAGTGTTTCCGTTAATGTTGTCTTTAATATCCCTTCATCGAACATGTGGGCCATCTCTGTCAGAATCTCATGCTGCCTTTTCATATCCTTCGTTTCAAAGAGCGATCTTGTGAACATGAATTCCATGACAAACGTTACACTCTTCTGCTGAAGTAAGCTTATGTTCAGCGGTGTTTTCGTTTCTACAATCGAACAAATCTTACCTTGGGGAGCAATTGCTTCCATCATCCTTTCCCAATGCTGATCGGTACTGTTCAGACAAAAAATGTAATCCACTTCAGACAGCCCTATTTTATTCAGCTGTGGTAAAAAGTCCGCATAATGGCTGATTGTATAGTCCGCACCATGTTTTTTAGCCCAAACTTCGGTCTCTGCTCGTGAGGCGGTCCCAACCACGGTCAATCCTGCCCAACTTGCGAGCTGAAGCGCAATAGAACCTACTCCCCCGGCTGCACCTATAATTAATATGGATCGACCTTCATTTTCATCCTTCTTCGTAGCAATACCGAGACGTTCGAATAATCCTTCCCAGGCTGTAAGGCTTGTGAGCGGCATTGCGGCAGCTTCTTCAAAGCTGAACGTTTTTGGTTTATGGGCCGCAATACGTTCATCCACAAGATGGAATTCACTATTTCCTCCTGGCCTTCCAATGGAACCAGCGTAATATATTTCATCTCCAGCTTTAAACATACTTACACCAGAACCCGTCTCTTCCACAATGCCTGAAACATCCCAGCCAAGAATTTTCGGTTCCTTTTCTAAGGCGTTTTTCGGGCTGCGCACTTTCGTATCAACAGGATTAACAGAGATTGCTTTTACTTTTACGAGAAGATCTCTTTTACCTGGAGATGGTTTATCAATATCTACATCTAACAGACTCTCAGGATTATCAATCGGCAAATACTTATACAAACCTACCGCCTTCATTTTTCCGCTCAAAACTATCATCCTTTCTTTCTGTTTATGTTTCCCTCAACAATACAGAAAAAAACGGCGGGACACCATTAAAGAGGACTGGTTAAGCGCAAAAAAAGAAGCTGAAATACCCTTTAAGATCAGCTTCATTCATGTTTACAAACGTGTATTTGTCCAAATTTTGCTGCCCGTCCAAACCAACAATGAACGGAACGCATAAACTATGACAAGTACAAGTTCTAATTTTTAAGAAGGTGGTTGAAAAATGAATTCCTCAAAACATTCACAAACTTGTAAACGATTTAAACAACTTAAATCGGGAAACAAAGTGACTGTTCGTTTACATGATACATCGGTTCAAATTACCTTTAGACATTATGACTCTTATAAGGGTCTTGTTACGGGAGAGATTGCTGATGGGAGTATTGTAAAATTTAAATGCTGTGACGTAAACTCCGTAAACTCTATCAAAAAGACTCCGTCTCAGAATTGGTTCATTGAAGGGCGAACCTGAATTTATTGCGATCATGATGGTTCTCGTGCATAGGTAGACCAATTTGACACTAACAATAATGGCAGAGAATATCACGAAAGGACAGCTGAAATTCGCTGTCCTTTTGACTTTCGATTTGACGAAAAGACGATAATCGTTTTTCCTTTAACGTGTTTCGATTTATTGTAGTATAAAAATGCAATACTAATACTCTGTAACACAAAAAACCTTGAAAATCAAGGACTTTGAATAAACTGTTATGGTGACCCGAGAGGGGTTCGAACCCCCGACCTCTACCCTGTCAAGGAGTTGTTTAACACTTGATACAACAAACATGCGGACTATCAATGTTTTAATCCTAATTGAACTCTAAACGGTAAATTAGTACAAGTTTTACAGTATAGTGTCCAATGAAAATTTGCAAGTCGTAACTTATTCCTCTTCACTTTCTTGTTTATAATCAAAGAGAATGTCGGCAATATTATTGTTTCGGTTGTTCATCGCAATCCTTCTTATCCACCATGATCTAATAATTTTAGGATTTTCAATGTCTTTTTTCATTGCTTCAATTAATTTAAGATAGCTTTCTCTTCCCTCTTCTTTTTTAAAATTTATCCCGTTTTTCTCACAAATAGAAAGTCTTTTAATGACCTCATTTGAACCATACAAAATTACAAGATTTTTTAAGTAAAAATAATTTCTATTCGTATTAATAATTTCATGTTCTCTTGCTCTTAAATGAATTGGTTTATTAAATTGAAGCAAAGCATTTATGTAATCCGCATAATACTGTCCTTTTTTATCTGCAATTTTCATGAGGACTTCTTTATTTTTTGTTAGGAACGTACTTAAATAGGCTCCTAGTACCAATGTGAAAATAGATACAATCCAACCATTTGAATTTATCCACGCTAGGGTATCCTTTACCATTTCTCCACCTCTAAAGTATTTTACTTATGGTCTCTTGTTCTTTTTGTTTTAACTTTTTAATTTTATTACGCTTCTCCTCTTTGGAGTAAAATGGATTGCTCTTAATGTTTTTCAATTTACCCTTGTAGTCTTTCTTTCTTTTCTTTTTTACACTTGACGTTTCCAAATGATATTGATTGTAAAGTTTAATGTAACTCAAAGAAATATCCCCAAAGAATTTCTTAAACCTTTCGTATCCAAGAACAATATCAAGTGAAGAAGTTGGTTCTTCAATCAATTCATACTCAAGAAATTCATTCCACAATACAACGTCTTTTCGCATTAACAAATGTATATTTGGATAAACAATATCCTTTACTTCCTTAATGACTTTCTCCCAAAAATCAATGTTGTCAACATGCGGGAGTTCAATTGTTTGTTCTTCTCCTTCCTCGTCTAAACTATAAACTTCCTCTTTATACTCAATTACTAATGAAGAATTGTATTGGTAATACAAGATAAATAGTTTATTGTACACTTTTGTAAGTTGCTCAAAAGTTACATTATTAAGGTGTTTCTTCTTTTCTGTCTTACTTTCTTTAAACCAAAGTATAACCGTTGTAATTAAAGCAGCGATCAATGGACCTGCAAAGTATTGGAGAAATAATTTCATATATGTAACCCTTATCCTTTTTTATACCATTATATCAAAATATGTAAAATTTTGTTAAGTTATTAAAGGAACTAGAAAAATAGAGTGGAAGTATTTGTATATAACATTTGAAAGGAGCGACTTATGACAATCTACATAACACCATTTGAAGACATAAAGGAAGTTGACTTTGAGAAAAATGAGCAAGAAAGTCCATTATTAAATTACGAGTTACCTCGTGGTCTTTTCCAACAAGAAAATACATTAGGGCAATTCCTTTTAAATAGTGAAATGCAACATTGGGAACAAACTTTAGAGAATAGACTTTTTTCAACCCGTTCAAAATTTGCTTATGCAATGTTCTACTATTACAAAGGAATACCAGACGAGAAATGGTTTCTTTCTCCTGGCTTACAAGGTCAATCAGTTCAATACTTTCCATATTTTACGAATGAACATTTTAGTAACCAATATAATTTTATCTTCTTTGCGGACGGCTTCTTTTTAAAAGCTTTTACTGTGTTTGAAACCATTGGACAAATATTGTTTAGATATTACAACTTGGAATACAATGAGGAGGATTATAGTGACCAAATAAGTTATAACAATGCTGTTTTCAAACTATTTAATGTAGACCGACCTTTACAAAAGAAATTATCTAAAATAAAGAAGTCAGATGACTTTCAAAACGGAGTCAAAATAAGAAACGCAATTACACATAGTCACCCTCCATATGAAATAAGTTCGGGAGTAAAAATCACAACAAGTGGGGGTTCATTTGGAATTGGAGAATATACAACTTCCAAAGAGTTAAAGGAAGCAATGATTGGGATTTTGAGAAGTATTAAAGCAACACTAGACGTATTAGGAAAACATTTTGAAACAAAAAATTAGAGGAACCACAAAGGCTCCTCTTTTTTCATACTTTAATTATCTGCTTTATCTTTTAACTTCTCATAGAATCCGACAGTTAATTCAGATTGCATTACTTTATATAATTCCTCCCGTAATAATCGAAGGTTCTCTTTGTGAATTTTAATTCGTTCCCTAACCTCTTTCTATTCAGTTGGTTCCGTCTCTATATAAATCATGATCTAAAATAAGGTGGACATGTATTTTTGTTATGTCTTCACAAATTTTGAAACCTCTTTTGATTGATAGAGAAGTGATTGTGAATAGTTTTGATAAGCAATCAATCTTAATTTATCCGCCCTTCATATTTAGAGTAACAACATTTAGGAGAATGTGTGACTTCCATGGAATAAATTAGGTTGTTCCCTTATCATTAAAGTAATAAATTTAAATGAAATGGGGAGAAACATGGAGAGAAAAATCAATATCAAACCATTTGAAGGAATTACAGAAGTTGATCTCAATGAGTGTACAAAGGAGAGTCCGTTGAAGGACTTTGAAGTATCCAAAGGAATGTTTCAAAAAGAAGACGATCATTTTATGAACTTAGATAATTGGGACACACAACATTGGGAAACTATTTTGGGGAATAGGTTGCTCTCGGTGAATCGAAATTTTGGTTACACAATGTATTACTATTACAAAGGGATTCCAGATGATGAATGGCATAAGTCACCTGGGAAAAACGGTCAATCAATTGAATACTACCCTCACTTTGAAGAACAACACCATAGTAACTTTTACAATTTCACTTACTTTGTGGACACCTTCTTTCTAAAGGCTTACACATTGTATGAAACAATTGGACATTTGTTGTTCAAACTTTATGACTTTAAAATCAAAGAAGATGACTTTGTGAGTTTTAAGAGAGCAATTTACAAATTAAAAAATGTGAACCGTCCATTGTATAAAGACCTCAACAAAGTAAAAAATCTGATGACTTCAAAATTGGGGTAAAAATGCGAAATGATATTGCACACAATCACCCTCCATACCGTATAGATTCTGGAATAAGAAAAATAAATGGAATTGAATTATGGGGTGTAGGAAAGTATACTACCTCAAGTGAAATAAAAGCAGCTATGATTGGTCTGCTTAGAAGTATCAAAGCAACCTTTGAAGTGCTTGAAAAACACTTACCAATTAAAGAAGTCGCCAAATAGAAAAAAGAGGAACCGCAATGGCTCCTCTTTTTTATTCATTGGATTTTTCATAGTATCCTATAGTCAATTCCGATTGCATTACTTTATGTAATTCCTCCCTTAAAGTACGAAGTTCATTTTTGTGACTTTCAATCTTTTTTCTTACTTCCTTCTTTTCATTTGGTTCCAACTCATTAAGTAAGTCAAAATCTAGTATGAGTTCCACATGTTTTTGTGTTATTTCTTCACATATTTTTGCAACGTCTTTAGATTGATAAATTAGTGATTGTGAATAATTTTGGTAAGCAATTAACCTCAATCTATCTGCTTCCGAACGTTTATTCCAATCAATAATTTTATGTAATTCTGATTGCATTGCCCATTTGTCTGATTCCCATAATGATTTTATTCTTGATTTGTGTGTTTGAATAAGATTATGTTGCTCTAAATAATTATCTAATTCTTTTTCTGTGTAACCTTGAAATGAAGGATATTCTTTAAACCAACTTGTAAAATTTAATAATTCGTCCGTTGCCACATGTAATGTACTATACAAATCTGCATATTTTTCATGTTTCTTTGCTGCAAATAACTGAAAATCATGAACCTTTCTTTGCAAGTCATATAGTAAAGTATTCTTGTAACTTTCTATATTTCTACTTAAAAAATGTCGGTATAAACCTAAAACAATTCCACTTGTAATTCCGCTTGTTAAAATTGTAATTAGAAAGGTTTTCATTAATTCCTCCCCTCAATCCATAATGGTTCAAAGTTATAATTATCATATGGATCAATTCCGTTTTGAATCAAATAAGGTTCTATATTTGTGATTACTTGATTTATAAGATCGTTTAAAAAGTGTAATGGATATAACTTTTGCCAATATTTTTTATAGGCTATTTCCCCCTCGGTATCGTATCCTATTGCTCTGTAAAATATATAATGAGGTTCAACTTCATCAAACAATTCGTTAGCACCAAGTCCTCTTGCTTCATGTACCAAACCATTTCGATACTTCCACAATAGACTCACGTGAGTTAATTGTTCCAATTTAACACCATTAATCTTTTGAATTCCCTCAGGCATGTATTCCCTTATTTCTTCAATATAAGGATCATGGGTAAATGGAACGGGTCTAGACATTGGATAACGTGATAAATTAGCTTCAACATAACTTTTTAATGTCTCAAATCCTCGTTCTTCTGTTCTCTCCAAGAGTAATGATAATTGTTGTAAACTTACCCTTTTTCCGTCTTCCCACACACAAAACTCCCTAATTAGTCTTTCAAACTTTACAAAATTCCTTTCTGTTCCAAAAACTCCTTTTGATAGTGTTTCTAGTAAACTAAAAAGTAATGTTTTCTTGTGATTCTCTAGATACTGTTCACCTTGTAATTGGTTAATCGAGTCTTGTAAATTCCTCATAACAAAAATATAGTTTTGAACTTGAACATTTATGGTCATGTGCTTCCTCCACATTCTTTTTATGAAAAAATTGTAACCCAATAACCAATTTAATCCAATAAAAAGAGTCTCCTTTTTAGGAAACTCAATTATTTTGATTTAGGTCACACGATACTCCCAGTGTTGTTATATTTAATGAAGGCAAATTAAAAAACCCTTTCCACGGGTTCAATTGTTTCTTCTCTCTTTTCAACAATCTCTTTTTGTTCAGCTTTCTTTTGGTACCTCTTTAACCATGGATTTTTCTCTATTGCACTATCGGAGATTTTCCTTGGTTCTTTTTTTGTCTTCTCAACAATGTTATTTTCAGGTTTCTCTTGCTCCGCTAGAATTTCAGCAGCTGATCTTTTTGGAGTTTCTTTTTTCTCAATTGGAATGGATTCTTGTTGTTCAAGGAAGAAGTCTTTTGGAGTTTTTGTTCCTTTCTTTTGTATCAAGTCTATTTTAGCGGGTTTATATTCCTTTAAAGGCTTTGTGTCTTGCGGGGATTCGATCTCCTCAACGTAACTCTCTTGTGGTCTCTCATAACTCTCATGTGAGATACTTTGGAGCGTGTAAGTGTTTGCTTCACGTTCATGGTTAAAAATCTTCTCTCCCGTCTTCTTATGAAGCAATCCACGTTCAACCAATCCTTTGACAACATTTTGTGCGGTGTTGGTGCTCACATTAAGGACTTCACCAATAAAGGCAAATGGCATTGATCTTCTCTTGTGCTTTGCACTCATGATAAAAGCGACAAGATATAATTCCTCGGGACTCTCAATAAGATCAAGCCATTGTGAAGGAAGTTTTATAAATGGTTCCTCACAAAAGTAAAATTCAATGTCAATAACTCCGTTTTCTTCTTCAAACTTAATCACTTTCTTTTTTTGTAAATTCACAAGAAGTTCCTTAATTACTTCCTTGTTTCGTCTTGGTTTTTTATACAAGATTACTCTCTTTGAAAGAATGTCCAATGAGGTCTCAAGGACTCCGTTTGACATGTTTCTTTTTCTCAATTGCGTATACAAGAACAATTCTTGCGTTGTAAGTCTATTCTTATTTTCCGTGTGGAATAGGTGGTGATAAATAATAAGTTCCATTGGTTCTTCTCCTCTCTTTCTTTTATTTGTTCATGTTCTCATTAAGTTTTGACATGCGGTTTTTGAAGTTCTCAACACTCGTAAATTCCTCATACAAACGATTCAATTTAACTTGAACATTATGACTTATTGCTTTTTCTCCACGTAAAATACGAGCAATATAGTCCTTGTGAAACCCAAGTAAGTCTCCAAGTTCCCTTGTGTTTAACTGGAACTCCTTCATAAACGTTTCGATCTTTTCAATTGTGAAGTTGATTTTCATAATAATTTCTCTCCTTTTTGTTTTAAATTGACTACCCAATAAAGTCTTTAACAATAAAAAAAAACACGAGATTTTTACTCTCATGTTTCCTCATACTTATAAGGCTTCTATATGCGTCCCAATACAACCCCACAATAAAGTCACAACACAAGATAGAAGTTGTTAAACAGAACATAGTTTTTAATTATGTTGATCCTTGTAATTAAAAGATTGTTGCAAAGCAACGAGCCGAAGGCTCAATTTATATCTTTTACCTTTAATACAAAACCATAATCATTCACAACGTCCTCGTGGACAACACGGTGAACATTATCCTTGTAAATATTTACAAATTTTCTTGTAATAGGTCTCTTGTATTTTATGAAACCTTGAATAAACGTTAAATTATAACCTTCCACAAAGTATTGCAAAGACCGTGATCCAATGTATTTCAAATCTTGTTCCTCGGTTTTAATCTTCCTAGCGTCAATGTGAGGTGTCCATTCAACGTCCTTTACGTCCTCCAAGATTCTCTTTCCAAGAGTTGAAACAAGTTCTTCCTCAAGATCGTCAAGAGGGTACTTTAACGTTGCTCTCAAGCCATTATTGTCTTGAACTTCTATGATTAAATGATTCATGTCTTTATCACAAGATATAATGTCAACTTTGGGAACCGTGACGTAAGACAACTCAAGTTCTAGTTTTGAGAATGTGAGGTCAAGTACACAATTACCTTTTGGCGTTTGTCGTGGTTGAAGTATTCCTTTATCTTTCAATTTAACAATACGTTCGTACACGGAAGAAATTGAAAGACCAATCTCGGAAGCAATTTTTTGTGACTTGCTCCGTGTTCATACATTGATACAATCTTTTGATTAATTGCGTCCAAACGATCAACCTCCTAGTTTCGTAATTAAACATTCAATCATTTTGCTTTGTTGAGAACCCGAGTTCCACAAAAATAAATACGTTAGCACAAATAATAAAAATTCCATTGGATTTCTTCTCCTCCTTTGTCTTATTCCAACTTACAAAAAGTAAGAAGGTTCGCAAAAATAAAAGGCTCCCAAAAGAGGAACCCTTTACTCAATTTCATCAACGTCAATCTCAATGATTTCACGTTTTTCTTTTTCAAGGTCAAAGACGTGTTCTTGCTTCACATTTACGTCAAGTTCATTCTTGAACTTCCCTTGTGTTTTCATAATCATTTCAATAACTTTAATTTTGTTGGACTCACTATGAGAAGTTTTTAGTATCTTTTTCATTTCAAGTACCGCAATTGTGAATGTTTCCGATAAGATTTGATTTGAGACCTCGTGCATAAACATTTGTGCTTCATATTTTCTCAAAAACTTGTAAAGCATTGTGCGGGAAATTTCAAACTTCTCCGCTATTTCCTTTGCGGTCATTCCCGTTTGATCCTTGAGAACATACATTAAACACATTTGACGTTGTCTCATTGGTAACGTGGAGTATTTTGGATTATCTAATGGAATGTTCTCAAATTCCTCCAAGCGTTCATCATACGAAGACAAGGAAGGAACATTGTCCTCCCTTGGTTGAATGTTACTCATATTACTCACCACCGTTGTCATTGTCGTTCTCAAGTTTCTTGTCTTGTTCAAGTCTCCATTTTAAGTATCCAAGACGGAGTTTGAGAGCATGGCTCAAAGAGTCCTCGTCACTCTCAAGAAGTGCTTTCTCCTCGTCCGTAAGTTCCACGTTCTCCTCACCTTTGGAAACCTCTTTCCCGTCAACTTCTTTGAAGTCCTTTTGCTCTCCATAACCTTCACGTAAGAGATCAAGATGTTTTGTATCCCGTGGTTTAATTTCAATTTCATGAGTCTTTTTGTATTCATTATTGTTTTCCATTACTTCTTACTTCCTTTCTTTTGAATTGCTTCACGGTATTTCTTTTGGGCTTCCGTTCCGCCGAACTCAATTTCACCCGTAAGTTTAAATAGAAGGAATGTGAAGTTTTGTTGAGACTCCTCGTGGAATAATAAACGGTAATCTTCTAAACCGACCATATGAGAAGGCATTGCAGCTCTACCGTATCCCGTGTCAACAACATTTCTATTGTTTGCATTTGCGGTTTTCTTTTGGTGAGCATTTCCATGAGCAAGGATAAACAAGTCAATTTCCGTTAATGCTTCTTGAGACTTTGCGTTTGCTTCCTTTACCGCTATCTCAAGTTCCATGAGATACTCAAAGCGTTTACGTGTAAGTTCTTGAGTGACTTTATTTCCCTCAACCGTTAACTCCAAGTGTGTCTCATGTCTTAATTGAACCGCTTTTTCAACAATCTCAACTTTTTGTGCTTCCAGCTGCTCTTCAAGTTCTTCTTTCATTTGAGTGAGTGATCTTACATTGTCCCAACATTCATTTTCTTGTGCGTCTTTCTCAAACACTTCTTTTTTGTTCTCCACAAAGTTCTTCATGAGTTCATAACGTTCACGTCTTAATGAACCCGCTTTTTCTCTCAAACCAGCAACTTGAAAATCAATCTCCTTCACATTTATTTGCAAGTCTTCAATTTGTTTTTTTAGTTTTTGCAATTCCTTATTTGCCATTTTCAATCTCCCTTTCCATATGTTCTTTAATTATTTTAATAATTTCCGCTCGTTCCTTTGGGTGGTGTGAACGGTCATACAACTCAATCAAAATACGTAAAATTCTCATTACAACAAACCTCTCTTTCTTGCAATCTCCAAGACTTCTTCAAGTTTGACCCCCATTTGCTTCAACTTATATTTCACCGCTTGGTCAAATTTTGTTGAAACTTCATATGAGTGTTTGTTAGCTTGTTCCGTTCTTAAAATATGAGACTTAGAGAACCCGAGCATATCTCCCCACTCACCTTGCATTACTCCAAGTACAAGACGTATTGCCCGTACTTCCTTTTTCGTCAATGGTCTTTCCACGTTCATTCATTCCTCTCTTAAATGTGTTTATTAAGAATTACATTCACTATAAAAAATAAGGAGAAGAACAGGAAAGAGCGTCCCCTCTCCAAGTCCTCCAATGGAATGAGAATAAGTTTGTGCTTACTTATCCTCTACCTTATAAGCAGCTATGACCCACTCCGCACAACCCAATGTAATTTTAGATAAACACATTTGATAATTAGTCTTGTTTTACTTAGGCTTTAGGCTTTCAGAATGGACGAATTTTAGACGAAAGAAGACAAAGAAAAGTCTATTATTATGACAAAAAATGAGACCTCCATTGGAGATCTCATTGAGCGACTTAATACGAATTTTGACATTCCTCCCACAAAGAAGAGTGTTCAAGCCTGTCAGAATGGCTCACAATCAATTTGAATATATCCATGAATATATTTGTATTTCCTCGTCCTTAAACTGTCAGAAACAGTTGCTGGATATATCAACAAATAGAGTCTCAAATATAATAATGAATATATTTTTGAAAATATAGTAGTACAAGGAAGACAACACAAGTTTGAGGGATTCTCCAAATTTGTTTAACAATGTAGCGTATGGAATGTGGAGTTTGGAGAAGAATTTGAGACCGCCACGGTGAAAGTTGAAACGGAAGGGAGCGGAACCTTATTACCAGTTTCTTTAAATCAGTTCCACAATATATCTTTTATATAAGTATCCACAATGATCCCCGAGGTCTTTCAACTTTGGTGATACCAGTTTCTTTAATACCAGTATTTATTTAATTAAGTTATTGTGGTTCTTTTAAAATTTAATTTCTTTTATTGTAATTATTCTGGACGTTAGTCCAGTAATCTTTATTATCTATTACTTGTTTATCTATTACTTGTTTATCTCCTTACCAAATTTGGCTGATTTCATGTCCCTTTTTTGGTACATGAAGGGCAAAAATGTGTCCCTTTTTTGGTATATGAGAGGCTGTTTTTTGTACCTTTTTTGGTATTGGGTATTACATTCAATGAGTTTCATACCAAATTTGGCTGATTTCATGTCCCTATTTTGGTATTGGGTAGTACATATAAATTACAAAACTTAGGTTACGAAATCGCAGACAAGGTTTACAACTTACGAAAAGTAAGCGTCCGCAAGTCGCCAAACGGACATTTTAGAGTGACGGTTAAAATATTTGAATTACATTGAGAAACTTGATTTTAATTGAGAATAAAAAAAGAGAGATCATTGTGACCTCTCCCTTAACTTGCGGTGAAACGTGGCTTTACTAATTCCCGTTATTGTACAAATCTCTTTCACGGTCTTTCCATTGTTGTCTCTATTGTCATACAATTCAAAAGCATGTTGGAGACCTTTGTTCTTCACCGTGTACTTTTGTGGTCTTCCCTTGTAAACTCCTCTTTGTTTAGCAAGAGCAATTCCTTCCCGTTGTCTCTCCTTGATTAGTGAGAGTTCAAATTCCGCTATCCCGCTCAACATTGTGACCATAAGTTTTCCCATTGAGGTTGAAGTGTCTAATTTGTCTCCTCCCATGTTGAGAACCACAAGTGAGACTCCCTTCTCCTCAAGTTCCTCAATGACCGTGAGAGCGTCCTTTGTGGAACGTGCAAAGCGATCTAATTTTGAGACAACAATGGAGTCTCCCTTTTGAACCGTGCTCAACAAGGAAAGGAACTCCGTGCGATCCTCCTTGTTCTTACCACTAACCTTCTCCTTGTATATCTTGGTGCAACCGTGCTCCTCAAGAGACTTTACTTGTGCGGTTAAATCTTGACCGTTTGAACTTACCCTTGCATACCCGTAAATCATTGTGTTCCCTCCCTTGTATTATGAGACACTCATATGAGACCTTCTAAACCAGACAGTATCAACACCATTTATTAGTGTCAATAGAGTAAAGCCATATGAGACTTTATATTGTTAGTAACACCTTGTGAAGCAATGTGTGACTTAGCTTATGAGAGCTGTCAGATTCTTTTATATAAAGAGATAACACGGTTTAAGGTAAGAGCCTTTAGAAGCATTGTGAAGCACTTCAGAAACTGAAATTGTGGCTCAAGGAGTTCACAAGGAAGATCAACAATTTAATTGATTTATAAAGCACCCCTACACACGGCGGGAGTACCCCTCTTTTCTCCCACAACAAGGTTCTAAAAAATACACACAATTTTTTTAAGGTGAGGGATACATTGTAGACAAACGGTATTAGCAACACTATAAAATGAAGAAAGCTATATGGTTTCTTATCGGTGTTGTCATTTCTCTCCTATGGGTTCTCCATTGTTGATTGGAGAACAAGCGACGTTCCTAATAGGGAGCGACTTTAAAAATTCTTTCAATACAATTGAATACTTCTCTCATGATTTCCTTGTAAAAGGAATAGGAGACCTCCCATTGTTCTTTCGTGTTCGAGAGAACAAAGCGAAGCACGGTTCTTTGTACCGTATCCTTCAACTCATTCGGTGTAATAAGAAAACCCTCCCTATGTTTCCTTTGTGGAAGCACGGGGAGGGATTTTTTTTGTATATAAAAAGAGCCGTCCCAATAAGAGACAGCTCATGTATTATTCAAGTGTTCCAACCATTGCTTTCAAACTAAAAATCTGTGTATAAAAGATATAAAATGTATCTGAATCAGATGCATTTAACTTATCAAATAAATCTTGTACTTGTTTTTCGAGCATTGTTTGACCCATGCTGTAAAGGAGGTAAATATCACTCTTTAAATAATCAATTGCGATTTTATAAATTGCTTGAACTTTAGAATCCAAGTCTTGTAGAACATTCATATCGTACCATTGACCATTTGTTGCTTCATTAATTTTTTGTTGTAAAAATAAAAGGAATTCCTCAAGTGTTTCAATAAATCTCTCTATATTGTATGTGTTCATTTATCTTCACCTCATTATAAATTTTAAAGTAATTTCAATTACCACTCCTATCTTTGCCTTCTCCTATTCCCGCCAAAGTTTGAAAGTATAGAAGGCTTATATCTTCATAATTACTTTTTTTCATAAATTTATACTAACTCATTTTTTTAACCCAAAAGTATACTTTTTGTGTTTAAAAAGTATAGATTTTGTATTCAAACAAAGCATTATTGAATAAGGGTTTCTTGAATGTTTGGCGGCTTTCTTCATACTACCCACATTCTGATTTTCCTATACACAAAAAGAACCAATCATATTCGATTGGCTCGTATATTTCATATAGAAGCTGGAGACGCTATTACTTTGTAACTTCTTCTTTTACGGTTTCAACAAGTTTAGGTGTTTCCGTTGTAGCTTCGGGTAAAATAGCATTGATTAGTTCGTCTTTTGGAATGAATTGTTTAATTTCTTCGGGTAATAATTGTAATCCCATTGCAGCCAAAAATGCGGTTGTTTTCGGATACCTTGTTCCCCATGTATACATTTTAGTTCCAAACGATTTAATCCAACCTCGTTTTGTTAATAGTTCAACTTGTGACTTTAATTGCTCTAAATCTTTTTTCATTACTTCTATTTCATTTTCAAGGTTTACTTTATTCGCCATTTCTTCCCTTAACTTTTGTTCAAAATCAAACTCAAGGTTCTCTAGCTTTTCTTTAAGATATTCCCCTTCTTCTTTAGAGAAATATTCATCTGGAATTTCATTGAATTTTTCTTCCATCACTGTAAATCTTTCTTTTGTTTTTGTAAATTCTCTTGCGAATGGAGTGTAAGACATTTCTTCTTCCATTGCTCTAAGCCAACTTGTAATGTCTTCCACAAGAGTGCCTCTAGTTTTTACATTTTTACTTTCGTTTTTAACAACAATCCCTGGACAACGGTCTAAACTTATTTCTTCTCCAGGATTTTTCTTTAAAGTAAATGAGAAATAAAAATCTTCAATATATCTATAAGTAATTTTCACATGAACAGAATGATAAGATTCCGAAATATCAATATCAAAATCATTTTGTGAAAATGTAAAGTTATTTAATTTTTCCGTTATTAGGGCTAAAAATGAATTTCTAAGCATTAAATCTTCTCCTCTACAACAAATCTATTTCTCTATAATTCGCCGAAAAACGATAAATACCTGCAAAATTATGTAACTACTTCCTCGTTTTTCAACAAGTTAGTCCATGCAATTGATTTTAAATATGTATAATCAATGTAATAACGGTTTTGAAAATATTGCTCTTTCCAAGAATTTATATGGAGTGTAATGTCATGACTAAT
This sequence comes from Fictibacillus marinisediminis, assembly GCF_023149135.1. Classification (NCBI taxonomy): domain Bacteria; kingdom Bacillati; phylum Bacillota; class Bacilli; order Caryophanales; family Fictibacillaceae; genus Fictibacillus; species Fictibacillus marinisediminis. The sequence continues at coordinate 1,733,494 of NZ_JAIWJX010000002.1, read as the reverse complement.
TATCTCGTTATCATTTGAACTAATAGGAATTTCAACCGTTGTATCATAACAATCCTGTAAATAGCATTGAATCCACGCTTGTACTTCTTATTACCCGATATGTAAAGTTGTGCTTTAACTAAATCATTCTCTATGTATAATTCTAACCAACCAATAATGTCATTGAACTTCCATGAATAATAATCTCGTTGTCTAATACGAAATTCCATGAGTTTAACCTTAGTTGGTTCCACTCCATTTAAAGATTGTTCCAAGTTTTGCTCAAATTCTTTATCCCACTCTTTCGGTGAAATACGGTATATAGGCAATGCGGTAATCACTTCCATTAAACCCCTCCTTACTTCCATAGTTTAACATTAAATAAAGAGCCAATCATACATTTTATAGTACAATCGGCTCATATACTTACTATTTTCTTTTCAACTTCTTTATTGCTTCAATAATCTTCTTATCGTTTGGATATAGTTTCAACAAATACTTCAAGACTTTAAGTTGTTCTTTTTCTTTACGTTTCTCTTTCATATTAGATCATTTAATGGATTACTTTGATCAATGGTTTCTTTTAACTCATGTGCAAAAAAACCAATATAGCCTTGTGTAACTGTGATTTTAGAATGTCGAGCCAATAATTGAACTTCTCGTAAGTTCGCTCCATTCTTCAACAATCCCTTGATATAAAAGTTCCTCATACAATGTGGAGAAAAGTCACCTTGTATCTCAAGAGTTTTCTTTAAACTTGAAAAAGTTTTGTATTCCGTTTTTAGTGAGCCTTGTTCCATTCCTTGTGATAAACAATGGTTGAGGAGGTTTATTAAATTTCTTATCAACGAATAACTTCCAATCTAACAACTCTCTTGCTAATGTATCCGACAATGGAACACTTTGGTGTTTCCTAGTTTTGCTTTCAAGGATTGTAATAAGAGAGTTTGTGAAGTCAATGTCCGTCCAATTTAATCGCTCAATCTCACTCAAGCGACAACCCGTTCCAATCATGAATAACACAAGAACGTAATTTCTCCGTGACTCAAAGGTGTTTTCCCGTCTCTTAACTCGTCTTAAATGAGATAGAACAAGTTGAATATCTTCTTGTCTAACGATCTTGGGAACCGTATCCTCCCTTACCGCTTTAACTCCTTTGGTAAATTGTTGTTCAACAAGGCTCTCCTCAACTAACCACCTTGAGAACGCACGAAGTAACTTCAATTTTGTATTAATTGTCTTTGGTTTGTTTCTATTGTCCGCACATTGTCTCAAATATTGTTTGATTACAAGCGGAGATATGTCTTCAACTTGTTCAATTCCTTGAGTGTTCAACCATTCATTCCAAGACTTGAAGAAAACGTTATACGAGGTCAACGTTGACTCCCTTAAACCTTCAAACTTCCTCTCAATCAAAAACTCTTTTTGCAATGATTCCACTAACATAAAAAAACCTCCTTGGAAACTCGTGTAGAGTTCAAGAAGGTTTAAAAAGAGTCCTATGTAAGAGCACTACCCAAAATTTCATTGGTTCGTAACTCAATGTCAGTTATATCAAGGAATGGTGACCCGAGAGGGGTTCGAACCCACGACCTCTACCCTGTCAAGGTACGTTATAAGAAATCGCTCAGTCAACGTCAGTCATTCGCCCAGTCAACGCCAGTCGGCGCAAGGTATTCAGCGTGTATTCCTTCTGATTCGATTAAACTCATTATAAACGCATAAGCTGAACCGTGCAAGACGTCTACGCTCTACCCTGCAATCATAGCAGTAATACGGATGAATTTTTGTAGATAGATTCACTAAAGGTTTGCAAGCTTTTATTCCATTTATAACGCAAACCTTCGATTAAATAATTTATTTAAAGAAAGCATTATATTTTTTCTTGACATACCAATGCTATTTAAGACCATTGCATAATATAGCCACTCTAGGATAAATAGATCAAGAATAACAAGAGAATCCATCTCTTGATCAATATTTCCATGAGCTATATTGTTTCTATGAAGTTGAATCCGATCAGCTATCTCCAAGTACTTATATTCTTCTATGTTATTTAATAAATATAAATCCTTAATGAAAATTTCTAACACATCATCAAATTCATCCAATGCTTTTTGTATTTTATCTGATAAAGTTGAATCACTTCTTAAAACAAGACTTTTGGTACTTTTAAAATACTTTTTCTTTTTCCCGGTATTTTGTTCGATTTTTTCATCAAGAAAAGAAATTATTTCCTCTCGTTGTTCTTTATATTTGTCTTCTTTTTCCTGTTCATCCTTATGTAAAAACCTATATTGCCATTCAAATCCAGCAGTAACCATTATAAAGCGAGATGGAGTTGTTACCTTATTTTCCTTTGAATTTTTAGGTATATGAGTTAAATAGATTTTGTTCGTAATTACCTGGTCAAATAATAATCCAATATGATCTTCAATTAATGGTAAATCAATTAATCGTTCGCGAACTATTTTTTCTTCTTCAGAATGTTTATCCATATTATTGATATTCCTGATCATTAGTTTACCAACATTTCGATACTTTCCAGTGTTGTTATCTTTCTTCTTTAAAGTAATTCGGTTTATTCTGCAATTCCTTCTGTATGTAATCAAGCTCAAAAACTGGGTCGTAATGTATGATAGTTTTTCGACTATATGAAAGCAATTTGTAGCTTTAAAATAAAAATTTAAATCTGTTCTTAATTTTAAAGGTAAGGTTGATCCTAAAGAAATTGTCCTAGATATATTAAGGTTTCCATTAATTTTTTGATCTTCGAAGCTAAAGTTAAACTCTTTTGATGTGTTTTCATAAGGTTTAACGATCACTTCTGCCTGGCCAGTAGAAGGTGTAATTCTATGTGAATACGAATTACTTACACTATGAAACCAATTAAGTTCGTCAGCATTTATTTGTAATCCATCAAATTTAGATTCTTTTTGATCAAAAACTATATAGGATAATAATTTTGCATTGTGAGTTTTTGGCCCAGATTGATCTAAAGAATAAATGTTAAAAAGTATCTCCTTCCCATTTTCAAATTCTATACCTTTAAGAAGATTTATGCCGTCTTTTAAAATTGAATCTGGATTTAAAAAAAAGTCTAAATCATTAATATAAATTTCATCTCTATTTTCAATTTCTTCAATTTCAAGATCAAATTCCATTAGTTTAAACACGCAATTTTTTTCTTTATATTTCAATAAACCTGTGATCAAATGTGAGTCCTCCCTTTTAACTTTAATTTATTGCGTTTAAAACTTTTGGAGATAGCTTATTCAATAGTTGCTTGTATTCGATAATATAATTTTCTTCGAAGGTCTTCAACGTCAGTCCATACAATATGATTATATTGGCGTGTATCGAAATGAACATCTTTCAAATGATCTTCTTTACATGTCCAGATAACTGGCATTCCCAGCCCTAAAGCATATCCTGCTTCAAAATATACCCCGCCTCTGTGTCCAGTGACATCAGCCACCAAAAACTTACTCTTTTTAATTTCTGAGATAATTTGATCATCGATTTTTTCATTATGTTCTTTCCAGTCTATCCTAAATGGTTCATATCCAGATTCCTTTATTGCAGCTTCAAATCCATCCCCGACAAACTGATCCATCTGTTTATCAAACCACATTGCTATAAACACTTGTTTAGTGTCTTCCTTAACTTTTTTTTCCAGTTCCGAAACCCTGTTCCAGCCTTTTGCAGTTACTATAATTTCTCCTGGAATTGATGTCTCACTTTGAATGTAACCATCTTCAGATAATTGTTTTAGTATAAAAAAAGTAACCTTTAAGTCTTTAATTTCTGAAAAGAAAATAGGGTAACTGTCCTCTGTTATATGTACTGGTGAACTTGGAAATGAGGACAAGTTAACTAGGTTTTGTAAAGTGCGATCAATACGGTCAGATACAGTTCTAGGAAAAAGACTTAGTAAATTATCTATTGTTATTCCATTCTTTAAAGCTGCCCTCCCCAATGTTACCGTGTATACTAGTCTGTTTTTGATACTATTTTCTCTTAAGACAGCTGAAATTTTATTTTTTTCAACTTCATCTTTCATTATGAAAAGTTGACTCTGGGCTTCGTGGGAAATATTAAAAAGACCACACCTTGTACAATCCACACCGTAGACATCATTATGATTAACTTCTCCTAAAGAAATTGCGTATTGATCACACACTGGGCACATGTATAAACTAGACATTTAACTCCCCCATAAATTTTTATTTTCAAGGGATATTTTACCACAAGTCTATGCTGTTGTATTTAAAGCGAAAATATCTTTTCGACGTAAGCCAATTAGTAATTTGCAAAACAAAATATAAACCAGCCCACGGCTCATATCCGCAAGCTGGCGCACGTGTTATTTTATGCGACGATCCTTGATGCGCTGGTATAGCTTCCGACCAACGTCCTCTCTGCTTCTCGGCTTTGGTGGCGACTGACGGCCATTACCTGGCGATGGATCCACGCCCTGGGATCGCTCTGATATTCTCAACTCACACAGCAGACGATCAATTCCGGACTGGATCTCGTCGACCGTTTCTGCGCCTTCTATCCATTGAAGTGCATTTGACACATCTTCTGGATCGCTGATGCCTGCTGTTGCAAGTGCAGACATCTTGCGCAAGCTGATCAGTTCGGATTTCTCGTCCGCTGTTAATGGTTCCGACTGTCTGTCGTCATCCTGGGCGCCCGGATTTTGGCCATTCGCGCCTGGCTGCTGCTGATCGGCAAGTGCTGGATCTGTTGCGCCTGGCTGTTGATCATTTGTTCCCAGCATTAACGTCCACTCCTTCGCGCTTCATAAGCCTTTAATGCCCGATAAGCTGCGGCCGGATCACCGTCGCGTTTGATTGCGTCCAGATGCTTGCTACGTGTCACAAAGTCGCGCATTCCAGGATGGCTGTCGGCACAGGTTGCATGTATGCGACGCAAGATTTCCTTCGACGCCGGATCTGATCCGGCTGACTCTGCAATGTTTGCGATGTGCTTCAGGATCTCGATTCGAACGCCATCACCCACAGCTGCGACTTGCTTTTCGAAGAGGCGTAGAACGCTGGCTGGATCGGATGAAAACGCAAGCTGTGCGGACAAGGTTCCCAATACTAAGCTGGCGGCTTCCTTGTCTTCGGTTTTTACTTCGATCGGCTTCACACTTGCTTGCGCCAGATCCATTTCTGTCAGTTCGATTTCTTGCGCAAATTTCTTTTCAAGATCCGCGATGTCCGAATCCAGCTGTTTGCTGATTTCCTTCAGTAAAAATTCACGTTCAGCCGGGTTGTCGGCGTAACGCGGACTTTCCGATATTTCCTGGCGCTGCTCTTTGTAAGCTTCGACTTTCTGCGCAATGTTCTGCGTGACAGCTGACAGTGACGGGAAGCGTACTTCCTCCAACTTGTGTGCATGGTCTGGTATCGTTGCGGGATCCACATTGTAGATCTTGTCTGCCTCGTATCGATCGCCCGTGCTTGCCGTGAAGCCTTCTCGGATATAGTACTGTGAAGTCTTTGCAGGTATGTTCATTTCAAAATTCCCCCGTTTCAAATTGTAGTTCTTCTTGTTCGTCTTCTTCTATTTCAGTGCCATCTGCGTCCAGCCGGAACCGGATCGGAATCGTGCGGATCCCGGCATCGGATTCCAGCCAACCCACTTTCAGCCCGTACTGGTCGCAATAGTTCCAGGCATATCTGATCGACGCCTTGCTGACCTGACGTAACGGCTGCCGATAAAAATCCTCTTCGTACCGGAACAGTAGCAAACCGTCGGCGTCACAGATCTCCACCGATGCTGCATAGAGGCCCGCTTTTTTTGTCTTCACCCGATGAAAAATTGCCGTCTCTTTCATTGCGATCATCTCCTTTTTATCGTCTGTGTCCGCATTTAGAACGCCATTTTTGTCGTCCTAGACATAAACCCTTAGGCGTCAATTTTTGAAGCCCGAATCCCTTGTGGCGCAAGGCTTCCAGATTTCTAAATGCGGACGTTTATATGCACTTTTATCGTGATCCTCGCTTCCTCGCAGCTTCCTTTCGCTTCCGTTCGATATCCCGGCATCGTCCGCAATACTTTGCGCGATTGGAAGTTTTCGCAAAGCTGGATCCGCAGCGATCGCATTTTCCGATCTTGCTGCCGGCAGCTGCTGCTTCGCCGAAGTATCGCTTGTACTCCGATTCCAGCGCAGGATTCGCAGGCAGCACATTCTTTTCGAAGTACGGGCATCTGCCGAATCCCGGATTTTTTCTTGCGTACAAGCAGCCGCCAGAAATCAGATAACAGCCACCGGATCCGTTTCCACTGGCGCAAGATTTCTGTGCCAGGCGATCCGTTTCACGTTTCAGATTACGTTCGATATCCATCATGACTTTTCACCTTCGCCTTCGACCAGGAGCTGGCGCACTTCTTCCGGATCCTTGCCGGACTCCATCGCCAGGAAGCGGATCAAAGATTCGATTTCCAATGCTGGTGTCTTCTGCGCATACTTGATTACGCTGGAATTCCCTTGCGTGAATTGCAGCTATTCCCGACAATCACGACGTTGCCCAGTTCGTTCTTGCCTCCGCGGGACAGCGGTGTAACGTGATCAAGGCTCGGATTATGCTTGCCATCATCGAATGGCTTCCCACACAGCGGGCAATAGGCGTCATGAAAGAACGTGAATAGATGCTTCACCTGGCGCAATGTCAATCTCCCAGATTCGCCCACAGCCTCTGCCCTTCGGTTGGCCAGGCCGACACTGTTCTCAAATTTGCGGCATGTCTTACAATCATCACGAACGCCCATGCGTTTTGACGCATTCTTCTGGAATTGATCCAGCGGCTTGTGGACGTGACAGAGATAGCACTTTTTCATCGGCTGATTTTACACATGATGTCGCCCCCCCCATTCCGGATCTTTCTGCGACGCCGTTTCGCCTTTACCGCAGACTTCGCAATCAGTCGTTCCCAGAACACCAGGCGCGACACTGCCTGCAAGATCTCATCTGCTTCGTGTTCGTCAGTTTCAATTCCATATCGCGTAGAATATCGGAGAACTTCATATGCCAGCGCTTGAAGTCGCTGCGGAATGAATCCCGCTTCATTGATCGCCATGCTACGAACCTCTTTGTCGAATCCCATGTCGTCTAAAATCGCGGCCACTGCGGCCATTTCGTTGTAATGTTCTTCCATCATTTTGATTCCTCCCGTGTTTGTAGTTGTTTTTCCATAAAAAAAAGCGCCTATCCTCAAAGGAAAGACGCCCTATGCTTCATCTATCGATAAAATCTCTAGTTCAACAAATTCACCATCAGTCTCTTCAACTTCGAAGAACTGTGGGTATTTCTCTATCAGCGCTTGCTTTGTGGATGGTCGCAAAGGCTTGTGGTACTTCAACGGCTTGCCGCCGTACTTATTCTTGCATTGCGCTACTTGGATCAGACCATACTGCTGAAGTGTGCGCAAACATGCGTCCAGCTTTACCTTGCTGATCTTCAGATCGCTGACCATGCGCTTTTTCGTACGGTAACACCAGCCTTGAAGTCCGTTAGGCTTGCTGCTGCCATCAACGGAAAGTTGATCTTGCTTATGTGCCGCAATGTAGACGTATACCGATAAGGCTGCGTAGTCCATGCCTGGCAAGTTCGTGTAATGGAAGATGGATTTTGAAGCCATGAAGAACGATTCCTCCTCGCCTATGTGTTCATGCATATTGTTAGTTGTCTGATTCATTTTGTGTTCAGTTCCTCTCTGTGATGGTCTCCTCTCCTTTTATGGAATAAAAAGAAGCACGGCTGCGGCCGAGAGGATTCCGCTTGTCGATCGGGTAGCTATTCCGATCTAGCCTGTGCTTATGTCTTCAACTATTCATACAGGTCTGAACATGACTGTCCCACTTTTTGTTTGGTATTGTCTGTCTTCCTTCCGATGTTCAATCTGTTCAATTTACGAAGTTCAAATATGAACTTCGGGTAGTTCATTCTATTGCATAGTAAATACAAAGAATAATAAATATAAAGAAATATAAATAAAAGATATAACGAGAAACAAGTTTCTCTATGTCACTAGCAAAGCTAGATGACATGTTAGTTCTATGTGAAGAGAGAATACGCAAAGAAGTACTCGCAAGATATAGATTAAGATTAATCACAAGAATGAAGCGGACGGCGCCAGCCCAACCGATCCCGGCCATCCGTCCCATCTCCCTCATTGCGCCGATCAGTGTAGAATGCGTTTGTGTGCCGCTAACAGTTGTAAGATTTGTCTGTCAGAAAGATCAATTGCGCCGCGCAGTTTCAACGCATTGTATGGCGTGAGGGGCCTTGCACCCCTCTCGATCCTTGAGAGATACTTCGGATCAATTCCTGCCCGTTCTGCAAGTTCTTTCTGCGACATTCCCTGAACGATTCGAAGCAGCTTTATTGAATAGGCCGATAGTTTGACTGGATTTGACATTGCGTTTCACCTACTTTCATTTGAATGATTGGACGACTTTTCACCTTATTGGTAAAAAAAATGAGCCAGCGCAAAGGGAATATACGCTGGCCAATTCGATCCTGACAGGAATCTCTCTTTCTCACTGGTAGGAGGGAACAACAGTCGCACGACACGACTGGTTCAACCTATATGCGTTCTAGCTGGGTTAATTTTCGTCCATTAAAATCATGAATGTAACATATTAAAATTCGCATGGTCTTCATGTAAATTCGGCGAGTTTACTTGGGGTTACATTTATACGTTGTCGCATTAAAGCAGTGTAGAAATGTTACGTGTGGGCAGCGGCGGGGTTCGCATTCTGGCCGTCATAATGCGCATATGAGATCGGAACGGGATTGCGGAATGGTTTGTGTTGGATAGCAGCTTGAACAGGCGAATTGTGAACGTGGAATGGCATTTATTGATTCGTGGACAGGTGCCGTGCGTGTGGGAGAATGGCGCATAGATCGGCCTAGACGTTCCAGACGCGACCTGCCGCAGAACTTCAGGGGGGGTGGATCACTGCTGTACATTATTCTGCGCCAGGATCCGCGCTTATATGGATGATAAAAGTCAGCCTGGACAACGCCAGGAATACGTCCGGATTCAGCAGATATTGCATATAGTGCGAAGTAGTCGGCACATTTCGTGCTAACTGGCAGCCATGCGGATTTTTGTGTTAACCCCCCATTCTTGATAGATTTAGAAGTGACAAAAAGGGAACTTCTAATTTGTCCAAAACGTACAACCTGATAACTGCGCGGTTTTTCAGCGCAAATGTCTTTTCAATGACGCAATTCAGAGTGTAGAAAAGTTACTAACCAGTCAGCAGAAATCCTGCGAACTGATAGTGGCGCGGGTTCTGTCGCTCAAAACTCTTAAGAACCCTGTTATATTTAGAAGTACAAAAGAGAACTTCTAGAATGTACAAAATGTACAAACTGATAGTGACGCAGTTTTCTGACGTTGTATGAAGATTAAACTAAAAAAATTTTGTGTACGACTAGTCAACACGAAACGTGCTAACTGATAGCAGCAAGGTTTTTGCTCAATGTGTCTATAAAACGAATATTAGCGGGACATAATTAGTTCGATTCCTGAATGTGGTTTCCAGCTTATTAAAACGTCTAAAAACTTGTCCATTAATCTATGTGACACTTCCATACGTTTTATGTATGATTGAGCAGAAGGAAATAAAAGTAAAATCGGAGGGGTTTAAAGCATGAAGATCGGATATGCACGTGTTTCTACTTTGGATCAGTCGCTTGATATGCAGATGGATGCCCTGAAAGCCGCAGGCTGCGATCGGGTTTTCACTGAACACGCAAGCGGCGCCCAGGACGATCGCCCAGAATTGCAGCGTGCGCTGGACATTCTGCGCCCTGGTGACGTCTTTGTCGTTTGGAAGCTGGACAGGCTTGCGAGATCCACAAAGAAGCTGATTACAGTCGCAGAACAGCTGGAAGCTGCTGGAGTCGAATTAGTATCGATCCAGGATCGCATTGACACTACAACAGCGATCGGCAAAGCAATGTTCCGTATGATCGGTGTTATTGCGGAATTAGAACGGGATATGATCCGTGAACGCACACAGGCTGGACTGGCAGCTGCACGCGCACGTGGCCGCATGGGCGGACGGCCAAAGGCAGATCAGCGCAAAATAGATCAGTCCATTGCGTTATATGACACGCAGAAGTACACGGTCAACGAGATCTGCGATCTGACCGGGATTAGTAGATCGCTACTTTATCGCGAATTGAAAAAGCGCCAGCCAGCGGCTACAACGAGATGATAGTCAATAGTCGATGAACGCCAGGCTTGCGCCAATAGCTGCATCTATACGTAAAAGAAAGGGATGATTGTGTGACATCTTTGCAAAAACCGCAGTGGCTTGATGAATGGGTTGATACAACACCTGGCGCCTGGAAGTTGAACCCTGGCGCGCCAGCTGCTGTTGTGAAGGAATGGAACGTATTTAAGGCGCAGTTGCACATGATGGATCGTATGCCGGCGCAGCCCGCCGACTTGATTATCGGTGATCAATGCAATGATGATTGGTGATCTTCGGATGCAGATGACGATGCTTTGATGTATCACGCAATGGATCGATTGAATGATCGGAATCGGACTGAACAATCTTGTGGATGGATGGCGCCAGGGATGCGCGGGATGGAGCTGATCCTCGAAGTATTAGATACCCCCGGGGGGATCCGCAATCAATTCCCTTCGCCTGGGCTGTTCACCTTTGCGCCAAAAATTCTAATGTGGGGGGTTTAGATCTCAGCCCTACGCTTACACACGCCTGCCATCGATGGATTACACGCCAGTCCAGTCATCGTCAAGATCCACTCGCAAACAGATCCGCTAGTGCGCGCCGATCTATGGGATCCACAATCCCAGTATGCGCAGACAATCGTATTTAAGGCAGACACGGTGCCTTGATTGCGTTCATCCAAAAATCTAAAAAAGGATTTCCGAATTCAAGTCGAAAAATTTTTTCGCAGAATTTTTCAATCCCTAACCTTTGTTAGTGCAGATTAATTGCAATCTTCCCCAGCTGGAGCCACCTTATCGTTCATCACTTCTGTTTGCGAATCTTTCTGTTTACTGATCCTTTCCATATAGTTTTCCCAATATTTTTCAAATTGTTTGGGAGAATCAAAAGTGCTTTTTTCATTAAGCTTCTTTATTTCTTCTTCTAGTCTTTGAGTTTCTGCTTTCAGCTTTATTGATTCAGTATTTAGGGATATATCTATCCATAATATTGAAAGGCAGAATCGCAATTTCCCCATAAGAGATGATTGCCCATCGGCCATTTTATTAAATCTACTTTTTTGTGATTTATTAAATGAATCAACAATTATTTGTACATCATTTTCCTGCAATTGATAATTGAGATCATGGGCAAATTTACGCCTGACTTCATTAAGTTTTGCATATGGACTTCGGTCGCTTTTATCCATTATTCCTAATGCGATCAAAAAATTTAGCTTAGCAGGAAATTTCATGCGCGATATATCCAATACTTCAGGATTTGCTAAATAGATGTCTAGCTGTTTTTCAAATTCAGCTTCAATGTACAAATGTCCTTTCAAAATCATCGTCATGGGATCATTAAGTTTCAGGAAAGCACCATAAATATCCCTGTTAAACTGTTCGTAAAGCTTCTCATCGATAAAATCTGTTATCTTCATCTTGTCACCATCCATTTCATTTTCCATATCAATAATACCATTTTTTGAAAAATGGAAAATCAGCCGATTGATATTTTAAAGGATTTGGAAGTACAAAGACTGCCTATTCCGATCCAAAAAATTTATTCTGCAAATTTTCACAGCCTGAACCCGCTCGATCCGTTTAAAAAAAGCCGCCAGCCCGCAATGGACTGACTTTTATTTGTTTGCTATTTTGCGCCCGAATCAGCGCAAGATCTTCCGTTCTTTGTGCCGCTTTTCGATTACGTTATTCATCGGCGAATACTGTTCATGCTGCGCGATCAGCGACTGCTTCGACAGATGCGTATATCTCAAAACCATGCGCAGATCACTGTGTCCCAGCAGCATTTGCAGATGGCGGATATCGCCGCCCGCTTCCAAAAACATTGTTGCGCCTGTGTGTCGCAATAAATGTGGATGGATGATCCGCTGGGTGATGCCCGCCTTCTCTGCATATTGTCGCAGCTGCTTTCGGAAGTGATTAGCCGTCAATGGTTCACCATAGTTCGCCAGAAAGACGTATTCACTGTTGAAGCACGCAACTTCTTCAATCAATTCTTTTAGCAGCCGCGCCGTCCGCTTCTGGATCGGCAGGATACGTGACTTTCGGCTTTTAGCGATCTCTGCTCTAATGTTTATCGTGCTGGACGCAAAGTCAATGTCCGTTTTCTTTAGGTTTAACGCTTCATTGATCCGGCACATGGAATCGATTAATAGCGCCAATAAACAAGCGTCCCGGAATCCAGCATATCTGCGTTGATTCGGTGCTGCCAATAATGCGCGAAGCTGTTGCGGACTCAAAACCTGGATCTGTTCCGATTCTTCCCTGGCGTTCTTGATCCGCTTCATTGGATCTTCGTCGATCAGCTGTTCGTCGGCTAGAAAACGGAACCAGGCACGCAAGATCTTCAGCCGATCATTGACCGTCACAGCCGACAGACCAGGCGTTTTCGAATCTTCCGGCTTGAACGTGTGTCCGTCGAATTTTATCTTGTCGTTCAGCATCCAGCTGCTGTATAACCGGATGACGTCGGTGTCTATCTTGCGGATGTCTCGCGGTATGTTCTGATTGTCCAGGTAGTCGCAGAAAAATCTGTAATAGCGCTTGTATTTTTCCACCATGCTGGGCGCCCGGCCTTCAGCTGTTTTTGCGCTCAAATACTTCTGGAATAAGGCGTCCAGTTCATACAATGATTTGCGCATAGTGGTTCCGCTGCGATCTCCGATCATGCGTTTTCCCGTTCGTTTGTCCATCAAAAAAATCCTCCCAGTCGATTGTATTAATCGAACCAGAAGGATTATCGTGTAAGTATATATGCGCCTGAACCGTGTGTACCATTCGGGCTGTACCCTGGCGATCAGTCATTGATCCAGTCGATGACCAGTCTGTGACTTGTAAACGTTGATATGACGCGGTTTTAAGCGTTATGGTGACCCGAGAGGGGTTCGAACCCCCGACCTCTACCCTGTCAAGGTAGCGCTCTCCCAGCTGAGCTATCGGATCAAATGATTATGTATCGGACAAATAGAAGTATACCTCATTTTTCACTTAATTGGCAACTGTTTTTTTAAAATTAATCAAAAATAAAAAAAGACCCTAAAAAAGGGCCTAAACCATCACTTTTCTTCCCATTCAAAAGCTACAGTAGATTTCAGGCTGCTGTCATCGCATGTAGAGGTAAGGAAAACCATTACATTTGTTCTTGATGCAATGACCCACAATCCATCCAGATCAACGGTAATACTTTTGTATGGAGGAATGATTCTGGATGCTGCTAAAACTCCGTTCACTGGAGAGTTTGGAAGCGAACCAAACTGAATCTGTCCTTTTGGCCGGGCGGATGGAGTTTTTGACAAGTCTGCAGGAGTAACATTTCCTGACATTCTTCCATTGAACGGCAGAGTGGGCTTAAAATAGATTTGAGCGTTTATCGGGCTGCACGTCATATTGGAGATGGTGATTCGCTGTAACGCCAGATCTACACCTGAACCTTCCGGATTCACGAGGGCCGCCCACACGTTCTCTCCTGGAGGACATGGGCAGACGGAAAGCGTCTCTGTGATCCCTAGAAAATTGTTGGCTTTCGTCACCTCTGCCGGACTTACTTCTGTTGGCTTTTCTTCTTTAGGGTATTTCATTTTTGGGCTGACCGGGATATTTACATTCATATTAGGACTTACCGGATAATTCATATTGGGGCTGACGGGATAGTTCATGTTTGGGCTTATGTTAGGGTTCGGATAATTCATATTGGGATTCACGTTTGGGTTCCCATAGTTGCCTTGCCCATAGCCGTAACCCGCCCCAGGACCATACGGGTACATTCTATTTTGCATATGCATTTTCCCTTCTATAAAGTTTACACATTACTACCATATGTAGATAAGCTATACTTGGTCCTTCAATTTGTAAAAATGGGTCAAAGCTGTGGTTGACGAAGAAAAGCTGCCCCAGTATAGGGGCAGCTTTTCTTCATCCTATCTTTTCTTCTTGATCATGCTGTTCCAGTTCTTGCTTTGAAAGTCTTTCCTCCTGATCTCTGAGACGGTGCGCCAGCCTGCTGGAAGCATTCGCTGCAATGCTCGCGACAAGATCGTCCAGAAACGTATGGATGCCTTCGGATGTTTTCGTATCCAGCTTTCGAATGATACCCATTTTATATTTATCAAGGTGTCCAAACGTCGTAACCGCAATACTCCCATATCCAAAGACTGCTCCAAGGGCAATCGTTTCATCTACACCAAATAATCCTTCATCCATCTCCACAATGGATTGCAATGGCTCAGAGAGCATCCTTTTTTCTGCTAATTTATCGAGCTCAATTCCAACCAACAAAGCATGCTGGATCTCTCGTTTTGTTAACACGGCATCAACACTTTCAATACATTCTGTCATCGTTAATTGAGGAGAAAAGGGAGACTGCATTTCAAACACAATTTCAGCGATTTCCGGAATCGTTACACCCCGTTCTGCAAGCAGGGCTCTGGCTGCAGACTCAACATCACGGCTATGGACTCGTTTTGCCATTGGGCTCACCTCTGTATTTTCCTTGGATTTTTCCCGAATAATACTTATATCTTGATTACATTATACCACTGTATGATAGAATGGAACGGATACAATGAAAGCGCTGTTTTTAGATAGGAGAATTTTTATGCCCACTTTTCAAGGAACCGTCTATGAAGAAACCATACATAGTAAAGAACTTAATGAAGAAATTCCTTTATTGATCTATTTGCCTCCAGCGTTTACCACACTAAAAAAATATCCTGTATTGATCGCACAGGACGGACCTGATTATTTTCAACTCGGACGGCTTGCATCTACAGCGGATGATATGATTCAGGCGAATGAGATCGAGGAAATGATCATCATCGGTATTTCCCATAAACGCGGAGAGGACAGGCATCATAAATATCACCCAAAAGGAGAAAAACATAACGCTTATATTCGTTTCATGTCACTGGATCTGCCTTCCTATGTTCAAGAGAAGTTTAATACTTACTTATTGGGATCCGGGACGTGCCTTCTCGGAGACTCGCTTGGAGGCTATGTTTCCCTCAGATGCGGGATATCTTTTCCCCGTACCTTCGGCAAGCTGATCTTACAGTCTCCGTACGTTGAGCAGCAAATCTTGAACGATGTCCGCTCTTTCAAAGGGTATGAACTGCTGACGCTCTATCATTCCGTCGGAAAAGAAGAAAGCCGCTTTGAATCTGTTGATGGCTTTATAAAAGATTTTTTATCGCCGAACCGTGAACTTTCGGACTGGTTTCTGAACATAGGGTTTGATTATCGTTATAATGAATTTGAAGGCAGTCATCTTTGGTCAGACTGGCAAGTAAACCTCAGGCCTGCTTTAAAATTTATCTACGGAAAATAATTCGATTTGTGAAGTTGTAAGAATTTTTGATATACTAATTCAAAAGATAAGGGAGGAAGTTTTCAATGAAATACGGTATTGCTATATTCCCATCAGAAGAACTCAAAGATAAAATAAATTCTTACCGCAAACGCTATGATCCTCATTATTCTATCATTGCACCGCATATTACACTCAAAGATCCATTTGAAGCCAACGATGCAGAAATCGAAGAAATCGTTGAATATATCGAAACAGTCGCCAAGAATATTCCTCCGATCAATATTCATATCACCCGAGCAAGTTCTTTTCATCCTGTCAACAATGTTATTTATTTGAAAGTGGATAACAATGATGAACTAAACTCCTTGCACGAGCTTCTCTATGAAGGGCCGCTCGAACACGAACATCCGTATAATTTCGTTCCTCATCTCACCCTAGCCCAAAAGCTTTCTGACGTGGAGCATGCGGATGTGCTGGAACGGTTAAAAATGGTGGAAGCAGAATACCAAGAAACCGTAACAGAATTTCATTTGTTAAAAATGGATGAAGAATCTGACCGCTGGAAAGTCTACAAGACTTTTGCGCTCGGAAAGGACGTTTAATTTTGGAAGTAAAAGTACTAACAACGGAAGATCCATCATACAAGGACGCTTTGTTTGTTCGAAAACAGGTTTTCGTAAATGAACAGAACGTCTCTGAGCAAGAAGAGATTGACTCGTTTGAAGATCAATCAGCCCATTTTGTCCTATACGATGACCGTCGTGAACCAATTGGCGCAGGCCGTTTACGCCCGATAGAAGGCGGAGGGAAAATTGAAAGAGTCTGTATTCTGGCCAGCCGCCGTAAACAGGGGCTCGGCGAGTTGCTGATGAAAAAGATGGAACAGGCAGCCAAACAGTCCGGTTATCCATCCCTTACATTATATGCACAGGTCCATGCAGAGGATTTCTATAAAAAATTAGGATATGCTACAACTTCAACAGAACCCTTTCTAGACGCCAATATTTGGCATGTTGCCATGAATAAAGCATTGAACTGATCTTGAGTCAGTTTGATGCTTTTTTATGTTCACGATCGGTTTATTTTGGACAAACAGGAGAACACTAACTTTAACTTCGCACCAGTGGGGGCTGTCATGAGGCTTGGTACAATTACAATTGAAATGATCATTGGTTTTTTTGCTCTTTTCTTTTTAACTAAATTATTAGGAAAAACACAATTATCACAGCTTACACCTTTCGACTTTATTTCAGCTCTTATCCTCGGAGAACTTGTCGGAAATGCGATGTATGACCCTGATGTGCACATTTGGATGATCTTATTTGCGATTAGCGTATGGGGAGTACTTATGTATTCATTGGAGATGCTGACACAAAAATCAATGACGCTGCGCAAGGTTCTCGAAGGGTCTCCCTCTATCATCGTCCGAAACGGCGTCATTGACCGTAAACAGCTGAAAAAGAACAAGCTTGATATCAACCAGCTTCAAGATCTTATCCGGCAGAAAGGCCATTTTAGCATGAGAGAGATAGAATATGCCATTCTGGAGACGAACGGTTCCATTTCTGTACTTCCTAAATCCAATGTACAGCCGGTCACCCGCAAAGACTTAAAGCTTCATGAAGTTGAGGTTACACTTCCTGTCACTTTGATCCTGGATGGTAAAATTATTCATGACAATTTAAAAACAGCCGGAGTTGATGAGGAGTGGCTGCGGGCACAGCTTTTAAAAAGAAAAATAAACTCCGCTCAAGATGTTCTCTATGCGGAATGGAAAAAGGGACATGAACTGCTAGTAATGAAAGAAAAGGACTAATTGTTTTTTATAAAGCAAAAAAAGAACACTTTGCGTGTTCTTTTTTTTGCATGCTTAGATCCAGGAACCGCCACAGCCACAATCTTTATGCTTTTTATGCTTCTTTTTAAAGCAAATATAGCTTGAAGAAGATTCGTGTTTTTTGAAGCTGGATTCTGACTTAAAATGTTTGGATGAAGAAGATTCTTTCTTTTTGCCGTGGGAACTGGAAGATTCATGTTTTTTACAGCTGGAAGATTCTTTCTTCTTAGGAGAATATACGTGATCGTGAGTCCATGTTTCTTTATAGTCGTACTTCTTCTTTTTTTCTTCTACTACAATCACTTTATCTGCTTTAATAATGACTTTATCTGCTTTGATCACTTTCTTTTTCTTTTTCTCGCAAGACATACTCTAACCTCCTCTATAATTCCCATAGTATGCAAGATTATAGAGAAGGGACATAGGCTTAATTATCAAAAATTGATAGAAATGTGATTGGCCGCCTTTACTTTATATTGCTGTTTATTGAAGAAAACAAAGGCTTCAACCGTTAGATTGCCTATGACTTCTTTCTTAAATGGAATCTGATAGTCTTGTATCACGGATTTCTCACCAGGTTCTATGATCATTTCTCTTATCGGGCAGATCCAGATTTCTCCGCGCTCTTTCGCTTCTTGCGCCCAGTCGTTGTCGATAAACATCCAATGAAAGTTCGCGAGGTTGTCTTGATTAACCTCATGATTTTCACTGGAGTAAATCTTCCCTTTTAAGACATTGGCTTCACCTGGATTGAAGCGCAGACAAACAGATGGATTCTGAAGTGTAATTAATCCTGTGTTTTCAATGATAAATGATCCCTTAATAAAGCCTGATTGATTTTCATTCATGATGATGGAGTAATCAAACAGACAGAGACACTCATAATCCTTTTTAACGAAAATATTCTCTTCTTCGTCTTCCTCTGCTTTCTTCATAAAGGGATCAGGCCTTCCTTGAAGTGAAAGCTTTTTTTCTAATGCCCTTATTTTTTGCTGGCTGAGATCCAGTTTGTTCTCCTTATCGTTTATCTCCTTTTGCACTTCGGCCAGCAATGCCTCATAATCCGCTGCTCTTTTGTCATAATCAATGCTTTTGGCTTGCCCCAGCTCATTTTTCAAGTGTGCGACCTCTTCTGTCAGCCGCACCCGTTCAGCTTCAAGTGCCTGTATCGTTGTATCTTTTGAAGAATCCGCTGCTTCTTTTTCAAGTTTTTCAATCAGTTCCTCTGCAAACACTAATTTTTTTTCCAACTCTAAAGACTTTTCCTGATAAAACTGGGCCCGAGCGATAAGACGGTCATAGCTTAACCGTTCTTTTTGAGAATGCATACGTGTCCCCCCCTAAATAGGCTCCCATCTTTTATCTTATGTAGGCTTCACTGATTCGTTCACTATTTAAAGAAAAAAGAGCAGGATGCTTCCCTGCTCTTTTATTGCCCTTAAGGATATTATTTTAATTTGATATCATCGAAAGTCACGCAATCTTCAACCTCAAGGCTTCCATTATCTACTTTCACAATTCCTGATTCGAATACAGTGACCCCTCTTTCATCAATAAGCTGAAGCTGGAAACGGCTTCCAGAGTGGCGGCTTACGGCTGCGAAGTTAAAGTCAAATTCTTCACCGTCATTTGTCGTACCTACACCTGAGACCATCAACTTGAGTCCCTTGCCTTCGCAAGGCTCGCAATTTAGAGAATCCTGTTCAAAGCTATCCGCTGTGAAGTCGAAGTTGTTTAATCCCCCGTTTTCATCTTCAAACGTAAAGCGAAGTGAACTGTCACTCAGGCTGCAGTTTTGGCAGATATCAGCAAGCACGCTAAGGCGGCCTTTTTCAGTAGAATTGCTTCCGGTGCGTCCGCTCGCTTCACCGCTGACACTGCAATCGCAGTTAGGGCGAGGGAAGATATCCGGACATTGTGCAGGGAATTCGACCTCCGGACAAGAATCCATTTCAGCTTCTTCAGCTGAAAGGTCATTATTTCGAGGTGAGCAGAACTTAGCAAGTACTTCGAGTTTCACTTCAGCTTCGATTTGGATATCCACACAGAATGTAATGGTGATGTTAAAAGATCGTGGTGCTGGGGCGTTTAGGAGTACGGTTCCTGTTTGGATTTTGCAAAGAATTCTGGTGATTTTGCAAAACAGGTCTGTTCCGTCTGGATAACAAAGTACAAATGGTTCGAGGACAGATGCATCCGTTGTAAGGTGTGTTACGACTCTTCCGTTACGGTCCACAACAGCTACCCTTACTTCAGAAGTGAATAACAGCTCCACGAGCTGAGCATCAACAAAATTACCGTTTAGCGAAACCGTTACGTCTCTTTTCTCACCAACCTGCTCACACAGGAAGGTCTCGCATTCTGCCCTCGTTTCTTCTCCGTTTAACGGGAATGGAGGCGGAGCCGCCGGTGTTTGACAAGTCAGTCGCAAAGGACGCCGTGCCGGATCTTCTAATGCTTCCTCGATCTTTCTGAGCTGCTCCGGATTGAAACTAACTTGTTTCGTTACTGAAAATGTATCAGTAACCCAATCATACACTTTCTGTACTCTTATGCATTCTTCTTGGAGACTATTGGCAGCCTTTGGTATAGATTTCTTATGATTTAAACCCATAGTTTCCCTTCCTTTCCTCATCATGTTCTGAAGATTCCATACATACTATGGGAATACGATAGGTTATGACACAAGAATGAATGCCTATTTTTCGGGCAGCTAGGAGGAAAGACATCATGATTCTTACATTTTCGGGCAGACAGATCGGACAGATGGACATCAATTTTTTTCAGCATATAAAACCATTATTAAATTATTGGGGGTTGGATTGGAATGAAAACTATCATGAAATTGAACCGGCTATGTATGGCCAGTGTTTTGTGATTTCAGGTCTTGAGCAAAGGGACCTGGAAAGAGTTAAAGAAATTCTTAAGCATACTGATGTTATTATAGAAGAAAAAGCCTCGGGAATGAGTACAACAGCCTCAATATCGGTTTCATTTGTTGCTGATCAGCCTGTACCCATCATCATTCAAACGGAAAATTCCAAACTCCTCTATATTACTCCAGCCGAGAATACCGAAAATGCTGTTCAAAACATGATTCATAAGAGCATCCTATGCAAAAGGAAAGCAAATCACTATTCTTTTTCCTTCAGATGGCGAGAAAAAGAATGTATTCCTGAATGGATCAGCTACCTCATCCTGCAGATTGGACTCTCCAAGACATTTTCATCACTCGCTTCCCTCTCTATTGGAGAATACCAGACAGGGATAAACCACATCTTAAGATCGATAAATCCCATGCTCGCTGATCTGCAATGCGAAAAAGAAACAAAAAAAATGCAAAAGCCAAAAATCGAACCTGAATTTAAGGTGCCTGACACCTTCATCGCTCCTCAGCAGCTTATACCTGTCCGAAGCAGACCCGCAACAGTAACACGAAATAAAAATCTCCATAACGGGCCAGCCATAAGCCCTTTTAAAAGCGTACAAACCCCTGAATCTACTATCAATCCGTTTAAACAAAAAAATAGCAAAACTTCAACAGCCATTAATCCCTTTCAGCCAAATACCTATACCACTCGGAGAAGTAAAGAATAGTATAGAAGCAACTTACTGAAAAGGTGTGGGTGGAATGGACAAATCTCAAATGCGAAAGCTATATCGTAATCGCCAGCAGGAAAAATCAAAAAAATCGGCAAGCAAACCGTCATTGTTTGAACCTGTGAAAAAAAAGAAGGGCTGCAAAACGTGCGGAAAAGTAACGTGGAAGCCTAAAAAAAACAATGATGGCCACTAAAAAGAAGGATCTCACCCTTCTTTTTTTCTATTTTTCTAGTAGAAAAACCTATTTTTTGTACAAGTAGGTACTTATCCATGCAAATTTTAAAAAACTCAATATACTATATTACCCCTGATTAATCAGGAGTACGAAAGACAAATAAGGAGGAAAAGTAATGGGTTCATTATTTAAAAAACAAGGGTGCGGCTGCAACGAAGAAAGTTCTAGTTCCAGCTCCAGCTTTGTACACAAGAAAAGAAAAAAACACGAAAGCTCTAGTTCTAGCTCAAGCTCAAGCTCTAGTTCTAGCTCAAGCTCCAGCTTTGTACGCAGACGGAAAAGAAAAGAAGAAAGCTCTTCATCTTCATCTTCTTCTCATAACCAATGTAAAGGTTGTGCGTGTGATCAGATCAGAAAGCTAACACCTGGTTCATTAGTACAAATCGTACTAAAAGGCGGAGAGGACTTCTTTAATGACGAGTTAACATTCGCTTGTTTCGATCATAAAACTTGCTGTGCGACTTTCATCTTAGACGGATATCCTATCATCATTGACTGCCGTCAAATTACTGCGATCCAACTATTCACGTAATAGGTTAGGTTATTACGCAAAAATCAGGCCTAAAAAGCCTGATTTTTTTTATTGTTGTTCGACAATCTCTTTAGATAATGAAAAATCCAAAAACAGTCTGGCAGCCTGCCTGATTTTCTAACCATTAGAGAATAGGTTTTTTAGTAATATATGGCCGGAAGTCATCGGTTTTAGCGATCACGCTGCAGAATTTCAAAATCGTGTTATTTTTAATCCTCCATGTATGGCTTTCTGGTTCATAGCTTCTTAAATAAACATAGTTATCTTTAGTTGCTGAGTACAGAGGAATTCCATTCTCAATACATGATTTACAAAAAGCTGAATCCTCAGCAATATTGGTGGAACTGAATTTTACGGTATTAAAAACTTCTTTTTTAAAAACCAGCGTCCCTCCCATTAATAAATGATTATTGTATGTCTCCTCATTTTTCGCAGCTGCCCCCCCAAACTTATTCGGATTAAATTCGGTAAGCAGGCTTTGATCTTTAAAGTACATAAAAATGGAGGTTTTTCCAACTACGGATGCTTGAGAATTTCTTATAGATTGAAGTGAATCCAACAAGTAATATGGCGAATAGTAATCATCATCATCAAATTTAGCGATATGGCTGAACTTTGCTTTTTCTACACCAAAGTTTAAACATTCTCCCAGCGTAGTATCGGATGGTAATTGATAGATAGAAATGTTAGAAGAATCAGCTGCTCTTTCTTTCCATTTTTCAGCATCCAAATTATCTTTATTTAAAATGATAATTAATTCTTTTTCTACATCTTGCTGCCGATCAAAATTAAGGAAAACCTCTTCCATACAATTATCCCTTATCGTGCAAGTGATGACGGAAACCATACAAGCCTCCCCTGTTCCTCATAAGTAACATCAAAACTTTGATACAAACGGTTTGAAATCATCTGTCTTCGTAATAAATTGGCTTATGCTTAAAATAACATCCACAGGCACCTTCCACGTATGCTGTTCCTGATCATCCTTCCTTACATAGGTGAAATTTTCTTTTGTTGTTGAGTAAACCCTTAAGCCCGCCTTCACACAGTCCCTGCAAAAAATCCGGTCTACTTCTTTAACCTGATCGGGAAACCTTACTAGGTCCAGAATTGCTTTATAAAATACTAATGTTCCTCCTTGTAAATATTGCTTTGCAAAACTGCTTTGATGATTGACATATTGATTTTCATTGCCTGGATTGAAAACAGCTAATACTTGCTTGTTTTTCAAATATATATATACCGATGTCTTTCCGATAACATCCGCTTTCATAGAATTCAATACAGAAATAGAATGCTGTAGATATGCTGGTGCATAATAATCGTCATCTTCAAAATTTGCAATTATATCATATTTAGCCTGCCCCACTGCAAAATTGATACAATTACCTAAGGAGGTAAGTTCTGGGAGTTGAAAAACAGAAACATTATCATAATTTTTTGCTTTTTCACGCCATTTTTTCAAACACATACTGTCTTGATTAAGCACAATAATCAGTTCTTTATGATCGTAATTTTGATTCTTGTAATTATCAAATATATTATCCATGCAAGAATCCCTAATTGTACAGGTAATGACAGATACCATATAATCCCCTTTCTTTTTACGGTTTTTTATAACCTTTTGGATTATTTAAAAACCATTGACATGCTGATTCGATCATATCTTTCAGGTCAAACTGTGCCTTCCAGTTAAACTCTTCTTTTAACAAATCTGCACTGGCTATGAGAGCAGGAGGATCTCCATCACGCCTTTTTGCATATTCCACAGTGGCTTTTCTGCCGATTATCGTTTCGCACATTTTTATTATTTCATTCACACTTATTCCTTTTTCATTTCCTACGTTATAAACTCTGTTGGCAGCCTTACTATCCAGCAGTGCTTCAAGTGCAAGAATGTGGGCATTACTTAAGTCTGTAACATGGATATAATCTCTTATGCATGTACCGTCTCTTGTTTCATAATCATTACCATATACAAAAATTTTTTTCGTCTCGCCGAGTAAATGTTTTATGATATTGGGAATTAAATGGGTCTCAGGTGTGTGGTCCTCTCCCAATTCTCCTGAGTCAATGGCGCCTGCTACATTAAAATACCGCAGAGCAATATATTTTAGCGAATATGCTGTTGAAAAGTCTCTTAATAGTTGCTCCCCAATTAATTTGGTCCAACCATATGGATTAATGGGAATTGCAGGAGTACTTTCATTTATCATCTTGCAAGGCGGTTTCCCGTAAACTGCACATGATGAGGAGAAAACAATTTTCTTAACATTATATTGCACCATCATCTTCAATAGGGTTATCATTCCATTGACGTTGTTGCTATAATATACTGCAGGTTTTTCAACCGACTCTCCTACGTATGCATTTGCTGCAAAATGCATAACTGCACGAATAGGGTAATTTGAAAAGATTTCTCCTAAATCTTTAGGGTTTCTTACATCCCCTTTTACAAATATTGCTTTAGGATCAAGTGCTTCCTGATTGCCTGTTGACAAATTATCAATAACAACAACCTGATAATTTTTCATAATTAAAGCTTTGACTACGTGACTCCCAATATATCCTGCTCCTCCTGTCACAAGAATCATGGCACTCCTCCTATTCTTTATTATCCTTTTCTGTATTAATTTCTTTTTCGAACAAGTGCAGAGCCCTGGCTACGA
Organism: Fictibacillus marinisediminis; assembly: GCF_023149135.1. Lineage (NCBI taxonomy): Bacteria > Bacillati > Bacillota > Bacilli > Caryophanales > Fictibacillaceae > Fictibacillus > Fictibacillus marinisediminis. The sequence continues at coordinate 1,709,102 of NZ_JAIWJX010000002.1, read as the reverse complement.
TTTGGTCCATATTATAATACTTGTATTCTGCCAATCTTCCGGCAAATATCACTTTGTCTTTAATGGTTTGCGCTTCATTTTCATATAATATATATTGCTCCCTGTATTCTTTTTTGGGAACGGGATAATACGGGTCATTAATACCTTTTTTGTAGACTTCCGGATATTCTCTCGCAATCGTTGTTCCCAGGATGTTCTTTTGGTGTGTTAATTTTTTAAATTCCGTAATACGCGTAAATTCATACTCATTTGGATAATTGATCTGGCCTGCTTCTTGAAATTCCTCCTTATTGTGGAATTCAAATTCGAACCGTAAGCTTCTGTATGGCAATTGGCCAAATTTATATTCAAAATACATATCGATAGGGCCTGTAAAAATTAATTTGTTAAACTGAACATCTGCTAAGATTTCTTTGTAGTCAGTATTCAACAATAATTTGATGTTTGGGCTTTTCAGCATTCTTCTAAACATTTCAGTATATCCATGCTTTGGCATCGCTTGATATTTATCTTGAAAGTACCGATTGTCTCTGGAGATGAGAATAGGTACCCGTCCTGTTACAGACGCATCCAGCTCTTCGGGTCTTAACCCCCATTGTTTTACCGTATAACCATGAAATACCTTTTCGTAAATATAATCTGCGAGATTTTGCAGCTGTTTATTTTTGTTATTTTGAAGCTGTAGGATCGTTATCTTATCCCCTAACTTAAATTGTTCCAACAGGGCGTTTTCTATTGCTTTGGCTTTGGTGGAAGGAAATAGTATATTTAGTGAGTTGAGGTTAAATGGGATTGGGACCATTTCTCCATCAAGCATACCAAGTACTCTGTGATAATAAGGAATCCATTCCGTATAGGCTGAAAGATAATCCCACACTTTCTTCGAATTCGTGTGAAAAATATGTGGACCAAATTTATGAACGAGAACTCCATTTTCATCAAAATAATCATAGGCATTACCTGCAATATGATTCCTTTGTTCGACAATTAGAACCCTTTTCCCCAATATACTGGAAATTCTTTCAGCCATTACACAACCTGAGAAACCCGCTCCTACAATTAAATAATCGAATTTCATCTTTTCCTCCCCAGAATTGGGATTATATGATTTATGTATGCAATAAAGGAGATTGCTATGTATTTTCCAAGGAAATAAAAGAAAAAATCCTGTTTTTTATACAGGATTTTGCTTTGGAATAAGCTGTGCCAGCTGTTTCCAGCCACAATATGTTCTAAAAACAGGGGTATACAAGTCACCCCAATTTTTTAAAGTATTAAAGATGTGCCATTCAAAAACTTCATTATATAGATCTATTTTTTTGGTAGCATTATTTGCATGCTGCCTGTAATTATAAAGCATCTCATCTATCCAGTGAATTTCAAAATGTTCAATAAGCAATGCATCCATTCGTTTATCTTCAAGATGACGTCCTTCCCATGGATCATCGGTTGGCCATCCACCCACTTGTTTTAGAGCGGACGTTCTGTAAAAACGGGGAAAGGGTACATCGTTAGATAATAAGAATTCATACCTATCACTATAGGAACGTCCCCCGATGCGCGGTACTTCCAATAGTTTATTCCCTTCCCGATCCTCATAAATATCTGTTTTATTGCCCCAAATAAGTGCAACGTGATCTGAAACCTTTTCTGCTTCATTTCTTAGTTTTTCAATTGTGTCAAAAAAAAGCCAATCATCTGAATCAAGCTTCATTATGAAAGGCGTATCAATAACGGCAAGGCCCTCATTTTGTGCTTTTGACTGACCTGCATTTTCTTTCAAACGAATTAAAGTAACCCTCGGATCATTTAAGTAGTCTTCGACCAAAGCAAGACTTTGATCTGTGGAGGCATCGTCTACCAAAACTATTTTCCATTTATCATAAGTTTGCCGGAACACACTTTCCAATGCATCCTTTAAAAATATTCCAGGATTATAGGAAGGTATCAAAACGGTAACATCATAATTTTCCATAAACCTCTCCATGTTCTTCATTATTCTTTTCTAATTTTCATAAAGTTGAAAGCTGGTTATTGGGGTGTACTTTATTAAAAGATACTGGGTTTATATCTTTATAAAAAGACAATAAAACCGGGTGGTTAAATAAATATTCCCTTTTTACGAACAAAAACATATTTTGAGCATACCACCATCCAACTGTATCACTGCTCCACACCTTATCTCGTATACAGTCAATAACCAGGAAATCATGTTTTTTAAATTTTTCAATCCAATAATCTGGCCACTGTTCGTTAACATGGTGATCACCGCCCTGATCAGGTATAGCTGCTGAAAATAATACAACTGAGCCATGATTCACAAGGGATTGCACAAAGGTTTCAGCACAAAGCTCAGGGAGATGTTCCGCCACTTCAAGCGACACAACCAAATCAAATGTTCTTCCCAAATCAAGAAGATTCTCCAAGTTATACGGGAAGAACTTTCTCCTTGGTATATCCAGCTGCCTCCTGTCCACATAGTCACCATCAACGCCAAGAATATCTCTTATTCTATATTTCTTCTTAAAAACCGTTAACCACGTTCCCGTCCCACATCCAACATCTAAAACTGATTTTGGCTGGATTAATTCCATTACGATGGGAACAACCCCGTTTGCGGATGATAATGAATCTTCTCTTTTACTTTTAAAGAACTCTTTTGAATACATTTATTTGCTCTCACCTCGAATAAAAATTCCTCTTTTTCTTTTAAATTATTCCAAAAGCTACAAATTGGTTGGGCATATAATAGATTTTTATATCCATATGAAATCACCTATTTATGTAACGTTTCTCAGTATAAATGCATAATTTAACATATATTTTGATGATAGATACAATACTATTTAGTCAGTCTGGTGGTGTTTTTTTATTGAAAGGATTAATATTAGTAGCCGGAAAAGGTACTAGACTTCGGCCATTTTCACTTGCAAGGGCTAAAACTTTAATACCAGTTGCTAATAAGCCCTTACTAGAATATTGTATTGAAAGCCTGAAAAAAATAGGCATAAACGAAATTGGTATTGTATTAAACCCTTTACAAAAAGATATTTGTGAGTATATAGATAATCGACGAGCCGACAATACTTCAATTACACTAATTTATCAGCCGAAAGCAAAGGGTATTGGAGATGCAGTAAGGCAAGCATCGGATTTTTTGAAGACCGAACCATTTATTCTTTTATTAGGAGATAACCTGATCAATGAATCGCTTTTATCCCTTAAAGAAGCTATCCTGTCTAGTTCAATCAACGGTGCTGTTATGATTACGAAGGTCTCTAATCCTAGTGAATTTGGAATCGCCCATGTAGAAAACAACCAGATCATTAATGTGGAAGAAAAACCAAAAAATTCAGCATCCAATCTTGCAATAATTGGAGCTTATGCGTTTGACTCCAATGTGCTCACTGCCATTAACCATATACAACCCTCCTCAAGAGGAGAATACGAAATTACTGACGCCATTCAATGGCTAATTAATCATCAATATAATATCTCTTACCAAATTACAAAAAAGGAATATTCCGATGTAGGCACAATAGAACGATGGTTAGAAGCCAACCGTTGGGTTTTAGATTCCCTGAATCGATCAGAGGAGACTACAGACCCTTCAACCATCATCAAAAACTGCAAGTTGATTCCGCCCGTTCATATTGATAAAAACTGTGTGCTAACAAATTCGACAATAGGTCCGTATGTATCAGTTTCACAGGGTGCCGTTATAGATAACTGCAGGATTCAAGACAGTATAATTCTGGAAAATGTTTATGTAAGTGATGTCTCTTCTTTAATAACTCATAGTATTTTCGGAAAAGGGACAAAAATCGATAAACTGCACATAGAAAACACTTCCATTGAATGCATTTTTTTTGATGACACTAAAATAATTTCCAAGTAAGGTGATGTGAAATATGATTTTTTGTACATCCGTCTGTTTAAATCATTTGGCAAAGGCAAAGGTATTGGCCAATTCACTAAAAGAGCATATGCCGGAAAGTAAATTGGTTATTTGTTTACTAGAAAAAAGCTTGCCTGCCCATTTATTGGACGATCAAGATTTTCATGAAGTGGTATTGGCTAAGGACATGGGCTTTACAAACTTTGAAACCACTATATTTAAATATAATCAATACGAAGCGGCATGTGCTTGTAAAGGACAACTTATGAAATATGTCTACAGCAAGTATAAAGATGTGGAATTTTTCAGTTATATTGATTCAGATACTCAAGTGTTTTCCCGTTTTGATGAAGTATTTGCTGCCTTTAAAACGCATTCCATTGTATTGACTCCCCATTATAATGAACCGCCAAAAAACACATACACCATTTGGGGGGAAAATGCAGAAATTTTGATTCTGAGAGTCGGGATCATTAACGGCGGGTACATTGGAGTTAAACGTTCAATGGAAGCAGAAGCAATGCTGGATTGGTGGACAGCAAGACTTGAACGCTATGCTTTTAATGATGCGGAACAAGGACTGTTTACCGACCAGAGATGGCTAACAGCAGCCTTAATGTTGTTTGATAAGATTTATGTACTGAAACATGACGGTTATAATGTGGCGTTCTGGAATATAAACCAGCGCAACATCAGCATGAAAGATGGCGTATATTATGCTAATGGTGAACCTTTTCGATTTTTTCATTTTTCAACATTACATTTTCTCCGGGATAACCTTCCAGACAATCCGTCTATATATAAAGTTGTACATCAATACATTGCTCTAATGGAGGAGAATGAAAACCTCTATCCTACCCATTTTGAATGGAGCTATAATTTTTTTGATCATGGTGAACGGATAGTTGATAAATCACGATCAGTATTTAAATATAATTCTGAATTAGAGGCACATACTACAAACCCCTATGCACTAACCAATAAAGCCATTAAACGGTTAAAAATACGAAAAACGCAGGTGAGAAAACATTGATTTTCTGTACTTCTGTTTGCATGAACCACCTTGCTATGGCCAAGACATTAGCACAATCCATTAAAAAGCATATTCCGGAATCAAAGATGGTCCTCTGTTTGATCGAAAAAAATCTTCCTGTTTCTATAAGGAAATTAGACCTGTTTGATGAAATCGTTTTAGCGAAAGATATGGGATATCTTAATTTTGAACATACCATATTTAAATATAGTCAATATGAAACAGCAGGGTTCTGTAAAGGACAGCTGTTTCGATATATTTTTCAAAAGTATCCAAAAGAAGAACATGTCATTTACCTGGATAGTGATACCCTGGTTTTTGGACCTTTCATAGAGGTCGAGGATACCCTTCGCTTACATTCTATTGCTTTAACTCCACATATTTTAAATCCAGTAAAAAATCCAGCCCATTTATTTGGGGAATTCGCACTCTTGAACTCCGGAAATTTCAATACTGGTTTTATCGCGCTCAAGCGATCTACAGAATGTCAGTTTTTTTTGGATTGGTGGTGTGATCGGCTCAATCAATACTGTTATACCGATCCTCCAAGAGGGTTATTCAATGAACAAAAGTGGATGGATCTTGCCCCTGTTTTTTTTGATAAAGTCATGAATTTAAAACACCCGGGATACAATGTTGCGTATTGGAATCTATTTGAAAGAAATATTACAAAAACAAGCGATAACTATAAGGTAAATGACCAACCTTTACGATTTTTTCATTTTTCCGGACTGCCTTATATTTCTGACACCTTGTATTTAATAAACAATGAAACAACAACTCACGGCATTAACATACTCAATGAATATCAGAGATTGTTAGAAGATCATGGCCATCAGGATTTATCAAACATTCCATGGAGCTATGATTACTTTGATAACGGCAGATTAGTAAGCGATAAAATACGTAATATTTTTAAAAATAATGATTTAGCACATTCTGAGATTACTAACCCCTTTAGTGAAAACCGGCATGTCTTTAAAAAATATAAAGACTAATTACAGATTTCAAGCCCGGGACAGTGTTTAATTTTAGCTATAGCCGTTTCCTTTTATTGGTTACATTCATATTTTAGAATAGCTGAAATTTAACGGGGGTGTTTCATTGAATGTTTTAATCATTGGGGCAGGTTATGTAGGAACAACTACTGGTTTACTATTTGCTGAATTGGGACATTCGGTAACAGTGATAGATGTTGATCAAAAGAAAATTAATGATTTACAGAAAGGAAAACTTTTTTTTTACGAACCCGGTTTAGATACGCTACTTACTAAGCACTTAGCTTCTGGAAAAATCACATTTGAAAATGATCATCAAAGAGCTATAAAAGATAATAACCTTATTTTCATCTGTGTCGGTACTCCGCAAAATCAAGATGGAAGTGCCAATTTGCACTTTTTACGGGAAGCTTCTGAATTTATCGCTTCAAACCTGAATGAATACAAAATAATCGTCATCAAAAGCACTGTGCCCGCGGGAACCTCTAAACAAGTTAAGCTGTGGATCGAAAATACCAAGAAAGATCCTGTCTCTTTTGATGTATTATCAAATCCAGAGTTTCTAAGAGAAGGCAATGCTTTACACGATGCCCTTTATCCAGACCGAATAATACTTGGAAGTGAAAATGATAAAGCAACCGCACTCCTTCAAGAACTTTATAAGGGAATAAAGTCACCATTTTTTGTTACTACACCAAGTGCTGCAGAATTAATTAAATATACTGCTAATTCATTTTTAGCAACTAAAATTTCATTCATTAACGAAATAGCCATCCTTTGTGACAAATTGCATATTAATGTCCAAGATGTGGCTAAAGGGGTTGGATTGGATTTAAGAATCGGCCAATTATTTTTAGAAGCTGGTATTGGCTATGGGGGATCTTGTTTTCCAAAAGATGTGCTGGCCTTGATCGATACTGCAAAGAAAAATAATATAGATCTTTCAATTCTCGAGAAAGTTCATGCTATTAATGAGAACCAGCCGGGCTACCTCTTTAAAAAAGTAAAAACAAGATTAATCAGCTTGGCAGCAAAAAAAATTGCTGTATTGGGTCTTTCCTTTAAGGCTCAAACAGATGATATAAGACAGTCGCCATCCTTGAAGATCATACAAAACTTAATAAATGAAGGAGCAATTGTAGAAGTACACGATCCCGTTGCTAAACTCCCTGGCAATCTAGTGGATACTGTTTGTCAAAAAGATTCTGCAGAAGAAGCAATCACAAATGCAGATGCAATATTAATCTGTACTGACTGGCCTCAATATAAAAATATAAATTGGGCAGGTATAAAAAATAAAATGAATTCCCCTATTATTTTTGATGGGAGAAATATGCTCAATACAGCAGAGATGAGATCTATTGGCTATATTTATGAAGGAATAGGTTACAATTAATCACTTGAGAGGTGATAGGTGCGTTGAAAAAAATAATTATTACCGGAGTGGCCGGTTTCTTGGGATATCAGCTGGCAGAAACTCTTTTATCCGAAGGCTGCTGCATTATAGGAATTGATAATCTTTCTACCGGCAGGATGCAAAATATTGTTAAGTTAAATGCTCATCCAAACTTCACCTTTATAAAACTTGATGTTTGCTCTGATAACCTCTTTCCATTAAAGGAAATAACAGACATAGACCAAATTTATCACCTCGCTTCTCCTGCATCCCCCAAATACTATCAACAATATCCTTTTGAAACCATTGAAATCAATACCATTGGAACGAAAAACATGTTAGAACTCACTAAAACTCATAATGCCAAAATGGTATATTTAAGTACAAGTGAAGTTTATGGCGACCCAGAAATCCATCCTCAGACGGAAGATTACAGGGGCAATGTTAATACCTGGGGGCCCAGAGCCTGCTATGATGAAGGCAAACGGCTTGGGGAAGTGTTTTGTTATTTATACCACAGCCTCTTCGGGGTGAATATCAAGGTTGCCCGGATATTTAACACGTATTCTGCTGGTTTGCGAAATGACGATGGACGTGTAATTTCTAATTTTGTAAATCAGGCCATAAAGGGAGAGGAAATTACTGTTTATGGAGATGGCTCACAGTCAAGGTCATTTTGCTATGTAGACGACACCATCCGTGCAATTATGTTAATGATGAAGAATGATGCCGCAAACGGAGAAATTATAAATATAGGTAATCCAAATGAGATTACCGTTTTAAATCTAGCTAAATTAATAAAAGAACTCACAAATTCCTCTAGTGATATTGTATTTCTCCCTCTGCCAAAAGATGACCCTAAACAAAGACGGCCAAACATTGACAAAGCAAAAAAAATTCTTGATTGGGAACCTAAGGTAAGCCTGGAAGAAGGATTACGAAGAACAATAAATGTTTATAAATCCTCTTTTAGTAACTAAATGAATCAAGACGTGGAAGAGCTGACAACTCCGGAAATCAACCAAATAAAAAAGAAGGCTGCCTCATTCAGATCGTTTTAAACGAACTTCTTGAGACAGTCTTTTTATACGGATTGGAAAATGGGGTCTATGCTATGTTTTTACTGGAGTAAGTGAACTCAATTCAACCCAGCCGTTTTTATTTATTGAGAATTGTGGCTCAAACTCATTCCCCCATTTATTTAACGCATAATGAATATTCCATTTAATCATCTCATTTAAAATAGCCTTCTTATTAACGGTTACGTTGTTGATATGTTTCCTATAATTATAAAGCATTTTATCGATCCATCGAATTTTATAATCTTTAATCAAAAGGACATCCATGCGACGGTCTTCCAGATAACGCCCCTCATATGGGTCATCTGTTGGCCAGCCTCCTACGTTTTTAAGCGCGGATGTCCGGTAAAAACGGGGATATGGAACAAAATTCCCCAACAAAAATTCATAAGGATCTTCATATGAACGACCCTTTATATCCAGCATCTTATATACCACTTCACCATGATCATTTTCTATTAAGATTGTTTTTTTGCCGCAGATCAATGCTACCTCATCGGGCAACCTTTCCGCCTCATTCATTAGAATTTCAAGTGTGTCTGGAAAAAACCAGTCATCACTATCCAGCATTATTGTAAAAAGAGTATCTATTTGCTCTAAACCAGCGTTTTGGGTTTTGGACTGTCCTAAATTTCGCTTGTTTTTTATAAGGACTATACGGGGATCGGATAGATAGTCCTGTATCGTTGATAAACTATCATCAGTCGAAGCATCGTCTACGATGACCATTTTCCAGCCTTGATGCGTCTGGTTAATTACACTCTCTATTGCATTTCTTAAATACTTGCCAGGGTTATACGAGGGGATTAGAACCGTTACTTTTTCGTCCATTTTCACCAACCCTTCCTATTCAATCCGGTTTAACTTTTTAACTACTCTCCAACCGCCTCTAATTTCCTTAAATACTGGTTCATATTCATTTCCCCACCGGTGAAGAGCATCGCGTACGATCCACTCTACAGCCTCTCTGTAAACGTCTTTTTGATGTGTGGAATTCCTTGCATGTATTCGATAGTATAAAATGGTTTGTGGTATATAGTAAAAACGGTATTCTTCTATTAATCGTAAAAACATACGAAGATCTTCTGCATGCCTGCCGTTAAACGGGTCATTAACTGCCCATCCGCCCATCTTTTTTATCAAAGATGTTCGGTAAAACTTTGGCCAAGGAATATAGTTTGAAAGCAACAGTTCATATTTTTCCTGCAGAATATTGTCCCATTCATTAGAAACATATCTGTACCTTTTTCTTTTTCTGATTTCTGTCACTTCAATAACATTGCCAACAATCAATGCTACTTCTTCAGGTAAATTTCTTGCTGTATCCATTAATACATCCAGTGTGTTTTCTGGAAGCCAATCATCAGCGTCTAATTGCATAAAGAATTCTGTATTTATTCTTTCAAGCCCAATGTTTTGTGACATTGATTGGCCGACGTTTTTTTTATTCTTGATAAGTGTAATTCTTTGATCTTCCAACAGATCAGCAGCATGGGACAAGCTATCATCAGTTGATGCATCATCCACTAAAATAATTTTCCAATAGGGATATGTTTGATTAAACACACTCTCTAAAGCTTCTCTTAAATATATTCCTGAATTAAATGAAGGTATTAAAATGGTCACTTCTTTATCCAACTACTTAAACACCTCTTAAAATTTATAATATCCTGTAAAAAAAATATTCCTTATTAATTTATATGCACTTAATCCAATCCTGATTGTACTGATGTTTGTATCAAATAAAAAAAAGAGCAATTCATCATTTGCTCTTTTAAACATTATTTTTTAACTATTGCAGTTAGAATCACCTGGTAATGTTCATCCTTAATGCCTAAAATGGCTTCAGGGATTTCATGAACGGCCAAACAGTCAAGAAATGCTTTCGCTACAGCAACATTGCCAAATACATCTATCTCTATCTTTTCTTCATCAACGAGCTCATTCAACAGCATCCTCAATGAAGTATCCGTAAATCTCCAATAGTCTCCATGAAAATCTGTTCGGCAGCTTGGGCTTAAACCAGTCGTCGTTATCAGCAATGTCCCTCCTGGTTTTAACGCTTTTATTGTATTGTTTAATGCCATTTTAATATCGTATATGACATGAATGACCTGGGTCAGTATAATACAGTCAAAAACCTCATGAGGAATATTTTCTCCTGTTGCCAAGTCACCTACAATGGTCGCTTCAGGTGAAGGAATGAGGTTCAGCACATCGCTTTTCAAAACGTTAGTTCCATAGGTCCTCGTATAATAATTATCTCCTACTTCCAGAACATGTCCTTTTATCTCTGCGCGGTTATTCTCTAAAAATTTCTCAATGTAAAATCTATCAATAGGTTTTCCCCGATCGAATCCAAAATTTCTGCTTTTGGGTCTTATTGAAAAGTTATTCAGCAAAAATTCCTCCTTAATAACTCTTTTATTCCTGGCAGAATGCTAAAAAAGCTTTGCACGTAAAATATAATATTTCTCAGCATATTGGGACCCGTTCTCCATCCCTCTTTTTTCTGCCCATTTCTTTATACTTTCTGGTGAAATAAGATGTTGAGACTCACGGATTTGGGAAACATGCATTTTCATTGCTTCTACTTTCATATCTATTTTTTCACCAAGATCCAAGAAAAGCTCACCGGCATTGTTAATTCGAGGATATTGCCAGACGATTAAAGGGTACTCATACATAGCAATCAACTTATAATTTAGATGAGGCTGTGGCCTTAAGCTGGCCATGCAGGCATGAAAAAGCGCCTTATGATCCTGATGAAAACTCGGATATGGTATGAACACCATTGAGGGTTTAAAACTCATCAAGATATCATCAATTTTTGAGACTAATTGTTTTTGCGGAATGGTGTCCAATATCCCTTCTTTATCTTCAAACAAGACTTCATAATCTTCACAACCCAAAAACGATAAGGCATCGGACAGTTCCTTTTTTCTAATATCGGCTGTCACTTTCATTCCGGAATGGATGAATGTTGTTTCTCCTAATGCTGCAATGACAACTTTCACATGATTTCCTAACCTGCATGCTCTCTCAATCAATCCTCCACAACCCAATACTTCATCATCGGAGTGTGGTGCTATGATTAATATCCGTTCATTCCCAGTGTTAAGCATCGTACACCCCCGAAACTTAAATACATTGTATTAGTTTAATCTATTCAGCAATTAAGGGGATGTATAGGCAAAAAACCACGGAGTTATACATTACTATGATTGCATTATAGTAAGAAGATATCTTACACCATGATCCTGAACAAATTATCGTTAAAAATCAATCCTTTTTGTTTTAACTGCTCATAAATTCCTAATAATTTATAACTGTTAAGAAAAATTACAGCATCCACCTTACCGGTGCAATAAAGTTTATAAATTTTAGAACTTAAACTTCTATTGTTTTTATAGTAAAAATCATAGACTGAGAGAGAATTTTCTGTACACGCAATGTTTTTAAATTCTTTACATGTCTTTCGGTCGCCGATAATAACAAAATTAGGGTTATGGTTTAAACCGTCCACTAATTTTTTTTGAATATTTTTACTGGAAATCAGCCAAACTTCATTAACTGTGTCCTGCCTTTTTAATCGACTAAGTGAATCCGGGTGTATTCGGTATTCATATAATACTTTAGGCAGTTTATGAATCGGCAATATTTCAAGCATACGCATCCAAAGGTCATAATCATAGGCGATTCTATATGCCGGATTATAACCGCCCAATTTATCAAAAACAGATTTAGAAAACATAACGGAACCATGACACATAAAACAGGAAAAAAAACGGTGTTCTTTTAAATGTTCACTGGAGGCATTATATCCTTCCTCTTCCATTAATAATAATTCATTTGAGATTATTTCTTTTCCATGTATACAATGAATAAACGAGCCAACTGCTGCTATCCCGGCATGGTTTGTAACATACTTTACCTGTTCTTCAATGCGATTTGGAAGACTTAGATCATCGGCATCCTGAATCGCAATCCAACTTCCGCTAGCTTGCTTAATTCCGATATTTAAGCAATGAGCAGCTCCCTGATTTTTATCTAAATGGATAACCTTTACCTTTTGATCTTTTATTGACTCAAGAATTTCATATGACCGATCAATAGATGCATCATTAACAATAATTAGCTCTATTTGATCATATGTCTGATTTAAGATACTTTTAATAGCCTCTTCAACATAGTCTTCAGCATTGTAAACAGCCATTACAACTGAAACTAACATTCATACTCTCCTATAACTGAGTCATTTTTTATCAATGAAGCATATAAATTGTTCTTCTGCCAATTCCAGGCATCAGCACACATTTCATCAATCCCCTTTTGGGCTTCCCATCCTAGCATCCTCTTGGCTTTTGCCGGGTCTGCATAACTGACTGAAACATCTCCAGGCCGGCGGTCCACCACTTTGTAAGGTATCTTTTGTCCAGTTGCATTTTCAAATGCTGCAATCATTTCCATCACACTATACCCTTTTCCAGTCCCAAGGTTATAAGCCTCTACACCATTGCCGGCCAACACTTTATCTAACGCCTTTAAGTGTCCCTTTGCCAGATCAGTGATATGGATATAATCCCTGACTCCTGTACCATCTTTTGTTTGATAATCATTGCCAAAGACATTAACTTCCTTCAATCTCCCGACAGCGACCTGTGTGATATAGGGAGCTAAGTTACTAGGAATTCCGTTCAGATCCTCCCCAATTCGTCCACTTTCATGCGCTCCAACCGGATTGAAATATCGCAGGAGAGCAATGCTCCATTCGCTATCTGAAACATAGAGATCTCGAAGTATTTCTTCGATCATCAGCTTCGTCCGGCCATAAGGGTTATCCGGACCAAGCGGTGCATCTTCTGCTATTGGCATTTGCTTTGTTGTACCATAAACTGCGGCAGAAGAACTAATCACCACATTTTTCACACCAAATTGCTGCATTGCCTCACAAAGCAAAATCGTACCCATGACATTATTTCGATAATAATCAAGAGGCTTTTTCACTGACTCTCCAACTGATTTTAATCCGGCAAAGTGGACGACAGCTTCAATCTTATTCTCGGTAAAAACTCTTTCCAGTTCCTTTTTCTCTACAAGATCAACATTCTCAAATTTAAAACTTCTGCCTGAAATCTCCATTACTCGGTTGACTGATTCTCTTTTACTTTTGGACAATTTATCTAACACAACAATGTCATAGCCTTTATTTAAAAGCTCCACACACGTATGGGTGCCAATATAACCTGCGCCTCCCGTAACTAAAATGGCCATGCTGCTGCCTCCCATTCAAAACTATTGTTACTTTCTTATCCTTACAGCAAGTGTTATTTATAATATCCTGCCCAAATTTTATACAGGTTTTTATTCAGCTCTAATCCTTTTTCCTGCAGTTTATAAAACAGGCTTATCAGGCTAATATCTTCCAAAAAAATAATCCCATCGATGTTCCTCTCATAATAAAGCTGCAGCATATCATCATTGTCAAAATCCTTATAAAAATATCCTGATACGTCTATTCTGTTCATTAAACTGACTTGTTTAAAATCTTCGCAGGCCTCTTCTTTGCCAAATACGATAAAACTCGGCGCTTTTTTAAAACGCTCCTGTAATTGTTTTTTTAAATGTTTAGAAGCTACTAGCCAATCTTCATTTATCGTTTGCTGGTTTTTCCGGCTGATCGACCCAGAATGAACTCGATACTGGTACAACACAATAGGTATTTTATGAATGGGGGTTAACTCAAGCATCCTTAACCATAAATCATAGTCATAACATATTTTATATTGAGGGTCATAGCCCCCTATTTGATTAAAAATTGATTTAGAAAATAAAACTGATCCGTGGCAAAAAGGGTTTAAATAAAAACGATAAGCGTTAATATGCTCTTTGGAAGAAAGGTGATTTCTAGTGGCTTCTATTTGCAGATTTCTCATAGGAACTTCAGCATGGCCTGAAATACATTCTATAAGGGAACCTACAGCGGTTGCATCCGGATGTTCACAGATATAACGAATCTGTTCCTCTAACTTGTTCGGTAAACTGATGTCATCAGCATCCTGAATTGCTATCCAATCCCCTTTGGCTTCCTTGATGCCAATATTTAATGCATTTGCAGCTCCACCGTTTTTTTTCAGATGAATACTCTTTATTCGATCATCATTCAATGAACTCAGAATATCTTTCGTACGGTCTGTGGATCCATCGTTTACAACGATTAATTCGAAATGTTTATAGGTTTGATTTAGGACACTATCAACAGATTCCATTAAAAAAGCTTCACCATTATAAACAGGCATTACAACAGATACTAGCATAAAACACTACTCATTCTCTTCAATGAAACCATCCCTCTTTCCAGATACATTTTCCTACAATCACTTTATGCTATCGGCTTGTCCTCGGTTATTTATTCACCGTTGCCTATTGGACGCCATAGGCGGTGGAGGGTGGGGGCCGATCACTACTCCGGTCCTGCTCTCAAAGGATTGAAACCAAGAAAAGCAATCGGTTCTGTAAATTACAGTGAATTTGCCATTTCATTATCGGCTACGATCGGTTTTCTAATCTCATTGGATTCTAAAACTATGAACTATCCATTGTATTGCCTATTATGATAGGGCTGTTGGTTCATGCTCAGTTTGCAGCAATCCCCGTAAAAAAAATACCAGCCAATATACTGGGTATACTGGCTGGCAGTTTTATCGCTTTTTATGCTCTCATTCAGAAAAAATTAAGATATGACAAGGATTAGTTTCCTAAAATGCTGTACCCGCTGTCCACATGAATCGTTTCCCCTGTGATGCCTCTTGAAAGATCACTCATCAGGAATAGAGCTGTATCGCCCACTTCTTCTGGAGTCGTTGTACGGCGGAGAGGAGCTTTTTCTTCAATTTGCTTTAAGATGCTGTTGAAGTCGCCGATTCCTTTCGCAGCGAGCGTACGGATTGGACCGGCCGAAATCGCGTTTACACGAATGTTTTCTTTTCCAAGGTCACTCGCAAGGTATTTCACACTGGCATCCAGTGAAGCCTTGGCAACACCCATTACGTTGTAGTTCTGAAGGACACGCTCTCCTCCAAGGTAAGTTAATGTTACGATGCTTCCGCCTTCTGTCATTATGCCGCGTGCTTCTTTAGCAACCGCAGTAAGCGAATAAGAAGAGATGTTATGAGCGAGTAAGAACCCGTCTCTCGTCGTATTGAGGTATTCACCTTTTAGTTCATCTGTATTCGCAAAAGCGATGCAGTGGGCAAGCCCATGAATTACCCCGACTTCAGCTTTAATCTGCTCAAAAGTAGATTTAATTTCATCATCGTTCGTAATATCACAAGGGAGAACCAGCGAATCCTTGCGCTCAAGCGTTTCAGCAAGATCCCTTACGTTTTTCTCGAGGCGCTCGCCAGCGTATGTAAAAATAAGCCTTGCTCCTGCTTTAGACAGCGACTGGGCAATCCCCCACGCAATACTTCGTTTGTTGGCAACTCCCATAATGACATATGTACGGTTTTCAAGTGATAGATTCATTTTGTAATTCCTCCTTATTAAATATGGCAGGATAAATTTCATTCGGACCATATTAGCAATTGTTATTAGTACCTAGTCCTAATATTAGTATAACAGATTTTATAAGAAAGGAAATACTAGAACCCTCTTATCTTTTTTATCCTTTGCTCGTTTCAATATTTCGGGCTTCATAACCGCAGCCGGGACAGTTAAAGATTACATTTTGATTGGACTGAGCCGTCAGTACGGCATCAATCTCTGCTTCTTTGTGGCATTGAGGACATCTAACGATTGGCAAACTCATTTTCATCACTCCTTTTATCGTTAGTATGGACGTAATTTCATACAAAAAGACGCCGAAAGCAGGCTGCTGAAAAAAACAGCTTGATTTCGTGCGTCTTCTTTTACCTTAATACAAACTTTAACTCTTTAATATGTTCCCTGCTGCCTGTCACAATCAGCTTATCACCGAACAAAATTTCGGTATCGCCATGAGGAACGATAGAATCCTTGCCTCGGAAAATCCTGACGATGATCGCATCACCAAAATGCGGGAAGTTTCGGAGTGCGGTTTTATGATAATCCATATTTTTCACTGATATCTCATATAGAGAATTGTCTTTATGGGATAGAAAGCTCGCGACCGATGGATTCTCAATCATCATCTTAAGCAGTATCTGAGAGCTGAAGAAGGCAGAGTACACTTCAATATTTTTATTGCCCAGCTCTTCCCTTTTCACAGGATCCTCAATTCGGGTGATGACCCGTTTGATGCCATAATTTCTGGCTTCATGGGCGATCGATTCGTTCACACCGTCTTCACCCGTAGCTACGATCAGAATATCCGAATCAAAGGCACCACTGTTTTTTAGTGTATCTGCTGAATAGTCCTCCAGTTCGATAATCTCAAAGGATTCCAGCTGCTTCGGATCTTTTTCTTCTTGTCTCGTGTGATAGACCTTCTTTTCATAGCGCCCGCTGTCGAGTTCTTTGGAAACCGGCAGTGTAAATTGATTGGCACCGATGATGGCCAATCTTTCTTTGGTGTTTTCGATTTTTTTTCTCGGCAAGAGCTTCTTAAAGAACACCGGTGTGATAATACAGCTGATGACCGCCGTCAAGATCAAGGCTGATGATGTTCTAGAATCGATCACTTTAATCCTTTCACCAATCTTTGCCGCAGCAATTACGAGTGATAAGGTAGACGTCAATAAAAATCCTGATGCCAGTACAGTCTTCCAGTCATACCATTTTCTCAGCACTAATATAGGAACAAATTTAGAAATCAAGAGCCCTAAAAGCAGCAACGGAATCAAGATGAGCACTTTCGGGTCCTTTAATACAGAAACCAGGTCCAGCTCCACACCGACCATAACAAAAAAGATCGGAATAAGAAATCCGTAGCCAAAGGAATCCAGTTTATGGACCATATGCTGATTCGGAGAAAGAAGTGAGACTAATACCCCAGCCAAAAAGGCTCCCAGGATGTTTTCAGCACCTACGGATTCAGAAACACCGACTAGAACGATGATTAGCGTGAATACGGCTCGTGTATCAATTTGTACTGTCCCTTTAGAAAGTGTTTCAAGAAACGTATGATGGCGCATGTACTTTCCGATAAAATACAGTACAATGCCAGCACCGAATAGAATAAGCAGAAGCCACATCTGTCCGCTGTCTCCCGATTGAAGAGAAACGAATACAGCGAGCAGGATCATCGTGACGAGATCGGCGATGACCGCGATCAAAAGAATAATCTGGCCGATTCCAGTCTTGGACAACTCCTCTTCCTTTAAAGTCGGTACAACTACTCCCAATGATATTGTCGAGATGATCAGCGTCATAAAGAACGCATTATCAGTAAACCCGGTCCATAAAAAGACCATGGATAAAGCAAAAGAGATGACGAAAATCAAGGTAAAAATAATGGTGGAGACAGCCAGCCGGTTCGGTTCTGTCTTACCGTTCGCCAGCTTTTTCTTCTCTGAACTTGGAGCAAACACCGAGAAATCAATCTCGAGCCCGCTTAAGAACATTAAAAAGATGAAACCGAGCACGGAAAGGATATCCAGCCATGTTCCCGCATGAACAATATCAAATCCGCTTTTTCCAATGATGATTCCGGCGATGATCTCCGCGACCACTACCGGTAAAAACCTGATCTTAAACTTGTTGAGCAGAATTGGTATAAAGAATGCTGTTAAGATGACGATGACGAGTGAAGAAATTGAAGCATGGCCTCCCATAGCTACCTCCTTTTTTACAATAAGTACTTATTTACCCAAGATGTATGACATAAAAACTCCTTATAAATCAGTATGCACCACTTGATTTTGTCCACTATAAAAAAGAAGTAATGTAATTGTCAAATTAATGTCCCCCTTTTCAGTATGCAAACTTCTCATTTTTCGGTAAGATAGAACATGTTATCCGAGATAAGGAGTATGAATGCAATGGAAAATAACAGGCAGTCCCCGCTGCAGCAGATTGATTATAATTTAATATTTTTACTGTTTCTAATGATATGCATAAGCTGTATGGCCATATACAGTGCCCAGGAAATTGCACAATATGATTCTAACTTTGTTATCAAGCAGCTTATGTGGTACGCAGTCGGCGCTTTCGCTGTTGCCGGTGTAATGATTCTGGATTTTGACCAGTTTAGAAAACTATCATGGTATTTGTACGGTTTCGGCATCCTGCTCTTGATCGGGATTGTAATTGCTCCTGAATCTCTAGTACCGAATATTAATGGGGCAAGAGCTTGGTTCCGCTTCGGTCCCTTCGCTCTTCAGCCATCAGAGCTGATGAAGGTCGCCTTGATTATTTCGATCAGCAATACCATTGCAACCCATAATGAAAAATATATTGTGCGGACCTTGCATGAAGATTTGCTGCTTATCGGTAAAATTGCGCTGATCGTCATGCCTCCAATGCTCCTCATCCTGATGCAGCCTGACCTCGGTACAAGTTTGGTGTTTATCGCCCTTACACTGAGTCTGATGCTCGTATCCGGAATCAGGTGGCGGATTATTGCCGTGATCATTTTAATAGGCGTTCTTTTTATCACCTTGCTGGTTTGGATCTATTTTACCTTCCCGCAATTTTTCCTGGATCATATCCTTGATGAATATCAGCTGGAACGCTTTTACGCCTGGCTTGATCCCTATGGACACAAAGATGAAGGTTACCATATCCGGAACGCCTTAATGGCCATCGGTTCAGGACAGCTGTTCGGAAAGGGCTTTACCCATGGGTCTGTTTACCTTCCAGAGGCACAGACGGATTTCATCTTTTCGATCGTTGGTGAAGAATGGGGCTTTATCGGTACAAGCGTATTGATCTCTTTATTCTTCCTTATGATCTACCGAATGATCAATACAGCGTTAGAAAGCAATGAAGCATTTGGAAGCTACCTGTGTGCAGGTGTAATTGGGATGGTCACGTTCCAGGTTTTCCAAAATATCGGAATGAATATTCAGGTTATGCCGATCACAGGAATTCCACTCCCCTTCATCAGTTACGGAGGAAGTTCGGTTCTGGCCCAGATGATCGCTTTTGGCCTCGTGCTCAATGTTCGATCAAGGACAAGAAAATATATGTTTGAGTAAAACACCTGTTTTTGCAGGTGTTTTTCTTTTCTCTTGAGGTTATAGTAAGTAAAGGATAATTGAGGTGACGAACATGAAATACGATGTAATCGGAGACATTCACGGCTGCTGGGATGAATATTATGAACTAACCATGAAGCTAGGATACATATGGAAAAATGAAATGCCTGTACATGATGAGGATCGGAAACTGGTTTTCGTTGGTGATCTTACGGACCGTGGCCCCTGCTCTATCAAAGTGATGGAACATGTCTATCAGCTGTTCAAGGCTGATCAAGCCTTGTATGTTCCGGGAAACCACTGCAATAAGCTTTACCGCTATTTCCTGGGCCGTAATGTTAAAATTACTCATGGACTGGAAACAACCGTAGCTGAGCTAAATGAACTTCCGCCCAGCGAGTTTAATCAGGTGAAAAATCATTTCATGGAGCTGTATGAAAGCTCTCCGCTTTATCTTGTACTTGACCATGGCCAGCTTGTGATTGCCCATGCCGGAATTCGAGAGGATTATATCGGGAAGACCGGGAAGAAAGTTGAGACCTTTGTATTGTACGGTGATATTACAGGTAAAACCAATCCGGACGGAACACCCGTTAGAAGGGATTGGGCAAGTCATTATAGCGGGAATGCCTGCATCATCTATGGCCATACTCCTGTCTTAGAACCGCGGGAAGTGAATGGCACCATTAACATTGATACCGGCTGCGTGTTTGGTAACCGCCTGACCGCCCTGCGCCATCCTGAGAAACAGACCGTTTCTGTACCTTCGACTATGCCATTTGTTGAAGAAAAGTTTCGGAGTTTCTTGTAAGAACTGGACCAACAAAAAAAAGCCCCCAAAAGGGCTTTTTTTTACTGTTCTGCTACGTCTCCAAAAAGCTGCTGTAAATCCTGCGGCAGCGGTGCCTCTACGTTCATCATCTTCCCCTCTAACGGATGATAGAAGGAGACCTGCCAGCTGTGGAGGGCCTGCCGGAAAATCAGATCTACCGGTCCACCATATAGGTCGTCTCCGAGCAGCGGATGTCCGATATGGGCCATATGAACGCGTATCTGATGGGTCCGACCGGTTTCAAGCTGCAGAGAAACAAGACTGTTCCCCGCCAACTCCTTCAGCACTTTAAAATGAGTAATGGCCTTCTGACCTTGATCTGTGACCATCCTTTCAACCAGACTATCAGGATTCCTTCCAATGCTGGCGTCCACTGTCCCGCTCAGACTTTCAAACCTGCCTTCCACACCAGCTAGATAGGTTCGCTTGATCGCTTTTTTCTTCTGCTGCTGAGACAATAACGAATGTGCAAAACGGTGCTTCGCAATCATGACGAGACCCGAAGTATCCTTATCAAGACGGTTGACGGCATGAAATGTGCTCTGAATCCCTTCCTGTTCATAATAGGAAAGGACTCCCTGGGCAAGGGAGCCGTTCTGCTGGTAGCGTGATGGTATGGTAGGAATCCCTGCAGGCTTGTTTACGAAGAGAAGATGTTCATCCTCATACAGGATATCAAGCAGCATAGGAATCGGCGCCATATGAGAACTGATTTCCTCGGGTGGAAACCGGACCTCAACCTCATCCCCGGTGTTCACACTTTTTCTGACAGTAGAAGGTACTCCATTTACGAGAAGCTCTCCTCCAGTAAACTTAATATCAGCCAGTGCGCTTTTAGAAATATTTTTATGAAGCCGCAAAAATTCACGCAGCAGACCAGCCTCATTTTCTTTAACCTTCCACTTTATTGTAAATGTGGTCATAATGTCTCCTGTTAATCGGTAACGAAGGCTTCTTTCACCCGTTTCCAGAATGGGAAAGGACGGAATCGGGCAAACCGGATCTTTTCTTCAGCTACCCGGCATTGTATCGATTTGACTTTCTTTTGCAGCAGAAACAAATGGTCGATGGTAATATGGAAATCCACATCGTTCACCGGTTTCAGCATGCATGTATGATGCTGAGGAAGCACCAGGGGTGAACCAATTGTACGGAATACACGGTTATTGATCGAAGCCATTTCCGAAAGCTGGATGGATGGAAGTGAAGGATGAATGATCGCTCCTCCAAGAGCCTTGTTATAAGCCGTACTTCCTGATGGTGTAGAAATACAGAGTCCATCCCCGCGGAACGTTTCAAACAGATCACCTTTAATTTCCACATCCATGACAAGAGAGCCCTCGCCGCTTTTGACTGTACATTCATTAAGGGCGAGATAGCTTTTTTCATCAACATCATCCAGATAGCGGACTGTCACTTCAAGAAGCGGATATTCTACAATCTGGTAGGGTGTTTTTGCTATATGGATTACGAGCTTTTCCACTTCATCCGGCACCCAATCGGCGAAAAAGCCTAAGTGTCCCGTGTGAATCCCGACAAACGCCGTCTGGTCAATCCGGTGAACATAATGATGGAAAGCGTGAAGCAATGTGCCATCCCCGCCAACAGTAATCACGATATCCGGCTCCGTCTCATTGTATTGCAGCTCAAATTCCTGCAGATAGGTCTTAATTTTTTGTTTCAGCGTATTTGACTTTTGGTCGCCTTTTGAAATAATGGCAAAATTCACGAATGGATCACCTTCTTTCGAAGAAATTATGTAGTCGGACTGGATCCTTTCCCATCATCCGTTCTTTCCGAAAATACGATTTGTGCCTCCTGAACCTCGCCTCTGATTTCAGCCATTTCTTCATCCAGACGGCTTGCGGCCTCCGCTGCCCGCTGCAGCCGCAGCTGAATATCTTTCGGGATCTGTCCCTGATATTTATAGTTTAAAGAATGCTCAATGGTTGCCCAAAAATTCATCGCCAGCGTACGGATTTGAACTTCTGCCAGCAAGGGCTTCTCCCCTTCCAAGGTCTGCACAGGGTAACGGATGACCAGATGATAGGATCTGTAGCCGCTTGGCTTTTTGTTCGTGATGTAATCCCGCTCTTCAACTATTTCAAAGTCTTTGCGGTTCCTGAGCATATCTGTCACTTTTTTAATATCATCCGTAAACTGGCACATGATGCGCAAACCGGCAATGTCCTGAATTTCTTCTTCTATTTTTTCAAACGGTATATTTTTTTGCCACGCCTTATTCAAAATAGAATTAATAGGCTTTACCCTTCCTGTTACGAATTCAATCGGTGATTGCTTCGTGGTCTTCTGAAATTGTTCCCTTATTCCTCTGAATTTTACTTTTAATTCATCTACTGCCTGTTTGTAGGGGGCGAGAAGGGTCTCCCAATCCATTGCCTCATCCACCTTCCTGTTATTACTTGCTATTCGCTGGAAACAATCGTTCTACAGCCTCTAGCATATTATCGCCATAATTGCTGTTGCCTTTTATGTTTTCGAGCAAATAAGACAGTTCAGAATGCAGAGCAGACAGCTCGAAGGAATGGTCTTCTTCAGCTGTTTTTAGTACAACGGGAAGTTCTTTAGAAAGGGCTTCATTCAATTGTCCCCAAAACTGCTCTGGCAGCGAAATATATACGAGGTCATCCTCTGTTTCCATGACATAGATGAATGAAAGCTGATCCGAATCAACAAGCATCCTGCTGCCGTCCTTCCATTCGGAAAAGCCTTCACCCTTCTCTATGCTCAGCGTTAGCTGTTCACCTGTTTCTGCTTGATTTATGTTATGTCTGATTGCCATGCTGTACCTCCTAAAAACAATTATTCTACTCTTTAGTTTAACACAATTATAGAGACAGTTTGTCATTTGAGAATCAAATAAGGCTGTGTCATAATGGGATTCGTGCAGTACTTATACGAAGGAGTGCTAAATATGGAGCAAGAAGTTGAAATAGAGTTTAAAAATATGCTCACCCCTGATGAATTCTTCCGGTTATCTAATGAACTTTCACTCAAGGAAGAGTCTTTTACCACACAGACGAACCATTATTTCGATACCCCCGATTTTTCACTTAAAAGTCACCGCTGTGCCCTGCGAATCCGCGAAAAAAACGGATCTTTTGTTTTAACCTTAAAGCAGCCTCATTCCGATGGACTGCTCGAAACGCATCAACAACTCAGCGAAGCAGAATACAGCTCTTACATGAATAACGAAAAGTTTGCGAAAGGCCATGTTTATTCCATCCTGACCGATTTAGGCGTTGATCCGAAAAGCATCGTTTATCTTGGAACACTGACAACGAAGCGAGCGGAAAGAAAAACCGGCGACGGCCTCCTTGTCCTCGATGAAAATCAATATCTTTCTGTTATCGATTACGAACTGGAATATGAAGCGAAAGAAAGAAAAAAAGGTGAACTTGAATTCAGCACTTTCCTAAAGCAATATGGAATACCTGAAAGAAAAACACTCAAT
Source organism: Fictibacillus marinisediminis (assembly GCF_023149135.1). NCBI lineage: Bacteria > Bacillati > Bacillota > Bacilli > Caryophanales > Fictibacillaceae > Fictibacillus > Fictibacillus marinisediminis. The sequence continues at coordinate 1,685,274 of NZ_JAIWJX010000002.1, read as the reverse complement.
AAAATACAACGTTTTTTTGAAGCTAAAAACAGCGAACTCTGATTGTTTAATTCTTCCTCATTTGATATGATTATACATATAGTTTGAGGAGAGAACAAAAATGAAAATTGATTCTATAAAAATGCTGATGGAGCTTCAGGCGCTTCAGCAGTTAAATATAAATGGGACAGCAGCTGCTCCTGTATCTTCACCTTTTGCCATGATTCTTCAGCAGTTGAGTGAAGCCGCGAGGTTAGATCAGCCTGGTGCAGAACCCGTAATACCAATGAAGACAGTTTCTGCATTGCCGGCTGTTCCGAATACCAAGCCTTCATTACAGCTAACGAACCCATCCGGAGCAAAAGATATCGATTCAATTCTTGAAAGAATCAGTGCTAAATATGATGTAAACCCCGGCCTGATCCGTTCGGTCATACAGCATGAATCAGGTTTTAACCCATTAAGCAAAAGCCCGGCAGGTGCCATGGGATTGATGCAGCTCATGCCTGAGACGGCAAAGGCGCTTGGTGTACAGAATCCCTATAACCCTGAAGATAATATCGAAGGCGGCGTAAAGTACATTAAACAGATGCTTGACCGCTATAACGGTGATGAAAAGCTTGCTCTCGCCGCTTATAATGCAGGCCCTGGCAATGTAGCTAAATATGGAGGCATCCCTCCTTTTCAAGAAACACAAAATTATGTAAATAAAGTGATGGAATCATACCAGAGCATGAATGCTTAACCGCCCTTATGAAAGGTGCGGTTTTTTTATGGGCTTTTCCGGGAATCCTATTGTTTGCTAATCCGGCTATACCCTTGCTACAATAAGTTTATCGCATCATCAAATGCGGAGTTCGAAAACAAACAAACTCTGAGGATTTTTTGAACGTGGTCAGCGGTCACCCAAATCCCAGTTATGAATCTGATTTTGTGAAAAATGCTTGAAGGAGTTTTCACCATGAATGAAATGGACATGACCCCATATGAACAACTGGGCGGAGAGGCTGTTCTAACAAAAATGGTCACGAATTTTTATCAACATGTCAAACAAAACGAGGATCTAGCGCCCCTTTTTCCTGATGATCTTACTGAAACTGCACGTAAACAGATTCAATTTCTTACTCAGTTTCTTGGCGGTCCCTCATTATACACGATGGAACATGGGCATCCTATGCTAAGAGCACGGCATATGCCTTTTCCGATTACAGAGCGCCATGCAAAAGCTTGGCTGCAGTGCATGGGGAAAGCAATGGATTCTGTATCCCTTGAAGGCCCCCTCAGGGATTTTATTATCAGCCGTCTAACCATGACTGCTTATCATATGGTAAATACGTCCGATGATAGCCATGGAAAGGAGAATAAATATTGACACCTTTTGAAGCCGAATATCCTTATGAAGCGAAGCACAAGGGTAACTTTACTGCTTCCAGCTGTCATAAGCCTTTGGAATTATACTCAGTCATTGACCCATTATGCCCCGAATGCTGGGCGCTGGAACCTATCTTAAAGAAATTGCAGGTTGAGTATGGACAATATTTCACATTAAGGCACATCATTGGCGGGAAATTGGACTCCTTAAATTCATTTCGAAGACGGAAAGGCCATCAGTCTGCTGAACGAATTGCAGACCGATGGGAAAAAACAGCAAATATGACCGGCATGAGCTGTGACGGTGATCTCTGGTTTGAAGATCCCATCCTTGCGCCCTACCTTGTATTCCTTGCTATTAAAGCAGCGGAACTTCAAGGCAAGCAGTCAGGAAACAAATTTTTGCGCAAGCTTAGAGAGCATTTATTTTTGCAGAAGCAAAACATTTCAAAAGAAGAAGTGCTTTTTGAAATCGCCAAAAATGTTGGCTTGGACGCTTATGAATTCATTAAAGATATGCATTCACAATCGGCTATAAAAGCCCTTCAATGCGATTGGAAATTTACAAATGAAATGGAAATCGACCAGATTCCTACCCTTATCATATTTAATGATAAAGCCGAAGAAGACGGAATAAAAATTGCCGGCAGCTACCAATATTCGATTTATGTTGAAATTATTGCCGAGATGCTTGGGTTTCATCCTGAACCCAAATCCCCTCCCCCTCTTGAAGAGTTCATGAAAATTTACCGGTTTGTCGCGACGAAAGAGCTTTCCGTCGTGTACAACTTGGCAGCCAATGAGATAGAAAAAGCCATGAAAAAGCTCGTTCTTCAACAGGTGGTAGAACGTGTTCCGGTAAAGTACGGTACATTCTGGAGATACAATTCATCACAAGTCGGTTGACTGACGAACCTTTCCCATATAGGTTCGTCTTTTTTGAATAGCGGCTTAACGGGGTGAATACAATGGAGACAAGGAGGGTCGCCATGTATTTGTTCTTATTCACGATGTCCCTATTGTTTATTGCCGGCTGCTTTTATTTTTTTCTCCTTTCATTGTTAAAAATGATTTCTCTTGCTTTATCCGTTCCCTTGCTATTTCTTTCCATCCTTCTTTTCATGTTATGTATCAATTACCGAAACAAATTGAAAAGACCCTTTCACAATTAAAGGAGCTCTTTACCGGTCTAACCGATAAAGAGCTCCTCTTGTTTTTATTTCTCAAATAACAAGTCTTCCATCTCATCCAGAATTTCTTCAAACACTTTTAATGCATCCTCAATCGGTTTAGACGTCGTCATATCAACTCCTGCTTTTTTCAGCACTTCAATTGGATAATCAGAGCTTCCGGCTTTTAAGAAGTCAATGTAACGGGAAACTGCACTTTCTCCTTCTTCCAGGATCTGTTTTGAAAGAGAGGCTGCCGCACTGAAGCCAGTAGCGTATTGATACACATAGAAATTGTAATAGAAATGTGGAATCCTTGACCATTCCAGGCCGATCTCTTTATCGATCACCACATTCTCACCAAAATATTTCAGATTTAGATCGTAATAAATCTTGGTGAGAAGTTCTGGTGTTAATGGCTCACCGTTTGCTGCCTTAACATGGATAGCTTGTTCAAATTCTGCAAACATGGTCTGACGGAATACCGTCCCCCTGAAGCCTTCCAAGTGGTGATTCAACAAGTAAAGCTTTTCCTGCTTATCTTTTGTTTTATTTAACATGTAGTGATTTAACAGCGCTTCATTACAGGTAGAAGCTACTTCAGCGACAAAGATGGAATAATCCGCATAAGGATATGGCTGATATTCTCTCGTATAATAGCTGTGAACCGAGTGCCCGATTTCATGTGTCAATGTAAACAGGTTATTAACATTGTCCTGCCAGTTCAGCAAGATATAAGGCATCGTCCCGTATGCTCCAGATGAATAGGCTCCGCTTCGTTTCCCTGCATTTTCATGTACATCAATCCAGCGCTTTTCCAAGCCCTCTTTCACGATACCCACATACTCGTCGCCCATCGGCTTCAAGCTTTCCAACACAAGGTTTTTCGCTTCCTTATAAGGAACCTCCATCTTCACATCCTGAACTAGCGGTGTATACAGATCGTACATATGAAGTTCATCTACATTCAGTGCCCGCTTACGGATGTCGACATAACGATGAAGCAGATGAAGATGGTCATTCACTGTTTTAACGAGATTTTCATACACTTCTTCAGGAATATTATTGCTGTCTAATGCCGCCTGCCTTGCAGATTCAAACTTTCTTGTCCTGGCAAAAAAGTTATCTTTTTTCACGGTACCTGCCAGCGTGCTTGCAAACGTATTTTTGAATTTATCATACGTTCCATAAACAGCTTTAAACGCATCTTCCCTTACACGTCGGTCGCTGCTTTCCAGAAACCGGATGTATCTGCCATGTGTAACCTCGACTTCATCTCCGTTCTCATCTTTGATTTCAGGAAATTTAAGGTCGGCATTGTTGAGCATTCCGAATGTGGTACTGGCACTTGCCGTCACTTCACTGACATCAGCCAGAAGAGCTTCTTCCTCTTTAGAAAGAACATGCGGCCGCTGGCGGTTGATTTCATCCAAGGCATGCTTGTATAAGGCAAGTTCTTTATACTCTTTAACATAGGTTTGAATGGTCTCCTCGGGCAACGACAGAATTTCCGGTACAGCAAATGATAAAGAACTGCTTACCTGAGTCGCTAGATTTGATGCCCGGTCATTCAATCCTTGGTAAAAAGAGTTTGTTGTATCTTGATCGTACCGCATATGGGCGTATGTATAGAGCTTCCCAAGCTTTTTTGTGAGCTCGTCCTGTTTTTGAAAGTAATGATAGAGCGTTTCTGCCGATTCGCCAAGTTTTCCTTGAAATTCCTTCAATTCAGGCAACAGGCCTTTCACTTCATTGAATTCTTCTTCCCACTTGTCATTTGTTGCGTAAACGGCTTCAAGATCCCATGTATCCTGCTGTAATAATTCTTCTCGTTTCGGAAGAGATTTTGATTTTGTTTGAGCCATGCAGCGGCACCTCCTGCTTAAATTTCGTACATACCTACATTTTACCAGAAAACAGAATATTCACACCATGTTTTACCCCTGACTCCATTAAAATAAAATCATTGGCTAATGCCTGATCCATCGTATTTGGGAAAACGGGGTCTCTGATCTTTACAAACTCTTTTTTTCCAACTCGTTTAATGATCCCATAATAGCAAAGCAGGTTAAGATAATGCATGACAGCAAATGAATAATGTACATCTGTAATAAGCGGCAGTTCCCGCAGAGTTATTATTTTCTTATGGATAAGCCATTTCATATGGTTAAATACGCTGGAGAACTGAAAGGATTCTCCAATCTGTACAGGAATGATGGAGTTCAGCAGCACATATGACTGCCATATAAATGAAGGTTCCTGAAGAGTATAAGCAAAAGGGACAGGCATCCCTGCTTCAGAAGGAAAGTAAGTAAGCGTTGAATGATTTTTAAGAAAGAGGATTTTCAGTTGGCGGTAGGTTTGATGGTTTTGTTTAAAGGCGTGGAGTCTCCATTGTTTTTTTGCGTTCAGCCAGGATTTAACTTGAAACAATGGGGAATCTCTTTTTGATGGTTGAAGATGATGAGGAGTTTGAAAGGAATATTCACATAGGGGATATGAATCAAGCTTTCCATACACTCTTGTTGATGTAACAGGAACAATGGAGGAGAGATGATACACTTTTGCTTCAACAGGACAGAAGTAATAAAGTGAGGGCAAGTGGTTAACAGAAGAAATTCGGGCGGTCAGCCAATCAAATGATGAGATCTGAAAAGTAGTGGAACTTAGTGTTTTAAGCCTTTTCTTACCGAGGATCCAAAAAGGGGTCATTCCCCTGCTGATGTAGCCTTTGGATCTTTCAATCAAAATGGGAGATGGAATAGCAGAGCATTGAAACTCTATGGGAATCTGGGGTGGTATCCATATATCGGGGCGCTGGAAGATATCCGGAAAGAATGGTTCCAGAAGTGCATTGGGAAATTCCTTAATGACATGTTCATACAAGAGCTTTTTGCCGAGCAGATGGTACATTGATTCTCCCCTTGATAAAGTACAATTGGTAACACCGGGAACGTGTGAAAAATGCCAGATCTTCTTGTTTCCCGCTTTAATCTGAACTTTTTCATTGCATTGGGGACAATAAAAACCGCTGCTTTTTTGAATAGACCTCAGTTCTTCTTTCGAGTAGCCGGTATGAAGACTGATTCTTTTACCTGTGCTCGTATGGGCAACAAGCATAGCATCACCTCTTTTTTCTTTTATTTTATGGTAAAGAAATCCCATTTTCAAGAAGATGGTTGATTTAGTGTGGAAATATTTTCATGTATGGCTATACTATATTTGTCAGACTATCAGTCGCTTAAATATGAACAAAGAAAGAGGGTATGATCATGTTTAAATCCGGAGAAACCGTAAACGTTAACGGGACGTATGCTGAAGCAGGCCATGGCGGCGGCAAAGTAAAAAGAGGACAGCGTGTGGAACTTCAAGAAGGTTCACCGTTTCCTGAACTAAAACCTTACACAATAGAAATTTCACACGGCGGCGAGACCAAAACCCGTAATCGGCAGCATCAATGGAAGCTAGTAAAGTAAAACAGGCGATCATCGTCTGTTTTTTTTCAATGAGCTGCATAGATATATTGTCCAGCTCCAGCTCTTGTTGGATTAAACAGGGAACTGGCTTTTTTCAAAATAAAAACACCGATTCCAAGTAATGAAATCGGTGCGTGCTTACAATGTAAAGTGAGCCGAAATGTCTTCAAGGGCCCGCTCAGCAATAATCTGTTTTCCGTACTCTTGAATTCGATGGATGGATGCATCAGAATCTGTGCCATATTCGAGCAGCTGAGATAATAAATCATCCTGCTCCCTATCCGTTGTTTCTGGATTGAACGTAACATACAAGTAATACTTATTATCAAAGTGATAAAGGGAATTTGCGAATAAAGAACTGTCAATGTTGTGGGATAACATGATCATATCTTCAAAATCACTGAAGATTAACAGAAATGACAAATAATCTTCGTCTGCAAGTTCAATATCTTCAGCTTCCTCTTGATCATCTGGCGTAAACTGCTGATCAAGCATCTTTTCGATATTTTTATCAACAGGAAGATCGATTTTTTCATCACCTAGAGGCAATTCAAGCTTGGTGCCGTCTTTTGACATCTGTGCTCTAGTTACAATAATCTCCAGTCCTTTATCCATGGCTTGCACCTGAATCCAAAGCGGACCCTCTAAAGGAAACTGTTCCTGCTGGTGGGCTTCGTCCATCATTTCCCAGAACAATTCTTCCCCCCGCTCACGGTCGGACCAGATTTCCTCACGATCAAAACCTCGGTCTTCGATATCTCTATACGTTATGAAAAATTTAATTGTAAATTCATTGACTCTTTCTATTTCCATTTCGTTCTCTCCCTTCTAACCGTATTGTAACCTATGAAGGGATAATTTCCCCTGGGTATGATGTATTGTCACTTTTCCCTAAAAAAAGAAAATTCAATCCAAAGCTGGCTCATTCTTGTACTTCTATTCTATGACAAAACATCGAAGTTGGAAATAAAAATGCTGACCATTTTTTTGCCCTTTTTTTTAGATTAATCGGGTTCTTTTAACGATTAAATGACTTTTCGGAAAAATAAATGGTCTTTATTTGAAAGAAGTTTTGTACATTTTAACATACATAGTCCCGTTTAGCACTTGAAAGGGGTTGGCATTCGTGGAAGCAGATTTCCTCATATCCCTCTTACAGATCATCGCCATTGATATTCTGCTTGGGGGAGATAATGCGATTGTAATCGCTCTGGCCAGCCGTAATTTGCCTGAGCATCAAAGAAATAAAGCGATTTTTATTGGGACAGGCCTCGCAATCATCGTCAGAATCATCTTAACCATTCTTGTGGTCTATCTGCTCAAGATTCCCCTTCTTTACCTGACAGGGGGAGTTCTGTTAATATACATCGCCTACCAGCTGCTGGTTCATGATGAAAACGGCAATAATATTAAACCAGGCATGTCGTTGATCAGCGCCATCCGAACCATTGTTGTAGCAGATATTGCAATGGGCCTTGATAATGTACTGGCTATTGCCGGTGCTTCACATGGATCGGTTCAGCTCGTCGTGATCGGTCTTATCATCTCTGTACCTATTATTATATGGGGAAGCAAGGCCATCCTTCATATGATGGAACGCTTTTCAATCCTGATTTATATCGGCGCTGGTATTCTTGCCTACACAGCGGCCGGTATGATCTGTTCGGAAAAAGAACTTCAGCCTTTGTTCCTGTCCAGCCCCCACATCAAATCCGCATTCAGCATCATTATCGTAATCGGAGTGATTGCTGCAGGCGTTCTTTCAAAATCGGGTAGGACCGGAAAACATTAAATGATTGATAAAAAAAGCTTCTACAGAACTTAATCTGTAGAAGCTTTTTTAATTAACCATACGCTGTGCTTCGAGCAATTGATACGTACGGACTTTTCTAGGTAAAAACCTTCTGATTTCATCTTCATTATAGCCTACCTGGAGTCGTTTTTCATCCATGATAATCGGCCGTCTTAAAAGCCCAGGGTTATCTGCGATAAGCTGATACAGATCCTGTAGAGGCATCGTCTCGACATTCAAGTTTAATTCCTGAAATGTTTTTGAACGGGTTGAAATAATTTCATCCGTTCCATCCTCAGTCATACGAAGGATTTGTTTTACTTCCTCGATGCTCAAAGGCTCGGAAAAAATATTTCTTTCTTGGTATGGAATGTCATTCTCTTTTAACCACGCTTTTGCCTTACGACAAGATGTACAACTCGGCGAAGTAAATAAAGTAACCATATGGATCTTCTCCTTCCCCATCCTACTGATTTAACCCCTACTTTAAAATAGTTATTAAATCATATTTTTTATTATACTACATTTTCTTTAAACAAGAAAGGTCTTCACAAAAATGTAATAAAACTTATACAACCCAACTAAAACAATGTGTTCCATCTATATAGACGTATTACCCCGAAAAAAGTTTCACAAAACATAAAAGAAATAGGATGAAAAAATTTTCATCCCGTAATCACTTTATGCAATTGATTTGAATTGAGATGCCGGCCCTTTTTTCGGACCCGTGGATAAGCCTTTTAAATTCTTTCTCAACATCTCTTTCAATAGTTCTCGCTTACTCTGTTTTTTCTTATCCTTGGCTTTCATGCAGATACCTCCTTGCCATAGAAATTACTCGGTTATGGCGTCTTTATCGTGCTGAAAGGTGAGCACATCCGCTACATCCTGATAAGCTTTACCGTACAATTCTTTATCTTTGTACGTGTGTATCTCATTATACGTCTTTTTCATGTTTTCATAAATACTTTCTTCACTTTCTCCTTTGGGAGCCCAATATAAAATCTCCATTTCATTCACTTGATCAGTAGCAAGTGACTTTCTTCTGTAACCAATCTTTGATGCATGCTTAAATCCTTCACGCCGATAGAACCGCTGCCGTTTTTCGGTATCTGTATCTTCATAGTCAATGGGTTCTACTTCAAGTATGATCGGTTTTTCTTTTTCTTTAAGCTTTTTCAGCAAAGTCTTTCCCAGCCCCTGGCCGCGTGATTCTTTAGACACGAACAAATAATCAATGAAAATAAAATCATCCAGTTCTACATACATCAGCACATGATGGGGGCCTTCATCTTTATGATAAATATCTCCTTTGTCTTCTAGTAGGAGTTCCATATGTTCTTGAGATTTCATTTCTTCAATTGGGAAATATTGATTTAATTTTTCGTACCAGTTCATTTTGTCCTGCCAGCTCCTAACTGAAATGATTTAGTTATAGAGAGAGTATAAAGAATTCGATTTAGTTTTCCCTCTTTCCAAAGGGATAAACATCTTATACAATAAAGAGGAAATGTATGCCTTTTCAATGGAGGGATTAGATGGTGATGTTTTTCCGTGATTTACTCCTGCTCGCTGTTTTTGTCATCGGATTGACTGCTTTTATGGGTATACTCGCACATTGGTTCTCACTTAAATTATTCGGCGGGAGATCTGTTTTTAAATTCGTAGACCACTCGAAATCTTTTCAATCCAATTGGAGTAACGTACTAAGAAGAAACCGGTAAACAACTTCCACTTTACGAGAAGTTGTTTTTTTGTGAAGATAAAAGAAGATCATACATACTAGAGGTGGAGATTCATGCATATTAATTTACGAACGTTTATTCAGCAGTTAAAAAAGGAAAATGAAATTATTGAAATAAAAGCCGAGGTTGATCCATACCTTGAAATCCCAGAAATTCACCGCAGGGTCATAGATGAACAAGGGCCAGCCCTGCTTTTTACGAATGTTAAAGGCAGTGATATCCCTGTTGTAACCAATCTATTCGGAACAATTCGCCGTGTAGATATGGCTTTCGGCCCTAAACCGGAAGCTCTCGTTAAGCAGCTCGTCGCATCAATTGATGACCTTCTCCCCCCTTCTGCTTCAAAACTGTGGGGAAAAAAAGGGATGATCAAAGACGTACTGAAAATTGGCACAAGAACTGTAAAACCGGCAAAAGCTCCTATCATGGAAACCTACACAGCTGACGTGAACATGAAGAAGCTTCCTGCTTTAACCGGCTGGCATATGGACAGCAACCCGTTTGTTACGCTCCCTCTTGTTTACACCGAACATCCTGATAAACACGAGCATAATCTTGGAATGTATAGAATCGAGATTAAAGAAGAAAAGAAAACCGGTATCCACTGGCAGATTCATAAAGGTGGCGGCTTCCACCACTATGCGGCTGAACAAAAAAACGAAGAGCTTCCAGTAACATTATTCCTTGGGGGGCCACCTTCCCTAATGATCAGCGCAATTGCTCCGCTCCCTGAAGCAGTTCCGGAGCTTATGTTTTCCTCTATGCTGATGGGAGACAAGCTAAACCTTACACATGCGCCGGGTTATTCCCACCCGCTGATCGCTGAAGCAGAGTTTGCATTTGGAGGAGTTGTTCCACCACATATCAGGGAACCCGAGGGGCCTTTTGGTGACCATTACGGCTATTATTCATGGGCACACGACTTCCCTGTATTCAATGTGAACCATATGTGGAAACGAAAAGACGCCATCTACCCCGCAACAGTGGTTGGAAAGCCAAGACAAGAAGACTACTTTATCGGTGAATATCTGCAGCGACTGATGAGCCCTCTGTTTCCAGTTGTCATGAATGGCGTTAAACAATTGTGGACCTATGCAGAGACAGGCTTTCACGCCCTTGCAGGTGCAGTTGTGCGAGAATCCTATTATAAGGAAGGGCTCGCACATGCTTTAAGAATCATGGGTGAGGGTCAGCTTACATTAACTAAATTTCTTATGGTAACCAATAAGGAAGTGGATCTTCAGGATTTCTCCCAGCTTCTCGAAGGGGTGTTAGAAAGATTCATGCCAGAGCGTGATCTGCTGATCCTGCATGATACATCCATGGATACCCTGGATTATACAGGACGAAAATTCAACACCGGCAGCAAAGCGATCATGACAGGGCTAGGAGAGCCCGTACGAGAACTAAAAAGAGTATATGAAGGTGGAACCATTCCAGGAATTCATGACGTCCAGGCATATTGCGGAGGCTGTTTATGTGTCTCTGGACCAACATTTGAAGAAGAACCCGAATTTGGTGAAAAACTGCTTCAAGCTGGCGAACAGCAGCTTAATAAATGGCAGCTGGTGTTTTTAGTGGACGATGCCTCCATCGCCTCATCTCAATCCCAATTTTTATGGACAGCCTTTACGCGTTTTGATCCAGCATATGATCTTTACGCCAAAAGTGAGGTTGTACGAAATAAAATTAAATACAGCGGACCAATCATTATCGATGCAAGAATGAAGCCTTTTTATCCCGAAACGGTTGAAACACGGCCAGATATTGACCAATTGGTTTCAAAGCGCTGGAAGGAATATTTTTAATAGAAAAAGGTCTGTTAGTTCATGTTGTTGTTTTGGTGGGGTGTGATTAAACCGACGCCTGAGCCAGAAGGGTATAAGCAAGCTTTTTCCAATCTGCTTTTTTGCGATTTAACAAAGTTAATGGAAAAGAAGGGCTCCCATGAGAGCCCTTTTTTTTGTTTTATTTTATTGATTAAGAGGCAAAACGGTGGTATAGTATATAACAATATACATTTTTAGCATCCCTCGTATCTTACCTGTTCGAGGAGTTTGCAGAAAGGAGAAAAATTGATGAGAAATGTGACATTAACCGATATATTTCTTCACCCATCTGCTCAGAAGTACTTGGACCGTTCTGGCCTTGTGCATGCGATCTCAACAGCATACCATGCGTTTTCCCTTGCTAAAGAGCATGGCGTCAACCCAGATCTCGCAACTAAAGCTGCACTTCTTCATGATGTCGGCCACTATACTTGGTATACAAACGGCCAATGGGATTACTCCCTTTATAAAGAAAATGACATTCATGCCATTAAAGGTGCTGAAAGGGCTCATAAATTGCTCATTGAGCTGGGAGAAGATCCAAGGAAAGCAAAAGAGATTGCGTTAGCCATTCTTTTGCACACTGATTCTTATCTGCCACAAGGACAGCTTCAGCTTCTGCCGCTACAGCGTGTAGTTGCGCTTGCCGACGAAGCAGATGAGGAGCCTGGCGGATTGCATCATTATCGAAAACTGGATAAAAGTACGGCACTAAACCGAATTAAAAATCTGGACCGATTGGTGGATGCTCATTATGAGACACAAAACCTAAAACACTCCGTATAGATCATATCCATACGGAGTGTTTTTATTTATATATTAATGAAAGATGAACCCGATCGCGTTCTGGCTTGCATACGTACCAATCGTACTGCCAAATCGGGTGAACGAGATCGATTTAAACGCAGAGAATGTAAACAGTTCTCCAAACTCCTTCATTACTTCTTCTTTGGAAGGAAGACTATGAATAATAAAAAGCTCTTTTTCAGGATGCTTTTGCTTCCATTCCTGCAGCAATTCTTTCAGTTTCATTAATCCTTTTTTCTTCCCTCTGTACTTTCCTACCGTTTCAACAATTCCGTCCTGTACGGAAAGAAGTGGTTTTATATTCAGAAGTTCAGCAATGGCTCCCTGAACAGCAGATATCCTGCCGCCCTTTTTCACATTTTCAAGCGTTTCCAATAGTACATAAGCCAAGACCGTTTCTTTTTTCTCATTGATGGATGCTACTATTTCTTCAGCACTCTTGCCTTGGTGAACAAGTTTTTCCGCTTCTTTTAGCAATACATGAATTCCTGCAGAAGCTGTTCCTGTATCGATAATATGCACTTTATGCTGGACGTCTTCATCTAGCATTCCTTTCGCGATTCCTGCACTTTGCACAGTACCGCTCAGGTTTGATGAAAGTCCTAGATAAATCAGCTCGTTTCCTTTTTCAAGCTCAGAATGAAAAGCATTATAGAAAGCCTGTGGAGATGGCTGGCTTGTCTTCGGAAGATTCTCCTCTCTTGCCATCCGCTCGTAAAATTCATCCATACTGATATCGACCCCATCAAAAAATGATCGTCTTTAAAAGTAATATTAAGCGGAACAATGACAAAAGGGACGGATAATGTATGATGATCTACACAGAAGTCGCTTGCACTATCCAGAATAAAAGTGATATTCATTCAATTACCTCGTTTCAAATAATCCTTATAACCCTCCTTAAACATAACATAAAACGACCTCCTGATATACAGGAGATCGCGTCATTTGTTACTGTTTACTTCCATTGTTCAATTCATTGTCATAAAGATGGCAAGCAACCCAGTGGCCTTCTCTTGCTTCCTGCCATTTAGGAACTGTACTTGCGCAAACATCTATGGCATGCGGGCAGCGTGTACGGAAACGGCATCCGCTTGGCGGGCTGATCGGGCTCGGAAGATCACCTTCCAGAATGATTCGCTCGCGGCTTCGTTCTACTTCAGGATCCGGAACAGGAATGGCTGAAAGAAGCGCTTGAGTATACGGATGCAGAGGCTCTTCATAAAGCACATCGCTTTCCGCAAGCTCTACAATGTTTCCAAGATACATAACACCCACACGGTCGGAAATATGTTTAACCATGGAAAGATCATGGGCGATGAATAAATACGTAAGTCCGCGTTCTTTTTGGAGTTTCATAAGCAGGTTTACAACCTGCGCCTGAATGGATACGTCCAACGCTGAGATCGGTTCGTCAGCGATGATAAAATCAGGATCCACTGCAAGGGCACGGGCAATACCGATACGCTGACGCTGTCCGCCTGAGAATTCATGCGGATAACGGCTCGCATGTGCACGGTTCAGACCCACCGTTTCTAGAAGCTCGTAAACACGCTCCATACGTTCCTTGTCGTTCTTTGCAAGACCGTGGATATCTATTCCCTCGGCAATAATATCTTTGATCGTCATCCTTGGATTTAAGGATGCATATGGATCTTGGAAGATCATTTGCATCTTGCGGTTAAAGGATTTCAATTCTTTACGGGACTTTTTGCCGTGAACATCCACACCTTCATAAGCGACATTGCCGTCTGTAGCATCGTACAGACGAATAATCGTTCTTCCAGTCGTAGATTTTCCGCAGCCGGATTCTCCTACAAGTCCGAGTGTTTCACCTTTATATATATCAAAGCTAACATCGTCAACTGCTTTTAACACAGCATTCTTGCCAACTTTAAAATGCTTTTTCAGGTTCTTGACTTCTAATAATTTCTCTCTTTCTACAACTGCCATTAACGGGCACCTCCTACTAATGCAGCTTCAGGCGGTTCTACCTTAGGCGCACGCTCATCCAGCAGCCAGCAAGCCGCTTTATGAGTTGAAGAAACGTCTGACGCATCCGGCATATGGTCCACACAAACCTGCATCGCATAAGGGCAGCGTGCAGCAAACGGGCAGCCTTTTGGCGGATTAAGCAAGTTTGGAGGCGTACCAGGAATCGCCAGCAATTCTTTGTCGTTCGTGTTTAACTTTGGCATGGAGGATAGTAATCCCCAAGTGTAAGGATGTTTAGGATTGTAGAACACTTCATCCGTTGTTCCTGTTTCTACAATCGTTCCACCGTACATTACCGCGACCCTTTGTGAAAGATTGGCTACTACACCAAGATCATGGGTAATCAGAATAATAGCTGTTCCTGTCTTTTGCTGCAGATCTCTCATTAAATCAAGAATCTGTGCCTGAATCGTAACATCAAGTGCCGTTGTTGGTTCGTCGGCGATTAATACCTTCGGGTTACACGCGAGTGCGATGGCGATGACCACACGCTGTCTCATCCCACCTGAGAATTGGTGAGGGTATTCTTTAATGCGGATTTCCGGGTTTGGAATCCCTACAAGCTTTAAAAGATTGATTGCTCTTTCTTTCGCTTCGCTCTTAGACAAGTTCTGATGCTTGCGAAGACCTTCCATGATTTGCTTCCCGACTGTCATCGTCGGGTTGAGGGAAGTCATCGGATCCTGGAAGATCATAGAAATCTCAGAACCACGAATTTTCTCCATCTCGCGGTTGGAGAGCTTCACTAGATCTTTTCCTTCAAATAAGATTTGGCCTTCCTTAATCTCACTCGTTTTTTCAGGCAATAATCGCATGATTGCTTTCGAAGTAACAGATTTACCTGATCCGGATTCTCCTACAATCGCAAGGGACTCACCCTTTTCAAGATGAAGACTGACCCCGCGAACCGCTTTTACTTCTCCTGCAAACGTATGAAAGGAGACATTAAGATTGTTAAGTTCTAATATATTTTTCATATTTTCTCCCCCTATTTACGCATCTTAGGATCCAGAGCATCACGTAACCCGTCACCTAATAGGTTAAAGCTGATCATGATCAACGAGATGATGACAGCCGGGTACATTACAAGGTGAGGATAGATCTGTAATGATTTAAATCCTTCGTTTACTAGTGATCCTAGAGAAGCTGTTGGAGGTGCAATTCCAAGCCCGATAAAGCTTAGGAATGCTTCAAAGAAAATAGCGCTAGGAATGGTAAACATGGATGTAATGATGATGGCACCCAAAATATTCGGGAACATGTGCTTTGTCAAAATACGGGAACTTGTTGCCCCCAATGATTGTGATGCCATTACAAATTCCTGGTTTTTCAACTTTAAGATCTGTCCGCGCACGATACGGGCCATTGTAGTCCAGCCTGTAATAACCAATGCCACTGTGATGGATAAAATCCCTGGATCAAGAATAAGAATGAACAGGATAATGACGATTAAGTTAGGAATACCTACTACGATTTCAATAATCCTTTGCATAATATTATCCGTTCGTCCGCCAAAGAAACCTGAAATGGCTCCATAAGCGACTCCAATTATCATATCAATGGCTGCAGCTAAGAATGCGATGTAAAGAGAAATCTGCGTCCCTTTCCATATTCTTACGAACTGATCCCGGCCAAGTGAGTCCGTTCCAAACCAATAGTAATTTTTTGTCTGGTTTTTCATTTTATATTGATCGACGCCTCGGATGTCCACGCCATCAACACCCAGGAAGCTTACCTTTTCAAGTAAAGGAATACGCGGCGGCAAATTGGTTCTGCTTGTGTCTTGATCATCAAAACCATTATGACTCATTATTGGACCTATAAAGGCAAAAAGGAGAATAGCTACGATGATGATAATCCCAGCAACAGCTCCCTTGTTTTCAAACAAACGCCTTCTGGCATCCTGCCAAAAGGAAGTGCTCTCTTTCGTTATTTTTTCAGAAGCTTCCGCAGAGATCACCGCAGGCTGGAACAAATCATTGTTAAGTTGTTTTTCACGCATGCTCATTATTCCTTGCCTCCTGCAACCCTGATTCTCGGGTCAATAATTCCGTACAAAATGTCAACAATTAAAATGACTACAATAAAACATACACTGTAAAAAATGGTAGTTGCCATAATTACTGGATAATCATTAAGTGTGATCGAGCCTACGAATTGGTATCCCAGGCCAGGCACTGCAAAAATTCGTTCGATGATCAGCGTACCAGTGATCAGGTTGATGGCAAGAGGCCCTAAAATCGTTACTACCGGGATCATTGCATTTCTAATCGTATGTTTCCAAATGACAACAATACTTTTTAAACCTTTGGATTTAGCAGTTGTAATATAATCTTGTCCCAACACTTCTAGCATTTCCGTTCTCATGAACCTCGCAACTGTTGCTATTACAAAAACCGATAACGAAAGTGCTGGCAGAACATGATATTTCGGACCATCCCAAAGGGCTACAGGCAGCCAATCTAGCTTAACTCCCACGTAATATTGAAGAACACCAGCAAATACAAATGAAGGAATGGATATACCTAATACAGCAAATAATGAAGAAACGTAATCAATCGCCGAATTTTGCTTTAATGCAGCGGCAATTCCTAAGATCAATCCGATAATCGTTCCAAAAATAGTTGCTTCAACACCCAGAACAGCAGAAGGCCCAATTCTCTCTGTAATCATAGTGGATACAGGCCGGTTGTCATACTGGAAGGAAACACCCGCGTCCCCTTTTACGAGATTGCTCATATAGTTAAAGTACTGTACAGGAATCGGATCATTCAGCCCGTACTTTTCATTCAAGATAACTTTTTGCTCTGCTGTCAATTTTTCCTCGTTGTTAAACGGAGAACCTGGCAGCAGCTTCATTAAGAAAAACGTAAATGAAGAAATAATAAATAGTGTGATCAACATGTAAACCATGCGTTTGAGTACAAAACGAACCACTATTGCACCTCCTAATAATAAACCCCAGCTATATACCTATATATCTATAATAGTTGAGATTACAATATCCTACAATAGTTTTATTTGAAAGTTCGACAAATTTCAACTAGTGAGAATTTTGCAGTTAAAAGGAGAGTATATGGCTTACTGACATATACTCTCCGCGTATAGCTATTTAACCATTTAATATTATTTTTTACTTAACATCCCAGTTTTTATAGCTGAAATCTCCGCCAAATGAGTGGTTTACTACGTTTTTAAGGTTTGGCTTAGTGATGTAAGCAAGACCACGTTGGTACATTGGGCTGATTGCAGCATCATCCTGAATCAAGATTTTCTCAGCGTCTTGCATCATAGCCCAACGCTTTTTAAGATCTGTTTCAGATGAAGCTTTTTTGATTAGGTCGTCGTACTTTTTGTTTGAGTAATTCATTTCGTTATGAGGACTTCCAGTTACGAACATATCTACGAATGTCATTGGATCTGGATAGTCAGGTCCCCAACCAGCATAGGAGATATCGTAATCAAGTTTCTCTTCAAGCTTAAGTTTTTGTTTAAATGGTTGTGGCTTAATTTTTAGAGATAGACCAGGAAGGTTTTTCTCAAGTTGGTTTTTGATGAACTGCGCATCTTTTTGTGCAGTATCGCTGTCATAGTTAAGTAGAGTAAGCTCTACTTTCTTTGTTCCAAGCTCTTTCAAGCCTTTTTCCCAAAGTTCTTTTGCCTTTTTAGCATCGCCTTTATTAAGGTCGCCATACTTCTCACGGAAGTCAGATCCATCTGGACCGTTAACGAACTTAGAAGGAACTAGGAAGTAAGCAGGAACAGATCCGTTGTTTAAAAGAACGTCAGTAAGCTGTTTTTTGTCCCAGCCCATATCTAGTGCGTGACGGATGTTTTCATTAGCCAACGCTTTGTTCTTTTGGTTCATACGCAAGAAGAATAATGTTGATTCAGGAACAGTACTGAAAATATCTTTCTTGTCTTTGTATTGATCCACGTACTCAGCAGAAATGGTAGTACGGTCTGCTTTTCCAGTTTCAAACAGGTTGATGCGAGTTGCTTCTTCTTTAACTACGTTTACGTTGATTGTGTCAACTTTAACGTTGTTCTTGTCCCAATATTTAGGGTTCTTTTTCAACTGCCAGCCTTTTTCATGCTCCCATTTAGAAAGAGTGTAAGGGCCGTTATAAAGCGCTTTGTCTGCTTCAAGAGCAAACTCTTTGCCTTGTTTTTTAACGAAAGCTTCATTTTGCGGATAGAAAGTAGGGAATGAAAGAACCGCTTTAGTGTAAGGTTTTGATGCAGGGTCAGCTGCGAATTTAACTTCTAACGTGTGATCGTCAATTGCTTTAACGCCAAGCTGATCCGTTTTGTTGTACATTTTGTCTTCAGGGTTAAGTATTTTATCTGCATTCAGGATGCCTGCTACTTGATAAATGAAAGAGTATTGAGTAGCTGTTTCTTTCGCTACAGCTTTTCTCCAAGCAAATACATAATCATTTGCCGTTACTTTTTCACCGTTGTTCCAAACAGCGTCATCACGAAGTTTGAATACCCATGTTTTTCCGCCGTCTTTTTCTTGCGGCTCTTCAGCAGCACCAGAAAGGACTGGCTGATCTTTGTCATCTAAAGTGTAAAGACCTTCGTAAACGTTGTTTGCAACGTTTAGAGATACAGAGTCATCCGCCATGATGTTATCAAGGTATGGAATTTCTGATGAGTCTAACAGGTTAAGCACCTTTTCTTTAGATGAGCTTCCATTACCTTCAGATGCATTGCCATTTGCTTTGTCATCTTTACCGTTCTTTCCGCTACACGCAGAAAGGAAGACGCTCAATACGAGCACGATCGTTAGAAGTAACGACCATTTTGACTTCTTCATGAATTGACCTCCCCTTTTTCTGTTTACCTAATTAGTGGACCAAACTTCGTGAATTATCAGACATTTTGCCCACAACCGTATTATACAAGTTTTCTAACTATTATGCATATACTTTTTTTTACGTCTTTTACAAAAAGCCCATAATATTTACGTTTTATTAACAAAAAATAGGAATAAAGACCCATTAATGTCCGTCGTTTTCTTTCTGTTTTTCAGACAGCAATTTCCAGAATGTTTGGTGATATATCCTCCTTTATTACCCCATATCTTTTTCGCTCTTCCGCTGTTTTGTATCAAAAGCTCACTTCAAGAAGATTGATAGGGGGATTTACTAGGTAAAAAGTATTACTTCATCGGTGAAATTTCATGGTAAAATGTATAAAACAAACTTGGATTTTTCAGATAGGAGAAATTTGATGTCACGCTTGACTTCCTCATTGTTATTAACCGCGGGATCCATAATACTTTCGCTCATTATAGAGCTTGTCTCTGAAAAAAAGATCCACCTCATTCATTTAGTGAACAGCCTTTTCATGGTTTCCCTCGCCCTCCTCTTAATTGGCTTAACCCTTTTTGTCATCAGGGGAGGATTATTCGATCTGTTTTCCAGGACACTGAAAAAAGTTATGAAGAGTTTCTCTAAGTCTGCAGAGTATGCAAGCAGCCATGAAACCGAATCGAACTTCTATCTTTCAGAAAGAGTATCAGGAGAATTTGTTTTTCCTCTCCTCTCTTCGGGTCTTTTTCTGTTCGTGGTCTCTAGCTTGGTTGCAATTCTGTCTTAAATTTACTATACTTATTTTAATTGAATGATCTTGGCGATGATAAAGAAAAGTACATGTTTTTGAAGCTCTCAGAGAGCCTGTGTGTGGTGTAAACAGGCAGTGAATAAGCATGGAATGGGCTTTTGAGCTCCTGTCTGAACTTACAGTAGGAACAGGCGTGTTTGTCCGCACGATAGAATGGTCACCGTATGACAGTACGGCTTTGAGAGATTCTTTATGAATAAGTAAGGGTGGCACCGCGGTCCATTCGTCCCTTTTAATGGGATGGATGGGCCTTTTTGTATTGATTTTGAAGTAAAAGGAGAAGGATATTTTATGGCAACTATATTTTCAGGCATACAGCCAAGCGGTACGATCACACTTGGCAACTATTTAGGAGCACTGCAGCACTTTGTAAACTATCAGGAAGATAACCACTGTTACTTCTGTGTGGTAAACCAGCATGCAATTACAGTCCCGCAAGACCCGGTCCAGCTGAAAAAGAACAGCCGCAGCCTTGCAGCTCTATACCTGGCTGTTGGAATTGACCCGGAGAAGTCTACACTATTCATTCAGTCTGAGGTTCCTGCTCATACGAAGATGGGATGGATATTACAGTGTATCGCTTATATTGGTGAACTTGAGCGTATGACTCAATTTAAAGACAAATCCAAAGGAAAAGATGCTGTTTCTGCAGGGTTGCTGACGTACCCGCCGCTGATGGCTGCTGATATCCTGCTCTATGGAACTGAACTGGTACCTGTTGGAGATGATCAGAAACAGCATATTGAGCTTGCAAGAGATCTTGCAGAACGTTTTAATAAAAAGTACCGTGAGATCTTTACGATTCCTGAGCCTCGAATCCCCAAAGTCGGTGCGAGAATCATGTCCCTCGTTGATCCGGTTAAAAAAATGAGCAAATCAGACCCGAACGTGAATGCCTTCATCTCTATTTTAGATAATGAAGCGGTCATCACAAAAAAGATCAAGCGTGCGACAACTGATTCAGAAGGTATTGTCAGGTTTGATAAAGAGAATAAGCCAGGAATCTCAAATCTCTTGACAATCTACTCTCTTTGCTCCGGTGAGTCCATTTCCGAGTTGGAGACCAAATATGAAGGAAAAGGTTACGGAGATTTTAAAGAAGGCACAGCTAAGGCGATCATTCAACGTTTACAACCGATTCAAGACCGGTATTTCAGCCTCATCGAATCTGATGAACTTGATCAAATCCTTGACCAAGGGGCAGAAAAAGCCAACCGGGCAGCAAACAAAATGCTGAATAAAGCAGAGCGTGCAATGGGCTTGGCCAGAAAACGAGTGTAAAACCGGGAACGCGTGAAGAAACCTCCACTTTAAGTGGGGGTTTCTATGTGTTTATTGACGTTTGAATCTCGCGGAAAAGCAGTTGTTCATCTAGGATTTAATCCGAATCTTGAATTAATTGAGCGTTACTCGAAATGAGTATTCACAAAACTCTATCCCCGGCTTTAATCCTGAATTTCATAAGAAAAGAGACTCACACAATGAGTCTCCTTTCTTGCTCCATATTCAGTTTACGTGTGTCCCATTCTCAAGTTCCCATATCTTCTCAAAGTAAGGCTGCCCTTTTACTAATCGTTCACAGATTGCATAATGCTGGTCGCTCCAGCCGTCTTTAATTTCAGAATAAAGAGCTGCCCATGCTTCTTCAAATTCCATTCGCTGAATGGCCATGTAATTCTCAGGCATCCACTCCGTATACCAATAACGCACTTCCGCCACATTTTTAGTTGTATGAAGCTGATCCAGCACCATGAACAAGAGCTGCTTTAACTGTCTTTCCTTTCGTGTGAGCCCTCTCATGATAATCGGTTCCGGTGATAGGATATGATGCTCTTTTTCTTTGATTTCTGGTTTGAACGTGTAAGTTGCGGTCTCCATTTGTTCCGCCATTTCATAGACGAGCTGTTCCTGTCTCGGAATCAGTCTGCTCTTCCGTATCGGGATACGATAGCCCATCGTGTCAATCACCATCGTTTTCTTCTCATCCGTTATGATAAAACAATGATCAAGCTGCACTCTCTGGTTATTTTTTCTTACGTATGCTTTTTGGTGTACTTCCTCTAAAAGGGAATCTGGAAGATCGCTAAGTTCATTTTCAATATAATGAAAGAGTGAAGAATCCATTTTCACGATTGGAACTTGATCGAGCAATTCAATAAAGTCATCCTTTCTCCACTCATGGAACTCACAAACGTTATAGCCATTTTCTTCACCTTCGAACCAATTCACCCAAACATCTCGTAAATATAACATCTGCAACCCCTCGCTTAACCGTTTTGTTAAAAACAGTATAGTCAGAGGTTGTCCAATTTATTCTATGGCATGGGAAGAAAAATCCCGAGAGAAACACAAA
This sequence comes from Fictibacillus marinisediminis, assembly GCF_023149135.1. Classification (NCBI taxonomy): domain Bacteria; kingdom Bacillati; phylum Bacillota; class Bacilli; order Caryophanales; family Fictibacillaceae; genus Fictibacillus; species Fictibacillus marinisediminis. Next base: position 1,663,127 of record NZ_JAIWJX010000002.1, on the reverse strand, counting down.
ACCCTGGTTAATAGAATCAACCAGGGTTTTGTATTACAAACAAAAATCTTGGTTGAAAAAATCAACCATCATTTTGTACACAAACAAAAATCTTGGCTGAAAAAATCAACCAAGATTTTGTATTACTCACTGTATTTTTTAAAGATAAGTGTTGCGTTATGACCGCCGAAGCCTAAAGAGTTGCTGAGCACAGCGTTAACTTCTACTTTTCTTGCTTCATTCGGCACGTAATCCAGATCACACTCCGGATCCGCTGTTTCATAGTTAATGGTAGGAGGAATGATATCGTTTTGAATGGATTTTACTGAGAAAATCGCTTCAATTCCACCTGCCGCGCCTAAAAGATGTCCTGTCATTGATTTTGTTGAACTGACAGCCACTTTATAAGCATGCTCTCCAAATACTTCTTTGATCGCCATCGTTTCAAACTTATCATTATAATCTGTACTTGTTCCATGAGCATTGATGTAATCAATTTCTTCTAATGCAAGACCGCTGTCTTCAACAGCTTGTGTCATGGCTCTGACTCCGCCTTCTCCTCCTGGAGCCGGGGCTGTAATGTGATGGGCATCACCGGTGCCTGCATAGCCTACGATTTCTGCGTAAATTTTCGCTCCGCGTTTTTTTGCAAACTCAAGATCTTCAAGGACAAGAATACCTGCACCCTCACCAATGACGAAACCGCTGCGGTTCGCATCAAATGGACGGCTTGCTGTTGCAGGATCCTCATTGTAGGAGAGTGCTCCAGCTTGGCAGAAACCAGCCAATGCCATATCTGTGATCGGTGCCTCAGTTCCTCCGCAGATCATCGCATCCGCATCTCCGCGCTGAATCACTTTAAATGCGTCACCAATGGAGTTTGCACCTGATGCACAAGCCGTTACCGTACAGGAGTTCATGCCTTTTGCTCCAAGAATAATGGAAACCTGTCCTGCTGCCATATCCGGGATCATCATCGGTACAAAGAACGGGCTGACCCTTCTGTAGCCTTTTTTCTCAAAAACACGGAATTGTTCTTCATGCGTATCCATTCCGCCGATTCCAGAACCGATCCACACCCCTACACGCGGTGCGATCTCATCTGTTATGTCAAGCTTTGCATCTTCCACTGCCATTTTAGAGGCAGCTACTGCAAATTGAGTAAAGCGGTCCATTTTTCTTGCTTCTTTGCGGTCCATGAATTCCTGGGGATCGAATTCTGTAGCTTCTGCAGCTACTTTTACCGGGAATTTATCTCGGTCCCTGCGAGTTAGCGGGCCAACACCAGATTCACCTGCAACAATTCGGTTCCATGTTTCTTCTACACTATTTCCAAGGGGAGTAACGGCTCCCATTCCTGTAATTACTACACGTCTTTTCATTTTTAATTCAACTCTCCTTTGAAGAATAGTTAGCTATTATCTTCCCCACCGAAGTGCAACTGCACCCCATGTAAGGCCGCCTCCAAATCCAACGAGTACTAGCAGATCATCATCTTTTATTTTACCATTTTTTAAAGCATCAGAAATAGCCATAGGAATAGAAGCTGATGAAGTATTTCCATATTTATTTACGGTAACTGCCATTTTTTCTTTCGGAAGATCAAGCCGCTGCCGTGCTGCTTCCATGATCCGGATGTTGGCTTGATGCGGAATAAGGTAATCTACATCATCCTTAGTCAATCCAGCTTTTTCAACAACGTTCATGGATGATTCACCCATTTGGCGGACAGCAAATTTAAACACTTCCCGGCCGTTCATATAAAGATATTTGTCCTGATAAAGGTGTTTCGCTCCTCTGCCGTCTGAACCCAGTTCAAAGGAAAGGATTCCTCTGCCCTCAGAAACTGTCGACATTACAGCAGCACCTGCTCCGTCACCAAACAGCACTGCTGTATTTCTGTCATTCCAATCTGTAATTCTGGACAATTTTTCAGCTCCGACTACCAAGACATTTTTGTAGGTTCCCGATTCAATGAATTGTTTAGCGATCACCATTCCATACATGAACCCAGAGCAGGCTGCACTTATATCCATAGCAACAGCATTAACCGCTCCCAGCCGATCCTGGATCATACAAGCAACGGAAGGAAAAGGCCTGTCAGGAGTGACGGTAGCCACAACAATCAGATCAATGTCCTCTGCATTCATATCAGCGTTTTTAAGCGCCTCTCGTGCAGCATTTTCAGACATGTGTGATGTATTGATATCGTCAGATGCTATTCTGCGTTCTTCAATTCCTGTTCGAGTACGAATCCATTCATCACTTGTATCAACCATTTTTTCCAAATCGAAATTTGTTAACACTTTCTCAGGGACATAAGCACCTAAACCCAGTATTCCAGCATTCATGTCATTACCCCTTTGGTTTATTTTTTATATTTTGTTCGCCAGCTAACTTAGTATCAATTTTTAAGACCTGGTACTAATGTAAGATATTTTTTGTTTTTTGTCCAGTACTGAGATTTCCGGTACAAGATACCAACTTCAACTCAGGGCATATCCTAGAGAGAGATGTAATCAGTCTGAAAATAAGGAGTGGTACATTTGAATTCGCCTCGCTATGGGCCTCCTTCACCAAGGCATCTAAGGCCGCCAATGATGCATGCAAGAAGCCCATTTCCTCCACCGCGGCAAACTAGAGAACAGCCTCCAAGTGAGCCGCCCTTTATACCTATGGCTTACCGCCAGCCCTTTCAGCGGCCCAATCCCTTATTAAGTGCATTCCGGACGAACGATGGGGCGTTTGATTATAACAAGCTGATGGCTGTTATTGATCAGACCGTTAAAGTAGCACAGCAGGTCTCACCGCTCTTTAATGCCTTTAGGAAAAAATAAAAGAGCCAACACAGAGTTGGCTCCTTTTTCCGTTTTCTTAATCCTGTTTTCCGAGCTCATAAGCATCGTTCATTACTTTAAGGAGAAGATTCAACATAGGCTGGATATCCTCCATGGATAATTCCATTCCTTTTTTCTCCAAAAGCTCTTTTCCTTCTGGCAGATGCTTCATGGCAATTTGCATGAATTTCATATTGAGTTCTTGATTCATTGTTCTTCCTCCAATACATGTTCTTTCATTACTTTTCCGTTGGGGAGCTTTCCGGATTTTTTGTATTCGTCAATTTCCTGCTTTATCTTCTTTTCAAAAGAAGCAGGCACTTGCGGGCTGAACCTGCCCAGAGAAATGGCTTTCTCCTTAAATCCATATTGCAGATTCCCGGATTTCAGATCGCCTTCATTAAACTTGTCAGCGACAAATCCATACACATATTCAACATTTTGCACCGTACTAGTCAGTACTGTAGCGCGGCCGAGATCCGATTGGTCAGATACATAGCCTACCGCGTAGAGTGCTTTCTTTTTCACTTCTTCAATAACAGGGATGGTAAATCCGTCACCTGCAGGATAGAAGACATCTGCCCCGGAAGCTTCCATCTTACGGAATGCGCTGATGGCCTTCTGTTCATCGCTCCAGCTGTGAACTACATTCTTATCCACTTTAATTTTGGGCTTTTGGTAACGAGCACCTTCTATAAAGCCATCTATTTCAGGCTGCCAATCCTGGGCGGCAATTACTCCAAGATGGTTGGTGCGGCTCATTTTGGCTGCTGCCATTCCAGCGAAAAAACCCATTCCATATGAATTAAAATGAATGCTCGTCACATTTTTGCCATGTACTTTTCCATTAAAGCTAACAAAGTGCATCTTGGGAAAATCACTGCTGATCTGATCAAAGATATCAGCATAAATCTTACCATGGCCAAAAACGAGGTTAACCTTTTTCTTCTGAAACTCTTTTACCGCTTTAAGCACTTGGCTTTTTGTTTCTATTTTTTCTTTATAAAAAACTTCATTCCCATATGTATCCTGAATCTTTAAAAGCCCTTTATACCCCTTGTCACCCCAGCCCTGATCATTGATTGTATCCTGAATCAGGAGCCCGGTGTTTTGAAGGTTCTGTGAAGATTTTTCCTGGCATCCTGTGAGACCTAACAGTATACAAGCTGCCAGGAGCAATGTTTTGATCTGCATTTTGGACGTTCACTCCCATTTCCTCGCTTGCCGGATACCCCCTTTATTAGTATAAAGAATAATGGGAAAAGCGCAAGCGCCCTGATAAGGTCCGTCAAGCGCTGGAGCTCTTACACAGCAACACGCTTTTTGTGTTGAGGTGTAAGAGTGAAGCGACCTCGAGGACTTAGGCGCTGAAGCTGGACAATAAAAAAAGGGAAAACATATTTTCCCTTTTTATGCCTTAAACCTACTTTTGAGCCTTTCCTTGCTATGCTGAATCTGCTTTTTCAAACCTTCTTCGATTTTAACATCTGAGCGGAATCCAAGTTCTTTAGCCGCCTTTTCTCCTACAACTACCATGTTTCGCTTTTCTTTTGGAAATTCATCTTCTTTTATAGATAGGAGTTTTAATCCTTTGCGCCATTCTCCGCTTGATCCGCTGACTATATTATATATCGCATTTCTGCTTTTGTTTTCTGCAGCCAGACATAATGCTCTGACAGCATCTTCAACGTAGATCGCATCCTCCGTGACAGAATCTTTTTTTACCGTCATTACATCACGTTCTCCTTCGTCTGCGCTGATGATCTGCTGAAAAGTCATCCCCTCAGGCTGCCAAGGTCCATATACTGTTGGAAATCTTAGAATGACGTATGAAAAATGCTTTTTTGCAGCAGCCATCCGAATGCAATTCTCTTCTGTGAGTTTAATCAATCCGTACAATGTCTCCGGATTCGCTGTAGAGTTCTCTGTAACTTCACCTGTTTTTTTTCCATACACATCATAAGAAGAGGAAAAGATGAATTTCGTTTTTCGGCTGTCTATTGATTCCGCTAACAGCCGCATACAATGAACATGGTCCTTTACTCTATCTTCAATATCACTCCATTGTTCATTAGGCTGAATCCCACAGGCAAGATGGAAAACCACATCGACCTTATGCATAATTTTCATCAGGTCCGCCTGTTCGATTCGTTGATTAATGAGTTCAAAGTTTGCGTTTCTTCCAATATAATCTAATTTTTCGGTTGATGGGGAGCCATCGATTCCTATGACCTCCACTTCATCCTCTAAAAGTTTGGTACATAAGTGGGAGCCAATAAAACCTGCTGCTCCTGTAACGAGTGCTCGTTTCATGAACAATCCTCCGTTCTTTATCCTTCTCTATATCGTATTTTTCAACTTAAGGAGTATGCATCTTAAGAAAAGCACACAAAAAAACCTGCAACAATAAAGTCACAGGATGGTCTCAAACCGGCTGAAAAAATAAGGGATGGCAGTATACCGTTCTGCACTTTTACCCGGCATCTGTATGGTCAGCGAAACAGAGAATCCTTTTTCAAGGCAAGAGGATTCAAACGGCCGGCTATGCACTTTGAAAGGATAAACCGAACCTGCTGCATCATGAAAAATTTTAATGGGTACATTGCTTTTCAGGGTGAACCGAGACATTTCATTGTCTAGAAATCCATCGATCTGTTCGTTTTTTATTCCGTAAGCCTGGCTGATTTCTTTGCGGATTCGCTTTAAAAATAATTTGTTTTGCTTTTCCTGCTGAAAATGCCCCTTAAGATCCAGGCAGGGGTTGATAAAAATGGCAGACCGGATGTATCCTTCCATATCATTGATAAAATCGAGTGCGGTTAGAGCACCCATTCCCTCTGCGAGGATATGAATCTTCGGATTTAGAATTTCATATTTCAGAACATATCGATAAACTCTTCTCGCAAGATTTACAGCCTCTGGGTTACCCCAGTTGCGTCCATATAGATGAGAATAAAAAACGGTGTATCCCATTTCCATCAGGGTACGGATGAGCATGAACCGGTCGGTGTTTTGTTTCCATAAACTTGTATGATTATCAACAAAATGATTGCAGTCTCCAAATACCATGACAGCAAAACCGTTTGGCTGTTCAGGAAGATGTATTGTATTCCATTGTCCATCTAAGCTAAATGCTCTCTCTTCGATACTCACTTTTCTCCCCTCATCCAAAGTTTTCTTACTTATTCTATGTCCGTTCTGTGAAAGAGGAGAAGGGATATGCCTATTCCTGGCTGATTTCCTAAAACATTTAAAGACAAAACATTGATTTTTTGTTACTATATCAGGAGAAGAATTCGTTTACATAAAGCTGAGGTGAACTAAATGCGCTATTTCTGGACGTTAATCTGGTCATTACTTTTAAGCAACATGGCATTTTATGTACTGGCTTCCATGCAGGGCGGAGCATACGACTTCGCAAAAGCTACAACATTTGGCGTGGTCTTTGCCGTATTTATCATGATCATCGGTGCTGTACTTCCAAATGAAGCAGAAACTGCAGAATAACCAAAATAGCAGCCCATCACACCCGTGAAGGGCTTTTTTTCATAATAAGGACGCAATTGGAGGTTATCGAATGAAAGAATCCATTACCGCTTTCCTGGATGACAATTTTGACTTATTTAAAGAAGTTGCCCGCTTTATTTGGGAGCATCCCGAGCTTGGCTATAATGAATATCAGTCATCCAATAAACTCATTGACACATTAAGATCATTTGGTTTTGAGGTTGAAGAGAATATCGAGGGAATGGAAACGGCATTTATTGCTGTTTATGACAGCGGACAATCCGGACCTTCCATCAGCTTTCTTGCAGAATATGATGCACTTCCGGAAATTGACCACGCTTGCGGTCACAATTTGATTGGAACGATGAGTACGGCTGCCGGAATTGCACTTAGCCGAGTGGCTGCCGAGACCGGAGGAAAAGTACTTGTATACGGAACGCCTGCAGAAGAAACTGGAGGAGCCAAGGTCCACCTTACGGATAAAGGATACTTTGACCGAGCAGATGCTGCTCTCATGTGCCATCCATACAAAGCCTTTGAACGAAGCGGATCGAGTATGGCGATGGAAGCTCTGCAATTTGACTTTAAGGGCAAATCCGCGCATGCTGCTGCTTCACCTCATGAAGGAATCAATGCTCTGGATGCTGTCATTTCATTGTTTAACAATGTGAATGCTCTCAGACAGCAGGTCACCCCAGATGTCCGGATCCATGGTGTAATCACTAAAGGCGGAACCGTTCCGAATGTGATTCCGGATCAGACACAGGCTAAATTTTATGTGCGTGCATCTACAGTTGAACAGCTGCCAGAGCTGGTGAGAAGAGTAAAGGACTGTGCTGCAGGAGCAGCTATGGGTTCGGGCTGTGAATGGGAAGCCTCACACTATGAACTCGGCTACGCCAACCTGCTTACGAATGAATCCATGTCAGATGCGTTTACAAAAAATCTTGTTTCACTCGGCATTCCGCTTGAAGAAATTGAAACAGGGAATGACCATGGATCACTCGATTTAGGTAATGTGAGCCAGGTTATACCAGCGATCCACCCGTATATTAAGATTACGGATGCCTTTCATAATCTCCATACGAGAGAATTTTGCACTGCAGCCAATTCAGAAAAGGGCTATGATGGAATGCTCATCGGCGCAAAATCACTGGCTTTAACCGGCTATGATCTACTGACAAATCCAGACCTTCTAAAGGCTGTTAAAGAAGAATTTGAAAACCGCGAAAAAAGGACCTGATCCCAGGTCCTTTTTTCTTTTACGCGCCAATCTCTATTTTCAGCATAATCAAGGCTTTCGTTTATAGGTCCAAACACGGTTATGATTTGAATTTTTCGGAAATGGATCCCCCGTACTAAGCTGGACCTCTTGCGGATCGTTGACCATGCTTCCGGTTTCGCCGATTTCTACATAGATGCCATTGTTTGGAGCCTTTTGCCCATGTTTAAATTGATGATTCTGACCCAATGTTTCCACACTCCTTTTTACATTTTCGTTGTTTACTATTCCCAAAAACACACAAAAAAACCAACCAATACTGGCTGGCTCGGAAATTAGTAATAAGGAACAGGCGTGACGTTCGCCAGGTTGGATACCGGGATGATAAACCGTTCAATTTCATAGCTTCTTACAGGCTGTGAAAACCCGTAATATGGATAATCGTATTCGGTTTCGTTGTTCTCTCTTTCACTGTCCTGCCCCTCATCAATAATGGGAGAAGCAAAATAAATATTCTGTCCGTCCATGAATTCAATAAATCCATCGTATACACTGCCATCGAGCATGGTTACCGAAACAAATCGCTGAATGTTTTTCCGGCACAGCTTCTGCATCTTTTTGGCCATTTGAGGATTCGGCGGGAAGCCTTGCGGCTGATAGCCCGGCTGCGGTTGCTGGTAGCCTTGCGGCTGGAAACCTTGCTGTTGAGCATAATAAGGATTCTGGTTATTAAACATGGGGCACCTCCTTACTAACACATGTTATTCACCCAGCCCCAATGTGTTCATCCCTTTACATGACAGATGCAAGCAGTGCTTTTTGAACATGCAGACGGTTTTCTGCTTCCTCAAAGACAACGGAATGAGGCCCATCTATTATTTCACCTGTCACTTCTTCCCCTCGGTGTGCAGGCAGGCAATGCATGAAAATATAATCTGGATTTGCGCCTGCTAAAGATTCGATGTTAACTTGATAATCTTTGAAGGCTTCGAGACGCTCATTGGTTTCGTCTTCCCAGCCCATGCTTGCCCATACATCGGTATACACGATATCGGCATGTTGTATGCCTTCTTTTAAATCATTGGTCACAAGAATCTTCGCACCCGATTCTTTTGCAATTTCCTGCGCTTTACTTACAATCTCCGCTTTCGGCTTATAATTCTTCGGTGCCACAATGGTACAGTCCAGTCCCACTTTAGCCGAGCCGATCATTAACGAGTGGGCCATGTTATTTCCATCGCCGATATACGTCAATTTTTTGCCTGCAAAAGATGATTTATATTCAAGTATGGTCATCAGATCAGCCAAAACCTGACATGGGTGATAATCATCGGTTAGTCCGTTAATCACTGGTATATCAGCATGAAGAGCAAGTTCTTCTACAATCTCATGATCAAATGTTCTGATCATAATCGCATCTAGATACCTTGACAGCACTTTTGCAGTGTCGGCGATGGATTCTCCTCTCCCCATTTGAATATCGCGGGAACTTAGGTGAAGAGCATGACCGCCCAACTGCAGCATACCGACTTCAAAAGATACCCTGGTTCTTGTAGATGACTTTTCAAAAATCATTCCGAGCGTTTTCCCTGCCAGCAGCTGCTTGGGCTGCTTTTCCTTCTTCAGCTGAATGGCATAGTGAAGGATTTGCTTGATTTCATCCGCCTTCCAGTCTGCCAATGTTAACAGATCCTTGCCTGTAAGTGATGTTTCTGTAATGGATATCATCGGATTCATATTTTGACTCCCTTTCTTTCTTGTATTTCTTTTATATGAACAAAATTCTCGATTGGGAGATTTAGGCCATGCTGATAGAACGCGCATGTTTCCCATTGTGTAAAGATATAATTGCCCGCCAGGCTGGCTTCCATTAATCTTTCATGCGATTGTTCATCACTGCCCGTTGAAAAATAAATGCCCGTCTGCCTCGATTGGTTCCACTCTGAAAAAGACAGCTGTGAAGGAAAGAACACCTCCATGCCTTTCTCTTTCCAATTTTGAAGAAGTTGTGTTTCTTCTATAGAAAGCAGTTTTTCCTCCATGTCTGCAAAAAGGCTGGCTGGCATCGAAGCATCTCCTGTTCGCGCAGCTGGATTGCATCCTGTAAAGATTTTTTGTACGGCTTCCCCTACAGAATCTCCAATTCCAAGAACCTCTCCGGTTGAACGCATGATTGGTGCGGTTTTTGGCGAGAGTCCTGGAAGCTTAACATTGGAGAATACCGGTGCTTTTACAGCAAAATAATGGCTTTCATTTAGTCCGGATTCTATTCCGATCTCAGGCAATGTTTTACCAATCATGACTTGTACTGATGCCTGTATAACGTTCACACCTGATATTTTATTAAATATTGGTGCAGTCCTCGATGCGCGAGGGTTGATCTCAAGGACATATACCTGGTTTCCATCGATGACGAACTGGATATTGAATATTCCTTTGAATGGCATAGAACTTGCTATAATTTGGGTGTATGTGACGATATGTTCTATCGTGCTTTTTTGCAGGCTGACTGGAGGTGTGATAGCTGTGCTGTCTCCAGAATGGATGCCAGCTGGCTCGATATGTTCGAAAATCCCAGGAATAAATACCTTTTCTCCGTCCGTCAAGACATCCACTTCCGCCTCTTTTCCGGCAATATAACGGTCGACTAGGACGGGAAACTCGATGGCCTGTGTGTTCATATAATTCTTCAGTTCCTCATCACAGTGAACAATCATCATTCCTTTCCCACCGATTACGTAGGAAGGGCGAAGCAAGACCGGGTAGCCGATCTTCTGTGCGGATGTCAGTACTTCTTGCTGATCATACGCTGTTTCCCCTGGCACATGAGGGATGCCGCATTTTTTCAGAAAGTGATAAAACCGATCCCTGTTCTCCATTTCATCGATCAGATCCGCATTTGAACCAAGAACTTGGATTCCGGCCTCTTCCAGCTGGTTTGCTACATTGATGGCTGTCTGGCCGCCAAATTGAAGAATGGCTTTTTCAGCTCCTTCAAAATCCAGTACGTTCATGATGTCTTCAAATGAGAGTGGCTCAAAATAAAGTGTATCCGCGACCTCAAAATCAGTACTTACGGTTTCGGGATTATTATTGATCAGAATGGTCTCATAGCCTTCCTGCTGCAGGGCCATTACCCCATGAACACAGCAATAATCAAACTCCACTCCCTGACCGATCCGGATTGGGCCAGAACCGATAATGGCAACTTTTTCTTTGTCCACTGGTGTTTTGTCACTTTTTCCTCTCCAGCTCGAGTAATAATAAGCGGTATCTGCGGTAAATTCTGCAGCGCACGTGTCGACCATTTTATAGGAAGGAACAATTCCTGCTTTAATCCTTATTTGTCTCACTTCATTTTCGGCTACACCCCATGACGCTGCTACAGTCTGGTCAGAGAACCCCGCAGCTTTCCAATCAGCCAGATGATTCAGATTGTTGTTTTCCATTGAGCTTGATTTGATATGCTGGTCGAGGTCAGTTAGTTTTTTAAATGAAGCAAGAAAAAATGAATTGATTTTCGTCCATTCATGAATCTTTTCAACCGAAGTTCCCCTGCTGAGCAATTCGGTGATCGCAAAGAACCGGCGGTCGTCCGCTTCTAATAAAAGATTTTTCAGCTTCCCGCTCCCCCATGTCTTAAGCTCCTGCAAAAAAATACTTTCCGTGTCCAGTTCCAGAGAACGGACAGCCTTTTGCAAAGCCGCTTCCAGGTTCCTCTCGATCGCCATCACTTCTCCGGTGGCCTTCATTTGCGTTCCGAGTTTTCTTTCTGCTTCCGGAAATTTGTCAAACGGCCAGCGCGGCATTTTAACCGTAATATAGTCCAAAGCCGGTTCAAAGCTGGCAAACGTTGAACCAGTAACAGGATTTTTCAGTTCATGAAGCTGATAACCAACACTTAATTTTGCTGCTATTTTTGCGATTGGATATCCGGTTGCTTTTGAAGCCAGCGCAGATGAACGGCTTAAACGAGGGTTCACCTCAATCAAGTAATATGCTTTGCTTTCTGGATCAAGAGCGAACTGGATATTACAGCCGCCGATGATACCAAGTTCCCTGATGATTTTTATGGCTGACGAACGAAGCATGTGGTATTCCTGGTCTGTCATTGTCTGGCTTGGTGCGACAACCATCGAATCACCGGTATGTATGCCTACCGGATCAATATTTTCCATATTGCATATCGTGATACACGTATCATTGCAGTCGCGTACCACCTCATATTCAATTTCCTTAAATCCGGCAATGCTTTTCTCGATCAGACATTGGCCGATCGGACTTGCTGATAGACCTTTTTTAACGATGACATTCAGGTCGTGCTCTGTATGCGCAGTCCCGCCCCCGAAGCCTCCCAGCGTGTATGCTGGACGAATAATGACCGGAAACCCTATATTTCCTGCAAACGCAGCAGCTTCTTCAGCTGTTGTTACAATTTCACTGTCGGGCACAGGTTCATCAAGCTCATGCATCAATGCACGGAAAAGCTCGCGGTCTTCTGCTTTTTTAATGGACTCCAAATTTGTCCCAAGCAGTTTTACATTGTGTTCCTCTAAAATCCCTTTTTCCTGAAGCTCCATTGCCAAATTCAACCCGGTTTGCCCGCCGACTGAAGCCAAAAGTCCGTCAGGTTTTTCCTTTGAGATAATGCTTGCCAAGGACTGGGCAGTCAGAGGTTCAAAATATACTTTATTGGCATACGTTTCATCCGTCATGATGGTAGCCGGATTATTATTGACGAGAACAACATGTATTCCTTCTTCTTTCAGCGCTGCACAGGCTTGTGTTCCTGCATAATCAAATTCAGCTGCCTGCCCAATGACGATAGGCCCCGAACCAATCACCAGGACACTATGAATCTCTTGCTGCTTAGGCATAGATCTTTTCGCTCCTCTTTTCTTTTATTAGTTCAATAAAACTGCTGAACATATGAGCATGGTCTTCCGGTCCAGGATTGGCTTCAGGATGAAACTGGACCGTCATGACCGGATGTGTTTCATGAAACATCCCTTCCACACTTCCATCATTGATATTTTTATAGAGCACTTGAAACCCGGTATGAAGTAAACTTTTTTCCTCCACAACATAGCCATGATTTTGCGAGCTCATCGCCACTTTATTCGTTCTCACATTAATGATGGGATGGTTCGCTCCCCGGTGTCCGAACTTCAATTTTTTAGTGTTTCCGCCGAAAGCCAGTGCCAAAAGCTGATGACCAAGACAAATACCAAATGTAGGGTAGAGCTCGGCTAGCCTTCTGTACACTGGCATATAGGGTGCCAGTTCTTTTGGATTGCCCGGTCCATTTGAAAAGAGAAGGCCATCCGGTTTTAATTTATGGAGAACTTCTTCTTGTGTATCATAAGGGACGATGGTCACCTTGCATCCCGACGAGATTAAAGCATCCAAAATGGATTTTTTATATCCGAAATCAATCATTACGATATGTGTTTTTCCTTTGCCGTACACCTCAGGTTTTGTCACGGCTACTTCTTTCACAAGCCTTCCCTGCATCCCTTTTTGTTCTTTGAAATCCTGCAGGGTTTGTTCACTGCTGGTTAATAACCCTTTCATGTCTCCCTCGGAACGGATCAATTTTATTAGAGAACGGGTGTCTGCTCCGCTCAAATGCGGTATATTATGCTTCTTCAGTAAAGCCGTGAATGACTCCTGGCTCTGATAGTGATGGCCTTCTTCATCTGCAGAGCATGTCACCACTCCGGCTGGCTGAGGAACGATAGATTCAAAGTCTTCTTTATTGATCCCATAATTTCCGATGAGAGGATAAGCAAAAACAACAATCTGTCCGTGATAAGAAGGATCGCTCAGTACCTCCTGATATCCGGTCATTCCGGTAAAAAACACCACTTCACCGCTCGAGCATTGCGGCTTCCCGTGCCAATTCCCTTTAAAACTTTCACCATTAGAAAGCTGCAAGTATCCTTTCATCATTCCTTCTCCTTTGTATATTAATTTATATATTTGGATTTTTATGCATTTCCTTGTAAAAAAAATGAGTTATACCAAGATGCTTTTCTTTTTAACAGCTTTAGATATTTTTTTGACGCCTTCCGCCAGTTCTTCATAACTCATGTTTAGAGGCGGGAGAAGACGCAAAACACACTCTCCTGCCGGCAGTGCCAGCAACCCATCGTTTTGAAGTTCCTGAATGAGTGGCGCGGCTTTATGACTGAATTCAATCCCTGCCATCAACCCCAGCCCTCTGACTTCTAATACTTCCGTACAAGGAGATAGTTCTTTCTGTAATTCTTCAATTAAAAAAGCGCTTTTTTTCATCACTTCATCCAGAAATACGTCAGAGAACACTTCTTTTAGTACGGCACTCGCTGCTGCCATGGCAAGCGGATTCCCTCCGAAAGTCGTTCCGTGGCTGCCTGGTCCAAACGCTGTACTTACTTCCTCTGTCCCCAGTACAGCACCTACTGGAAAACCGTTGCCTAGTCCTTTTGCGGACGTAACGATATCAGGTTTTAATCCATAATGCTGAAAAGCAAAAGCTTTCCCAGTCCGTCCAATCCCAGTCTGCACTTCATCAATGATCAAAAGTATGTCATGATCATTGCAATGGTGCTGAACCCTTTGCAAGAAGGATTCATTTCCCGGTATGACACCGCCTTCTCCTTGAACCACTTCGATCATTACCGCAGCTGTCTGTGAATCAGCGTATTTTATCAATGAATCAAAGTCATTAAAAGGGACCGTTTGAAAGTCCGCCAGCATCGGCCCGAATCCTTTTTTAATCTTATCCTGCCCCGTAGCTGCCATTGCTCCATAGGTTCTTCCATGAAAGGACTGCTCAAACGTTATGATTTTTGTTTTCCCAGTAAATTTCCTTGCCAGTTTAATAGCCGCTTCATTCGCTTCCGCTCCGCTGTTGCAGAAAAACACTTTATTTAGATGAGTAGGCTTAACCAGCAGTTCTGCAGTTTCTTCCTGCAGATCAGATTGGAACAAGTTAGATGTATGCCAGACTTTTTTCAATTGATTTTCAACCGCAGCTGTAACCGCTGGATGAACATGGCCTAAATTGCAAACACCAATACCGCTCGTAAAATCAAGATATGACTTGCCCGCGTGATCGGTCAGCTTACTCCCGCTTCCACTTTCAATCTGCAGGTCCCTTCTGCCGTAGTTTGAAAATAGTGCACTCAACTGTATACCTCCTCTTTTATGATCATCGTCCCTTTCATTTCTTTTCCTACGATCTGAATTTCTTTAATTTTGGATTGCAGACATCCTATAGCTGCCTGTACTTTTGGAATCATCCCTCCAGTTATGACTCCGTTATTGATCAGCTCATGTATTGAGGCAATGGACGCTTTTTGAACAGTCTTGCCTTCTGCCATAATTCCGTTGACGTCTGTCACAAAAATCAGAGATTCTGCCTCCATGGCAGAGGCAACTTCAAAGGCGACTGTATCCGCATTTAAGTTCAAGATTTCTCCAGTAAGATTTCTTGATACTGATGCGATGACAGGGATAAAACCAGCTTTGATCAACTGCGTCAGCGTTCCGCTGTTCACCTTTAAAATCTTGCCCACATGGCCCCATTGTTCTTTTTTAAGATAGTCACATTCCAATAACGCACCATCATTGCCATTTATTCCGATAGCTTTGAGCCCCAGCTGGTTCAGCTGATACACAAACCAGGGATTCAGCCGGCCTGCCAGTACCATTTCGGCTGTTTCTGCCGCTCGGCCGGAGGTTCTCCTCACACCGTTGATAAATTCGTTTGGTATGGACAGGACATTCATAAATTTGGTAATATCCGGTCCGCCTCCATGAACAAGTATGATCTGTTTTCCTTCTTCCTGCATGTCTTTTAATCTCTGGAAAAATGAAGGCTCCAGTGCTTTCAGAATGCTCCCCCCGCACTTAATGATTACCAATTGATCCATCCTGTCTCCTCCTCACGTCGTATAGCTGGAATTGATTTGTACGTAATCATAGGTTAGGTCGCAGCCCCAAGCTTTTCCTATTCCGTTTCCTGTATGGAGGTTGACTGTTATGGAAATTTCGCTCCCTGTTAAGTAGCCTGAGATCTCTTCATGGTTAAAGCGTTCGATTTCGCTCTGCACCAGTACAGGAAAATCTCCTATATAAAGATCAATCGCTTCCGGACTCATTTCGATGCCTGCATATCCAAGGACAGCGACGATCCTTCCCCAGTTGGGATCACAACCGAAGATGGCCGTTTTCACTAGCGGTGAACCTACGATGGACTTTGCTGCCGCTCTAGCTTCCTCACTGCTTGCCGCCCCTTCCACCGTCACCTCGATCAATTTCGTTGCTCCCTCCCCATCTCTGGCGATGGCTTTCGCAAGTTCGGTGCACGTTAGTGTCAATGCTTGAAGGAATGTTCCCCAGTCAGGGTGCTCAGGAGTGAGTTCCTCATGATCTGCATATCCATTGGCAAGTATGAGAACCATATCATTCGTCGATGTTTCACCATCAACAGTAATGCAGTTGAAGCTTTGATCTGTCACTTTCTTCAGTGCATGATGAAGGTTTTGGGGAGATATGTTAGCATCCGTCGTTAAAAAGGAAAGCATCGTCGCCATATTCGGATGAATCATTCCAGATCCTTTCGCTGTACCCGCCAGCACCACCTCTGACTCGCCGACAGTAAAAGAGTAACAAGCGTTTTTAGTCTTCGTATCGGTCGTTAAAATCGATTGGCTGAACTCCAGCGCTTGATTCAGTTTGGATGCGGGATTCAATTGCTGAATTCCTTTTAATATTGTATCGATCGGCATCGGCTCGCCGATAATGCCCGTGGATGCTACGCCAACATGAATCTGTTGCAGCCCAAATCGTTCACTCACTTCATTGCGCATGGCATAGGCATCCAATCTGCCCTGTTCCCCCGTAAAGGCGTTGGCGTTCCCAGAATTAACAATCACGGCCTGCAGCAATCCTTCAGTTTCAATGCTTTCCTTCGTGACCTCCAGGGGAGCTGCCTTGATCTTATTTGTTGTATATACGGCCGCAGCTGAAGCTGGTTTCTCACTCAAAATTATTCCTAGATCCTTTTTCTTGTATTTAATTCCGGAGTTTATACCCGCAGCTGAAAATCCTTTTGGCAATGTAATATTTGATCCTGTAACTTTTTTTAGATGAGATGAAACGATAGAAGCCACATCGGCTCTCCTTTCTTTATGGAAAAACTGGACTTGCCGGCAATCCGGCTGTTTCCGGAAATCCATTCATTAGATTAAAATTATGTACAGCCTGGCCTGCTGCACCTTTCATTAGGTTATCGATGACCGATACAGCCGTTATACGCTGTGTCCGGTGATCAAAGGACCAGCCGATGTCACAAAAATTGCTTCCGTAAACCTGCCTGGTGGAAGGAAATCCTTGTGATGGAGAAAGCCTGATAAAATCATGCTGTTCTGCATACTCGATATAGGTTTCCTCAATCTCCTTCGAACTGACCCCCTCCTTCACTTCCGCATACATGGTGTTCATGATTCCACGGGTCATAGGAACTAAATGTGTACTGAACGTAATGGGCTTGTTCGTTTCACTATAGTGATGGACCATTTGTTCAATTTCTGGAATATGCTGATGCTGGTTTACCTTATAGATTTGCAGATTATCATTAGCAAACGGAAAATGTGCCGAAACAGAAGGAACCGCCCCAGCTCCTGATATACCAGACTTTGCATCAATAATAATCGTACTGACTTCTATTAAACTCTTTTTGATCAGCGGCAAAAGACCGAGCAAAGCTGCCGTCGGATAGCATCCGGGGTTGGCAATCATCTGAGCGTTTTTTATCAGATCGGTGTTCCACTCTGATAATCCATAAACCGCTAGATCAACCCACTTGGGATCGGGCGGTTCCTTTTTGTACCACTGCTGATAATCCTCACTTTTCTTTAAGCGGAAGTCTCCTGCAAGGTCAATTACCTTCATCCCCCGCTCAAGAATCGGAGGCAGCAAACTCGCAGATACTCCCGTAGGTGCTGATGAAAACAGAAAGTCAACCTGTTCAGGAATTTTGTAAGGATCAATGTCTTCCAGCTTTCCCTCCTTGATGCCGTTCAAATGAGGATAGATTGTTTCAATCGATTCTCCTTTTTTACTTGATGAGTACAAAGTCAGCTTTTTTACACCGGGATGCTGCTGCAGCAGCCGAACAAGTTCAAGCCCTCCGAAGCCTGTTGCTCCTACAATACCGACATTCAAAACTTCCACCTCGTTATTTTTAATGTATGTTTCATTATATGTATGTATAAAGATAAATTCAACTGTATATTTATAAATTTTTATTTTTTCTGAGTTGATTACACAAATCGTTGCGTTTAAGATGAGGAAAAGGAGGTGGGAGAATGAAGGAATATGTGGGAGAATGCAGCCAATGCAAAAAGCCCATCTATTGTTTAGAGGGCTTTTTAAATGGCATTCATGTGGACCAAACGACATTATTATGTTTTTCGTGTGCAGAACGTGAAAATTAACCTCCGCTTACCGGAGGAATAAAGGCGACAGTATCCCCTGTGGACACTTCTGTATCATCATCGGCAAATTCTTCATTGACCGCCGATAGACAGCCTATGAACATTTGCGGAGAATCATACTTTTTTTCTAACGCAGATTTAATATCAGAAATGCGGAGCCGTACTTCATCCAACTGAAGCTCAGCTGTGCCTGCGCGTTCCTGCATTCCGGCAAACAACAACACTTTAATCATTTTTATCTTCCTCGCTTTCAGGATGGCCTTTTGAATAGGCCGCTGTTTCAAGCTGATCTCCCACCCACATCTCTCCGTTATCCCAATGTTCTTTTTTCCAGATGGGGACAATTTCTTTGATGCGCTCGATCGCGTAGCGGCATGCATCAAAGGCTTCTGCCCGGTGAGGTGTAGAAACCGCGATAACAACAGCAATATCAGAAATATCCAGGCTGCCGATTCGGTGGGAAATGGCCGTTCTTGATCCCGGCCAGCGGGCACTAATCTCATCGCCTATTTTCGCAAGCTGTCTTTCTGCCATCGGAATATATGCTTCATACTTTAAAAAGACCGTTCTTTTACCCTTCGTCAACTCTCTGACAGTTCCTATAAATGTATTTACGGCCCCGGCTTCCGCCCTGATTACTTTGTCTATAATGTCCTGTACCAAAATTGGTCCAGTGACAATTTCAAATCGTTTCATGTATTCAACCCCTTAAACAAATCCAGAAGAAAATCTATATATTGTACCTTTTCGCCAATCCTGAAAAATGGAAGATCTGCTGATATCAGCTGCCTGGAAACAGGCGGCCATGCAATCACCGCAAGAATTTCCACGCTGTCTTCAAGAAGTTTGAGATCTGCATTCTCCTTTAGCAGGACGATGCGAGGCAGCTGATGTTCCTTGAATCCCTCAAGCAGCAGCAGATCAAGTCCCAGCGGTTCATAGAGTTCAAGCAGCTTGCATAAGCTTGCTTGCATATTAAGACAAAGCTGAAAAGTATTCCCGCCTTCAACCCCTGAAACAACTGCCCCCGCTCTGCGGTGTGCTGCGGTATCCGATTCATCGTCCCGAAATTCAACCCGGCCGCCATGTCCATGATGCTTAAGCGTTCCGGTCATGATTCCAGCCCTGGCCGCAGCCTCTAACAGGTTTGTAATCAAAGTTGTTTTTCCGCTGTTCTTATATCCTACAACTTGGACTTTTCTGCCAGATCCCATGGCCATACACTGCCTTCCCCGTCTAATAAGAGCGTGGTCACTTCCGATCCTTTTTCCCACCCCCTCGTTCCTCCAGGCAGAACGATTAGCGCATTGGCCTCTGCGAGGGAGGAAACGGACCCCGATTTATCCAAGCCTACTGGAACAGAAAATGGTGCAGATCCCCTCCATTCCACTCTGCTTCGCACAAAACGTGTAAATGGATTCGGTTTAAGGAAATCCTCCTGTAACTCTGTTTTTAATACGCCAAGATGAACCTTGTCGGCATTCAAGGCATTCAAAAGATAAGGACGCACGAACAGCTCACAGCCCACAAAGCATGCTGACGGGTTGCCGGAGAGGCCAAATAAAAGTTTCCCCTTGTAATCCGCTGCTGAAGTAACGCTCCCCGGCCTCATCGCGATTTTATTAAAAAGCAGCTTTGCCCCCATCTTTTTATAGATTGCCGGCAAATGATCAAAATCTCCCACTGAAACACCGCCTGTCGTGATTAACACATCACATCGTTCTAAAGCGCTGACAATGCCCGTATACGTTTGCTCGAAATCATCCGGCAGTTTGCCGAGTATGTGAGGTTCACCGCCTATTTTTTTGATCTGTGAGGCAATCATGTAGGCATTGCTGTTTCGAATCTTTCCGGGAACGAGCTCCTCCCCAACATCCAGCAGTTCTGTACCAGTAGCTAATATCCCCACCACCGGCTTCTTCATTACCTTCACTCTTTCATAACCGAAGGTAGCCAGAAGAGCGACAGCACCCGGATGAATTTTTGAGCCTTTTTTTAAGATCTGAGTTCCCTGTTCTGTGTCTTCCCCCTGTTCAGAAATATTATCACCTGGGAGGACAGTTCGTCTTATCTCAATATGCACGCTGTCCCTCTCGCTCACGAGCTCCAGCATGATGACGGCATTTGCACCTTTTGGAATAGCAGCCCCCGTCATTAGGCGTACGGCCTCTCCCTCTTGGACTGTTTTTTCAGAAACATGGCCTGCTCCGATTGAATCGATCACGTTTAAAATTACAGGAGCTTGTTTTGATGCACCATTTGTATCTTCAGCTCTAATTGCAAATCCATCATAAGGAGAACGATCAAAAGGAGGCACATCATGGGTAGTTTTAATGTCTTCCGCTAAATAACGGTTATCACTTTCTTCAAGAGGAATCGTTTCGGTCGGCAATTCAAATGTTTGATCCAGTACACTCCGTACTGCTTCCCAGACGGGTATGATTTTCCGTTTTTCAATCGGCATCATGCTCACCTCTCTCGTTGGTTATTTCAGATCTATAAATATTTGGCAAACCATTTTACCGTTTCGAGATACGCCGCCCTAGATACTTTATGTCCTGAGGTTTCATCCGCGATGTATTGGATTTTCTCAGGATTTTTATAAACAGCCTTTGCTTTTCTATAGAAATCGCAGCTTTGGCTGAAAGGTACCACTTCATCGATTTTGCTGTGCCATAATAACAGAGGCCGATTATCAAGCTTTTCCATGCACGATGTTAAATCAAAGGGCTTGATGATGGAGATGACCTTCGCGAGCGCCTCTTCTGAAAAAGGAAAGGAAACTTCCTGCTGTTTCATCTTTTCAATCTGCCAATAAGCAAAATCTTCATAGTACGGTGTTCCCATAAGTGTTACAGCTGCTTTTATATAAGGATACTGTGACAGAGCGCCAAATGTAATGATCCCTCCCATGGAAGTACCTGAAACTCCTACCCTCTCACGGTCAATTATGCCTTCCCGATCAAGAGATTGAACAAGTTTATGTATGTCTTGGATACCTTGAACGACGATATCCCAGAAGGAATACATCCTTTTATCTCCTGAAACATCAGACATTCGTTCACCATGATGAAGCATATCCGGCAGAACGACACGGTATCCTTTTTGGGCAAGGGCATAGGCAAAGTGCAGGTTGTGCTCCTTTGCGCTCGTGAATCCATGGATAAACAACATTAAAGGAAGCTTTTCATTCTCTTTGCCACCTTCAAAAGCATGCAGCACCGGAATGTTATCAATTGTTCGTGTTTCTATGGTTACCATATACTTCTCCTTTGCTTATCGTTTACTCTATCATAACAAGTTAATCAAAATTTGCGTATTAGAAAAGCTCAAGCGCCCGTAAAAGTCCGACAAGCGCTGGAACTCTTACCCAACAACACATTTTTTGTGTTGTTGGGTAAGAGTGAAGCGACCTAAGACGAAATGGTAATTATTTTTCGTCTCTCGAGGACTTACGCTGAAAACTGAAGTTCGTTTTCAGGACTGGGTGATTGAGCTAGACATTACATCAATGCATGCTAAATTGCTTTTTGCTTTCTTACCTTGATCACATTGCCTTACTGTTTCTTTTTATTGTAATAATTCACAGGATACATGCTTCCTTCCGACACCATTTCATTATCATCGACATCATATGGATCGGGATGGCCCGCTTTATTCACAGGCAGTTTCTGATCTTTTTCCTCTTTTGTCAGAAAAGGAAGGATTTTATCTTTCATATCATTGACCATCATTTTAGCCATAGCCCTGTTGGAACCCTTACGCAAGAGGTAGGATGTTACTCCAGCAGCGGACAATGCAAAACCAGATAGCAGCAAATATTTCTTCTTCATGGAAACTCCTCCTTCTTGAACCGATATGTTTGTAGCATTACCCTTGACCCGCTACAGTAAAACTTCCTTATAATGGACAGTGATTAAGGAAAGCTTTACACTAAACTTGAGAACCGAAGAAAAGGCAGGAATCTGAATGAAGAAACCGTATTTAATCGCGTTAGATCTAGACGGCACCTTACTGAATGATAAAAAAACGATTTCGGATCGAACAAAAAACGCCGTTCTTCAGGCTAAAAAAGAAGGGCATATCATCTGCATTTCAACCGGCCGCCCTTATCGTGCAAGCACCATGTATTATGATGAACTTGGCTTAAACACACCAATTGTTAACTTTAACGGCGCATTTGTTCATCACCCCCACGATAAGAAGTTTGGTGTGTACCATTCCCCATTGGAACTTTCACATGCGAAAAGAGTCATTCAAACTGCTGAAGACTTTCTTGTGAAAAATATTATGGCTGAAGTATTGGATGATGTGTATTTGCACAAAGAAGACGAGGTCATTGTCAATACGTTTATCATGGGAGAGAACCCGGCACAGACGGGGGACCTTCAAAACATGCTCACTGATGACCCTACCTCCATTTTGATTCATCCTCAGGATCATCACGTTGCTGAATTGCGGGACCAGCTGAAACAGGAACATGCTGAAGTAATCGACCAGCGCGTATGGGCTGCTCCTTGGAACATCATAGAAATCATACGTGCCGGTTTAAACAAAGCTGTAGGATTAAAGAAGATCGCCGAATATTACAACATACCAACAGCAAGGGTCATTGCATTTGGCGACGAAGACAATGACTTGGAAATGATTGAATATGCAGGACACGGAATTGCGATGGGCAATGCCATTTCCGAATTGAAAAATATCGCAAACTTTGTAACGGCAACAAACGAAGAAGATGGAATCGCCCTTTACTTAGAAGATGTATTGTCATTAAAATGATGTAATCCATTAAACCCGGCAGAGACTAATCTTTGCCGGGTTTTTATAAATTTTGGAAGGGTGAGCTTTCTACATAAAACTCGTGCTTGTGTAAAAACTAATATAAACCGTTAGGAGGCAAAAATGAATGAGCAAGCACAGCAAATCAAAACGTGCTATACAGCAAGGCGCTGATGAAGTAAAGCATAATGACGTTCAGCAGCAGCTAAATGAAGACATTAAAGAAACGAAGCAAGAAGTTCAAAAAAATATTACATTAGGAGGAAATTAACCGATGGGTAATAATATTTTTCAGAGAGCAAGAGAAGCTGTTTCC
Organism: Fictibacillus marinisediminis; assembly: GCF_023149135.1. Lineage (NCBI taxonomy): Bacteria > Bacillati > Bacillota > Bacilli > Caryophanales > Fictibacillaceae > Fictibacillus > Fictibacillus marinisediminis. The sequence goes on along the minus strand of NZ_JAIWJX010000002.1, from coordinate 1,639,997 downwards.
AATCTGGTTGGAAAAAATGAAGAGGGACAACACGAACAGCATGAGCAAATCAGCCAGCATAACAATGACTTCAGCAACGAAGACGTTTCAGTAGCACAGAATATTATCTCTTCCGCCATGGCTGACTCTTCTGATGCAGAACGCCAGCAGCTTGCTGAACTGCAGGAAGAGCTTGATCAGACAAAAAGCAGCACGCAAGACCAGCAGTAAAAGGGCCGAGAGTTTTCTCTCAGCCTTTTTTTATGGGTAACCCACTATAGCAGTAACATTCTTTTCGAAGCTTGGGATTTTGAAATCTTTTCCATTTTTCGGATGACGAGATCTGCAAGGAGTTTATAGCCCTTTTTATTAAAATGCAGGCCATCATTATTAAGCATCTTGCAATAATCTTTGTTGATCATCTCTGTCCATAAATCCACGAAATGGGTATTGTACTTTTTTGCCAATTTTCTTACCGCAAACGCGTAATTCTTCAACTCCTCATTTGATCTCGCATGTTGAAAACGTTCGTTAACCGGTGACGGAGAAACAAGGATGACCTTTGATGGACCAAGCTTTTCAATCATGTATTCCAGGTTTTTTTTATATTCTTCCACTTCGATTAAACGATGTCTGCTCGCATCATTTGCACCAAAAAGAATGGTCACCAGATCAGGGTCATGCCGTAAAACGTCTTCCTGAAAACGGGTTAACGCCACTCGCGTGGTTTCAGCAGGTACACCTGCATTAATAACATTCCATTTCTGCAGGGACAAACGCACCCTTGAACTCAGCCTAAGTGAACCGTCATCGCTTTTTTCCTCAGAAGTGATGCTGTCACCGAAGCACACCAATGTTTTCATGAACTCCCCCCTTGCCATTTTTTAGTTTCATTATAAATATTCGCCTGTAAAATTCATTTGCTCACAGTCGCAAAGTGATTATTTTGTTATAATGTAGCTACAAAACCTATTTGCATGGAGGATTTTAATGTTTGTCTATGAAGTTCCGGCTGACGCCACTGAGGATTTAACCAAGAAAATCGCGGATTTGATCTCTCAGCAGCGTACGCGTTCAGAGGATGATGGCAGTTATCAAAAAGTACTAAACGGCATTTCTCTTGCCATCCAGAAGGATTCCAACTCAGGCGTCATCATCGCCGAGGAAGCAGGAGAAGTTTTCGGAGTTGCATTCTACAACATCGGAATCAGCTTGCCTCTCGGCGGCCCCTATCTTTGGTTAAACGAACTTTTCGTCCGGGAAAATGCGCGAAACAAAGGAATTGCCCGCAAAATTTTGCTGCATCTGATCCATTGGGCAGAACATGAAGGGATTAAGTCCATAGAGCTGGAAACAGGAATCAACAATTCAGTCACAAAACACCTGTACAACTCCCTTGATTTTCATGATATTGTATCACAGAGGTATCGTTTTAATTTTTAATAACAGGAGATGAGAAGAATGGCAGTAGAATTTGGAATACAACCAACCCCAAACCCAAATGCTCTTAAATTTTCCGCAAGCCAGCCCTTTTTAGAAGGCAGATTATCAGCCAGAGCAGGAGAAACACCTGATTCAGAATTGGCACAATCCCTTATTGGCATTGATGGTGTGGAATCCATCTTCGGTTTTCAAGACTTTATTACCGTAAACAAATTTCCTGAAAGTGATTGGGACGAACTGGTGCCCCAAATTCAGAAAGTTCTGGAAACGTTATAATAAAAAAAAAGAGTACCTTGCAGGTAAAATTCCCTGAAGGTACTCTTTTTTCTATTGATCATCTCTTCGAAATAACCCGAAAACTCCAGTCGTGTTCACTATATTGGTGAATGCACTTGGATCGACTTCTTTAATGATGTGTTCTAAATCATATAGCTCATATCGGGTTACGACAATAACAAGCATCTCTTTGTTTTCGTTTGAGAATGCTCCTTTTGCAGGGACGATCGTAATTCCCCTAACCAGCCTTGAGTGGATGGCTTCTTTTAATTCGCTTCCCTTTCTCGTCACAATCATAGCCGTCAGTTTCTCATGGCGGGTATGGATTGCATCGATGACACGGGTACTAACATATAAAGTAACGAGTGTATAAAGGGCTTTCTCCCACCCGAAAAGCAGCCCGGCCGCAAGGATGATACAGCCGTTTAAAATCAGAAAATATGTTCCGATCGGACGGTTGTGTTTACGTGACAAAATCATGGCAACGATATCTAGGCCCCCGGTTGAAGCACCATATTTTAGCGTAAAGCCGACACCAACAGCGGCAATCACTCCTCCAAATACCGCATTGAGCAAAATATCCTTTGAAATTTCAACAACAGGAATGATTTCAAGAAAAAAAGACATCATAAAAACACAAAAAAAGCTGTAGATGGTGAACGATTTACCAACCTTCATCCATCCTAGAATGGCTACCGGAATGTTTAGAACAAACAAAAGCATTCCAGTTGAGATAGGAACTGGTGAATGGACAAGCAAGCTAGAAACGAGCTGTGCCACACCGGTAAATCCGCTCGCATACACTTTGGCAGGTATTAAAAATAAATTAAGGGCGGCTGCATTCAACGCAGCACCTAAAATAATGGCGATAATTTTCTTGATTTCTTGCATGGGTGTGTAATTCATTCTTAAATTTCCTTTCGATTCATAGCTTCCCAACTATACTTTTTTATCAGAATTAACTTCTGGAGTCAATAGGCACAAAGGTTTTAGCTTGAAACATTCTATTGCCATTACCAATAGTGAAGTATACACTGAAGATATCATACATAATTGAAGGTGATTGATATGGGAGTCCAGATCATTACAGACAGCGGCTGTGATCTGCCGCAGCACATAATAGATGAACTTGAAATTAATATGCTTCCTTTAGTCGTAACCATTCATAGCCATGAAGAATATGACAGGAAAACCATACAGCCGCTTCAGCTGTATAATCAGATGCGTGAAGGTGCGGCACCTAAAACGTCCCAGGTTCCTCCTTTGCTTGTTAAGCAAGCCTTCCAGAAATGCGCAGTAACTGAAACGCCTTGTGTTTATATCACGCTTTCTTCAGGCTTAAGCGGAACTTTCCAGACCGCTGAACTCATGCGCCAGGAGGTGCTTGAGGAATATCCTCATGCAAATATCAGTGTTATCGACAGCCAATGTGCTTCTCTTGGTTTTGGCCTTGTTGTATATCAGGCGGCAAAGGCTGCGAAAGAAGGAAAAAATCTAGAAGAAGTAATAAACACAGCGAATTATTACCTCAGCCATACTGAGCATATTTTCACCGTAGATGACTTGGAATATTTATTAAGAGGCGGCCGTGTTAGCCGGACAGCAGCAGTAATGGGAAGCCTGCTGAAAATAAAGCCGGTTCTTCATATGAAGGAAGGCAAACTCTATCCGATCGAAAAAATCCGTGGCAAAAAGAAAGTGTTTGGCCGGATGATCGAATTGATGAAAGAACGGGGAACTTCATTTGAAGATCAAATTATCGGGATCAGCCATGCCGATGATCAAGAAGCGGCAAATGCCTTAAAAGAAATGATTAAAGCAGAAACCGGCTGTGAACAGATTATGATATCCATGATTGGCTGTGCCATCGGCTCTCATGCGGGTCCAGGCACCATTGCCATGTTCTTTCTTACAAAGCCCTATTCCGATGCATAAAGTTATTCTTACCCGCTCATGTTAAATCATGAGGAGGCGAGACTTTTGACACATAAATACACGAAAGACGCTCATAAGAAAGAAAACGATCGTCAAGCGAATCAGCAGTTGAAAAATGAAGCTGAACAAAAAAACAAAGCAGCTGGAAAACATTCGTTTTCTAAAGAAAACGATCATTTGTAAATTTAAAAAAAGCATCCTTTGCGGATGCTTTTTTTTTATGCTTTTACTTTTACGGTTTCTGTAAGTTCTGCTGCTGGCCCGAAAAATTCAAAATGAATCTGCTGTTCGTGGATTCCAAGGTCCATTAGGCAGTGATACACAGCCTTCATGAATGGAAGTGGTCCACAGAAATAATAGTCCGCATTAGGATCGAGATTCAGTCCTTTCAGCCAGTTGAGATCAATGTATCCCTCTTTGTGGTACAAACCTTTTTCTTCGTCTTCAAGAGTTGGATTCTCATAGACGACATAACTTTTAATATGATCAAGCTCTGCAGCCAAATTCTTGACATGCTCCCTGAATGCATGAAATGTACTGTCGATGGCAGCATGAATGAAAGTAATGTTTCTCTCTGTTTGTTCTTGAACTAATGTGTTCAGCATGCTGACCATTGGGGTTAGACCCACTCCTCCGCTTAGAAGCACAATTGGAGTTTCTTTTTTTGTATCAAGATAAAACTCCCCGGCAGGAGCACTTACCTGCAGAATATCCCCTTGTTTAATATGGTCATGAAGATACACAGAAACCTTGCCTGGATGTGTGCCGATCGCTTCTTTCTTGACACTGATCCGATAATAGCCTGTTCCTGGAGCATCTGATAAGCTGTACTGGCGAATATGATTGTATTCTTCGCCATCGATCACAAACTTGATACTGATGTACTGGCCAGGTTTAAAGGCAGCGATGGCTTTTTGATCTTCCGGCACTAAAAAGTAAGAGGTAATAACTGAACTCTCCTCTTCGACCCGATCCACGATAAAATTCCGGAATCCTTCCCAGCCTCCTGGCTGATGTTCTGCTTCCTGATACATTTGGCTTTCCACTCCGATGAACGCGTCTGCAATTACACCGTATGCTTTTCCCCATGCCTCTATGATTTCAGGAGTTGCAGCATCGCCAAGCACTTCCTTGATCGCTATAAGAAGGTTTTCGCCGACAATCGGATAATGTTCAGGCAGAATCCCTAAGCTTCGATGCTTCTGGGCAATTTGCTTCACTGCGGGAATAATCGATTCCAGCTGATCAATATTGGCAGCAGCCGCATAAACGGCGTTCGCTAAAGCCGTCTGCTGGCGTCCCTGTTTTTGATTGGCATGATTAAAAATATTTAATAGTTCCGGATGTTTAGTGAACAAATTTTTATAAAAACGGGTAGTGATCTCCTTTCCGTGAGTTTTAAGCACAGGTACGGTTGATTTAATCACTTCAATTGTCTTTTGATCCAGCATGACAAAGTCCCCTTTGGTTTCCATATTGATTACATGTTCATTATAAGAAAACGAATATATCCTCATAGTGATTACAATCACTTTTCTCATGTCAGATTTGTGAATCATAAGAATGGTGCAAGCCTCTGCTAAAGTCCGTCAAGCATCGAATCTAGACAATACTTCATTGCAAAAAAAAAACACCTTATAAAGATGTTCTTTCGATTGCTTCTGGAATGCTGATGGAAAAAGTAGTATATGAAGCATTGGATTCAACAAGGATTTGCCCATTATGCTTTTCAACAATTTGTTTGCAGACCGATAATCCAAGTCCGGTCCCCAGCTCCTTGGTTGTAATGAATGGCTCAAAGATGTTCTCGAGCAGGTGGGCTGGAATCTGTGAACCATTGTTTGATATTTCAAGCCTGATTTTTTCTGATGAACGATAGGCTTTTACTTTAATAATTCGTTCTTCCGGAAGATCACAAAGCTCCTCTACGGCGTTGTTCAATATATTCAAGATGACTTGTTTCAATTGGTTCTTGTCCCCTTCAACCTTTAGATCTGGAGAGATTTCTGCCATTAGATTAATTTTCGCTTCTAGAAAACGAGGGTACATAAAGTCGATCATTTCATGCAAACAGATAGATAGATCAAAGATAGCGATAAGGTCGTCCAGCCCTTTCATCTTGGAAAGCAATAGGAACTGGCTGATCTTGTCCTGCAGATTTTCCATCTCATCATTGATGATAGAAATATAATGGTCGGTTTTTTCATTCGGTACAAGCTCTGATTCCAAAAGATAAATGAATCCTTTAATAGAAGTTAACGGATTCCTAAACTCATGTGCAAAGCTTGCCGCAATCTGCCCTAATATCGTAAGCCTGTCACTGTGCATTTCCTGAATAAACTGGTTTTTATTCTCGATGATAACATCATTCAATGACGAAAACTCTTTAATGGCATAGTAAAGAAGCTGATCAAAAAAATGGTTGATGGTCATGATGATCCACTTCATTTCTACAGGAGGAAAAATGGAGTTCAGTGCCTTATCGTTTACGATTTGCCTGCCTATGTTTATGTTATAAACAAATTCACTGATGTCTGTTTTGGCTTCAATTCGCTCAGGAGCAATTTTTTTTGTAAGGTCCGTAATCAGGGAAATATCCGGTTTTTCTATATACTTATAAAGCAAATCAAGGGTGCGGTTGCCGTTCTTAACGACCTCTTCATAAAAAGGGTCTTCTTTTTTTATTAAGGCATGGTCCAGCCATTCCCTTACAATCTTTTCATGAAGCGTTCGAAAGTGATTTATTGCCCGATACAGTTGTTCGCTGGACAACGCTTCAACACCAACCATGAAACCACTGCCTCTCTCTTTGTCATCTTTTACTTCATTATGCAACACTTTGAAAAGATGAACAATATTTGTCTACCTTTTTTAAAAAAAGGTTTGATTGCATAAGAGATGTGGAAGAATAATGTCGTATTCAAACCATGGACAAAGGACGGATGAGAAAATGAGCGACCAGCAAGAAAGAAAAATTGATCCTCCGGCACAGCACCAGAATCATCAGCCGGGAACAGAATCGGAAATGAATCCAAAACCGCAATCTCAAGCTAAAACATATCAAGGCAGCGGCAAGCTCAAAGGAAAAGTCGCCCTAGTCACAGGAGGCGACAGCGGGATCGGTAAGGCAGCTGCGATTGCCTTTGCAAAAGAGGGCGCTCAGTTGTCCATCATCTATCTTGATGAACAGAATGACGCTGAAGAAACAAAATCGCTGATCGAACAGGAAGGCGTTCGCTGCCTCTTATTTTCCGGTGACATTGGAGACGAAAACTTCTGCAAGGAAGCCGTTGAAAAAACCGTTGGAGAATTTGGACAGCTAGACATTCTTGTTAATAATGCTGGTGAACAGCATCCACAGAACAGCATTGAGGATATTTCAGCAGAGCAGCTGGAGAAAACCTTTAGAACAAATATCTTCTCCATGTTCCATCTGACGAAAGCCGCTTTAAAGCATTTCAAGGCTGGAAGTTCCATCATCAATACCGCTTCAATAACTGCTTATAAGGGCCACCCTAAACTGATCGACTACTCATCGACCAAAGGAGCAATCGTGTCGTTTACTCGCGCCCTTTCCAATTCAATCGTCGAAAAAGGCATTAGAGTAAATGCAATTGCCCCAGGACCGATTTGGACACCACTGATCCCTTCTACCTTTACTGCAGAAGAAGTGGATGTATTTGGAAAAAACTCCCCTATGAAGCGTCCGGGCCAGCCTGAAGAACTGGCACCAGCCTATGTCTACCTGGCAAGTGACGATTCATCCTATGTTTCAGGACAGACTATCCACATCAACGGAGGAACGGTTGTTAACGGATAGATTAAGAAAAGCTCAATGCAAGCTATTTCTTACATTCTGAAAAGCCGATGAAGATCGGCTTTTTTTATTTGGATAAAATGGCAGGCAATTGTCACACACTAGAACAAGAACACTAGGAAAGGGTGTAGACAATGCATACCATGTGGAAGGGAAGCATCAGTTTCGGCCTGGTTAATATTCCAATAAAGCTGTTTGCAGCGACTGAGGACAAAGATATTAAGATGAGGTATCTTCATAAAAAATGCCATAATCCGATCAAGTATGAAAAAACCTGTCCGGTTTGTGAACAGCAAGTCGAACAAGAAGACATCGTCAAAGGCTATGAATATGAGCCGGGAAAATTTGTGCTTATAGAAAAAGAAGATCTCGACAAAATCGCCGGGATTAAGAATAAAGCCATTGAAATCATTGATTTTGTCTCATTGGAAGAGATCGACCCGATTTACTTTAATCGTTCCTATTTCATCGGCCCCGGAGAGAACGGCGCAAAACCTTTCACTTTGTTAAAAGAAGCAATGAAAGAAAGCGGAAGGATCGGACTCGCAAAGATTACGATTCGTTCAAAAGAGAGTTTGGCTGCTGTAAGGGTTTATGATAAAGGGCTTGTCATGGAAACGATATATTACCCCGATGAAGTTCGTAATGTCGAGTATGTTCCAGGACTGGATGAGGACATACAGGTGAATGACAAAGAGCTAGAAATGGCAAAGCAGTTAATCGAACAGCTGTCTACGCCTTTCGAGCCTGAGAAATATAAAGACGAATATCGTGAAGCACTTCTAAACATCATAGAAAGCAAGATTTCCGGTGAAGAAATCAAAGTGTCTGAAGAACGGCCGCGAACCAATGTTGTTGACTTGATGGAAGCGCTGCAGGCGAGTATCGACCAGTCCAAGACAGCAGAAGAGAAACCGGAATCTCAAACAAAAAAGGCTAAACCAAAGAAGAAGAAAGCTTAACATAAATGCCTATACCGATCAGACCAATGCTTGCTTCCTTAGCCAGTGATCTCCCAACGGGATCCGAATGGATTTATGAGATAAAATATGACGGCTACCGCTGCATTGCCCAATGGACCGAAACAGGAGTCGATCTTTACAGCAGAAACGGCCATTCATTAAACCTTTCGTTTCCAGAAGTCGTGAATGATTTAATTCTAATGACTGAGGAGATCAAATCCCTCCTCCCACTCATATTTGATGGAGAATTATGCATCTTGGAAACCCCCTATAAGGCATCATTTGAAGCTTTACAAAAAAGGGGAAGGTTAAAGGATGTAAACAAAATCAAACGGGCCGCTGCAGATGATACTGCCACTTACCTTGTCTTTGATGTGCTGAGTGTACGGGGAGAGCGAGTAACCGAAACCCCTTTGCTTCAGCGAAAAGAAAAGCTCCAAGAGATATTCAAAAAAATGTCTGCACGCGAAGAAATGAAAACAAAAGCCATCGAATTTTTCCGTAATGGGGATGAGCTCTGGTCTCTCAACAAAAAAGAAAAGAGTGAAGGGATTATAGCGAAACGGTGCAAAAGCAATTACGTTCCAGGAGCACGGTCAGAACAATGGATAAAAATAAAAAACCCACAGATCGGCATCTTTTTTATCACAGCCTATGAAAAGAAGAACGGCTACTTTCATGTCGGTGCACGTAAAGACGGTGAAACGGTTTTTGTCGGCTTGTTCTCTCATGGCTTATCCTCAGAAGAACGCAGAGTTCTGATCGAAGTCATAAAAAACAACAAGTCTGCGGAGGACAGCAATTTTATCAAGGTTTTACCATCAATATGTGTTGAACTTCAATATTTGGAGATCTATAAAGATCAGCTGAGACACCCACGATTTGTTGCCTTTAGACTCGATGTCAGCTGGGAGGATTGTACATGGGAAAAAGCAATCAGCAGCAGGAGCTGAACATCAACGGCATTAAAGTAGCCGTCACCTCTCCAGATAAGCCTTTGTGGCCGAAAAAAGGACTTCAGAAGCTTCACTATCTTGAGTATTTGGCCAGGATAGCGCCTTACCTTCTTCCCTTTTTAAAGAACCGGGCACTGACGGTCATCCGCTATCCGCATGGGGTCAATGATGAACGTTTTTATCAGAAGAATTGTCCTGATTATGCTCCTGACTTTATCGAGACCGTGGTTGAAGACGAGATTCATTATATTGTTTGCAACAACCTGCCTGCACTGCTTTGGCTAGGAAATCAGCTGGCATTCGAGCTCCATATCCCCTTTCGTAAAATCGGTACTGAAGCACCCTCTGAGATTGTCATGGATCTTGACCCGCCATCACGGGATGAGTTCGTGCTCTCAGTCGAAGCGGCCCTGCTTATCCATGAGGTTTGTCAAAAGCTGAAGTTAGAAGCATTTGTCAAAACGAGCGGAAACAAAGGGCTGCAAGTATATATCCCTTTGCCTGAAAACCAGTTTACCTTTGATGAAACAAGAAGGTTCACCCATTTTCTGGCTCAATATCTGATTTCGAAAGAACCGGGCTGGTTTACTGTTGAACGGCTTAAGAAAAACAGAGGCAACAAATGCTATATTGATTACATCCAGCATGCGGAAGGAAAAACCATCATCGCCCCTTATTCTGTGAGGGGCAACGATGAAGCACTCGTCGCTACACCGCTTCGCTGGGAAGAACTGAATAGAGATCTTCGCCCAGAAACCTTTCCGCTGGAGTCAATCCACCAGAGAATACTGGAAAATGGCGATCCGTTCGCTGAATTTGAAGATGCAAAATCCAACAAGCACTTCGGGCCGGTACTGGACTGGCTGAAGGAACAAGGTTTATAACAAAAAAGATCCTGGCATGGGCCAGGATCTTTTTTTATTCATCACTTGCTGTAAAACACCCGAACTTCAAACGGCTGCAGTTCAAAGTTTTTCAAACCAGTGCCGCTGTACTCATAATTCGAAATCAGCAACTCAGCTTTGTCATCTTTTAAGCTTTCTGGCAGCTCAACTTGTGTGCTTTGGCTTCTGAAGTTGCAAAGCACTGTAAGCTTTTCATTATCTAGCGTACGAGTGTAGGCGAATACGTCAGGATGGCCATCAAGAACCAGGTCGTACGTTCCATAGACAATGATGCTGTGTTCTTTTCTAAGCTTGATCAGCTTTTTATAAAAGTTTAAGATTGAATTCTCGTCAGCCTGCTGCAGTGCTACATTAATCTCAGGATAGTTTGGGTTCACAGAAATCCATGGTGTCCCTTCAGAAAAGCCACCGTTTTTAGCGTCTTTCCATTGCATTGGAGTTCTGGCGTTATCACGGCCTTTAACATAAATGGACTTCATGATTTCAGGAACACTCTTTCCGTCAAGCTGAGCTTCCCTGTACAGGTTCAGGATTTCCACATCACGGTAGTCTTCGATCGACTCAAACTGTACGTTGGTCATCCCAATCTCCTGTCCCTGATAAATATAAGGTGTTCCCTGCATGAACTGATAAAAAGCGGCCAGCATCTTGGCTGATTTATTGTGGTATTCTTTATCATTGCCAAACCTGGAAACTGACCGCGGCTGATCATGATTTTCAAGATATAGGCTGTTCCATCCGCTTCCCTCAAGGCCTTTTTGCCATTTGGTAAGTACGTCTTTCAAATCAGAGAGCTTCCAAGGAGCAAGATCCCACTTACTTTCTTCCGTTTGATCAAGACCCATGTGTTCAAATTGAAATACCATATTAAATTTACCGATTTCTTCATCCACGTACTCTCTTGCACCTTCAGGACTGACTCCTGGCGTTTCTCCCACCGTCATGATTTTATCATTCATGAAGACATTCTCTTTCAGCTCTTTCAGGAAATCCTGGATTCCAGGCTGATTGAGGTGGCCGTCCCAGGAAGGAACGTAGCGTTTTTTGCCAGGATTCGGAAGATCTTCGAGCCCTTGAGCTTTCTTAATGTGCGTGATCGCATCCACACGGAATCCATCGATTCCTTTATCCACCCACCATTGAACCATTTCATACAACTTACGGCGAACCTTCTCATTTTCCCAGTTAAGATCAGGCTGTTTTGCCGAAAACAGATGCAGATAGTATTCATCCGACTGTTCGTCGTATTTCCAGGCCGAACCGCTGAAAATACTCTCCCAGTTGTTCGGCTCTCTGCCGTCTTTCCCTTCTCTCCAAATATAGAAATCGCGGTACGGATTATCTTTGGATGTACGGGATTCAACAAACCAAGGATGTTCATCAGATGTATGGTTGATGACAAGATCCATGATCAGCTTGATTCCCCGTTCATGGCAGGCTGCCAGCAGCTCTTCCCAATCTTCCATCGTGCCGAAATCATCCATGATCTCCTGATAGTCGCTAATGTCATAGCCGTTATCATCGTTCGGAGATTTATATACAGGCGAAAGCCATATGACATCGATTCCAAGGTCCTTTAAGTAGTCCAGTTTTGAAATAATTCCTTGTAGATCCCCAATTCCGTCCCCATTGCTGTCCATAAAGCTTCGAGGGTATATTTGATAAACGACGCTTTCTTTCCACCATTTTTTTTTCATTTCAATAACTCCCTGTTTTCGTTTTGTGCAAACGTTTGTCCTAAGTCCCATCCTTATTGTATACGATTACATAAACATTAAGCAACAGGTTTATTTAAGAAAAGGGCAAGTGCCCTTTAAGGCCCGACGAGCGCTGGAACTTCATCGATTTATTCATTCCCAAAGAAAAAAGCCTGTTTATTCTTAGCGATAAACAGGCTGCCTTCCTTTTTATATGGTTTTCTTTTTTGGGGCAGATATCGCCATACAAGACTGCCGTTCGACAAGACGGTACGGAACTGCCACCCTTCTTGGTGTGCGGTCTGGTTTTGCGATAAGATCCATCAGACACTCTGCTGCTTCATATCCCAGTTGAAAAATATTGATGTCAACAGAGGTTAACGCTGGTGTTGAAAAGTCTGCCAGCATCACGTTATTAAAGCTAAGTACGGAAATGTCATCAGGTACAGAGATGTTCATCTCGCTGAGTGTACTCAGTACACCAAACGCCATCAGATCATCCATGACGAGAAGAGCAGTCGGGGGTTCCTCTAGTGCCATCAACTTTCTGATCGCTTCCTGGCCGCCTTCTTTTAAAAATTCTTCATGAATAATGTATTCATCACGGTATGGGATCTGGTGGATTCTCAACGATTTTTCATAGCCGAGAAGCCGGTCGATGGTTACAACCAAATGAGAACTTCCACCAACGAATCCGATCTTATCATGGCCGAGCGAAATCAAATAGTCTGACATCTCTCTTGCCGCTTTAAAATTATCATTATCAATGTGGGTAATCGCATCTTCATTCTTAAACGGCTTGCCGATCAGTGTAAAAGGAAACTTCTTCTCGATCAGATAGTTCATTACTTTATCATCTACGCTTGAATACAAGAGGATAATACCGTCCACTCTGCCGCCCTGGACCATTCGGACGACCCCATCATGAATTTCATCTTCTGTCTGGCCTGTGGACATATACAGTGCATATTCTTTTTCATGCACAATGGTGCTGATGCCGCGGATAACTTCCGGGAAAAATGGATTTTGAAACGCTTTGTCTGCGGAACCGGGCATGACAAGACCGATCGCCTGGGTTGAACGGTTAGCGAGACTTCTTGCATTAAAGTTTGGATGATACCCTAAATGCTCCATCGCTTCCCTTACTCTGAGCTTTGTTTTTTCCGATATCCTTGGGTTGTTGGCAATGACACGCGAAACGGTGGATGGGGCTACATTTGCGAGTTTAGCTACATCTTTAATCGTAACGGTCATCATCATCCTCCTTCCGTGTTTACTCTCAATCATGCTGCAACGTTCCTTTAATGATTACTGTATCATTGACATTTAACCTGTTGCCTTTCACCGTTTGTCCATTTAACTTAAATTCTGTTTCTGGCGCAGGATGGTGGATAACAACCTCGTATTCTGTCCAATCAGGAGTATAGCCGCTGCTTTCTTGGTTAAGTTCTATTTTAATCAAATTTTTGGAAAATGAACAGTTGATATTTATTTCTGCAAAGTGATCATCTTCATAAGCAAAAGTCTTGGCGTCATCTTCATACAAGCTATACTCCGCACTTCCATCAAGCTCTGCATACACATGGAACGTCATCTTCGTTTCTTTTATGGCAGAGTTTGGTTTTACCGTACCATGCGGCAGGATAGATCCGTCTTTCACAAAGATCGGCAATACATCCAGTTCCGCCTTTATAAGGACATGCTGACCGCCTTCATAAACGGTGTCTGTCCAATAATCATGCCATTTGCCATGTGGAAGATATACCGCTCGATGGGTGGTTCCCGGAGCAAGAATTGGGGCAATCAGAACAGAGTCGCCCAGCAGAAACTGATCTGACACATTCATGGTGCTCGGATCTTCTGGGTATTCCAAGAATAGAGGCCTCATTACTGGTACACCTGTGAGATGCGCTTCTCTAAACAGGTTATACATAAAAGGCATCCAGACATAACGGAGTTCTATATACTTTTTCGTAATTGATTCTACTTTTTCACCGAACGCCCACGGTTCTTGCCTTACCGTGCCAATCGCACTGTGATTTCTGAAATACGGGGTGAATGCGCCGGCCTGTGTCCAGCGAATAAGCAATTCACCCGTTGTGTCATGTGCGAAACCACCGACATCAGGACCTGCAAAAGGCACACCAGAAACACCGAGGTTCATGACCATAGGCAAAGACATCGCCAAGTGCTCCCAAAAGCTCCGGTTGTCTCCGGTCCATACTGAAGCATAGCGCTGTACTCCAGCATAACCAGCCCGGGTTAATAGAAAAGGCCTGTCTCCGCCAATCAGCTTCTTCATTCCATTATAGGTTGATTCACCCATTAATAAACCGTACACATTGTGCAGCTCTCTGTGCGTTTTCGGGTTACCGTCATTCCCATGCATCACTTTTACATCCATCGTCTTTGTCTCATTGAAAACAGCTGGCTCATTCATATCATTCCAGATCCCATGAATCCCTAAATCACTGTAGAATTTGTGGTTCTGTCCCCACCATTCCCTTGTTTTCGTATTCGTAAAATCAGGGAATGCAGAGTTTCCAGGCCAGACTTCGCCAAAATATGGATGTCCTTCGATGTACTTACAGAAATGATCATCCCAGGTTCCCTCTTGATAAGTTTTATACTCCGGATCCTCTTTGACACCCGGATCGACAATCGGAACCACACGAATACCCATTTCAAGCAAATCCTGAACCAGCTTCTTCGGATTAGGAAACCTCTCATGGTCAAACGTAAAGACTCGGTACCCGTCCATATAGTGGATGTCGAGATAAATCGCGTCGACGGGAATTCCTTTTTCCTGAAAGGATTGCACAAGAGCTCTGACTTCAGCTTCGGTCTCATAGCTGTAACGGGACTGATGATACCCTATCGCCCATTTTGGCGGCATGTTCATCCGCCCTGTCAGCTCTGTGTATTGCTGTAAAACCTCTTTTGGCGTTGGGCCTGCCATTACATAATAATCAAGCTGTCCGCCTTCTGCACCAAATGAGTATGAATCCTCATCTGTTTTCAAGTCAAAAGCAGATTTAAACGTATTATCGAAGAATATTCCATGCGCCTTTCCATTTCGCAGTGTCGTAAAAAAAGGAATCGATTGATAGAGTGAATCTGTTTCAGGATTGTGAGGGGCATAGACATCCGTGTTCCACATGGTCATCTTTTCCCCCCGCTTATTTAAAAAGCCGGATTTTTCACCGAAACCGTAAAAATGGTCTTCAGGATCCATCTCTTTATAACAGATAACCTCTTTTTTCTCATTAAAACCCATTCCTCTTGCCCCTTCAGCTACGAGAAGTGTGCCATCCTCCCGATATACTGAGATGCGAAAGGGATTCTTCTGGATGGCAACACTGATTCGGGAAGCAGCTAACATCATTTTGTCTTCTTCATCTGTCATCTTAACGTTTATGTTTTCAGGTTCTTTTATAAGAGCAAAGCTTGAATCGAATGAAGGATACCCCGCCGGATTCATCGTCACTCTGACCGTATCTTCTGTATAGAATGAAACTCGTACAAAGCCGAATTCGGACTGAAACAAAAAACCCGTCTCTTTCTTTTCCGCCTTTAAAAGCTTTCCTATGTCGGTATAGGTACTGTTCAATAATTTAGCCTTATTCCCTGGATGTATGGCAAAGCTTGTATCTAGCATTCTCATTTCCTCCAAAAATAATAGAATTCCATTTATTAAAAAACGGGAAAAGCGTATGCAGCTTTTTCCCGTTCATATATTGAGGCGCTTTTAGCCTTTTGTTCCTCCAGCCGTCAGCCCAGAAACGAAGAAACGCTGCAATGAAAGGAACAAGAGTCCGATCGGAATTGCAATTAATACAGATCCAGCTGCGAACAGTGTAAAGGAATTTCCAAACTCATCGGATACCATATTGAAAAGACCTACAGCCAAAGTCTTTTTCTCATCTGACTGAAGCAAGATGGACGCAAGAATGAAGTCCGCAAATGGCGAGATGAAACTGAACAAAGCAACCACAGCCAGAATTGGCTTAGCAAGCGGAAGAATGATCTGCCAAAAAATGCGGAAGTGTCCTGCTCCATCAATGCGTGCTGATTCATCCAGTTCTCTTGGGATCGTATCAAAGTAACCTTTTGCCAGCCAGGTGTTCATAGGAATCAATCCCCCAACGTACACAAGAACAAGTCCGAAATGCGTGTCAAGAAGTCCAACAAGGTTTGCAAGGATATAGATTGCAAGAATTGCTACAAACTGAGGAATCATTTGCAATACAAGGAATAAAAGCAGACCATTTTTTCGCCCGAAGAAACGGTAGCGGGAAAAAGCATAGGCTGTCAGACCGATAAAAATTACAGCAAGAACCATAGTGCTGATACAAATTTTCAATGTATTCCAATACCATGTTAAATATTGAGTTTTCGTGAACAGTTCTTTGTAATGCTGCAGTGTTGCATGCTCCGGTATAATCGTTGAACTCGTTAAACTGTCCCCGGGATTTAGTGATGATCCGATAACCCAGAGGATCGGATAGATCACTATTGTAATCGCAGCAAGAATGACCAGATAGGACAGAGTGAGACGTATAATTTTTCCTCGTTTAATGCTCATCTTACATCATTCCTTCATCTTTAAATGCTTTCGTTCGCTTAAAGTTAATAAGCGCAACCGTAACGATAACGACAGACAGCAGAACTGTAACAGCTGCAGCTTTGCTGTACTGTGCAGAGGTCATGGTCAAATTATAAATCCATGAAATTAGAATGTCTGTTCCGCCTGCACTTTGTCCAGCAACGGCTGGACCGCCCTCGTTAAAGAGATAAATGACGTTAAAGTTGTTAAAGTTGAACGTGTACTGTGTGATGATGATCGGTGCAGTAGCAGCCAGAATCATCGGAAGCGTAATGGATCTGAATTTATCCCAAACTGTCGCTCCGTCAACGGTAGCTGCCTCATACAATTCTTCAGGGATAGATTGGAGTACCCCGGTTGTCATTGCCATGATGAAAGGGAATCCCAGCCATGTCTGGATAAAGATGATCGCGACTTTCGTCCATTGCGGATCGGTCAGCCACGGTATGGGATCGATTCCAAAAGCTGCCAGAATATCGTTATTAATTGCTCCAAAAGAGTCGTTGAACATTCCACTGAACACAAGGATAGAAACGAAAGCAGGAACTGCCCATGGAAGAATTAATAACGTACGGATGATTCCTTTAAATTTAAGATCCTTTTGATTAATAACAACCGCAAGAAAAATCCCAACGGCAACCTGCAGAGTGGTTGCTGTAAATGTCCAGATAATCGTCCAGGCAAATACAGATACAAATGTATTTCTCCAGATATCCATCGTAAACATGTCACTGAAGTTCTGAACTCCTACCCAATCTACCAGTTTAGCAGGCGGTGAATGGTACAAGTCATAGTTGGTAAACGCAAGGAAAACCATGAACAGAATCGGAAATACAACAACAAAGATCAGGATAAAAAAGCCCGGCCCTACTAAAAGATAAGGGAATCCTTTATCAATCACATTTTGATATTGCTCTTTAATGGTTGTGACCGCAAAGCCCTGATCTCTCTTCTTGCCATTTTGAAACGCATCGTAAATGTTAAACACATAAAAAGCGATGCCGAAGCCAATCACGATAAATGCGATGACCCCTTGGACGAGGAGGATGATGGAATGGTCACGCGGAAGCTCTGTTCCAAGGGTAAAGAATCCCCAGAGACCCATGTTCAAAAGGTTCCCGAAAACAACGAAGTAGGAAGCTGCCAGGATAAGGAATAAAGCCCCTTTTATTCTTTGTTTATTATATACCTGGCCGATCCCAGGAATGATAGAGAGCAAAGCCGAGGTTTTACGATGGTTGGATTGATTTGCTAACGCCTCCATGATGTAGGCTGTCCCCTTTCTGAAACACTTGATATAGATGCATCTTCCAATGTCTGAACCTTCAGGTATTAGAAGATGCACCTATAGTGAAAGCAGTACCCAGAATATACTGGGTACCGCCTCCCTCTATATTATTTACCGGTGTGTTTTGCTTTAATGTTTTGCTCGATTGTTTTAGATGCGTCTTCCAATGCTTTCTTGGAATCTTGTTTACCTGTTGCAGTAAGCTGCAGCGCGTTTCCTACTGGTACCCAAACTTCTGCCATTTCTGGTACGTTTGGCATTGGAACACCGCGTTCTGATTGAACAGCAACTGCTTTTGCTGCTTCGTTATCAGCAATGATTGGATCTTTCATAAGAGCTTTGATCGGAGGAATCTCCTGAGTTTTTTCGTAGCGGATTTTCGCGTTCTCTTCGTTCGTGATCCACTCTACAAATTTTTGAGCCCATTTTTTGTGCTCAGAATATGCACTTACGTTCCAGCCTTTAACACCGATGAATGTTTTTACATACTCGCCGTTAGGAAGCTTCGGCATTGGTGCAACACCGATATCAATTCCTGCATCTTTATAGCCTTGGAATGACCAAGGTCCATTCATTACAGAAGCAACTTTCTTTTCATTGAATAGACCGTCAATGGTTTGTCCTGCTTTTTTCCCGATGATACCTTTAGGGAATAATCCTTCTTTGTACCATTTGGAAATGTAATCAGCACCTTCAAGAGAGCCTTTGTTTGTTAAACCAAGATCTTTCGTATCAAGTGTTCCATTGTTATCCTTAAATACATAACCACCGTAACCGCTTAAGATGCCATGTGCGAAGTAGAAATCTGTCCAGTTCGCCAAGAACCCGTATTGCGCGCCGCCTTTGTCGCCTTTAGAGAACTTGTAAAGATCGTCAAGTGTTGCAGGGGCTTCTTTCATATACTTTTTGTTGTAGATGAAAACAGGTGTTTCAGTAGATTTTGGAAGACCATAAAGTTTTCCTTTAAACGTTAAAGCCGAGATTGATGAGTCAGTATATTGGCTTGTAATTTCACTTGAAATATTTAGAGGCTCGATCAATCCTTCAGTAGCCAATGGCCCAATACGGTCATGTGGTGTCGTAATGATGTCCGCTCCTTTGTGAGTCGGTCCGTCAAGACGAAGCTTATCTTGTTGATCAAGCATTGGCATTTCTTTAAATTGAATTTTAATTCCGTATTTCTTTTCAAAGCTTTTCGCAGCTGGTTCAAGGCCTACACCTTTATCTGTATCTTCCCAGACTACTAATTTATCCGGTTTCTTCTCTGCTTTTCCTGTATTGCTGCCGCTTCCGCTGCTGTCTTGTGGACCACAGGCAGAAAGAACACCAAAAGCAAGCACTGGCGTTAACATATAGGCCATTATCTTTTTCATTCTTGTTCCCCCTATTTTGTTTAAGATCTTAAACAACCGTTTGCACAACCAAATCAAAAAAAGGATTAGGCCTTCGCCTAACGTGTTGTGAAAACGATTGCATCAATTCCTAATTTCATTATACATCCCTTTTTTATTTTGACAACTGTTTTCAAAAATTTTTATAAAACGCTTTCAACTCTTTCGTTGACATCAATTTCAGTATATACTACATTAAAGTTGAAATTAATTGCATCGGGGCAATGCTACCGCAGGTACAACCTCCACACAGAGTTTGTACCTTTTTTATACCCTATATGTGCAACCGATTGCAAAAACTAGTCAGGAGTGATGATATGCAGCGAGAAGTCCTGTATCATAGACCAAAGAATAACTATGCCTATGCCTATGACGAAAAAACGCTTCACATCCGTTTACGAACGAAAAAAGGTGATGTTCAGTCTGTACATCTTATCTATGGCGACCCTTATAATTGGATAGACGGGTGCTGGCAAATCCAGAAAAGTGAGATGACCAAATCGGGATCTGATGAATGGTTCGATTATTACGTCATTGAAGTATCTCCCGAGTTTAGAAGACTTCGTTATGGATTTGAGCTGATGAATGAGAATGAGAAGCTGGTCTATACGGAAAAAGGCTTTTATGAAGAAGCACCTAGGGATGATACATCGTATTATTTCTGCTTCCCTTTCCTTAACAAAGCAGATGTATTCAGGGCACCTGAATGGGTAAAGAATACGGTTTGGTATCAAATTTTCCCTGAACGATTTGCGAATGGCAACCCTGCCAATGATCCTGAAGGGGCACTGGCATGGGGCTCAGCTGCACCATCCAAGACCAATTTTTTTGGTGGAGATTTTGAGGGTGTCATCCAGCACCTTGATCATCTCGCCAGCCTTGGAATAAACGGCATTTACTTCACCCCTATTTTCAAAGCAAAGTCGAATCATAAATATGACACGATCGATTATTTTGAAATCGATCCGCAGTTTGGAACAAAAGAAACCTTCCGGCAATTGGTGGATGCTTGCCATGAAAAAGGCATAAAAGTAATGCTGGACGCTGTTTTCAATCATAGCGGCTTCTACTTCGAACCATTTCAGGATGTTCTCAGAAACCAGGAAAACTCGCAATATAAAAACTGGTTCCACATTCGCGAATTTCCGGTCATCACAGAACCTAAACCAAACTATGACACCTTTGCCTTTGAGAAAAACATGCCGAAACTAAATACCGAAAATCCTGAGGTAAAAGAATATTTATTGAAAGTAGCCCGGTTTTGGGTCGAAGAATTCAATATTGACGGCTGGCGGCTGGATGTGGCCAACGAAGTGGATCATCAATTCTGGCGCGAGTTCCGCAGCACCGTGAAAAGTGTAAAGCCTGATGCGTATATCCTCGGAGAAATCTGGCATGATTCCATGCCTTGGCTGCAGGGTGATCAGTTTGATGCGGTTATGAACTATCCGTTTACGACGGCAGCCTTGGATTTTCTAGCATTTGATAAAATAACAGGCAGCGAATTTGCTGACAAGATTACAAACGTTCTACAGTCCTATCCTGCAAACGTGAATGAGGTTGCTTTTAATCTTCTTGATTCACATGACACACCAAGGGTACTGACACTAGCCAAGGAAAATAAAGAAAGAGTCCGCCAATTGTACACACTCATGCTGTCCTTCCCTGGAACTCCCTGCATCTATTATGGAGATGAAGTAGGGATGACTGGCGAAATGGATCCCGGCTGCAGAAAATGCATGGAGTGGGATGAGGAAAAACAGGACCGCTCTTTATTTGAAGATATTCAAAAACTGATCACGTTCAGATCTGATCATTCTGCTTTTGGCAATGGTGGAACCCTCTCTTTTATCAAAGGGAGCCATACACCTGGAACGCTTCTTTATAAGAAAACATCTGCTGATGAAACCCTTTTATTCGCCTTTAATTCAGAGAGCGAACCCATAACGCTTGAAGAAGGTCTATTTGACGGATTCAGCAATGCCGTTAACCTTTGGACGGGAGAAAACATCAGCCCAGCTCATGCGGTTGTAAATGCCAATGATTCCTTGATTTTAAAATTAAGTTAACGTAGAACAGTGCAAGCGTCCTGTAAGGCAGTCAGCATGAACTTGGATTTTTGCTAGTCCTATTCATCAATAAAGCCCCTTTGACCATGAACGCTCACATGGCGCATATGAACCAAAGGGGTTTTTTTCCTTATAAGGATTCACCGGATGAAATTTTTTTCATCAAGCATATGGATAGTTCCAATCGAGGTCAGTGACATTGCCAAACATTTGATGAAGTCTGTTGTTGTTAAAGAGGATTGAACCCTTTTGATCGAATGCCACCCCATCCACCCAGGCTCTTGCATAAAAGATGGCCTCTTTATTTCAAGATTGAGTTTTCACCCTTTTTAATCGTTATATGCCTACACAAAAAAAAGCATGGGCTTGAGGGATTCTAAAGTGAAACTCTCATCCGGTTTAAAAAAGGTTTGACATTCTCCTATAGTCTCGCGGACTGATCCCTTCCAGTTTCTTAAATAGCTTAGAAAAATATGCGGCATCTTCCATTCCACACTTCCCTGCAATATCACTCATTCTTAAAGTTGTTGAACTGATCAGGTTCTTGGCCATATTCATACGGTATTGGTTCAGATACTGCAAAGGGGTAATCCCCATGGTCTGCTGCATGCATCTTGTTAAATAATCCTGATGGAACAGGAGTTTTTGAGAAAGGTTTTTCATTGAAAAATGTTCGTTGTAGTGCTGATGAACATAATCGATAATGCTCTGGGTAACTTGCTCGGCAGCCGTCGGAATGCTGAACACTTCTTTCTGCAATGAAATCAGCACATCAGAAAACTGCAGCTGCTGGCGAAGCTTGTTTTCCGGAGATGGAATTTCATTCAGAGTAAATAATCTATCCAAGCCGCTTGTAATGACCTCACGGTTTTTCACTTTTCCTTTTATAGGAAACGAAAGTATAAATTGAGGGGCCTCGGTATAAGTACTGTCCCTTCGAAAGATCGTTGACCAGTCTACCTCGGCATCAGGATGAACGGCAGGTGCTGTTTCTGCATGAAAATGAAGCCACAGGATTTCAGTTTTTTCCTGGCATTCTCTATGGCCGTAATGCTCCCAACCTGGAGTTAACAGGATATATTCCCCTTCTCTTACCTCATACTCCTTATTATCTTCGGTCATATAGAGGGTGCCGCATGTTACATAAATCAAGTCATATACTGAAAACGTCCTGCGGAAATGCTTCATCCCAGGATGAAAAACACCTTCTCCTCCTGTGATATAAGTGGGAAACGGCGGAACTGGAAAATGGATCATAGTGCACCTCAAAAAGTCGTAATAGTACAAGATATATCGGCTAACTCTCTTTTTAATACTGTAATCATCCTTTAGAATAGGTAAAGTTCAATATCGTTTTTGTCAAAAGGAGATTCTACATTATGAGTAAAGCAAAAACACTAAAACCTGTCAAACTCTCCTTGATTGCGATTACGTGGCCCATTTTCATTGAAATCATGCTTCATATGCTGATGGGGAATGCCGATACACTTATGCTCAGCTACTATTCCGACCATTCGGTAGCTGCGGTCGGCCTTTCAAACCAGCTTCTGCAGATCATCATTGTTATGTTTGGATTCATAGCTACGGGTGCGAGTGTCGTTGTTGCCCAATCACTTGGAGCTTCCAAGGTGAAACAATCTTCGGAAGTAGCCGTCATGGCAATCGCAGTCAACTTAGGGTTCGGATTATTGTTGAGTTTAATTTTATTTTTGTTCGGAAAAACGTTCCTCAGCTGGATGAACACACCTGATGAACTTATGGATCAAGCGTATTCCTTTTTGGTCATCGTCGGCGGGTTTTCGTTCGTGCAGGCCGTTATCATGACCATCGGTGCCATCATTAGAAGCTATGGTTTTACCCGTGATGCCATGAATGTGGCGATTTTCATGAATGTACTCAATGTCCTCGGAAATTGCCTTGTTATTTTCGGACCATTTGGATTTCCTGTTCTAGGTGTTCAAGGGGTAGCCATTTCAACAACGGTCAGCCGATTTATCGGATTGGTTGTCATTCTCTATCTTCTGAATAAAAGAGTACCTGGACAACTGCCTTTTAAATCGTTATTAACTCTTCCAATTCAGTATTTAAAAGACTTGCTGAAAATCGGGCTGCCCGCTGCAGGAGAGCATCTCGCCTACAGCACTTCACAGATTGCGATCACGTATTTTATTACCCTTCTTGGAACGGATGCACTCACAACAAAAGTATACGCGCTTAATATCATGATGTTTATTTTTCTTTTTTCAGTATCAATTGGAGAAGGTACCCAAATCATTGTCGGCCGTTTGATCGGATCAAGAGAAAATGACAAAGCCTATTCAACCTGTTTGCGAAGTTTGAAATATGCAATGGCTATTTCCTTTTTCATGGCCTTGATCGTTGCCTTATCGGCAAAAAATCTTCTCTCCATTTTCACACATGATCATGCCATTATAGCCGCAGGGGCAGCGCTGCTTTATGTCACAGTTATCTTAGAGCCTGGCCGATCGTTTAATCTTGTGGTCATCTCGTCACTTCGGGCGGCCGGAGACGCTAAATTCCCTGTCCTGATGGGAGTCATATCGATGTGTGGAATCAGTGTCCCGCTTGCTTATTTTTTAGGAATAACGATGGAGATGGGACTGCTTGGCATATGGATCGCCTTTATCGTAGATGAGTGGCTGCGCGGACTTCTTATGCTTTGGCGCTGGAGGTCAAGAATCTGGGAGAGGAAGAACGTATTGGATATTCAGCCAGGTGCAGCTCACACATAGAAAACCGCGGAAGTAAATTCCGCGGTTTTTTTCAATCGATAATATTAATGTTATAGTCGTTCAGCCAAGTATCGATTTGAGACAGATGGGCCATGAGCTGCGGCCCAGTCATTAGCTGGCCGAACCAAGGAACTTTAAATGCTTCACCGTTTGTATCAATAATCGCCTGAACTTTTTCTTTTTTTATCAATTCCAGTATAGGTGAACTGCTGTTATCGATGATCGACTGAAGCCACTCTTTCACACTTTGCGTATAGTTTGGATTATGTGTTTTCGGATAAGGGCTTTTCTTTCTATGAAGAACTTCATCCGGCAGGATTCCGGTAAGTGCTTTTCTGAGAAGGCCCTTTTCCCGCCCTTCCAGCATCTTCATCTCCCACGGTATGTTCCAGGCGTATTCAACGATCCGGTGGTCAGCAAACGGTACCCTGACCTCCAGACTTGCCCCCATGCTCATTCGGTCCTTACGATCGAGTAATGTTGTCATAAACCAGATCATGTTTAAGTAAAAAATCTCCCTGCGTTTCGCCTCCACTCCCGTTTCTCCATCAAGCCTTGGCATTTCCGCGAGTGATTCATGGAACCGCTGTTTCACATAGGAAGATAGATTTAGCTTATTCTTCCAATGATCATGCAGCAGATCTTCCCGCTCAGCCGTTGAACTCATCCATGGAAAAAGGGGCCTGTTCATAACTTTTGGTTTATGAAACCATGGATAACCGCCAAAAATTTCATCGGCACACTCACCGGAAAGTGCAACCGTGGAATGATCTTTAATCAGTCTGCAGAACCAAAGCAATGAGGAATCAACATCAGCCATTCCCGGAAGATCCCTTACTGCTACTGATTCCCGAAGGTGATTGACCAGCAGCTCTGTGTCAATGACACAATTGTGATGGACGGAGCCTGTGGCTTCCACCATCTTTTGAATAAATGGACCGTCGGCGTTCGGCTGGAAATCACTCGCTTTAAAATACTTGTCATTATCCACATAATCGATGCTGAACGTGTGGAGCCGCCCTCTATTCTCTGATTTAAAATGCTCTGCCGCAATTGCGGATATCACACTTGAGTCAAGGCCTCCCGATAAAAGGTGGAAACCGGCACATCGGCAACAAGCTGCCGTTGAACAGCATCCACCACCAGCTCTCTCACATTGGATACGGTTTCCTCCAGCGAATGAGGATGACACTCGCTCTTCACGTTCCAATACCGCCAAAGCCTTTGACCGTTTCTATCAAACGTTAAACCATGGCCGGGCCTAAGTTCACTGACTCCTTTAAACACACCATGTCCCGGAGTCCTTGATGGCCCCAGCCCGAAAACTTCCTGAAGACCTTCCCTCTCCAGTTCGGCTTTTACATCAGGATGAGCCAGGATCGCTTTTAATTCCGAACCGAACAAAAGACGTCCTCCCGCTATAGAGTAAAACAGCGGTTTGACACCAAGACGGTCTCGTGCTAGAAACAATTTTTCTTTTTGGGAATCCCAGATCGCAAAAGCAAAGATCCCATTAAAGTGATCAATACAGCTTTCTCCCCATTCAATATAGGAAATGAGAAGCACTTCGGTATCAGAATGACCTTCAAACTGGTACCCTTTTTTCAACAGTTCTTTTCTTAAATCCTCGGTGTTATAAAGCTCACCATTATAACAAAGTGTGCAAGGGGCGTTCTCTTCCCCCCTCGTCATCGGCTGTGCGCCGCCTTCAAGATCCACAACCGCCAGCCTTGCATGGCCGAAGCCTGCATGAGTGCGGCTCCATACGTTCAAAGCGTCCGGCCCGCGCTTCGATAATGTAGCTGCCATTTTAATCAATGTTTTATTTTCCTGTGAAACGTCGCGCTTCCAGTCTATCCATCCAGTAATCCCGCACACCGTCATCACCCTTTCCATTCGGATGCTGATTCATCCTTCCATAAGCGCCCAATACTTACTTTATGCAGGTAAGTGAGAATGGTTCACCGGTATGAGTGTGTAATTATTCAAGATTGAAAAGCTTGCAAACCAGCCATTAAAAAAACTGCAGCAAAGGAAGCTCCCTTTGCTGCAGTCAAGTGTGTAGCCTGATTATTTAACAGCTGTTTCCTGTTTATCGTAGATGGGCACCCAGCCTTCCTTTGATTTAAAGATTCGGACGGCCACAACTTTGCGGTCATCCATGAGTGTAAAGTAATGGCGATAGTTTTCAGGTACAGAAATGAGATCTCCTGGCTCCAGCTCAACGTCAAAAAATCGTCCCTCTGGCCCTTCAATCGCAAAAATACCGTGTCCGCTCACAATAAATCGTACTTCATCATCGGAATGGTGATGCTCTGCCAAAAAGTTTTTAAGCAGCTCATCAAGATTTGGAGTATCCGGTGACAGGGCAATTATATCTTCTGTCACGTATCCTCTTCTTTCTGACAGTTCATCAATTTCTTTTCTAAAGACCTGAATGATTTCTGCTTTCTCTTCATCACTTAAAGAATAGTTTTCTTTCAGGTGTGCAGGAAGTTTTTCAATATCCCAATTTTCGTAGATTACTCCCTGGCTTTCAAGATAATCACTAACCTTCTTAAGTTCTTCATACCTTTCATTGTTATCATGAAAACGTAATTGCGCCATATGGCATCCCCCTATGCTCGTTTTATATAAGTGATGGTTGTCCACCATGAAACTGCATTAATGATTTCATTTTAATATGATAGGAAAATAGAAACTCAATTGCTTCCAAGTGCCTTTTCGCCTCAAATCCCGATTTGCCCCAAACGGTGATTCCGTGGTTTCGAATAAGGACAGCTCTTGTATCAGGACCGATTGCCTTTCCGAAGCTTTCGGCCAATATCTTAAGATCCGCATAGTTCTCAATAATGGGAACCGTGATGGACCCCTCTTCCTCCCAGATGTTAAAGGCCTTGATCAGTTCCTGCCCTTTGAAAGTAACCTGCCCCTCTCCTGCATACAATTCTGAAATCACATTATTGTCCACAGTATGCACATGGAGACAGCAGCCCGCATCGGTCAGCTGGTATACTTTTGAATGAAGACCGGTTTCAGCTGAAGCGCGGAGATGCGTTGGATCAACCGCATTTCCCTCTGAATCCACCAATAGAAAATCCTCAGTCGTCCTTCTTCGCTTATCCTTTCCGCTTGCGGTAACCAAGAAGGTAAGCGGTTGATCACTTACCTTAATGGACAGGTTTCCGCTTGTTCCTGGAAACCAGTCCCTTTGTGCCAATTCATCCTTAATGTCCGCCAGTTCTGTCCATAGCGCATCAAGCGTACTCAAACTCTCACTCCCTTTTCTTCAAGATACTGTACAATCTCATAAAAAGTAGAGAAAGGATCGTATGCAATGCTGAGTTCTTCGCATTTCTCGATCAGGAAATCTCTGGCAAACACTTTATCCGCAATCTTGGCGGCCTGCAGGTCTGTAATGGAATCACCGATCACAATTTTTTCATAACGGGAAGAATCGTAGCCTCTCAGTATAGTAGGTTTACAGCATCCACAATCATTGCTGCAGGAGGAATCGCAGGAATGCGGCCAAAGAATCTGTATCGTCTCTCCCTGAAAATTACTCCCGTTGCAATAAATCTTATTTTGATTAATTATTCCATCAAGCATTGGATAAACGAAAAAATCAATTCCACCGCTGACGATAAACAGTGGGATATTGTGTTCTTTTGTATAAGCTGCAAATTCATTAAATCCTTCTCGAATTTTTGCTGTTGAGAGGACATAGCTCACAATCTCATTCTTCCTGTCGGATGGAATAAGGGAAAAGAGTTTCTCTACACCTTCCCGGATAGAGATCTCCTGATTTAGAATTTGATCTTTAATGAGTTCCCAGCCGTTCGGAGCAAAATTCTTCATGATATCGATAATATTATCTTTTTCGGTAATCGTACCGTCAAAGTCACAAAAGATAATTTTCGTTTTGCTCATGCTTTTACCAATCCGCCCCACAACTCAAGCGCTTCCTTTAAAGGTTTACTTTCCTGGCTGATCTGTTCAAGAGATTTGTTTAGCATCAATCCATCGATTGCATCGCGGAAAGCTCTGCCGCCGTCCACAGCTCCTCCTGGATGGCCGTGAACACCCCCACCAGCATTAATAATGCTTTCAATGCCAAAATCCTGAAGCAAGAGCGGTGTTAAACCAGGATGGATTCCTGCTGATGGTACCGGGAATGCCCCTTTCCAGTTTGCATCCTTCTCAGTCAGTTCGCCTGCAATGCCGATTGCATCTTCTTTTCGAAGAGCGACACTGCCATATGGTGACGGGAACAATACGAGATCCGCTCCTGCAAGGCGGAGCAGTTTACCAAGAAGCAGACGGTTGGAGATACCATAAAATTCCGATGGTGTAATCGCGCCTGATACGGCAGGATGTGCCATGATCGGAAGGCTAATGTCTGGATCTTCTGCTAAACTTTGCAAGACGTCAAGCCCATAGGCGAAAACGTTAAAGAGTAATGCGCTTGCCCCTAGCTCTGCCGCTTTTTTTGCTTTATCTTTCAGATCATAGGTTCGCCCTGTCAAATTCACCGCATACAGTGTCTTATGTCCGGTCTCTTGTTCAGTTGCCGTTAATACTTCTTTAGCAGCTGTTATTCGTTCTTCAAATGGTGTCAGCGGATTATCAAACAGGATTTCATCATCTTTTACGAGATCCACTCCGCCCAGCGCTTGTTCCTTCAGCTGATTCTTGAAATATTGAAGATCCCTGCCGATCACACCTTTAAAAATACTCATTAGAAGAGGCCTTTCAAAAACCCCCAGCTGATTGCGAATTCCATCAATTCCAAAAGAAGGTCCAGGAAAAGCCGAAGCCAATTCAGGGGAAAAATCAAGATTGATCAGCTTTACTTCTCCATCCAACGATAGTTTACCGAAAACAGTCGTCAAGATCGCCGGCAAGTCCGGTGTGAAGTTAGCGGCAGGATACGCGATTTTAAGAAGAGCCTGTTTTCTGGACGAGCCAAAGTATTGATTTACCCTCGTATCTTCGGGCAATTCATTGATTTCCACTACGTGGCCTTTATGGTTTCGCAGCTGTTCTTTCTGAAGATCCGGCAAGTCCGTCCATGAACCGACCGTCAGTCCGAGTGCAATTCCTTCAGCTTTTTTCTCAAAGTTGCCTTTTGGATCATGAACCAGATAGGTTGCAGTTATTGTCGACATGCTGAAATCCCTCCGAAAGCATAGATTTATTCCAATAAAAAACCTCTTCCCGAGGGAAGAGGCATAATAAACAAAAAGATACCGCTCCCTCTTATCTGTCAGCTGCCGCTGCAAGAATTAGCACCGTTTTTATCCTAAAGGATAAGCCGGTTGCCGGGCTTCATAGGGCTAGTCCCTCCACCTGCTCTTGATAAGAGAATAAATAAAATTATTCGAATGTTAGAATTACTTGTGATTATGACAGGTTACAAAAAATCTGTCAATCTCTTAAATGTACAACACTATCAAAATAATTTCAGCTGGGCAATCCGAACAACGGCTTCCTTCAGCCTGTTCTCATCCGTTAATAGCCCTGCTCTAACATAACCGTCTCCTTCTTTGCCAAAACCGATGCCTGGTGCAACAACGACATGTGCATGCTCCAGGAGATAATCTGCAAAACTTTCAGAGGTGAACCCTGAGGGAACAGGGAGCCAACAGAAGAAGGATCCTTTAGGGGCAGTCACATCCCAGCCGATCTCCCTCAATCCTGAAATAAACACATCACGCCGTTTTTCATACATGGAGACCAGATTTTCCACGCACTCCTGCGGCCCCAGGAGTGCTTTAGCTGCAGCTTCCTGTACAGCTGGGAAAAGGCTGACATAGAAGTGGTCCTGAAGAAGATTAATGCTTTCAATCACACACTCGTTCCCGATGGCAAAGCCTACTCTCCAGCCAGCCATGTTATACGTCTTGCTCATCGTATAGATTTCGACACCCTGTTCTTTCGCACCAGGAACCTGCAGATAGCTGACCGGTTTCTCGTTTTCAAATCCGATGGCTCCATAGGCAAAATCATGGACGACTAAAATATTATGCTTTTCGGCAAAGCTTACTGTATCTTTAAAGAACGGCACTGTCGCTACACCCGCCGTTGGATTATTCGGATAGTTCAAGAACATGAGTTTTGCCCGTTCTGCATCCTCTTGTGAGATTTCAGCGTAATCAGGCAGGAAATCATTTTCCTCTTTAAGAGGCATCATGCTCATCTCAGCTTCCGCCATGGCAAGTCCTGACCAGTAATCGGGATATCCAGGGTCAGGGACCAAGGCTAGGTCACCTTTGTTCAAAAAACATTGTGAAATCTCTACTAAACCTGCTTTACCTCCGAATAAGACAGCTACTTCTTTTTTAGGATCAACTTCTACGCCGAATTCTTTCTTGTAATGTTCAGCAACTGCCTCTTTTAAAAAATCATAACCCCTGAACGGAGAATATTTATGATATTGCGGGTTATGAGCAGCCTCCTGCAAAGCGGCCACAATATGCGGAGGAGTGGGCTGGTCAGGGTTTCCCTGGCCAAGGTTGATGATATCATGCCCTTTAGAAGCAGCAGCACTCACCTTTCCTACCAGCTTTGCAAAAAATTGTTCAGGCAGCCGCGATAAAGCTTCTGCTTGCTGGAATTGTTTCACGGTTACACATCCTGTCTTTCGTAATTTTCTTGAAATTCTAATCAATTATGTTATACGCTTAATTAAAATCTGTCAAAACGTTTTAATGGAGGATAGCATGAAACTTACTGTTGCAGCGATACAAATGGATATTCAGCTTGGCAATCCCAAGCAAAATATTAAGAGGGCTTCAAAACGAATTGAACAGGCAGCAATGAAAAAACCAGATGTGATTGTTCTTCCTGAACTGTGGACTACAGGCTATGATCTAGAAAGACTAGATGAGATAGGAGATACAAACGGCGAGGAGATCAAACGATTAATGAGCGAGCTTGCCAGCAAATACCAAGTGAACATTGTTGCGGGTTCCATCGCTAAGAAAACGGATGAAGGAATCTATAACACCATGTATGCCTTTAACCGAAAAGGTAAGCAGATCGGCGAATACAGTAAACTCCATCTGATCCGGCTAATGCAGGAAGAAAAATATATTGCTCCGGGCTCCAGCAAAGGAAATTTCATGCTTGAAAACGTTCCGGCTGCCGGTGTCATCTGCTATGATATCCGTTTCCCCGAATGGATTCGCTCCCATATTCTTGAAGGCGCCTCTATCCTGTTTGTTCCTGCCGAGTGGCCGGCGCAGCGGCTGAGCCACTGGCGGAACCTGCTAATAACAAGAGCCATTGAGAACCAATGCTACGTTGTGGCATGCAACCGGGTCGGCAGTGATAAGAACAACACGTTCGCAGGTCACACGATGGTCATTGATCCCTGGGGAGAAATTATTGCAGAGACAGACGGAGAAGAAGAGACCATTTTGTTTGCTGAGGTCGACACTGATCTTGTTGAAGAAGTAAGAAACAGAATTCCTGTGTTTGAAGACAGACGTCCAGAATTTTATTAAAAAAAGATTTGACAGGACAATGGATAAGATTGTATGATTGCCATTGTAAATTATTATTGCATTCTGTTTTTTCTAACAATTTTATATTTGTTGTCTCTTATCAAGAGCAGGTGGAGGGAATTTGGCCCGATGAAACCCAGCAACCGACCGTAATACCATTGTAAAATGGGGCGTCTACTACTAGAAGCCTGGAGATCCAGTATGGCACGGTGCTAATTCCAGCAAAACTTTGTTTTGCAAGATAAGAGGCGTGGAAGCTATACATCCAGGCCTCTTTTCATACAGAAAAGAGGCCTTTTTACATACAAAAAATTCCGGAGGTAGTATAGATGGCAACAACCCTCAAACAGGCTTACAAACCACTGAATGAACAAACCGTGGTGGGGCTGGCACAAAAACTCAAACTGTTTTCTGATTATCAAAACATTAAAGTCAATGAGATTGGTGACGGTAATCTTAACCTTGTTTTTCGGCTAATCGAAGCAGATACAGGTAAATCCATTATCGTAAAGCAGGCACTTCCCTATGCCAAAGTTGTGGGAGAAAGCTGGCCGCTTACACTGGACAGGGCAAGGATTGAAAGCAGCTCTTTAATAAAATCAGCAGAATTTGCTCCTGAGCATGTTCCAGAAGTTTTTTATACAGACCAGGATCTCGCTCTCACTGTAATGGAAGACTTATCTTCTCACGTGATTCTGCGGAAAGGTCTGATCGAAGGGGTCAAATATCCTCATCTCGCACAGCACATCGGCACATTTATTGCCAAAAGCCTGTTCTATACGAGTGATTTCTATTTGCATCCTTTCGAGAAGAAAGAGCTTGTCCAGACGTTTACAAACCCTGAACTCTGCAAAATAACCGAAGACCTTGTATTTACTGACCCGTTTTATGACATCAACACCAACGATTTTCCTTCCGAGCTGAAGGAGGCCGTTTCCAAACTATGGAATGATACTCTCCTCAAACAGAGAGCTGCCTCTCTAAAATATAAATTTCTAACGCGTGCAGAGGCCCTGTTGCATGGTGACCTCCATACCGGAAGTATTTTCGTTACCGAAACTTCTACAAAATTAATAGATTCCGAGTTTGCTTATTATGGGCCTCAAGGCTTTGATATCGCCCACTTTTTTGCCAATATTGCATTGAATCATGCCTCACAGTCCTTTCATATCTCTGACAATCTTAGGCGCGAAGAATATCAGAGCTATTTGCTCAGCGTGATCAAAGACACTTGGGAAACCTTCACTGCCCATTACAGGGAACTGTGGAAAACAGAGGGTGTAGAGTCTGCAACCAAACTTCCTGAATTTGAGGAAGAGATTTTAAATAGTATTTTTACAGATATGATTGGTTTTGCAGGTTGTGAAGTGATCCGCCGCACGATTGGGCTTGCCCATGTCGAAGATCTTGATTCCATTGAAGACTTCAATGGCCAAATCGAGTTAAAAAAACGTGTGCTTAAGCTTGGAAGCGATTGGGTAAAGAACGCTGAGAGAATAAAAAATATCGATGAATTTATCACATACATCAGGAGTGTTTAATGATTATGAGTACGACAGAAACCTGGATTTCATCACTAAGATATAAAGGGGATCATCTTCTGCTGCTTGATCAGCAGCAGCTTCCCCGCCATACCGTCTACATTAATGTTACGACAATTGAACAAGTGTGGGATTGCATAAAAAAATTGCAAGTGAGAGGCGCACCTGCCATTGGAATCGCCGCAGCTTTTGGAATCGTGTTATGGGCAAAGGCCAACAATTCCCTGCCGTATGACGAGTTCAAGTCAAAGCTGTTGCAGCAAAAAGCTTACCTTGCCGGATCCCGGCCAACTGCGGTTAATTTGTTCTGGGCCCTCGACCGGGTCACAGGCTCTGCCGAACAAGCCCGAGATACTGAGGAAGCGGTTCAGCTGATTGAGCAAGAGGCACTTTTCATTCAGCAGGAAGATGAAGAAACTTGCCGTAAAATCGGGGAATACGCATTGACCTTGCTGAAAAACGGGGATTGTTTGATGACGCACTGCAACGCTGGCGGAATTGCAACTTCCCGGTATGGTACAGCTCTGGCTCCCATGTATTTAGCAAAAGAAAAAGGCTGGGACCTCTCAGTGTACGCTAATGAAACAAGACCGGTATTTCAAGGGGCGCGTTTAACAGCCTGGGAGCTGCAGCAGGCAGGTATTAATGTAACATTGATTACGGATAACATGGCTGCCCATACACTTAAAACAAAAAACATCGCTGCGGTCATCGTCGGCTGTGACAGAGTCGCTGCCAACGGAGATACCGCCAATAAAATCGGGACGTTCGGACTAGCCTTGCAGGCAAAAGCACTCGGCATTCCTTTTTATGTAGCCTCTCCTCTATCAACGATCGATTTGAACACATCAACTGGAGATGATATTCCCATTGAGGAAAGACCGGCAGAAGAAGTGACCCACTTTCAGGGAGAACCCATCGCACCAGAAGGCGTGAAGGTATTCAATCCGGCTTTTGATGTCACTCCCCATGAGTACATTACCGCCATCATTACCGAGAGGGGAATTGCATCAGGAAATTATAAAAAACAGCTTGCAAACTTTTTTAATAGCTAAAAAAAGCTCGCGGCCCTTTTGGGTCACGAGCTTTTTGTATGGTACGTATGAAACAATTCTTCAATTTCTGCCGCACAGACCGGCTTTCCGATGAAAAACCCCTGTACATGATCACAGCCATAATCCTTCAGGACAAGAAGCTGCTGTTTTGTTTCCACCCCTTCAGCAAGAGCAGTTACGGAAAGCCCTTTGCACATCGTGATGATCGCTCTGACGATGGCTGCATCTGTGGAACTGTGATCAGATTTCGTAAGGTTGCGGATGAATGATTGATCAATCTTAAGAATATCGATCGGAAAATCTTTTAAATAGCTCAATGAACTATATCCCGTGCCAAAATCATCGATGGATATTTTAATGCCGAGCTCCTTCAGTTCTTTCATGATGTTAATGCCATATTGTACATTTTCCACCATCATGCTTTCTGTCAGCTCCAAATGAAGGAACCTTGGATCAATTTTAGATCGCTGAAGCGCTTCTTTCACTTCATACACAAAATCCAGCTTTTGAAATTGCCTACCAGAAACATTCACGGATATAGAGATCTCACTGTTCATCGTCTCATGCCATTTTTTCAGCTGCTGGCATGCTTCATTTAATACCCATCTCCCAATGTTCCCGATCAGTCCGGTCTCTTCAGCAAGAGGGATGAAGTTCCCCGGGGAAACAATTCCAAGACGAGGATGGTTCCAGCGGACCAAAGCTTCGAGTGCGATGACCTTGCCATCATCCAAACTAATCTGGGGCTGAAAATACAGTGACAGTTCACCTTTTGGAATGGCATTCCGGAGAAAGCTCTCCATGGCAAGCCGTTCAATCGTGAACTCGTTCATCTCGCCTTTAAAGAACTCCCGCTCTCCCCTGCCTTTTGCTTTTGCCCGGTGAAGAGCAATTCCGGCATTTTTGATCAAAACATCCGGAGTCAGTCCGTCATCCGGATAGATGCTGATTCCCATCGAAGCTGTCAGAACAAATTCCTGATCATTATAAATAAGAGGAACAGCCAGAGTTTCTGATAGTTTCTCACTTACCCTTCCGGCTTCTTCCACACCTGACAGCTCGTTGATGACAACCATGAATTCGTCTCCGGCATATCGTGACAGCATGCATTGCCGCCCGATTCTTTTTTTCAGCTGTTTTGCCGCATACTTAAGAAAATGATCTCCGGCTTGATGCCCAAGACTCTCGTTAATCATTTTGAACTGATCAAGATCAATAAAAACAACCGCAGTTTTTTCTCCGATTTCCCTGGTTTTCCTTAAGCAGTTTTCCAGATGCTGTTCAAAGAGCATTCGGTTAGGAAGTCCGGTCAATAGATCATGAAACGCAAGGTGAGCGATTTTTTCTTCTGCTTCCTTTTGCTTTGTAACATTCTTACCGATCCCATAAACACCAACCACTTCTCCGTTAACGATAATCGGAAGGTTGGTGATGCAGAATTCGAGCGGATGCCCTTTTTTATGATAAAGCTTAGCTGTAAAACATTGCGTCTGCCCATGTATGGTGAGGTTAAAGCAGTTGCTTACCTTTAATTTATCTTCCTCTGAAACATAGGTGATCGCCGTCGTTTTCAATACTTCAGGCTGTCTGTACCCAAGCATTCTGGTCAAAGAGGCGTTCACACTCGTAATCATGCCTGTGAGATCCATAGAGTAGATCAAGTCAGGGTTATGATCAAACAGAGATTTATAGCGCTGTTCAGATTCTTGAAGGCTGGCATTTAGCTTAATCATTTCAACAGTTGATGCCTTCACTAAGTGAGACAGTGCCATTATTTCTTCGTTATCATTCTTCATCATGAGCACCTCGATCTATTCAAATGCCAATATACAGTTCTCTGTATTCTTTATCGGCATCGGCTGCTCATTTGTTTACACAAACTTCATCGCTTCATTAAAAGCTCATCGGCAATACAGAATAGCCGTAATAAAACACAAGAGCCAGCGCAAGCACAAAGGTGATCCAGCGGGTTTTTTTCAGTTCATTGCGTTTTTCACCGTAAAGCATAACCTCCATCTGTCCAATGACAGCCAGCCCAAGTACACCTTTAACAATAAGCGGACCAATATTCACGGCACCGGCCTGAATCCACAAATAAATGAGAGCAGCACCCGAAAAAATGGTCGTTACATAGAGCAGGCGCAAAATCATATGAAGAATTTTAGAAAATTTTTTATTTTTTCTTTTGTATAGGCTATAAGTCACAAAGAACAGAATAAGCGCTATACCCCACGAAAAGACATGCATATGCAACATATTTATTTCCTCCTATGTATAATCCTCCACTTTACTATACCACGAACTTTTTCAGCTCGGGAAATACGAGAATTTAAGGTAGGAAGAAAGCCTTTTCATTGCTATAATGTAAAAAGGATTCACCATAAACTACAGATTGGAGTGAGAGATATGATTAAAACAGAAAACATCATCTCCAAAACAGAACAATTCGGGGCGAATAACTATCACCCACTTCCAATAGTCATTTCCAAAGGCGAAGGTGTTTGGGTTTATGACCCGGAAGGAAACAAATATATGGATATGCTCAGTGCCTACTCTGCGGTAAACCAGGGGCACAGACATCCTAAAATTATTGAAGCCTTAAAAGATCAGGCAGACCGAATCACGTTAACATCTCGTGCTTTCCACAATGATCAGCTTGGTAACTTTTATGAAAAAGTAACTGATCTCACAGGAAAGAACATGGTTCTTCCGATGAACACAGGTGCTGAAGCGGTTGAAACAGCTATTAAAACTGTCCGTCGCTGGGCGTATGACGTAAAAGGCGTTCCTGCCAACCAGGCAGAAGTCATCGCTTGTGAAGGCAACTTCCACGGCCGTACAATGACAGCGGTTTCCATGTCTTCTGATGAAGAGTACAAACGCGGATTCGGGCCGATGCTCCCTGGCATCAAACTGATTCCTTACGGTGATCTTGAAGCGTTGAAGCAAGCGATCACACCGAATACGGCAGCTTTCATCATGGAACCGATCCAGGGTGAAGCAGGAATCGTGATCCCGCCCGAAGGTTTCTTAAAACAAGCACGAGAGCTTTGTAAAGAAAACAACGTCCTTTTCGTAGCGGACGAGATTCAATCTGGTTTAGGCCGTTCAGGCAAGCTGTTTGCCTGTGACTGGGAAGAAGTTGTTCCAGACATGTACATTCTCGGAAAAGCATTGGGCGGCGGCGTTATGCCAATTTCATGTGTAGCTGCTGATAAAGATATTCTTGGCGTATTTAATCCAGGCAGCCACGGATCAACATTTGGCGGAAACCCGCTTGCATCTGCTGTTTCTGTTGCTTCTCTTGAAGTTATTGAAGAAGAAAATCTGGTTGAGCGTTCATTGCAGCTAGGAGAGCACTTCTTGAACGAACTAAAATCGATTGATAATCCGGTCATTACAGAAGTCCGCGGCCGTGGATTATTCATTGGGGTTGAGCTTAGCGAAGCGGCCCGCCCCTATTGCGAGAAGCTGAAAGAAGAAGGGCTCCTCTGCAAAGAAACACACGAAAACGTTATCCGTTTTGCTCCACCGCTCATCATTTCAAACGAAGATTTGGACTGGGCGATCGATCGCATAAAAAAAGTATTATCTGTTTAACACAATAAGAAGGAACAGGCTGGAAGTACTTCCAGCCTGTTTTTTTGTTGGACTACTGATCTGAAAGGATGGGCGGAGTGAGGTGAGGCCACACATGTGAATTGACGCGCGAAAAAGACAAAAAATTCAGTAATGATCAATTATTTCGAGTTAGGCTCAATTCCCTGGGTTTTTGGCACAATTATTCCCTTGTTTCGCTCAATGACTGCCCCAATTCTCTCAATTCGGTTTAAAAGACCAAAAAAAAGCATGGTTACTGCTCTTCAAGCAGCCCATGCTTTCCTCTCTTTATAGCGCCTTCACCATACCTCCGTCGATCAGGAACGATTGTCCTGTAATGTAAGTGTTGGCTTCCGAGCCTAAGTAAACAATGGTCTTAGCAAATTCTTCTGGTGTACCATAACGGCCGAGCGGAATGCTCTTTTCCACCTGTTCCTTCACCTGTTCAGGGCTCACAGAGTGTAAAGCTGCTGCTTTGCCATCGAGCTCCGCCACCCGGTCGGTACCGATACGGCCAGGGCCGATCGTGTTAATGAGGATGCCGTCCTTGCCCAGCTCCTGAGATAAGCTTTTGGACAAGCCATTAATGGCAGTCCTGAAC
Organism: Fictibacillus marinisediminis; assembly: GCF_023149135.1. Taxonomy (NCBI): domain Bacteria; kingdom Bacillati; phylum Bacillota; class Bacilli; order Caryophanales; family Fictibacillaceae; genus Fictibacillus; species Fictibacillus marinisediminis. The sequence continues at coordinate 1,601,615 of NZ_JAIWJX010000002.1, read as the reverse complement.
GTGTTGGATAGAATGAGCCCATCGATCGGCTGTTTAAATGAAGAAGAGGCAATGTTAACAATTCTGCCTCCGCCATTCTCCCTCATGTAAGGAAGAACCTCTCGAACCGTACGAACCAAACTCATAAGAGTCAGGTTGAACGCAAACTCCCACTCTTCATCTCTTAACGAATCAAAAGTCCCAGCCGGCGGTCCACCAGCGTTGTTTACAAGGACATCAATTTTCCCGAACGCGTCTGCGGCTGCTTTCACGAGCCGCGAAATCTCTTCTTTTTGAGTAATATCACACACTGCATATTCTACCCGGCTTCCTGTTTTCTTTCTGATTTCATCAGCCGTAGCCATTAATGCTTGTTCATCACGGCTTGTAATCATGACGGCCGCACCTTCTTCGGCAAATTTCATCGCTGTTGCCCGTCCAAGTCCTTTGCTGGAGGCCAGCACGAGCACTGCTTTATCTCTTAATCCTAAATCCATAATTAATCTCCTCCCACTTCCTGCTCTCACTGAAAATTAATCAGATGACAATGCTAACGTACTTCGTTTCAAGATACGCTTCCATGCCTTCCGTACCGCCTTCTCTGCCGATGCCGCTTTCCTTGAATCCTCCAAATGGTGCCTGAGCAGCGGAAGGGACACCATCATTCCAGCCGATGATGCCGTAGTCAAGCCCTTCGATCAAACGTGTGCCTCTCGACATACTTTCTGTGTAAACATACGCCGCAAGGCCAAATGGACTGCTGTTTGCAAGCCTGATTCCCTCTTCGTCTGAATTGATTTTCTGCACAGGAAGCACAGGCCCGAATGTCTCTTCATTCATAATAAGCATGTCATGGTTTACATCTTTTAGAACAGTAGGTTCATAGAAGCAGGCATTGCCTTCGTCCTTACCTTTTCCCCCCAGAACACAAGCTGCTCCCTTTTCAACCGCATTATCAACATGCTCTTTGATTTTTTCATAGCCGTCCCTGTTGATGATCGGACCAATGTCTGTGGCCTCATCCATCCCATTTCCGACTTTCAACTTGCGCGTCGCTTCAACAAGCAATTTTATAAACTCTTCATATATGCTCTCATGGACATACACGCGGTTGATACAAATACAGGTCTGGCCTGCGTTTCTAAATTTGGAAGCGACGATGCCTTTCACCGCTTTATCAAGATCCGCATCATCCAGGACGATTGAAGGGGCATGGCCGCCAAGTTCCATGGATACATTTTTTACGGTCCTGGCACTTTGCTCGATCAGCATTTTTCCAACTTCCGTCGATCCTGTAAAAGTCACCTTTTTCACCTTGTCACTGTCCATAATCTGTTCGGCAATTACCGAAGACGGACCAGTAAGCAGATTCACAACACCTTTTGGAAAACCAGCCTTTTCACAGAGTTCTACCAGTTTAATAGCCGTCAGCGGAGTTTCTTTCGGTGGCTTTACGATAAATGTGCAGCCTGCAGCCAAAGCCGGGCCGAGCTTTCGGGTAATCATCGCCGCCGGAAAGTTCCATGGCGTTATCGCTGCCACGACACCAACCGGCTGTTTGATCACCTGCATCCTTTTGTTTTCAGCGGAAGCCGGTATAGAGCGGCCATACACACGCTTCCCTTCCTCTGAGTACCACTGAATGAAAGAAGCTGCATACTGAACCTCACCCAGCGACTCCTTCAATGGTTTACCCATTTCTTTTGTCATGATTTCCGCTATCTCTTCCTTCTGTTCAATCATCAGATCATAAAGCCTGTCCAAATAGGCAGAACGATCATAGGATGTTAAGCGGGACCAGGGGCCAAAAGCTTCATGTGCGGCTTCGATCGCTGCACGGGTTTCCTCCTTGCCGGCCGAAGCAACCGTTCCAACAAGCTCTCCGTTTGCGGGGTTTAACACTTCAATTTTTTTCAAATCACTGCCGGTCCATTCTCCATTAATATACAGTACTTTTTCCATCGGTCATGCCTCCTCAATCATTGAATTTCTTTCTACTCTTCCTTTTCTCCATGACCTTAAAACGTCCTAGATTACTTCATTGCTGAGGGTTCCGATTCCTTCTACGGTGATTTCCACTTGATCTCCGCTGTTAAGAAGTTTTGGCGGCTTAAATCCTTTACCGACTCCAGCCGGTGTGCCCGTTGCGATGATATCACCAGGTTCAAGGGTTGTTCCCGCCGAAAGCGCTTTAATAATTTCTGGTATGGTGAAAATAAAGTCTTTCGTATTGCCATCCTGCCTGACCTCGCCGTTCACTTTGGTGATCAGCTTCAGTTCATGGGGATCACCCAGGTATTCCTTCGGCACGATGCATGGCCCCATCGGGCAGGAACCATCCAGGCTTTTTCCGATTAAAAATTGCTTATGGCGCTTCTGCAAGTCTCTGGCCGTTACATCGTTGATAATCGTATAGCCGAAAACATGGTCCATCGCTTCTTCCGCCGTGATGCCGATTCCTATCTTCCCTATGACAACTGCCAGCTCACCTTCATAATCGAGCTCCTCTGTGATACCCTCATGCCTGGGAATGCCTGCTCCATGGCCGATAACAGACGTAGGAGCTTTAGAGAACATCATGACATGTTCTGGGATATCGGCTTCACTGCCCATCTCAATGGCGTGGTCCTTATAATTTTTTCCAACACAAAAGATATTCTTTGCCGGCCGCGGAATAGGAGCGAGCCATTGTAGATCAGGGTCGTCAAGACCGTATGTAAAGAGCAGGTTTTCGTGAAAAGTGTCTAATAATTGATTGATTTTATCCAAAAACACAGTACCGAGCTTTATTCCTTCCAGCATGGTTGCTGGAAATTCCATGTTTTTTTCTTTCGCAGCCATACTAAGATTGAACACTACATTTTGTTCCTCTATCAGTTTGCCTAAAAACAAGTCATTCTGATAGCAAGCAGCTACTAATTTCATAGGTTTCACCTTCCGTTTCTTTCTTTAGAGTTTACTGAATGCTTCATCAAAAAGGACAGCCATCTTGAGGTCTGTCTGCGTTAGCCCGCTCAAACTCCACGTTGTAAGCTTAACGGTGACAAGCTTGTAGTTCACTGTAATATAAGGATGATGCTGAAAACTTTCTGAAAGCTGTCCCACTTCACTGGCAAATTCAATCCCGTTCAGATAGTTTTCGAATCGGTATTTTTTCACCAGCCATTTTCCGTTTGTCAGCTTCCAATCCGGATGCCTCTCAATAAATCGTTCAATCACTTCTTCCGACAGCACTTCATCCATCCGAAATCCGCCTTTCTGCCCCTTATTAAAACTATAACTGAGCGATTGTTTAAACGTCAAAATATTCGGTCAACAGATCCGTTTTATTTCCCTATTTTTTTATGATAAAATAATTTGTTGAATAAAATTAACAGATATGAGGGATTGCTGTGAACATTGTAGTGAGCACACTCAATGCAAAATATATTCATACCTGCCTGGCACTCAGGTATTTAAAGGCTTATAGCGAACCGGATTTCCAAGTAGAAATGGCCGAGTATACCATTAAAGATCCCGCGATTAACATCGTGAGTGACCTCTATATGAAAAAGCCCGATGTTCTTGGCTTCAGCTGCTACATCTGGAATATTGAAGAAACGATAAAAGTCATCGAGATGATCAAAAAGATCAGCCCAGAAACAGCCATTATCCTTGGAGGTCCTGAGGTTTCCTATGACGTGGCCCATTGGCTCGACAGAATTCCAGATGCTGATTTCATTATCGTAAACGAAGGTGAAATCTCGTTTAAACATTTTCTTTCAGAGCACTCCGGAGAAAAACGCTATGAAAAAGTAGCGGGCTTGGCCTGGAGAAAAGAAGGAAAGCCAACGATTAACCCGCCGCGCGAAAAATTAGATCTCAAAACCGTTGCGAGCCCCTACCGTTTCCAAGAAGATTTGGATCAGCTCTCCAAGCGGGTGACCTATTTTGAGACAAGCAGAGGCTGTCCTTATTCCTGTGCGTTCTGTCTCTCTTCCATTGAAGTAGGTGTCCGGTATTTTGACATCCAAAAAGTAAAGGACGATCTTATCTTTATTATGGATAATGGGGCGAAGACGATCAAATTCGTCGACCGGACCTTTAACATCAAACGTGACTACGCTCTTGAAATGTTTCAGTTTCTTATTGAAAACAGGAGACCTGGCGTTGTATTTCAATTTGAGATCACAGCAGATATCATGCGCCCTGAGGTCATTGCCTATCTTAATGAAAATGCACCTGCAGGGCTTTTCCGTTTTGAAATCGGCGTACAATCCACCAATGATCATGTCAACGAACTTGTACAGCGAAGACAAAACTTCGAAAAGCTTACGCGGACGGTAATGACCGTTAAAGAAGGCGGAAAGATTGCACAGCATCTTGATCTCATCGCCGGGCTTCCAGAAGAAGACTATGCTTCCTTCCGTAAAACGTTTAATGATGTTTTCGCATTCGGTGTGGAAGAAGTACAGCTCGGCTTCTTAAAGATGCTTCGGGGAACCGGTTTGCGCCTGACTGCTGACCGCCATGAGTATGTTTATATGAATCACTCTCCTTATGAGATTTTGGGCAATAACGTGCTTTCGTTTGACGAAATCATAAAGATTAAGCGTGTAGAAGATGTGTTGGAAAAATACTGGAACGACCACCGAATGGACGAGACGCTTCACTATCTCATCCATCATGTGTTCGAATCCCCGTTCGATTTTTTCCAGGAATACGGAGATTATTGGGAAAGCAAAGGCTGGTCACGTATTGGACACCAGCTGGAGGATTTATTTGCGCGGCTTAAGGAGTTCTTGCAGCATCGCGGGACAGTACATGAAGAGGTGATCGAGAGTCTGATGAAATACGATTATTTCTCTCGTAAAAAACACCGTCCGCACCGCTCTTGGTGGAAGGAAACCCTTTCTAAAACAGAAACAGACCAATACAACCGCTGGATTAAAAATCATCCTGAACTTGTTTCGGAAGAGTTCGAAGTGTATGGTTTAAGTGAGAAGGATCTTGTAAAGCATACCGTTCTCGATCTAGTTCCATTTGATCTGCAGCACTACCTCCAGACACGTGAAATTAACGAAAACCCTGTTCTTTCTTTGATCTATTACCATCCGAAGACCCATGAACCGGAACACTACACCATTCCGCTTGAGCGCATTATGCTTGAAGAACAGCATTCTGTATAAATTTAAAAGGATGCCCTTAATGAGGGGCATCCTTTTTGCTGTCCTTAGCTTTTTTCGTAGGAACGTTGACTTCCGTATTTTCCGTCAAGTATGACGTTGGGTCTGAGACAACTTTATCCTCCGGGCGGATTCCTGCTTTAATCTCTATCCATTTCCCGTACGCTAAACCTGTGCGTACTGCCCATTTCTTTAAGTATCCTTCTTGCACCGTGTAAACAAATGGCTTTCCTTTGCTTTTTATAAGGGATGACATTGGGATGACAACAGCTTTTTCTCTAATAACAGGTTTCAACTTCAGCTGCAGATGCTGTCCAATCTTTAAGTTATTCGCCTGATCCATTTTTACCGTAAAAGGAAAAGCTGATCCTTCATTGCCTTTCTTGGCATCTTGAAATTGTGAAACAGTTCCTTTCCACTGCTTGTCTTCCATAGCGGGAGAAAGGATGACCACATTTTCACCTGCCTCTACGATCAGGGAATCTTCTTCTGTCAGATTTCCTTTAATCTGAACATCATCTTTGGAAACGATCTCTACGATCGGCATACTTCCCTCAGAGGCGCCTTGATTGACGCTCTTCACTACTCCCTGAGTATTGCTCTTAATGGATAAGTTTTCTTTTTCTTCAGCAAGCTTTGTAAGCTGCTCATCGATGGAAGAGTTCCTTGCAGCGGCCAGTTCACTTTCCATTTTTGCTTTCGCCTGTTCTTTTTCAAGCTGGTTCTTCTTTGTTTCTTCTTTTTTATCTGTACCAAGCGCATCAGCCTGTGCCTGAAGCTTTGTTTGCAGATCTTTATAATACGTTTCTTTTACTGCAGTTTCTTCCTTTTTCTGTTCCAGGCTGCGGACTTCTTCCTCAAGCTCCGGATTCTCATATGTAAAAAGGACAGTGCCAGGTGTAACTTCGTCTCCTGCTTTTACTTCCATCACTTTAACATATCCTAGCCTATCCTGGACATAGAATGCTTCATTTTCTGCCGGAACGACAACACCTTTTGCCATGACTGTCCGTTTAATATCCATCACCTTTGCAGGCGCAAGGTGAACATTCTGGACTCTGGCAAATGCACTTTTGTCTTTCGAGAAAATCCAGCCATTCAATGCCAGTAATAGAACGGAGAACACTCCAATTCCTAAAAAAATATTTTTTTTGTTCACAATGTAGGCCCCCATTATAAAGTAAGCTGGCCATATTGCATTGCATAGGTCAGTGAGGACAACAGTATGAACCCTATGTATAAAAGCGATACAGCAGCAATGATATAGGTCTTCGATTTATAGCTCGCCTGTTTTAATCCGGTATACGTTAAATAGAACGCCCAAACGGTAAATAGCGATATAAATCCAAAAAGGGATATGATAAACGCGTTATTGGTCATGTAATTGGCGATGACTCCAAGACTTAACGGGCTGAGTACTTCATTCGTATGAAGCATCCCTTGAAACGGAAGCTTAATGAGGGCGGAAATTAAGAAAACACAATAAACAATCGATTGAAGCACAAAGAGTTTCTTAAAACCAACCTCTCTAAAGAAGGGAAGAAAAACAATCGACATCAAAGTTATAACAACAGCAGGCGTTATAAAGCCGATCAAGCCCCCTGCCACCATTAATAAATATTTGCTTGCCTGCAGTTTGGTTTCTGTTAATTTCACTTCTTTTACAATCGGCATATTCAGCAGATGTTCTGCTGAAAGAAAATAACTGATCGCAGTCATAAAGGCACTTAAGATACAGATCATCAAAAACCGCAGAAAAAATCCTTCCGCTCTGTTAAACCGGCGGAAATAACCAAATTGCTCCCTGGGCTGAACCAGACTTTTTAAAATATGCACTTCACCCGGCAACTTATGGTCCCCCTCCATTACTTTCTTTTTCCTCCATCATATCACAATTTTTTTATCAATTTTGTCTTGATTTGGCAAATAACGTATTTTTCTTTTTACAAAAACCTCTATTCCGAATAATCTTAAAAGGAAATTTCTTACACGATGGGCATCGGCCGTGATCTGATCGCCTATCATCCAGATCTGTGAAAAAAACCGATTGGGAGAAGGACTTTCCTCAAATTGATCTATCAGCAAAGGTAACTGTAAATATCGTGGATCACGGGATCATCAACTAAAAAAATGCGTTCCGATACCGGAACGCGTTTCTTTACGTATTTTCGATTGCTGTCCTGCTGCCATTTCCTTCGGCATTTGCAGGGGTGACAATCAGTTTCTTTGTTAATCTTGCTTTCAGTTCCGGCACATGAGAAATGATGCCGACAGACAAAGCGTTTGTATGAAGCTTTTCCAAAGCCGTGACGACCGTGTCCAGCAGCTCCTGATCGAGCGTGCCAAACCCTTCATCCAAGAAGAAAAACTCAAGCGGATATTTCCCTCTAAGCTGGATTTGTGTGGACAAGGAAAGCGCCAACGCAAGGGAGGTCAGGAACGTTTCACCGCCGGAAAGCGTTGAAATGGGTCGTTTAACACCACCGTTGGCATCATCCCTTATGACAAATCCATTAGACGAGTCCACTTCGATCGCATACCTGCCGCGAGTCAGCTGTGCTAGACGGTTTGACGCATCACGGCTTACTTGAACAAGCTGCTCTTCTGCAACATATTCAACAAAGCTGTTGCCTCTGAAGACGGCCTGCAGTTTACCGAGAGTTTTGAGCTGTTCTTCTACTTCTCTTTTTTCTGTTTCAAGCTCATTGTAGCGGACATGTCTCATTTCCAGACCCTTATGATACTGTCCTGCTTCTCCCATCTTCTGAATGGCGGTCTGAAGCTCTTCCTTCATACGCTGTAAAGAAGCAGTGATTTCATCCCATTGCTCCTGCGTTAGCGATGCTCCATTTAATTCATGTGCAATCTTTCGTTTCTCTGACTCTGTTCGTTTACATTGATCATAATACACATCAATCTCTGACTTCCATGTTTTCTGATCCTGTTCAGATGCCAGACATTCTCTTAATTTCTCCAGTGATTCAAATGGCGAAGACTTTCTTTTTTCTTCCCATGCGATAAGAGATTCTTCTTTTCTTTGTTTACTTTTTTCTTTGGCGTCCAACGCAGAACGCCATTCTTTATCTTTTGTATGATAATGATCCAAGGCCGCTTTTCTTTGTGCTTCAAACCGTGTTACTTGTTCCGATAGACTGCTGATTTTTTGCTCCGTCTGCTGAAGAAAAGCCCCCGCATCCTGTCCGCCCGTAATCCGTTCTGCCTTTTCAATTAATCTCTTGTATTCCTGAACCAGGCTGCTATCTTCTATTTCAAGCTTAGTGATGCTGCGGTCGATATCGATGATCTGTTTTCGGCAATCCTCGATGATTTTTTCTTTTTCTTCAATAAAAGGCACTGCTTTTAGAAGACCTTCTTCTATCTTCTCCCGCTGGGCATCCAGGGTCCGTACCCGTTCTTTTTCTTCTTTAACCTGTTCGGGAGGAAGGTCTGGAAAACGGTCCTGCCAATTGGTCTGCTGCTGCTTCAGCGCAGACTCCTGCTCATCAAGCTTCTCTCTGCATTCCTCTGCTTCCTTCTTTAAATTATCAAGCTGTGCATTTACTGTATGTTCAACGGAAGATAATTCATGGAATTCAGAACGGATCTTTCTGGTTTCATCTTCGATCTGAAGGATGTCCTGGCGCAATCCCTTGACACTCACCTGTGCAGCCTGCAGCTGCTGATTCAGATCCGAAAGGGAATGAAGAGATATCTGCTTTTCTGATGGAGAAGAAAACAGGCTCGCTGCAGCTTCAGATTTCTCTAGATATTGATAGAGATCTTCTGACATCCGTTCCATCCTGCTTTTCATCAATAGAATTTCATTTTTCAATTCTGCAGAATCCCTTTGTATTCCTTTCATCTGCTGGATCTGTCCGGCTGCCTCTTCGTCAGGTTTAAAATGTTCCATTGGATGAGGATGGTCCAGTGATCCGCAAACCATGCATGGCTCACCGTCCATTAACTGTTCAGAAAGTTTTGCCGCCAGGACCTTCGCCTGGTCCTGCTCTCTTTTAGACACGAGCTGCTCTTCCATTTCCTCGGCCGTATGAGTCATCAGTTCTTGACCATACTGAAGATCGGACAGCTCATTATAAAGTGCAAGAATGCGGTCTCCTGTTTGCTGAATCTTGTTTTCAAGCTGTTTTTTCTTTTCGTTCAGCCGCTCTGATTCGTCTTTGTTTTTACCCAGGAGTTTAATGGTTTTATCAAAGGCTGCATTTGCTTCCCTGAACTGTTTGGCTGTATAGTCCATTTCCAAAGCATACTCTACTGCACGGTTAATCCTCTCTCTGTCTGCGGAAGATACACTTGTTGCTTTTAACTGCATTTGCAGTTCATTCTGCCGGTTAATGGCTTTATGCAATAATTCTTCTGCCGCTTTCTGCTGGCTGTGGACCGAACGCTGCTGTTGCTTCTGTTCTGTTAAAATTTGCTCTTTTTCTTGTGCGCTCTTCTTTTTCAAACACGCTTCTTTTTCCATTTCTATGGCTGTAAGAAGCTGTTCTTTCCTTGCGATCAGAAGCGGTTCTTGGTTCTCTTTTTCTTTTTTTGCTTCTTCATGCCTATGATCCGTATCATCCGCTCGTTCTTTTGCCTGATAGGTCTGAACGCGCAGTTCTTCTTCTCTTTTTATATAATAAGCCCATTCTTGCTCGGCCTTTTCAGCGGCATCACCATAGGGCATCAACAGATCTGCTGTCCTTGCGTTCTGCAATTTTTGTTCAAAGGTTTGAATCCTGCCGGCATTTGTTTGAAGCCGTGCTTCTTCCTCTTCCAAAGCTTTCAACTGTACCTGTGCCTGCCAGATCTGTCGGTTTTTTTCGTAGCTTTGTTCTTGTGCCTCTGTCTCTTTCCTCTTTATAGCTACATCTTGCTGAGCTTGATTCCAGGCCATCTCAGCATCCTTGAGGGCTTCCTTGGAGGCATCGCCAAGACCCGCCTGCTCTGCAGACAGATGATCCATGATCCCTTTTGCCTCTTCCACACGTTTCTTTAATTTCTGGTTTAAACTGTCTCCGTACTTTTCAAGCTGAAACAGCCGCTGAAGCATCTGTCTCCGTTCTGCTCCCTTTAACGATAAAAACTCAGCAAATTTTCCTTGGGGCAGGACAACCGCACGCGTGAAATCTTCAATGGTAAGTCCCAGAAGCTGCTGCACCTGCTGGGTAACATCCCGTTCTTTATCAGCGTGGACCACCCAGTTATCATTCTCTTTTTCGAGGAGCCTGCAAGTGCTGGTGCGAACCGTGTGCTCTCCCGTCCGCTTATAGTTCCGTTCAATTTTATACCGTGAAGGAGCTGATCCCACACCAAGCTCAAATGTAAACGATACAGAAAGTGTGTCCTCGGCATGGTTCAGTATGCCCTGTGTGCCGCCAGCTGCCCGTTCTACTTTTCCATACAGCGCAAGGGTAATGGCATCAAGAATGCTGGATTTGCCGCTGCCGGTTGGGCCGAAGATTCCGAAGACCCCTCCCCCGCACAGCGTATCAAAATCGATGCTCTGTTTTTCGCGAAAGCTTTGCAAACCTGCCACCTGCAATAAGATCGGCCTCATTCTGCAGCACTCCTCTCCTCTTCTTCATCTGAAATCAGCTCGAGAAAAAGGGACATCACCTTTTCATCCGGAATACCGCCGCCTGTCTGACGTTCGTAAAATTTACTGAACAGCTCGTCGATGGGCAGCTTCTTTTGTACAGCCATTTCCTGTGAAGTGCTGTTTTCAAATATGGGTTTGATATGAATAATGCCTTTATGGGCTTTTCTGATGTATTGTATATCTTCCATCGCAATGCTGTCCTGTACAGAGATAGAGAGATCCACCCAGGCGCTGCTGTTCAGCCCTTCCTCCAGCCAGCGGTAAACCTCTGCTACTCCTTTTGCCTGATAGACGACCAGCGGCTTTCCGCATGTCAGCGGAATCTCTTTTATCTCTGCAGCTTTACCTGGTTCAACATCAACAATAGTGACGGATTTCGTGTGGCCTGCCTCCGAAAAACTGTAACTGAGCGGCGAACCGGAATACCGCGCGGCCGTTTTGGCCCTCTTGACGTTCTGGGGCCGATGGAGATGGCCAAGAGCTACGTATTGTGCAGCTTCCGGCAGTGTTTCAGCCGCAACTGTATAAGCTCCGCCTATATGTACTGGCCGTTCTGAGTCACTCTCGTTGCTGCCTGCAACATATAAGTGGCTCATCGCGATATTGACGCATTCAGGTGAAAAATGGCCCGACATCATTTGAAAATATTTTCCGACCCAGCTATCGTACTCATTTCGTAACTGCAGTTCTTCTCCGGAATCAGAAAGCATTTCTCTTAATCTTGATTCAGAGGGGTAAGGCAAAGCACAGACATTCAATTTCTCCTGTGTGCGCTTAATGCCATATGAATACATTTCCGCCCCAGGCAGACCGACAAGTGTAATGCCGAGATTTCTTGCAAGGGGTGAGGAAGCGGAAAGACGGTCAGGATGGTCATGATTTCCCGCAATGGCGATCACATGCCGTTTTCCTTTATCGCTCAGCCGGGCCATCGTATCATAAAACATCTGTTCCGCTGCAGCCGGCGGGTTGACTGTATCAAACACATCACCCGCCATGATCACTGCATCTACTTTTTCTTCCTCTGCGATGCTGACCAGTTCATCGAGAAACTGCTGCTGTTCTTCCAGTCTGCTGCGCCCTTCCAGTGTTCTTCCCAAATGCCAATCTGCCGTGTGAAGCAGCCTCATTCTGCTCCCCCCCTTTTCCTTTTTTTGCCATTCTATTTCACTTGCAATAAATGGCCTCCGTCAAAGAAATACAAATAACTCTCTTTAACCGGCTTCTTTAAAATCCGCTCTATCGCTTTTCCATATAGCTCCAGCTGCACACGATACCGTTCAAGCAAGATCTGCTTTGCTCCATCAAATCCTCCGGCAAAGCGGCTGCTGATGGTATCCGACTTATAATCTATCAAAATAAACCCATCTTCTTCAGCGATCATACAATCGATAACACCTTGTACAAGAATAGTTTCCTTGGCTGTACCCTGCCATGTCAACGCGGCTTCCTCCACGGGGAGCGCCATGCTGAACGGCATCTCTCTTATGATGTTTGGTGCCTCGCTTACCCTTTTTCCAATGTCGGTTTCAAAGAATCTGGAAATGGCGCCAATGTCAATATGAGCAGCCTGTTCGTCTGTTAAAAGTTCCTTGTTCACCATTTTTGCAAGCAGCTCTTTAATCTGTTCAGGTTCAGTCTGCAAAGACAGATCAATATGCTGCATAACAGCATGCATGGCCGTTCCCCGTTCTGCTGCTGTCAGCGTTTTTTCCTGCATAAACCTAGGCCGGCTCGCATTTGCCGACGAAAAGCCGCCAGCCAACGGACGATCGCTGTACTCATCGAGGAACTGATACTGTTTTTTAATTTCGGTGACCGACTGCTTCGATAAAGTCGCCGTCGATAGTTTGTAGCCATATTCCCAGTTCAGGCGCCGTTCTGCTTCTTCTTTTTCCTCAGAAACGAGATCGACAGACTTGTATTCTTTAATAGCTGATAGAATTTCTTCCTGAAGAATTTTTCTGCCTTGGTGTTCTTCTTCATAATCCGCAGCATCAAAGATATCGATCCGCCACTTCGCCGGGTCAATATACGGTTCGCCTCTTCCTTGTTCTGCATTTTGCAAATGGTTTCTCAGAATGCCGCTGTCTTTGTGTCTGATTACCGCACGGCCAATCCAGTCCAAATAGCTTTTTGCCTGTGAGCGGTCATAGTCCGGGAGAAGCCATTCTTCGCTTCCCAATGCTTCTCCCCATTGATTGACAGACTTCTCCAAATCATTGAGTGTCCCCAGCAGATAAAGCTTTTCTTTCGCCCGTGTTAAGGCGACATACAATACCCTCATCTCTTCTGCCAGCAGCTCCATTTTCTTACTGCGCTGAATCGCTAGCTGCGGAAGCGTAGGATAGGCCACCCTGAATCTCGGATTAATATACCGTGTGCCAAGCCCGAGTTCTTTATGCAGAAGAACGCTCTCCTTCAGGTCCATCGTATTAAACTGCTTATTTAACCCCGCTGCAAAAACAACCGGGAATTCCAGACCCTTACTCTTATGAATCGTCATTACCCGCACGACATCTTCCTGTTCTCCAAGTGCACGGGCCGCACCCAGGTCCTTCCCGCGGTCCTGCATCCGTTCGATAAATCGAAGAAATCGGAAGAGCCCCCGAAAAGATGTTTTTTCGTATTGCCTCGCCCGGTCGTATAGCGCCCGAAGGTTAGCCTGCCGCTGTTTGCCACCAGGAAGGCCCCCTACGAAATCAAAATAGCCCGTTTCCCGGTAGATTCTCCAAATTAAGTCTGCGAGAGAACCTTGTCTCGCAGTTTCACGCCACTGTCCAAGCTTCTTCGTAAAGTGCTGCAGCCGGCTGATGATGTTTTCATCTTCTCCGCTGGCGATGTATTCTGTCACTGCGTCAAAATAGGTCCCTTTTTTATCTGCCAGCCGGACAGCGGCCATTTCATCCCCAGTGAATCCTACAATTGGAGAACGCAGTACAGAAGCGATCGGGATATCCTGCAGCGGGTTATCAACGACTTTTAACAGGGAAAGCATAATGTTGACTTCCACAGCTTCGAAATAGCCGGTAGAAAGCTCCGCGTAAGAAGGGATGCCCTGGCGCTTGAATTCTTCCAGGATGATGGGAGCCCAGGAGCTCGTTGCACGGAGCAGAATCACGATATCTTTATATTTTACCGGCCTCATGTTTCCTGTTGTCTTATCAAGAACCTGATAAGAGGCATTGCTCTCTGTGCCGATCAGCTGTTTAATTTTCTCTGCCATTACCCTTGCTTCAAGCAGTACTGTTTCACTGTCCGATTTCTCGCTTTCACCAGTCGCCTCACCCTCTTCATCAAGTACAGGGGAACTTTTATTGATGAGCAGAAGTTCTGCTTCCACTTGGGCCGTTTCCGGATAATAATTTGCGCCAAAAGAAAGTTCAGCTTCCTTGCTGTATGCGATTTCTCCAACAGACTCATTCATGATCTGCTTAAAAATATAGTTAGCAGCATCAAGCACTTCTGAACGGCTCCTGAAGTTTTTGGCCAGGTCGATCCGCAGTCCGCTTCCTCCATCACCCTGCTTGGAAAATTGCTTGTATTTCGATAAGAAAAGTCCTGGTTCAGCCAAGCGGAAACGATAAATGCTCTGCTTCACATCCCCGACCATAAACAGGTTCCCTTGTTCTCCTTTTCCTTTGCTGACCAGCCTGACAATGGTTTCCTGCACGAGGTTCGTGTCCTGATACTCGTCAACCAGAACCTCTACAAAACGGTTTCTGTATTCAAGAGCTGCAGAAGAAGGTACAGGGTTCTCAACTGTTGAAGAGGGCGCGCTCAAGATCTCCAGGCAAAAATGTTCAAGATCCCCAAAATCAAGCAACCCCTTTTCCTGCTTTTCTTTTAAAAAACGGCGGCCAAACTCTTGAACCAGTTCTGCAAGATATTTTACAACCGGGGCCATCTCCTGCAAGTGAATCACATACGACTCCGGCGGCCTGCTGAACAGATCTTCTTTAATTTGAGAGACTTTCTTTTTTACCTGGTCCCGCATCTTCTTTACTTTTTCTTTGAGAACAGGATCTACCTCTTTTCCGCGCACCTGTTTCATCGTTGCAAAAGCACCGGATTGAAACACGTCATAAAGCTCTTGCCAGGATAAGACAGCAGCGGCTACAAGGCGCTTTACAAAAACCAGATCGTTTTCAATCGTTTCTCCGTATGCGGCAGGTCCTAGAGGAGACCGTGCTGTGTCTAGGGCACGTTCAAGTACGGTTCCTAAGCCTTTCAGCTGCATCGCCACATCTTCCAGCAGCTCTTTCGTCCAAGGCAGATCATCGATTATCGCCTCTTCACCAACATCATACTGAGCCGCCATTTGCTGCAGCCATTGTGCCGGTTCAGGATGGCTTCTTGAAAAATCATAGAGCTTTAGAATTAGGCGCTGCAGTTCAATATCATTCCGATCTGAACTGTATGCATCAACCACATCAAAGAACGCATGGCCCTCTCCCTTGCTGTACTCTTCTTCAAACAGATTTTCCAATACTTCCTGCCTGATTAATTCTGCTTCGGTGTCATCGGCAATCCTAAAGCCCGGATCCAGATCGATCTGATAATAATACTTTCTCAATACTTCAATACAAAAGGAGTGAAGCGTGGAAATGGAAGCTTTATTCAGCAAACCGAGCTGCCTTCGCAGATGGAGCGATGCCGGATGCAGAGAAAGCTCTTTTTCAATCGCATCTCCTATCCTTTTTCGCATCTCAGCAGCGGCGGCGTTTGTAAATGTAACGATGAGCAGTCTGTCGACATCAGCGATTTCTTTTCTGATCATCGAAATAATCCGCTCAACAAGCACGGCTGTTTTTCCCGACCCTGCTGCAGCAGCAACAAGAATATCCTGCCCTCTCGATTGAATCGCTTGCCACTGGTCATCTGTCCATAAGCTGTCTGCGGGCTTTTCTGCTATTTTAATCATCTCTCCTTCCTCCTTCCTCGTTCATTTTGGCTAATATATTCTCATCACTTTCGTCTTTTAACAGCCTGTATTGATTTTCTTCGAGCGACTGGTCGAACTGGCATACCGAACGATAGGAGCAGAAGGTACATGGCACTTTACTTTTCATTTGATAAGGGGAGATATCTATGACCCCTTCCGTAATGTCTGTGCCGACATCCTTAATGACCTTTCGAACATAATTCGTCATCGTTGAAAACTCTTCCTCGGTTGCTACAGATGAGTGAGTAGGATGAAAACCTTTCGAAGTAATGGAAACAGGTATGATATCTGATTTTTTTTCAAAGACCGTATCCATCAATTGCACCGTCTCAGTATCTGCCAGCACCAAGCCTTTCATCTTGAACTTCTTGTAAAGTTCGTGCTGCACCTCTTCAAGAGTCAGCAGCTTTTTGTTTGTAACTAATGGGTTATGGATGTGGAAATACAGAACACCGGCCGGATGTGCTTCCCTTCCGAGCCATTGTTTGGAGTGGCTGATGACAACATCAAGATACGTAAGCATCTGCAGGGCGATCCCATAATAAACTTCTGAGAGGTTTAACCCTGTCGAGCTTGATTTATAATCAATGATTCTTAACATCAGTCCGTCTGACCCTTCGGCGGAATCCACACGGTCAATTCTTCCGATAATCTCCATGGTTGTGCCGTTTGGCAATTGATATTTAAGCGGTGGAAGGGGCTGCTGTTTGCCGAACCCCAGCTCAAGGCCGATTGGAGCAAAGCCGCTGGCTCGCGCATGCTCGCTTAACATATGGGACGCTCTGCCGACAATATCCTTTAATTTGCTCTTTATATATAAATGGCGTTTCGTACTGAGCAAGATCTGGCTCTGAAGCTTTAATGCGAGGCTTTCCACCATTTCTCCCGCAATGCGGTAACAATCCTTCCTAGAAAGATCGCGCCAGCTCATGTGGTTGGAGCCCAGAAAATCATCCATGTTCTTTAGAGCAGCATGAAACAGCTGACCGATATCAGGTGCTTCCAATCTATACAGCTTTCTTTCCTGGAGCTTCAGCCCATAGGAAAGAAACTGTGAAAAAGGACATGACTGGTGCAGTTCCATCCTTGAAACGCTGGCCGTAATCTCACTTCCGTATAACTCTTTCGTTACAGCCGGTGTGAGGTTGTTTTCCTGATTAAAATAAAATAGACTTCCCAGCACGGTTTCCCCCAGCCATTTCCACCTATCCTGAACGGTAGTCCAATTATAAACATCCCACCAAACCCCTGAGATGGGATAGCCTTTCTTCCATTCACGCAGCTGGGTATTGAGATAGGAAATCGCCTTTTGAGGATGCTGGATATAAACCAAATCGTTGCCGTTTTCCGGATCGCTTTGAATCAATTCTTCTTTAAGTCCAGGGAACAATGATTTCACCCTGCCGATCACCATGGAAGGAAGCAGATTCTTCCCCTCCTCATCTGCCAGCGGATAAGAGATATACAGCTTGTCTGTGGCATTCGCCAGTGAAAGATAGATGAGGAATTGTTCATCTAAAAGCTGCCTTCTTGAACCAGGAGCAAGAGGCAGGCCGTTCTTTTCAAGAACATCCCTGTCATCTTCTGAAAGTATTCCTTCCTCCTTCGGCTTTGCCGGCAGAACCCCGTCATTGACACCCATAATGAAGTGGCATTTTACGCCTGAGTAACGGGAGCGGTCCATCGTTCCGGCCAGCACCTGATCGAGGGCAGGCGGTACAAGGGCAAACTTTAGGCTTTCTAAGCCTGTATCCAGCATTTTGATCCATAGATCAAGCTTGATGCTTTCTTCACCCGTAATCTCTACCATCTCATCTAGAAGCTCTACAACTGCATCCCAGACCTGATCATGTTCACGTGCAATCCTGAGCTTGCCTTCCTGCTGTGCTCTTTGACTGAGACGTTCAAGCTTCATCGGGATATGCAGACGTTCAAGATAAAGAAACAGCACCTCACAGAACCCCCGGACATTGTCCGCGTTGTTCAAGTCATGTGAAAGTTTGTCCAGCGGAGACGCAACCATATGCCTGACTTCGTTCAGCCGCTCCTGCTTTTCTTTTTCCTCATCTGTCTGGACGAATTCATGTTCTTCCAGCGCCTGAAAACGCTGCACCTTCCACGGCTTCTTCTCTATCCAGCGATACCCCTGAATACCGTATGCGAGCACATAATTCTCCAGTTCATCCATTTCATGGCGAAGTTCCGCCCATGAAAAATCACTGTCTACAGGATAAAGCAGATCTGTTTTTACAGCACGGAAAACCGATTCGTACCGCCAGTTGCTTGTCACAGCTTCCAGCGACGAACGGATCAATTCAACGAGCGGATGGTGAAGCATCGGTTTCTTCTGATCTAAAAAGACAGGAATTTCATATTCCTCAAAGACCGTTTCAATCAAGTCGTAATAATCATTCATGTTTCGAATGGAGAGGGCGATCTCCCTGTATCGGTAGTTTTCATCACGGACAAGGCGGATG
The DNA here is from genome assembly GCF_023149135.1 of Fictibacillus marinisediminis. Classification (NCBI taxonomy): domain Bacteria; kingdom Bacillati; phylum Bacillota; class Bacilli; order Caryophanales; family Fictibacillaceae; genus Fictibacillus; species Fictibacillus marinisediminis. The sequence goes on along the minus strand of NZ_JAIWJX010000002.1, from coordinate 1,583,447 downwards.
ATCTCCCTGGCAGCGGCTTCGATTTCCGTTCTCCGATTAACGGCAGATTGAACAGAAATGCCGTTTGACGCATCAAGTTCCATAGCTGGCCTGCGGTCGAACTGGCTTTCTAAATGAGCCAGAGAGGGTGTACCGCTGAACCTTGGCGTTTTTTCCAGAATAACCGGCTCTCTTTCAAACACACCCTCTTCCTGTGCTATTTTTTTAATGGAGAGAAGTGTATTTTTCGGAGTATAGAACAGATCAAGCTCATGGGGATGTCCAGCACTTTCGTATGAATCAAGAGTCAGGGCAACTGTTACATGATCTGCATGTTTCAGCAGCATCCGAATGACTTCAAGTTCCTGCGGCGTGAACTGGTGAAAACCGTCTATGTAGAATTCAGCCTCTTTTATATACTCTGAATAAGGAATCTTCTCTGCCAGCAGCCTTAAATAATCCTCGGTATCCACGTATTTATGAACCAATGCTTTTTCTAATTCTCCGTAGATCAGGGCGAGGTCCGTAAGCTTGTCCTGAAGAACATTTCCTTTTTCATCGCTGTTAAATTGCAGCAGCGTCTGAGCGTTCCAGTCGAGCTGCTCGGCATCCACGCAGTATCGCTTGAATTCAGTGATCATATTTTCCATAAGTTCATAGAATCCATTCTGATCTGACGCTTTTTTAAATACCTTTAGATACTGTTTTTTGTTTTCTATTATTTTTCTGAGCATCATGTTCATACCGACACTTGTAATATGAAGTCTGGTCATCCCTCCGACATCACCTAGGACTTTCCATGCCAGACGGGAAAAACTGAACACCTGGGCACGCATCATTCCTTCGAGGCCAGGTGTCTTTGCCAACTCATATTCGGATTGAAATGTCATCTGATCGGGCACCAAATAGATAATGGGTTTTCCCTCCGGATTTGCAAAAAGAGACTCTCTGATCTCGCTTAAACTGCGGTCACTCTTTCCGCTTCCGGCTCTTCCAAGAATAAAGCGCAAACTCATATCCTCACCTCTGTCAACCTAATAATCTTAAACCTATTATCTCATAAAACAGTATGTAAAAGAATGATAACGACTGCAGAAAAGCCTGCCTTTAACTGGAACAAGGCAGGCACTGAACATTCTATTCATTATTGCTTTATGTCTCTTTTATTCATGTACATTCTTTCATCCGCAAGACGCAGGTAATGATCAATATTGTCAACCGCATCCGCATGCAGGCGAATGGTTCCATAGGCCAGCGAGACCTTTTCATTCCACGAACGCAAATACAGATCAATCTGGCCGGCCAGCTGATAGGCTGTTTGTTCTGTATGGCCGGGAATCAAGAATACAAACTCGTCGCCTCCAAACCGGAAGCCGAGATCCATTTGCAGCTTTTCCGCAAAGAAAGCGATCTGCTGCAGCAGCTCGTCTCCCATATGATGCCCGAACTGGTCATTGATCTCTTTAAAATCATTGATGTCCATCATAATCAGTGACAGTGGATATTGGCCCCTTTTTGCCTTCAGGACCTCTGTTTCCAGGCAATGATAAAAGTAACGCCTGTTATATAGGTTCGTCAATGGGTCTCTGATGCTCAGTTCTTTCAGATCGGTTACTTGTTTTGAAAAATAACCGCTTAAAACCCCGATCATTAAAGAATTGGCAGCATGTCCCCATCTCTCCAGAAAAAACAGTTTGTTTTCAGCTGTTTCTTCCTTAATCAGGTTCTGAATAACACTGTTGCCCGCCTGCCTCAGACTCTTTGCTAAAAGAGGAAGGAGCTGATGGGGGATAGCCCTTTGCCCGGCAAAATCATGTCCCTGCTTGAAACCCCGATCTTCAATTCGTTCCATGCAGGAGTTAAATTCTTCATTATGTATAAAAATGCCTTTTATCAAGGCAGTTAACATCCATTTAAGATGCATCTGGTATTCTGAATCTGTATAGGCCAGGAAGGGAACAAACAGTTCATTCTTTTCCAGATGAAGAAGATGCCTCTCGATAATGCTGGGAATGGATTCGATATGAAGGTTATAAAGACGGCTTTTGAGGTCGGCGATGTCCGTTTCTGGCATAGGTTGGATCCCTCTATTCAATATAGTATTTAAGAAGTGACCGGCTTTGAACAAGATGTATTTGGCCGAACATAACAAAAAAAGCCATCTCCCCTGCAGGGAAATCGCTCTTTCCCCTTTGGCAACCCGGCTGCCATAGTTTCTACAAACGTTAGGCCCGCGGCTTTGCGTCCCACCTTTTCAGATGGTTTGCTCTGAGACAAAGGTCTCTTCTATTTATCCGATATAGTAATTATATACCATATAACCTATTTTTACCAACACCAAACACGAACCTTAGACCTATTTTTTCATTTTCCATCTTTTGTACCATCGATAGCCGATTCGTACACCATTCAGCACCGGATAAGGAACTCTAAGAGGGAATCTATAAAAGAACGGCTGATAGATCTTAAAATAAGCCTTTCTTAAATCTCTCCATTTATAGCATTCCTCTTTCTTGCAAAAATCTGAAACATCCACAATGATTCCCCGCCCATTAGAAATCATTACATTTTTCCCGTGAACATCCCGGGGAAAAAGGCCGCGGTTTCGAGCATAGCACAGTGCTTCATCCACGTCACGAATCACGTTTTCGGAAATTTTCACCCCTTTATGCAGGCAATCATAAAGTGTTATTCCTTCGATTCGCTTTAGGATCAAGTGGCGTTCTCCATATCCGTAACAGCGTGAATATCCAGGGTGCTCCCCCAGCTGCCGGTAAACAGATATCTCTTCAAGCAGGTCTTCATGATTTCTGCCATAAATCTTAACGACTTGGTCAGGGAAATCAGGACGGACGAAAACGGCAGCATAATTGCCGCAGCCCAGAAGCTCCCACGGTTCAGGAGCGAACAGAACTTCCACAGGATCACCGGGATTCCTGCTAATTATTTTTACTTCTTGTGTTAACTCCTCTGCTAACTGCGTATACTTTTTCATGATTCACCTGGCCCGATTCCTAAGTCTCTCGCCGAAAGCTTTGAACAGCTTTGCTATTTGCGCTCTATCAGCGTACCAAAAAGAAAATGTTTCATCAGCAATTCTGCTTTATTTCGAAGATGGACGTTCGGGAATCTCATAACTTCCTGATATCCCCGGATAAAAATCTGATATTCTGTGATGTCATCCACTGGCCTTCCATCCGTTACTTTAATTTTACGGGCCATCATTTCTTTTTTCACATCTTTTAATTCAAAACTGATGGCATTCATCACATTCTCGATGAGTGTGACATACGGCTGCCTTAATTTGAAAGGAGAAACGGCAATCACTTTTAAATCACGGTTAAAGATGGTAAGCAGCATAGGATACATAATATATTTATCTACTAGTATACGATCTCTTTCATCGCCATATAACATTTTTGTTCCTCCCGATCGCCGTTCAGGCCGTTTTTCCGGCAACCGACAAAATATTAGACAGCTTAAACGTACGGATTTGTTTTCGAAGACAGCAATAGGCGGTTAACGTTTCTCCTTCACAAGAAATCGGAAAAACGTAACGCTGAGTAAACTGCCCGCCGCCAGACTGATAGATCATCATAAAGGGAGAACGTTCAGACACACAACGCATCAGCAATCGATTCATTTTAGCCACCGCCTTACCATTTATTTATTCACAGTATATGCGAACAAACGTTCTTTATGCAACTAGAAAAATATGCCTATCCTTAGTAAGGATAGGCATATACCCTAATAATATTACACGCTTTGCAATAATCCTTTCTGTCCCAGTGCCTGATGAAGGCTTCCTGCGATGGAAAATCCCTCAAAGCTAATTCCCAGAGCAACAACGGTCTGAGCAAGTTCTGGCCGCATGCCTGTCAATGTTACATCCACACCGAGAAGCTTTAAGGATGTAATCACTTGAAAAAGGTTATGGGCGACCATCGTATCAATGATTGGAACACCTGATAAATCAATATAAAGGTGCTCAATCTGCATCTCCATACATTCATTAAGAGCGATCTCCATGATCAATTTCGAGCGGTGTGTATCAATGGGACCGACGAGAGGCAGGACCCCGACCGTCTGCGTAAGGCGGACAACAGGAACAGACAGCTCTTCAAGTGCATCTCTGGCCAAGTCGAGCAGATGATGATTATAGTCCACATAGGCCACGCTGAAAGAATAAACCACCTTATCCAATAATGGATCAATAATAGTCACAGCCTTCATGACTGTATGGTTATCGTAATCATTTCTTTCCACTTCTTTTCCAATGAATTCCCAGATGATCGTCCGGTAAAGCCGTGTAGAATCGAGGGCTGTATCAAGGGACAAATTGATTTCTACCGCAATTTCCCCGCTTTTTTTTCCCCATTCTAAAAATCTTTTTTCTGATTGTTCGAGGTTTGAGAATAATGCTTCACCGATGAATTGAAACAGTTCAATGCGCCAATCGATTAAAAGCTGCTTTTGCTGGTCATTCGGCGGATTGATCCCATTCTTTATCCGATTCTGTGTTACGGCCTCAGCAAGTTCCACTTTATGCTGAACAATGCGGTCTCCCAGAGCTCTTAAGTCCTTGTCCATCGTCTACCCCTCTATCTCTCATATCGTTTATATTGTCCTATCATCATACACTATCGCAGGCTTACAATAAACGATTTCCTACCTTTGAAGCCGAGCCTCATCATAAGTGCCTAAATATTCTTTGATCTCTCCTTCATGAACCCAGGCCACACGGTTGAAGAGCTTATTTAAGAAATACCGGTCATGCGATACAGCTACCACAGTTCCGTTATATTCTTCCAGGGCATCCTCCAGGACTTCACGTGAATCAATATCCAGATGGTTGGTCGGCTCATCAAGCAGCAGCAGATTGACATCCTGGTTGACGAGCTGTGCAAAGCGAAGGCGGGTATTCTCTCCTCCGCTTAAATCCCTCACCTTCTTGAACACGGACTGTCCATAAAATAAAAACTTGGCAAGCAAATGCCTTGCTGTCCCTTCATCAACAGGAACAGCTTCGCGAAAAGCAGACAATACCGTTTCATCCGGGTGACTGTTCAGTCCGGTCTGGGAAAGGTACCCAAGTTTAACGGATCTTCCAATCTCGATAAGACCAGTGACTTCCTGCTCCCCTAAGATCGCTTTTAACAAGGTAGACTTTCCTGTCCCATTGTTGCCTACAATTGCAACCTTTTCACCAAAACGGATAAAAAGATCAACTTGTTTCAGTATCTCCCTGCCAGGATAGCTTGCCGTCACATCCAGCATAGAAAGGACTTCTTTTCCGCTTCGATCCTTCATCTGAAACGAGATTTCTGTCTTTCTGCGGTTAAGTACCGGACGTTTGATTTTCTGCATCCTTTCTATAGCCCGTTCCATGCTGCGGGCCCGTCTGTGAAGATCGCCATTGTCACCCCTGATCGCCCAGTCGCGCAGACGCTTAATGGCCTCCTGCATTTTTTTTATTCTTTTTTGCTGTTCCTGATACTGAGCAAATTCAGCAAGCAGGCGTTTTTCTTTTTCAGCTGAAAAAGCACTATAATTCCCGTGATAGAGGATCACTTCTCCGTCTTCCAGATCATAAATTTTGTTCACGGTACGATCCAGGAAATAGCGGTCATGGGAGATGATGACGACAGCCCCCTTGTATTTCAGCAAATAGTCTTCAAGCCATTCCATCGTACTTAAATCAAGATGGTTGGTCGGTTCATCAAGCAAAAGCAGATCCGGCTCCTGCAGAAGCAGGCATCCGAGCCCTGCCTTTGTCTTTTCACCTCCGCTGATGGAAGAGAATGGCTGGTCTTTTACAGCGTCAAGACCGAGGCCTTTTACGATTCCGCTAATCTTGGATTCGATGGAATACCCTCCCATTTCTTCATATGTCTCCTGAAGGCCATATAGCTGATTCAGCCATTTATCCAGCTGCTTTTCATTTGGATTCTCACTCATTTTTGCAGTCAGAGCATTTATTTTTTCTTGAATTTCATGAAGTTCAGAAAAGGACTGCATAAACACCTCATAAACCGAGGCATTATCCGATCGGACCGGCACCTGCTCCAAATAGCCCGCCGCCGATCCTTTCTTGAGATGAACACTTCCTTCGTCCGGATGCTCTGTACCCGCAAGCAGTTTAAATAAAGTACTTTTTCCGGTTCCGTTACGCCCGATCAGGCCTATCCGGTCTGTGCTATGGATTTCCAGAGATATATTATTAAATACGGTATGTCCTCCGAAGCTTTTTGTGAGTCCGTTCGCGGAACAAATAATCATAGGTAAACACTCCTCAAATTTGGTGGTTACCCATTCTTCAAATAAATTAAAAGACAAAAAACCATGGGCAAGCATACCTGCCCATGGTTGATCCGTTGATGAGGAATGGGTATGGAAAACTTACTGATGCACTAATGTTGTATGAAATTTGGACAGACTTCTCCCGTTGACAGCTATTACATGTGTAATAGAGCGTACTTCAACCGTCAGCCAATCCACCATACAACGTACACCATTCAGCATTCCTACCCCTCCTTTCATCCAAAAGTATATTTGTTCCAATTATACCATTTTTAAATTTTGTATTGCAATAGGCAGCGCGCCATTTTATGAAGATTCATCCACAAGAATAATCGCATCAAATCCTGCTTTAATGGCTTTCTGTGCTGCCTCTTCTGCATTCCCTTTTTGTCTAAAACAGCCGATTTGAACACGATAGAGCCTGTCACGCTTTTTTTCGTTAACCCGATGCACGCCTTCTCCTTCCCTTTTTATGATTTCCAATTGATCTTTTACATCCTGAAGAAAATCTTCAAAACTCTTCCCATTCCTTTTTAACGCGTTCACAGGGTCTTTCCGCCTGCCCGGATCCAGCTGAAAATGTCCTTTAATATGCAGAGTGGGATTCCATTCATAGGTTTGGCACAGCCAGGAAAAAAACCAGACATATCGTTTATATGCTTCTACCCATGAAATCTTTCCGCCATAGCATAACTCCACTCCTATAGCCCAGTCGTTCGCATCAGACACCTGTCTTCTGACATGCCAGGTTTTCTCGCGCAGCGGGATGATCATCAGGATGTCCTGATCATCAATAAATACATGAGCAGAAGCGGCTAAATGCCTGCTGTTAAAATAGTTGAAATTTTGCAGGGCAGTGGAGCCTTCATTTCCAGTATCATGGGCCACCGCGTACCTCGGTATTCTGTTGCCGCCTGGCCTGTGCCTCCACTTTTTATCAATCAGCATAGAAGTGATACTGTAACGATTCCCTATCAAACCTATCCCTCATTTCCTTTTTACCTATAAGTAGGCAAAAAAAAACAAAAGGAGCTGCCTTTACAGACAACTCCTCCGCCTTTTAATTCGCTGCGAACACCCACACCCAGTAGATGATTCCTGCGAGAAAACCAATTCCAAGCAGCAAAAACCATAATGTACTGTTTTTCATCTTCCAACCTCATTCTTATTTCATTTCCACTTCGAGGGTACCATATCGGAAACGAGAAAAGAAGTTCCAAAACAGGAAACTTTGTGTCAATAACAGATAAATGTTTGAGTAAATGGCCGCCACAGTATACTATATTTAATAGAAGCGTCAATATTGAACTAAACGTAGAATAGGTGAATGATATGAGTGATAAACGCACGGAATCTATTGCAGAGCTCGAAACCAGCTTCCAAACCGTCTTTCGGACATTCAGGAAAGACATCAATGACCTTTTTTCTGATGATGTCCCCTCCAATGAGTTCGGAGTGCTGAATCTGTTAAAAGATAAAGATTTTCTTACTGCATCTGAACTGGCAGCAGAAATGAAGGTGTCTTCAAGCCACATTACCGGAGTAACAGACCGTCTAATAAAAAAAGGTATGATCACAAGAGAACGTTCAGTTACTGACCGAAGAATCGTATACGTTAAAATAACAGAAAAAGGCCATTCTGTTGCAGAAAAACTGGCTTCCATCCGCCGGGACTATTTCAGAGAAAAGTTCTCCGGGCTCTCTGATGAGGAAATGGAAAGAATGGTAGACTACTTAAACCGAATGATTTAGTCTTAGAAACGGCAAAAACACTTAACCATAAAGTGTTTTTGCCGTTTTCAGTGCAGAGATTTTAAATTCAATTCTTATCCGCACCTTTAGAAAGACGAACCTAGGCTTCGAACGCATTGCAGCATTCTTTCTCTCTCTGATTCGGGAGAATGGATTACGTTGCCAAAATAGATGGACCGCTTGACCTCCATTCCGCAAAATTCAAAAATACTATGATCCCGCGCGAGATTCATTGCATGATGCATACCGTTCTTTTCGTAGATCTCAGAAGGCGTTCCAGTCGTGCAGATTGAAACTGCGGATTTTCCTTTCAACTGCGGAATGGGTTCTTCTCCATCCAGTTCATAAGCAAAACCGTAGCTGAATACCCTGTCAATATACCCTTTAAGCAACGCAGGCATGCCTCCCCACCAGACCGGATAGATGAGCGTAAGGCAGTCACACCAGGTAAGCAACTCCTGTTCTTTTTTAATATCAGTGCTGTACATAAAAGCCAGGGACTGTTCATATTCCTCTTGTGTCAGAACCGGCTGAAATCCAGAAGAATACAGATTTCTGACAGCCACTGTGTGCCCGCTCTTCTTTAATTCCTCTGTATATGTCTCCACCAAAGCCATGTTGAAACTTTCTTTAGCCGGGTGGCAGTACACTATGACATGATTCATCTAATCTCTCCTTCCTACATTGACACGTATACGACACTTCCATTATTAATCCTTTCACATAGTAAAAAAGATGTTTCATTACCAATATCAGGGCAATTTCTTATAAACTTTTATAAGAAGAACAACTCCTTCTGAATAAGTCTTATCCTTTTGATGTTCCGTTCAGTGAGTTCTCCAACAAGATTGTAGATTGGAAAGAAGAAGTGGACCGGCTCGTTGAAACCAGATAAAGCAGAGTAAAAACCCGCCGATCAGCCGGCGGGTTTTGTTTCATATTAGATGAGAAATAAAGATCGACGCAGTCCCAAAATAGACAAGCAATGAAAAAATATCGTTGAGTGTTGTAATCAGCGGCCCTGAAGCGACGGCTGGGTCGACGTTAAAACGATATAAAAGAAGTGGAATCAGCGTTCCTGCAAGGGTTCCAATAATAAGAGTCAAAAACAGTGAGCTTCCAACGACCAATCCCAAAATGGCATTTCCCTGCCAGAAAAAAGCAACGAGTGCGATAAGAATTCCGCAGGTAGTGCCAATGATCAGCCCGACTCCAAATTCACGGAAGATGAGGCGCCAGACGACCTTTTTATCGATGTCATTGGAAACAAGCCCACGGACCACTACAGCGAGTGATTGTGTACCCGTATTTCCGGTCATTCCAGCGATCATCGGCATGAAGAATGCGAGCGATACGACCTTTGACAGCGTATCCTCAAAAGCAGAAATAATACTTCCGGAGATAATGCCGATGAACAGGAGCAAGATCAGCCACGGAAGCCGGCGGTAAGAAGCAACGAAGGCACTGGTGTTAAAATCAATGGATTTTCCCGAAGCTGATAGCTTTTCAATGTCCTCATTCGCTTCTTCGATCAAAACATCAAGCACATCGTCTACCGTTACGATTCCAAGCAAAACATCATTATCGTCCACTACCGGAACAGCAATGAAATCGTATTTTTCAATCGTGCGAGCCACTTCCTCCTGGTCCATGTCAGCAGCAACAGAGATGACCCGGGTAAACATGATGTCTTCAATCCGGTCGTTGAGGTCTCCCAGCAGCAGATCACGATAGGAAACGACGCCGGCAAGCTGCTTTTCTTCATTAATGACATACAGATAATAAATATTTTCAGCAAATCCGGCGAACGTCTTCAGTTTATCGACCGCATCGCGAACTGTAAACATCTGCGGGATCCAGACGAACCGATTGGTCATAATCCCGCCGGCGGTGTCGGCAGGATATTGCATGAGTGATTGGACCGTACGGGATTCATCCGCCTTCATGGATGCTAGAAAATCCTGAATCTCTTCAAATGAGAAATTACTTAGCAAGTCCGCCAGGTCATCGTTTTCCATTTCATTCATGATATGGGATGATCGTTCGATTCCTAATTTATGAAGAATCTCGATTTGAAAATGGCTGTCCAGTTCCTGAATGAGAGAAGCAAGCTGCCTTGTTGTCAGGAACGTAAGAAATTTATGCCGGTGTTTCTCCGGCAGTGTCTTATAGACTTCCGCGATGTCGTATGGGTGCAGTTCGTCCATTAATTCCTGGAACTCTTTCTTTCGAAGTTCTTTTAAACTTTTTATAACAAAAAGCAGGATCTGATTTCCCGTCATTTCCTTGAACACGAATGTCACCCCCTTGATATCGTTCTTATTATATAAGAATCTCCAAGAAACTGCGAATGCAACATTGATTTTCAAAAAACGTGTTCTGATGTATTGAATCTGTGGGAAAACTTGATGTATAATCAAAGCAACATAAGAAATAAGAGGGCAGCAACTGACGAGAACGTGTGGAATTGACCACAAGGAAGCTGCAATTTTTAACCTAAAAAGCCGTTCGTCTGGGCAAAGGTAAGGAATCACTGTGTATATTCCTTGCCTTTTTTCTATTCTCAGGAGGTAATTGGATGGAAAACAAGCTAATACTCGATGGCACCCGTGTCGCAGCAGAAATTAAAGAGCAGCTAAAAGAAAGAGTTTCGTCATTAACCACCCAAGGCACCATACCCTGTCTGGCGACTGTTTTAGTAGGAGAAGACCCTTCTTCTGCTACATACGTAAAAATGAAAGGCAACGCTTGTGAAAAGCTAGGAATCCTATCAAAAAGGATTCATCTTTCAGCAGAGATTACCACGGAAGATCTATTAAACACTATCCATGAATTGAATCAGGATGAGAACGTGCATGGCATCCTTCTTCAGCATCCTGTACCTTCCCATATTGATGAAAGAGCCGCGTTTGAAGCGATCGACATTGAAAAGGATGTGGATGGTGTAACGAGCTGGGGATTTGGACAGACTTCGTTCGGATTTGGCAGCTATCCATCCTGTACGCCTGCAGCCATTATGGCCATTATGGATTTCTATGACATTTCGATTGAAGGTAAGCACGCTGTCGTTGTCGGCAGGAGCCCTATATTGGGCAAACCGGTTTCCATGCTGCTCCTTAACCGAAACGCTACCGTAACCACCTGCCATTCCTACACTCAAAATTTGAATGAGATCGTAAAACAGGCCGATATTGTTGTAGCGGCCGTTGGAAAGCCTAAGTTCATCCAAGGAGATTGGATCAAGCAAGGGGCCGTTGTCATGGACGCCGGCTATAATCCGGGCAACATTGGCGATGCTGATTACGAAGAATGCGAGAAAAATGCCGGAGCCATCACCCCTGTTCCAGGCGGTGTCGGTCCAGTCACTATCGCGATGCTGCTGAAACATACAGTGGATGCAGCTGAGAAAAAACTCGAGAATAAGTAATATAGAAAAAACTGATCCGTGAATTTTCGTGGATCAGTTTTTTTGTGGACCGCTAAGAGCCACCTAGTTTACCATAATGGTGTTTTGGCGGGTATTTTCTTCGTTTCGGCGGGTAAATGCTCTATTTTCGCGGGTATTTTCATCTTAAACAAAGCAATAGCTGAGTGTATGCTTTTCAGGCATACAACAATATGAAATCTCCCGTCTCAGGTGGACATATGCACTTACTGAAGTTATAAGATAAAAAAACACGAGGAACCGGTGCTTTTCCAGCCGGTTCCTCGTGTTTTTTTCTTTTTATTTACATTTCATATTATTGAGCCGTCAGAACGAGCGGACCTTCTTTTGTTATGGCAATCGTATGCTCATATTGAGTGGATAGCGAGCCATCAAACGTACGGGCGGTCCATCCGTCATTATCTATTTTCACATAGCGTTTGCCTGTGTTCAGCATCGGCTCAATCGTAAGGACCATTCCTTCTTTTAAGAGCGGGCCTGTTCCTTTTGTACCGGCGTGCGGCACTTGAGGATCCTCATGCATCACCCGTCCGATCCCATGTCCGATAAACTCCCGGACGACTGAAAGCCCTTCTCCTTCTGCATACTGCTGGATGGCATGAGAGATGTCTCCGATCCGATTGCCAATCACAGCTTTTTCAATGCCGAGATAAAGTGATTTTTCGGTGGCCTCCATCAGATGGCGAGCTTTTTCAGATACTTCCCCTACTGTATACGACCATGCGGAATCAGCAAGCCAGCCGTTTAATTTCACGACCATGTCAATCGTCACGATGTCTCCTGATTTCAGTTTCTTCTTGTTCGGAAAGCCGTGGCAGATGACATCGTTCACCGAAGCACAAGTGGCAAAAGGATATCCCTGATAACCTTTTTGTTCAGGAGTTGCTCCGTGTTCTTTAAGAAACCTCTCCACAAAAGCATCAATTTCAAGTGTTGAAATACCCGGCTTGATGATTTTCTTGATCTCTTTGTGGCAATTCGCCAGCAGCTGTCCGGCTTTGTGCATTTGTTCAATATCTCTTTTTGACTTATAAGTAATCATGCGTATCCTTTCCCATCCTGCAAATAAGTAAGGTGTAAACTTACTATATTCTTTGTTTATCTATTTGTTCCCAGCAAACTTGCTAAAAACAGCGCAAGGCGCAAATCAATGTTTGATTTACGCCTGATGGCTTTGTTTCATTCTCGATTCGACAACTTTTCCGCCAAGCCAGAGGACTAAGATGCCAAATACCGCGAGCCCTAGTTTCAATGGATTTTTTATCACATCCAAAAAATCATAGCCGATGAAGGAGATGATGGCGATCATTACGAGCTTCCCAAGAGCTACGGATAAAACGAATGTCTTTTGGTTGATCCGGGACAAACCGGCAATGACATTGATCAAAGCAGAAGGCGTAAATGGAAAACAGTAGATGAGGAAGAGTGTGCCGAAACCACGGCGTTCCATCCATCCCAGCAGCTTTTCAATCTTATGATGCTTTGTAATAAAATGAAGAAATCTTTGCTGGCCCAATTTCCGTACCAAAAAGAACACAATCATCGAACCGATTACTGCGCCCAGCCAGGAAAAGAGGGCTCCCAGCCAGAATCCGTAAGCCGCAGCGTTTCCAGCTACGATAATGAACAGCGGCAATACGGGAATAATGGACTCAAGCAGCGGGAGAAGCACGCCGGGCAAGAAGCCTAAGTCCCGGTATTGCTCTAAAAAGTGCAGTATGTTTTCCTGCGAAAGATAAGTTTTCCACTCACTCCAATTCATAGCCCGGTCTCCCTTCTATATAGCTATCATCGTTTCCATTTCGGCCTTTATTTAATCTCATTATGACCATCTAAATTATCGCCAAAATTAGACAGACTTTTCACCTAGTTTACCATATTCACTAAATTAGTCCTAGTAAGCACGCAACAAAAAAACCATCCATTCTGAAGTGACCCCAAAAAGTTAGACAGCTTTTTGGGGTCACTTCAGAACGAACGGATCGTTTTTTCGCTATCTTATTTCATTAGTGCTTCGTATACCTGCAGATCGAGTTCTTTTGCCTTTTCCGCGTTCGTGGTCTTTTCATACTCCGGTTCCTGAACAATCTTTGCTCCCCAGAACATACTTTCAAAGACATGATCGATCACCACTTCAATCTTGGCAAGCTTTAGTGGCACACCTTCCATTTTTTCCTCTAGAACAGCAGCTTTCCCATTGATGGAATACACGCTCTCCAGTCCGACAACGGTTAAGACAACCTGTGGATTCTTCTTAATGTTAGCCACAATTCTCGAGTTGTTCGTTACTGTAAACCTGATTCTTTTTTCGTCACAGCTTTTTACCCATGATATGGCAGAAATTCCTGGGGCCTTCGTTTCTGCATCAACCGTACCGAGCAGCACAAGTTTCTCCCCCTGCAGATATTCAAAAAGTTCTGTGGAAAGCTGAGCAGGTATTTCCGGTTTGGCCATTTGAAAGTGCTCCCTTCTTCATCCGAGAATTTTTATGTACCATTCTATCTTCTCATAAACAGGTTTGGTTAGTAACGGATGCAGCAAGAAATTTCAAAAAAACTGTCATAAGATAACTACTCTTATGACAGCTCTTCTCTATTTTCACGCTGAATCATGTCACAAAATCGGGTTTTTGCTGAGCAAGAACGGCTTTAGACTGTCCGACAGGCAATCCGCTCTCCTGCTGAATAAATTCCGTTGCTTCTTCAAACCAGCTGTCAGGTGCCTTATGCCCCCAGAACGTCTGGCGCCGGGGGTCATTAATATCCCATTTAACCGGCTCAAAATCAGGGTCGCACGTTAAATAGTCTCCATTATATAGTTCCAGCCGGTTTCCATCTGGATCCCGAATATAGAGGAAAAAGGCGTTCGATAAGCCATGGCGGCCAGGTCCCCTTTCGATACAGTCGGCATATCCCATGCTTGCCAGCACATCACAGGAATGAATAAGGCTCATGGGATCAGAAAGCCAGAAACCGACATGATGCAGACGGGGCCCTTCTCCATTCATAAAGGCGATATCGTGGACAGACGGTTTGCGATGGAGCCAGGCAGCCCATGTTCTGTCGTCCTCTGTAGCCGTATACTCTGAACAGCGGAAGCCAAGTTCATCAGTATAAAAAGCGACAGCCTTCTCCACATCAGGTACCATACAGTTAACATGGTCAATCCTCTGGATACGTGCTCCCTTGTATAGATCGTACTTTTGCAGGCAGCGTTCCACCGTTTCCATTTTTGAAAAGAATTCAAGCGGCATACCAGAAGGATCTGTTGCCTTAAGAACACGGCCCAGCGCTCTTTGCTTACCCGCCTCCTCCCACTGCGTAAAAAGATTTCTTTCTTTGAAAAGTCTCTCAATCTTCTCAAGATCTTCTTGATGCCAAACTTTATACCCGATGGAATGGACACCTGGCTGATCCGCTTTCTTCAGTACGAGGCAATGATGACAGTGTTCTTCCAGGCCCCTTAAATAAATGTGCTGCCCGTCGCTTTCCGTCTCAATAAAGCCTAACGCATTGACATAGAAATCTCGGGAAGCGTTCAAGTCGGTCACGTTCATGACTATCCGGGCCACTCGAATGATATTAAAGTCCATAAAGCACCTCCTTAAATACGAGCATAGTTGTGGTCGGCGGTTTTCACTCGGCTCAAGAATTCCTGGACCATTTGTTTGTACGGTTCCTTGTTGAAGCCATCATAATAAATGTTGGACATGCGTGCAGGATCGCCAAAAAAATAATATTCGTAAAGCGCCTGCCTGCCGCCAAAGGAGCTCATGCAAACATCCCATGCAAGCCTGAAAAGCTGTACCCTTTCATAGCCATTGATGTTCGCTCCCTGTGTGTAGCGGTGTACGAGTTCCCCGATGTCTTCCGCTTCAAAATCAGACTCTGTCGGTATCCCCATTAAGCCGGATGCCCCTAAGATTCGTACGATTTCCACCATCCGCTGATACATTTTAGGGAACCAGTTTCGAGCTGCATTGAGCGGAGCAAAATCCGGGGTCATGTTTCCATAGGCATCAAGGGATGCATTTTGTTCAGCACGGAACAGATGAGATTTCATCGTTTCAAGAATGAGCATGACCTCTGACGCTTTTTCTTTTACGTGCGGAAACACATCGATGCCGATCGCATCCATAATGCTTAAGATGATGCCCAGAACGAATTCCGTTTTTACCGTATTTTTAGCTACTACCTGATGGGCCATATGCACGATCGCATTTGTTTCCACGTACGTACGATTACAGATGTCAGAGCTTCCCCCGACAAACACACGGTCCCACGGAACAAGCACGTTATCAAACACAACGATCGCATCGCTCTCTTCAAATCTTGAACTCAATGGGTGATCCCACTGGTTTCTTCCTTGGTCAAATGATTCACGGCACAGGAACTTCAAGCCTTCTGTGTTGTTGGGAATCGCGAAAGCCATTGCGTATGGATCATCCTCAGATGCGGCTTTGTTCAGGGTAGAAGGGAACACGACGATCTCGTCCGTCACACCACCCAGCGTGGCTAACAGACGCGCCCCTTTTATCACGATTCCCTCTTTGTTCTTTTCTACGATTCTTGCAGACAGAAAAGGATCCTTTTGTTCTGATTGTTTTTTCGAACGGTTTGTCTGCGGATGGATGAGCGTATGTGTGAGGCTAATATCGTTTTCACGGCAATAGTGATAATAGTTTCTGGCGTTCTCCGCAAACATCGGGTCTCCCTGAGCAAAAAACGAGTCTGCTGTACCAAACGCCATGACACTCGTATTCAAGTAATCTGGTGTGCGCCCCATCATTCCGCCCGTGTACCGCGCCCATTCTGTAAACATTTCACGGCGCGCGATTAAATCGTCCTTGGTTTTAGGCGCGATAAAAGATAAACCGACTTTATCTCCTGTTGTATCTGAGGTGTAGAGCATTTTATCCGCTTTTTCATGCTGGAGATCGAATAGATTGGCAATCGAACGTACCACGTTCCGTAAGGCAGGATGTTCTGTTACATCTGTTACTCGTTTTCCATGAATCCAAACGTTGTTATTTGCCGTTTTTAAACCGTTGATATATTGTTCTCCCGTGCGTGCAGGCAATGTCATTCCCTCCCGGATATTAGTAGCTTGCCAGCGTTCTGGCCTCAGGCGTTGGTATTCGCTGAAGCAGCTATGTTCTTTTTTCCGAATTGCTGAATATGGTGATCACCGACGGCCACATGAACGACTTTCATTTCTGTGTAAAATTCAAAAGCATAATGCCCGCCTTCTCTTCCAATGCCGGATGATTTAGAACCTCCAAATGGTATTCGCAAATCACGAACATTCTGTGAGTTCACCCACAGCATTCCAGCGTCAACGGCACCCGCTACACGATGACCTTTTTTCATATCGTTCGTCCAGACATAGCCTGCAAGACCATATTTCACATCATTGGCCATCTCGACCACTTCTTCTTCTGTCTGAAAGGTCATCACCGTTAAGACCGGGCCGAATATTTCTTCCTGTGCCACCCTCATGTCATTCTTCACATTCAACAGGAGGGTCGGCGGAATAAAGTTGCCTTTGGAAAGATGCTTTGGCACTTCAGCAGCATATACCTCACTGCCTTCATCCTCAGCAATTTTCAGATAGCGTTTTACATTTTCGTAATGATCCTTATGAATAAGAGGGCCTACTTCGGTATCTGGATGGGAAGGATCGCCAACAATAATGTTGAGAACTCTTTTCTTTAAAGCGCTGATAAAGGTTTCACTTATAGATTCCTGAACAAACAGTCTGGAGTTCGCCGTGCACCTCTCACCATTGAAAGAGAAGATCCCCCATACACACGCATCAAGGGCACGTTCAACATCACAGTCGTCAAACACAATGATTGGTGATTTGCCCCCAAGCTCCATGGAGAAGCGTTTAAGAGAATCTGCTCCATTCCGCATAATTTCCGAACCTGTCTTCGTCTCACCGGTAAACGAAATCAGCTGTACATCCGGATGTGCGACCAATGCTGCACCGGCAGTCTCGCCAAACCCATGAACAATATTAAACACACCTTCCGGAAGGCCTGCCTCATGAATAATCTCTCCAAGCTTGTTGGCCGTCAGCGGCGACCATTCAGCGGGCTTGAGTACAACCGTGTTCCCCGTAGCAAGAGCCGGGGCAACTTTCCATGTTTCAAGCATGAACGGTGCGTTCCAAGGAGTGATTAAGCCTGCTACACCTACAGGTTTCTGGATGGTGTAATTGATAAATTCATCGTCCACATGATAGGCTTCACCGACCATTCTGTTCTTTACCATCTCGGCATAAAAACGGAAGTTGTCCGCAGCTCTTGCAACCATTTTCTTCGTCTGTGAGATCGGAAGGCCGGTATCCAGGGACTCCAGATGTGCCACCTGCTCAATATCCCGGTCGATGAGGTCCGCGATCCTATGAATGTGTTTCAGCCTATCACTGAGCTTCATTTTTCCCCAGGTTCCTGTTTTGAAGGCCTCTTTCGCCGATTTAACGGCCGAGTCGATTTCTGTTTTTGTTCCTTCTGCTACGGGATTAATCGCCTCATTTGTAAAAGGATTGATATTTGTAAACGTTTCTCCTGATGCTGAAGGTACAAACTCACCATTTATATAATGAAGGACGGTTTTTTCATAGCTGCTGCTCATGCTTCATCCCTCCTGCCGCGGTACCAGTCGTGCGGCCATCAAGAATTTTATTTTCCAAACTTCCGATATAATCGATTTCAAGCCTTACTGTATCACCTGGATGAATGTGAGAAATCCCCTTTGGAGTCCCTGTCCAGATGATGTCATTCACTTCAAGGGTCATAAAGGAAGAAATGAACTCGATCAGCTCAGATATGGTGTAGATCAAATTCTTTGTGTTGCCCTGCTGTCTCAGTTCACCGTTTACATAGGTTCTTAGTTCGAGATTGTTAGGATCGGGGATATCCGCCGCATCGACAAAATAGGGCCCAAGCGGTCCGAAGGTGTCATGTCCTTTTGCCCGGACTGGCGGACGGTACATGTTGTTTACGAAATCCCGAACCGTTACATCGTTCGCAATTGTGTAACCGCTTACAAATTCCATCGCGTCCTTTGCTTTAATATTTCTGCCTTCCCTGCCGATGACCACAGCCAGTTCATTTTCATAATGCATATAGGTAGCGCCATCCGGATAATATACCGGTGCTTTATGTCCGACAAGCGAACTGTTCGGTTTAATAAAGAGAACAGGTTCAGCGGGTTTATCCAAGCCGAGTTCTTCCGCATGATCAGCATAGTTTAATGCCAAGCCTATCATCTTTTTCGGCTTGAGCGGAGGAAGCCAAGCCTCTGCTTCATCCAGGGAGATGGTCCTACCGCAGCTAAGCAATAGCTGGTCATCTTTCACCGTGGCAGTCCGCTCTCTGCCCTCGAATATGATACGTGCGTGTTTCATTGCATCTCACTCCCAACTTTATTCAATAGACCATAACTGTTTAACACCGTACGAATTTCTTCTTGAATGCTGTCAGACGGCAGATCCATCGGAAGTCTCAGCCTTGGCTTAATTTTACCCATCATTCCCAATGCCGCCTTTAATGGTGCCGGATTGGTATCCCTGAACAGCACATCATTCAGCGGCATCATTTCATAATGAAGCTGCATGGCTTCTTCAATGTTGCCAGCTTCCCAGGCATTATACACTTCTGCAACTTTCCCTGGCAGAACATTTGCTGTTGCGCTGATGTAGCCTTTTCCGCCGATCGCAAGCATTGGATAGCAGAGCAGCTCAATCCCGGAGAACAGCAGGAAGTCTCTTCCGCAATTCAGAAGAACACGGTTCACATGTTCAAAGTCCTTGTTCGACTCTTTCACCCCGATGATGTTCGGGCAGTCCTCTTTCAGCCTGGCGAGTGTATTAACTTCCAGATTCACACCTGTTCTTCCTGGAATGTTGTAAACAATCAATGGGATATCAACAGATTGTGCAACAGCTTTAAAATGATTATATAAGGCATGCTGTGAGGGCTTGTTATAATAAGGAACAATAACCATCGCGGCATCTGCTCCCATTTCCTGGGCTCTCTTGGTCAGATGCAGTGTTTCCTGATGATTGGTTGACCCTGTTCCCGGAACGACTGGCACCCTCCCGGCAACAGACTGGATCGCCGTTTCCATCACTTGCTCTCTTTCCTGCAGCGTCAATGAGCTCGGTTCACCTGTTGTGCCAGTAACCGAAATGCCATGGCTCCCGCTTTCAATATGCCAGTTGATCAAATCACGAAGAGTTTCCAAATCAAGGCTGTCATCCTCTTGAAAAGGCGTAATAATTGGAGCAACAGACCCCTTCAACCTGCTTTTTATCTCATCAAATTGACCAGTTTTCAAAATTATCATCTCTCCTTTGTAAGTAGTGCTGTAGTGTCCGGTTAAGTGCTCATAGACACTGAAGACGGAACACCAGCAGTGCTTAGTGCCAACCTTTCTGTTCTTCTCCTCCTTATGGATAATTCCGTAATTCTTCCTGATTCTTTTTTTCTTCCAAAAATGACTGGACGGTGTTTAATTTGTGGGTCCGGACATAGGCTTCGATTTCTGAGAAAGAATGAAGGTTATAAAGCATCTCAATAATCTTTTCATGCTCTTCTATGGATTTTTTTGCTCTAGAGGGCTTGGTGGCCGCCCCCATCTTTCTTACACGGTCGAGCCTGTTCCAGGTGGATTTGATGTTTTCGACTAAGAAGTGGTTGTCACAGTATTGGTAGGTTAAGCTGTGGAATTCCCGGTTGCAGTTTCCGAACATGAGAAAATCAAATTCATCCAATGACTCTTTCATCCGGTTGTTGATCGCAATGAGGTCGGTAATCTTGTGGCGGGGGAAATGCTGTGCTGAAATTGCAGTAGCATGGCCTTCTAAAACAGCCAGGACAGACAGCGTTTCCAGGTACTCTTTTTCATTGAAAGGGGTGACAACAGCGCCGCTGTAGGGTTTAAAATGAATGAGCCCGTCAGCCTCCAGATTACGAATGGCTTCACGAACTGGAATGGCACTTGTCTGCAGTTCTCTTGCCAGCTGGTCGATCACAATCCTGTAACCCGGCGGATAACGCCCATCCAGAATACGTGACTTAATGACCTTATAGGCATACTGCTGTTTGCTGATTTTGTTGTTATTTTCCATAAATTTATGATAATCGAAAATCATATATGATTTCAATCTAATTTTCAGAAAATCATATATTATTTGTAAATTTAGGTATAAGGAATCATCCTTTAACTAATTAATTTACAGATGTAGTAAAAATAAGCTATTCTAGTTCTATCTTATTAAAGGGGTAAATAAAGCCATGAAAGTCAGAAACGCGATGGAAATTCTTGTTGAAGAAGCGTTAAATTATTATTGGAAGCAGCTCGAACTCCCATGTAAATGTGATCTATGCAAGACCGATGTTTATGCCATTACACTGAATCAGCTTCCCCCGAGATATGTTTCCAATGAAAATGGCTATGCTTACGTAAAAGCACAAAATTTTAATGATCAATCAAGAATAAACATATTGAACGAAATCGTAAAAGCTACAGGAAAAGTAGCCGTACAACCTTCTCACCCTCTTTCCCGTCCATCAGAAGATCATCATCCTTCAGAGGAGTAAAGGTTTTTTAATTTTTCTGACAAAACAACTTGCCTATGATATTTTTCTATGATATAGTAATTCCAACCATTTAGACTTTGATTACATATTTTTGTGCTGTTAGTAAATGTTTGAAAGGTTCTATGGTAATAAAGGCACACCGTGCAAAGTTTTAGGAGGCATAGTAATGCAAACAGGTAAAGTAAAATGGTTTAACGCAGAAAAAGGTTTTGGTTTTATCGAAGTTGAAGGCGGAGACGACGTATTTGTCCATTTCTCAGCAATTCAATCCGATGGCTTCAAATCATTAGATGAAGGCCAGGAAGTTGAATTTGAAATCGTTGATGGTGCACGCGGACCACAGGCTGCCAACGTTGTAAAAAGATAATCAGCTTAAATTGAAGGACTGGCTTGTCAGCCAGTCCTTTTTATTTTGGAAAAACAATTTTAAAATGAGTCCCTTTACCGATTTCGCTGGCAGCTTCAATTCTTCCGTTCATTTCAGCTGCCATTCGGTAACTTGCCATCAATCCTAACCCTGTCCCGCTTGTTTTGGTAGAAAAGAATGGATTCCCAAGCATCTTCAACTGTTCCCTTCCCATGCCAATCCCTGTATCTGATATATTGATAATCACTTCTTTGTCCTCTATAAAAGCGGATAGCATTACCGTTCCACCTTCCGGAGTTGCTTCAATCCCATTTTTAATAATGTTCATCAAAATTTGTTTTATTTTTACGGGATCTCCCACCACATGAATAACATCCCCAGGTTTTTGAACAAGATCTACACCCTTTAACAGAGCATATGGAAACATGACACTTCTTAACGAGGATATTAATTCGGAAACATTCAACCGTTCAATCCTTGAAGAGTTGGTCTTAACGAGAGACAAATAATCAGAGATGATCATTTGTGCCCTGTCAATTTCTTCAATCATCATCGTTAAGAAAATCTTTTTATCTTCAGGTATGTATTTTTCTTTTTGGAAAATCTGCATAAACCCGCGCGCAACAGCCATCGGATTACGGACTTCATGGGTTACAGAGGCTGCGAGCTGCCCTACAGAATGAAGCATTTCAGATTGCTGCAGCCGAAAATTTAGTGCATAACGGATATTTTCAATCAAGGAAATGACAACAATAAGTGCCGCTGTTTGAAATAAAGGATATAATGCATAAATCACAGTCTTCTCCATATCCCAGCTGAACGAATGGAATAATGCCAAGTAAAGCATGAGAAAAAGCAGTTTGGAAAGTGTAATTCCCAATGTCATGCCTGTAATTTTCTTTAATTTTTTCTTGATCGGAAGCAGATGATACGTTTGATACTGACTGCTCGTTATTAGCCCGGCTGCCAGGGTGAAGAGGACTGCAATGATCATTCCCTCGCCTCCCAGGAACAACCGATACCCTATCAAAAGAACAGCTGTCAGGCATCCTGGTATGATTCCTCCATATAGAAAGCTGATGAACAGCGGGACGTAACGAAGATCGAAAAAAACACCTTCCGAAAAAGAAACAGGGAATGTCATACAGACGAGAACAACACCTGCATTAATAACTTGGAACAGAAACGATGCTCTAGTCCGGTTTACTGTGGTGTTTTTCTCGAATAAAACAAATTGCAGGCAAAGTATCGGAACGAGGATGACCAATAAGTTAATGATCAAATGTTCTATCATTCATGTATTGCCCCCTCTCCGGTAATATATAGATAATTCTTCAGAATTCCCTATTTCCCTTCAATTTTTTGACAAAATATGCATCTTCAGTCAGAATTTTCATTTGCTTGCCTATAACTCAGCAATGTCAAAAGAATGCTGCTGGCTATAGAAATAATGTAGAAATAAGAGCTGGCATGCTTAACAAAATAATAGACAGCAAAACAGGTGATCGCCAGAAGAGCCAGAAAGAAATGAAACATCCATTGACGCATACGGGATTTCCCCTCTCTACCGTTTCTAACAAACTATTCCGACAGCCCTCCGTTTGTGTCTGTCTAAGGAAGACGAATTAAACCGTCTTTTTCTGTTTATATTGATGGATTTTATCCAGAATTTCTTTCTTTTCCACCTCATTAAATACACCTAATCGGTGTAAAAAACGGGTATAATGTTCAACCTTCTTCAAGGACATCCGGCTGCTCCAGTTCATGCTTTTCCTCCTTTTTCCTCAAGGAAACTTTTTTAATATTAATAAACACTATATGCTTAAAACAAAACATTGGACACCTTTTCAACAAACTTGTACTTTTTTTAAAATGGCTTAGTTAAAGCATATTGTCGATTTTCAATCTTATTTGACAACGCATACTGATGCTTAAAATAGACCCTCAAGTTTTTTTTCTCCAATAAAAAGGGGTGATAGCCGGTGATGATAAGAACCGGCAGATTTGTGAAAAAAGGTAACAGAGATTTAAAAATAAAAAAAGAGCATGATTCATGCCCTTTCTTTCTTCCTCTATCTTACTTTTTAAACGCCAGAGAACCAAGCATTGACCAGAATGACGGCTCGATTCCTTCAATTGGTTCACGGACAGGCAAGTGAACGGTGTATTTCACTAGATGTCCGTCTGTTTCCTGAACGATGATATACTTGATGAGTTCATCGGAAGCTGCCTTTAATACGAGTTTCGCCCCGCCGAACGCTCCGCTATCTACGTCAGATCCCTTAACCTCATCTGGTTTTCCTATCTCTTCTAACTCTTTAATTCCCAATGATTTAATGTCTGCTAAACTGGCAGCATCGTCAAGAGGCTCGATCCTTACAAAATATTCTTCATCCATCTGAGAGTATAATAGGTCCCGGCCCGGCTCCTCTGCTGTAAAATCAAAATGATCAAATTTGTAGAAGTAATATCCTTGGTCACTTTCAGCCAATTTGGCAGTTCGTTTATCTTGTTCTCCTTCAACGTTCACAATAAGTGTTTTTGTTTTCGGAAGAACGGTTTGCTCAGGCCGAGGCTTTGGCTTAGATGGCTGAGCTCTTGGAGCCTTAATCAATTTAATGGTCTCGGCTGTGTAGTGATGATCTTCTGCTTGAAAAGATATGGAAACGGTAGAACCCGTTTTTATTGTTTCAATAGCCTCCTTGGATGCATCTGTCAGCTGCAGGAGGAGAGTCCCGTTGGAAGCTGTTTTTATTTCAATCGTTTGATCATCCATTTTCTTTGTATAGATTCCCTCATCGGTAATCATTTGCGCTTTTGTATCAGCTGGTTTGTCTGATTGTTCTTTATTCTTATTTTCTTTTTTTATTTCTGATGGGGCCGCTTCATCTTTTTTTGTTGTTTCAGAACTGCAGCCGGCAGCTCCGAAAACAAGAGTCCCTGCACACAGCCCCGCAATCCATATTTTATTTTTCAATTTTATCACCTCATAGAGTTAGACGAATCCGTTGAAGATTTGTTACAGCATTCTTGTGTTGTCATGTGCCTCTCTTTCTATATCGGCTGTTATGTATCCAGTCTTTAATCCTGCTAAACTATGGTCAGCTCCATAGCAAAAGAAAGCCGAAAAACGGCTTCCTCTGTGTTAGGAACATACAAAGTATGCGATGCGGTTTGAATCAATGCCAAAGTAGTTCCATCTGAATCCGTTCCATCTGAACCCTGCGACCGACCGGAATCCCGCAAACGTAAGCCATGCCCAAAAACTTTGTCCATTGTTCAACCAGATATAGACATACCGGTATAAACAAGGCCTTATAGCACCTGGATCAATGGCAAAGGTACCTGGCTGTCCGGAAAGCAATGCTGGTGAAGCTTGAGGAACAGCAGTTGGAGGAGGTCCTGGGGGATACATCCCAGCTTGCTGGCTTCCTGGGCCTTGCTGCTGGCCACCTGGAAATGGCGGAAACTGCTGGCCTCCCTGTCCACCCGGAAATGACGGAAACTGCTGCCCCCCCTGTCCGCCTGGATATGATGGAAACTGAAATTGCCTTTCGTTCAAATTCTCTCAACTCCCTTTCTGTATTACCCTATCATCCTATGCCCCCCTGTCCTGTATGTATAGGCATCGGGCTACAAACCGTAAAGTATTTGCCTGGGTTTGCTCCGCCAAATTCAGGGTATGGTAGAGAAAGCAGAGATAGTATGCCGCGTGTAAGAAATGGAGTAAAAGGAATCCTGGTTGCTTTTTTAATCAGAGAAGGGAAAAAAAGAGTCCTTCCTTATGTACTTCGAAAAATTAAAAACCGCCATAATAAAAGGTGATCCTGTAATAGGGTCACCTTTTTTACCGGTTCAGAAATACTTTTTTGCGGTTTATCCGATAGATGTCATTTTCATCTTTTAGAAACCTGGATTGAAAGAATGCGAGCGTATTTCCCGTCTCCTTCTCAAAAACATGGAAAAAAGATTGCTGATCTCCAGTAACTAACAGCTTTAAGATGCTTTTCTTTCCATAATCATGAAGCAGCTGGTCGATAGCAAAGTAACTCTGCTCATACGGATTATAAGGCGAATTGATTTTATTCGCTTTTTCCCAATCTTTGACCGAACGCAATTGTTCGAATGGAACCAGTTCAAAAGGACTGAAAACCGGTTCCCGGCCAATGCTTTTATAGCTGATATATTCAGCGAGACCCTCTTCCAGCCATCTTGGAACATTTTGATTATCAGTGCCTCTCTCCGTTAAATACGCAATGATAAGATGGTGGGCATATTCATGGGCAAACAGTTTTTTAATCGTCCGCATATGTTTAGTTTGAGCAGGAGGAGCGAGAAGGTGGATGGTACTCTCTTTAGGCACGTACATCCCATTTAACGATTCATAATGATTTGGCGGTAATTTTTGCTTCATGATTAAAGGATTATGGTAGAGAATCACCCTGACTTTTGGGACATGATTTAAGTGCAGGACTGCCCTGACTGCTTTTTCAACGGCCTGGCTCTGGTTGATCAGTTCTTTGGCATAGATTGAATCTTCCGCAGGATAATAGATATCCACATTCTTTTCCGTTTTGTTCTGGAGAGAAGAAAGATACCTCATACTCCGCTGCAAATAATCATACTTGTATAGGAACGCTTCCTGATAATAATCCTTTTTTACTTGGGCATTGATCGTTCCGTCTTGCAAAAAAGAGTAAAAGGAATAATTGGACAAAGAAAGAACAGCACTTGCCACACCTGCTCCAATCGCTAATCCCATCCGAGATACCATTTTCCGTTTATCAGGTGAGCCGACGATCAGCCCCAAAAATCCGTGCATAAACCAAATAAAACAAACGGCAAGAAGCACTACGGCTAATAGTATCCCCATCATACCGTCCAGCCGCAGATAAAGAGTGAACAGGCAGGCGATAATCATTACAATTTTATCTAAAAAGGAGAGAATTGCTTTGATAACGTCCATCTCATTCGCCTCCTGTCACTTTCATACATTTGATCCATTCATCAAGCAAAATTAGAAGTGTGCTGATTTTCCGTCCTGTTTTTATTTTTTACTTTCTGTCCTATCTGAAAGAAAGGCAAGGCCAAAAGGGAAAGGAGCGTTAAACATCCGAATACATAGAAACCATGGCTAAAACCAAATGTTTTCAGTAAAAGGCCGCCGATCCAGGGTCCTGCACTAAAGCCGATAGAGCGGAAGGACATTGCCCCAAAATATGTTCCTCTCATATGATCGGGTGCCAAGTCGTCCAGCAAAACATCACTGATCACAAATACAATAATCTCCCCAAGAGTGAGAACAACCATAGAAAGGACGAGAAATAACCAGTTCGAGGATAATCCGAAACCAAGCAGGGCCAGGCTGAAAGCAGCGCTTCCTATCCGCAAGGCAAACATCGGATCAAATCTCTTTACATAATTCGTTACCGGATACTGCAGGATTAGAACACTCACAGCATTCGTAACAATTAGATAAGAAAATAAGGTCACTCCATGATGGAATTGGGGTGAGTTCCCCATATACTGGGCGAGCGTGGAATCCATCTGAGATTGCGCCATCAGGACTGCTATATTTCCAAGAAGAAAATACAACAAAACTTTGTCTTTGCTGATGACACTTACAGCCTTCTTGATGGTCAATTTATTCTCCTGCTGCGGCTGAAGACTTCCTTTATATTTTTTCATTAGCATCAGGACGATCACTGCATAAAGAAAATAGACGGCAGAAGTGATAAAAAAGGTGGCCATCGAAGTTGAACTGCCTAAATATGTACCTGCCACTGGTCCGATTGCGGCTCCCGCATTAATGGAAAAATACCGGGCATTAAACACACTCAACCGGTTTTCTTTTGTTGTCACATCAGCCAACAATGCTCGGGAGATGGGCTCAAACCACGATCTGCACAGACCGTTTATGGAATTCAGCACAAAAAAACTCCAAACAGCATCTGCCATCGCAAAACCCGCGAAAACACCGCCCCAAGTAAAGATCGCAATAATCATGACCGGGAACCTGCCGATACGATCTGACAAGTAACCGCCAATGAAACCGCCAAAGGTGCCTGTCAGTGCACTGATGCCGATGATCAGTCCGACAGTCTGAGGATCTATGCCCTTCTCCTTGTATAAAAAAATAGCCAAAAATGGCATCGTCATAAAAAAAGCTGCTCTTGAAAAAAAAGTCCCCATTATAATAGTAGTTACAATAGGATGCCAGTGCTGCATAAATGTTTTTCTGCTCATCGCGCATACCCCATATCTTTTTACATTGTGAAGCTTTTTCTCTTTTTAATTTAATTTAACATGACTTACATTCTTTACCTATCTTTTTTTACTTTATTTGAAACTTTTTAAGAGTTGATTCGTCTAATAGAATGTAACCCCCCTTTTTTAAAATAGAAGCGTAAAAAAAGCCTCTGACCAGGGCTTTTTTTATTTTTTTGCTCTATTCAATTAACGCATACTGATGCTTGAAAGAGACCCTCAAATCTTTTTCTTTATATAGTAGGGTGTGATCGCTGGCGATGATAAGAGCCGCAGATTTGTGTAACAAATGAAGCGCCTGAAAAGCAGATAGGAAAAACTTGCTTAAACCCTTCTGCTTTTCAGACAGGCGGTTCAATCACACCTTTAAATATCTTCAACATTGACAAACACCTCTATTTTTTCGTGATATTTCATACTCATATCAAAAAAATCACACATTCCCTATATCAATTTTAAGCTTTGATATATTGTACTCATCCCTATCAACCCCTTTTTCATCGTAGAATGAAAAAAGAGCCTCACAGGCCATACCTGTGAGGCTCTTTTTTTGTTAATGATTCTATTGGCATTCGTCACCTTCACAGAATTGCATCTTCTGATCCCTGATCGTGCATCGGATCGCTTTTTCAATGGAAGCCTGTGGATACAGCCCCTTTAATACACGCTCTCCGATTACGATCGTGGGAGCAGCCGTGATGTTGTTTTCCTTCGCTTCTCTCTGTTCAATTATTAATTTTCCTTTAAATTCCTCTGATGAAATAGCATTTAGGAATCCAGAGCGATCCAGCCCCGCTTCCATCGCGATCTCCGCTAAGACATCTTTCTTTTCAATGTCCTTGCCTTTTTCAAAAAAAGCAGAAAAGACGAGCTGTGAATACAATTGATCTTTGCCTTGTTCTTTTGCATATATAAAACCTTGATGAGCTAAGCCGGTATAAGGTAACGCTGGAAGATCGGGGGTATGAATTGTTCTTCCCAACTCTCTAGCATGGGGCAATACAGAAGTTTCCCAGTCTGCACTCCATTCTTTAATTGCCTTTCGGTCTGAAGGAAAAGGGTGCAGTTCAAACGGCTTCCATTCCATTTTAACGTCCTTGCCTTCAACTGCTCGCTTGATTGCTGTTTCTGCCAAGTAGCAGTATGGGCAAGTATAATCAGAGTATACTTTTAGTTTGATGGTCATGATACACACCTTCCTTGCAGTTAATCAGTGATGAAAACATACTCTTTCTATTATAATAGCAAAGCAGCCGCCAGAAATGTACTATTCAGCTTTCCACAAAAGTGATATATTTAGGAGGTGTTTGCACTTATAGTACCATATATAGACACAATCAATATACATAACAAGAAATGGATACATACAGGGGGCTTATTTAGTGATTTTAATGGCTGGAATGATAGGAACTGGCAAAACAACCTTCGCTGAACTGATCAGTGAATCACTCGGAAGCCAGGTTTTTTACGAGAGTGTAGGCGATAACCCCATTTTGCCTGACTATTATGTAAATCCTGAACGGTGGGCTTTCCCACTTCAAATTTACTTTTTAAATACACGTTTTAAAACTATTCGGCAGGCTATGTCTGATCAGCACCATGTCCTTGACCGCAGTCTTTACGAAGACCTGATCTTCGCGGAACTGAATTATGAAGCGGGAAATATGACCAAACTGGAATTTGAAACGTATGTGGATCTGCTGGAAACGCTAATGAATGAAATCAGTTCTTCACCGAAACAGCGTCCAGATCTCCTTATTTATTTGGACAGTGATTTGGATACTGCCTTAAACCGGATCAAAAACCGCGGCCGGGAATATGAACAGATAGAAAACCATCCCGAGCTGCTGGAATATTATAAGACGCTTCACGGCAAGTATAAAGACTGGATTCAAAATTATACGAAAACGCCTGTCTTGATCATCGAAAGTAAAAAATACAATGTCCATAACAAGCAGGATGCTGAGAAAGTCCTTACATTGGTAAGGGAAAAACTCTATTCTCTTGAACCCCTGACCGTTTAACGAGCCCTTCCATCTGTAACTTATGAATAATCAGCTCCTGCTTTTAAAAGACTAGAAACAACCACAAAAGCAAGGAGCTGAACTCACGTGTTATTATGGATACTCATGGCTGCCGGCCTCATTCTATGCGGCGGCGGGTTGGTCTGGACATGGAAAGTACTGCAGTCCAAACGGACCAAAAATGCAGCAGATGGCAATGTTAATGCTGCCATCGCAAGGCATACCGTTGTCCTCAATCCAGTTTTATTGGCTTTTATCTTCTTTTCAATTGCGGTAATTATTATCATTTACACCGCTTTCTTCGTGTACTCGTGATAAGAAAAGCTGCTCCCTGACGCTAAACCTGGCGTTACGAGCAGCTTTTTCTTTATTGGCGTTCGCCAAGAATCCCCATCGACTCGATATGCTCTTTTGTCAATGGCTGTCCATGATCATGTATGAATTGGTATATGTCCTTCAACATCTGATCGTAACGGTGGTTATCAGCATCATTATGATAAGGAACGTATGGAACATGAGATCTTAAAAAGGTATCAGTGGCTGCTTCGTCACACTCTCTGAACAGTTTTGTAAGCCGGCTTGCCTCCTCAGCTGTCGCCTCAATCTCAAATTGAAAACTGGAAGCTGTTTTATCGCTATGTACCTCTCCTGTTTCTACATTGACGTAATACGGCTGCTTTTCCAACATCATCACTCCTGTTCTTTTCTTATAGCTTGTTTCATATTGAAAAAAACATTCATCGCTGGAGCTATACATCACTTCTTGATTGCTGAAAAAAACGCAGACCCTTTTCAGGTCTGCGCTTTCTTACGATTAATTATTGCCCCGATAAACATATTGTTCTTTCGGTGCAGTTGTTTTTGACCAGGAATCCACTTTCACATAAGGGATATTGGTTTTAAAAGGCTGATAATAAATCTCCGAGATCTTGCCTTTAACGGTAATCCATTCATCATTTTTCAGCTTTACACCATTGGGCATCTCAACCATCATGCCGAATACCCCAGAGTCTGCTACACAGTGGATGATTCCAAACCGAAAAACGAAAAGCTGATTTTTTTTCGTATCTGGATCATTATAAACAAATCCCTTAAATGAAATATTCTTGTCATCAAAATCACCTGGATAATTATAGATGGTTTCCATGCCCTTTAGATAATTCGTATCATTTAAGGCAAGGGTATCGTATTTAGAGTACTTCTTTTTCTCTTTTCTCATCAATTTATCATAGGCATCCTTGCCATAATATACGCTTGTATCCGGCCGCAAAAATTGATTCTGGGCATACGGATCGCCTTTGGATTCCTGATTTACAGGAAAGTGAAACCCCTTCGCTTTAACTATATTAGAATCCATCGTAGCGACAGGAAGGAAGATTCCCGTAATCACCGGAAATGCGAAAATCGAATAAACGAACAGCTTTTTATACCATGTATCTTCAACGGAGTGGCTGTGATCGCAGCAATCGCAGCTGGCATCATTCCCATCATTTTTTACGGCATTGCGAAACTGTACAATGGTCAGGAGCGCTAAAGCAAACATGACACTGAATGACAGGTACGAGTACTTCATATTAATGTACTTGCTGATGTTGCCTGACGCATGAAGCTGCATGATCAAAAATGTAAAACCCATCAATAGATATCCTCGAATCATAGTGCCACCTCCTTAGAACAGCAATGAATATAAAAATACAACAACAGACAGGGATGTAACAACGATCAGAACCAGTTTTGTCTTAAATGTCCCGAGCATCATCAAGAGATTCTTCATATCAAGCATCGGCCCAAATACAAGAAACGCAACGATGGAGCCTGTGGAAAACGTACTTCTGAATGAGGATGCAATAAACGCATCTGCTTCCGAACAAAGGGATAAGACAAAGGCAAGCCCCATCATAACGAGAGAGGATGAAGCTTGTCCCTGGCCGATGGCAAGCAATGTAGATGTCTTGACATACGTTTGAACAGCCGCTGCAATAAGTGAGCCGATTACTAAGTATTTACCCATCGAAAAGAATTCTTCAACTGCATGATTCAGGGTTTCCCCGATCTTTTGTTTAACCGTTAGCTTTTTAAGAGAATGATGGTGTTCGATCCGGATCTTCAAACCGTCCCCTTTATAAAAGAAAGCAAGAATCAGACCTACCACCACTGAAACAGCAACAGCGCCGCCAGCACGGTATAGTGGCATGGTCCAGTTGCTTCCAAAGGCGACATAGGTTGAAAAAAGGACGACCGGATTGATAATGGGTCCTGTCAGCATAAAGGCAATACCCGCATAGATGGGTACTCCCTTGGAAACCAATCTCCTGACAATCGGCACGATCCCGCATTCACATGCTGGGAAAAGAGCGCCTAAAAACGAGGCGAATAAAACTGCAAGAATTGGATTTTTTGGCATAACCCTTGCCACCAATTCCTCCGAAACAAAGATTTGTATGATTCCCGCCATAAAAACACCGAGAACAACAAAGGGCAGTGCCTCAATTAAAATCGAAATAAATATCGTATTCATTTGCAAAAACGATTGCGGCAGTGATAAAAAGAGCATAGATTGCCTCCTGGATGTTTTCCTTCTGCAGTAAACTATAAGACAAAATAAAGCAACCGTCTATTTTTATCTTTTTATAAAAATATTCAAAAAAAACTGCCGGTTATCTCATAACCGGCAGTAGATGACGTGATATCGCTTTCCTCATTGTAAAAATTCTTCCATCGTAACCTTGCGTTTTTGTACAGAAGGCGGGCATGATAAATTAAAAGCTGTAACTTTTTTATTAATTTCTTCCACTGTTCTTTTGATATTATATTCCACGGTATAGGTTTTAACTTCTTCCTTCAACTGTTCAATCTCCTTTCCAAGCTTGACCCAGTTAGGCAGAATGTTGTTTTCCTTCAAGATTTTATTCAGCTGTTTTTCCGGATTGTACGTAAGATCATTGTCCTCAAAAACTAACGGCTTGCCCTTTCCCTTAAGGTTATCAAAGGCCCCTTCTTTTTCGGCACGTTTTACAATGGCAGTTAGATGGTCTTCGTAATACCAGCCTGTGTCTTCATCCTTCATAAGAATTTCTTTCTTCTGAAGTTCCTTTTCCAGCTCGTTTTCTTTCATACCATTTATACCTCCCTTGCCGTTTTAGGATGTATCTATATCTTCATGATACGCTAATTGACATCCTTTCTTAAGGAAAATTGTGACATTTTATTGAAAAGCGCAAGTGCCTGGACTGCCTTCTGATGAGACGTTAGTGAGGCTGATGCGTTGTCTGGCATGTAACGTGCTTTGTTTGGCACGTAAACTGCGAAAACTCGCACGTAAACCTGGAAAAGTGGACCGTAAACTCCCAAAAGCGGACCGTAAATCCACAAAACTCGCACGCAAACAAAACGGGAAAGCCAACATAAATACTTCCATTTCTACATAAAGAAAAGCCCGCATTAAAATCATTGCGGACTTGAATGTCTTCTATTACTTTACTAGATATTTCTCGACGTCATCGAGCATAAGATTAGCTGCTTTAACACCACCGGCTGTATTCCAGATAGCATCAGACACCTTGTGGACATGTCCTTTTTTCACAGCGCTTAAGTTCTTCCAAAGCGGATCGTTCGTCCATTCTTTTTCTTGTTTTGTCGCTCCGCCGTCTCCTGCTTCATACGTGAAGTAGAACAGTTCATCCCCATCCATTTGCGGGATTTGTTCTTTTGTCACTTCAGCCACAAAATCATCTTTGCTTTCCACTTTAGGACGTTTGAAGCCTAATTGATCAAAGACCACACCAGAGAACGTATTTGTCAGATAGATGCGGGAAACTCCGGGCATGAAGCGGACGACAGAAATCTCTTTGTTCAAGTTGTCACCCGCTTTTTCTTTGATCTCTTTCACTCGCTGATCATAATCACTGATCACTTTGTTTCCTTCTTTTTCTTTATTTAATGCTTTGGAATATAATTTGAAATTGTTTTTCCAGTTGCCTCGAAGATCTTCCGAAAAGACGGTTGGCGCAATCTTGTTCAACTGATCATAGATTTTTTCCTGTCTCATCTTATTCCCGATGATAAGGTCCGGTTTTAAAGAAGCGATCTTCTCCAGGTTAACCTGGCTTTCATCCCCAACGACTTCTACACCTTTCATGTCAGCTTTAATATGGTCGTACCAGGGATTCCCAAGCCATGATTTCACCGCACCCACTGGTTTAACCCCCATTGCCAATACGGCTTCGGTTCCTTCATTCGTCAATACAACAACACGCTTTGCACTATTAACTTTTGTCGTTCCCATCGCATGTTTAACACTGTATCCTTTCGGCTCACTTCCGGCTTTTTCTTTTTCACCCGTTCCGCCGCAAGCAGCCAACAGCATGACCGATAGAATCGTAAGTATGATTCCTAATTTTGAATATGTAGATTTTAACGCTTTCATTTCTTTCTCCCCTTCAAATGATAATGATTTTCATTTATAATTAGCATCATACCTGATGTCCAAAACAACTGTCAATACTAATTGATAATGATTTTCAAAATCATTGACATGGGGGATCACCTTTACTACACTATAAATGTAAATTCAAATTATTGAGGTAATTATGAACGGAATTATTCAAACAACCAAATACAAGACGGTCTTCCTTTTTGCAGGGGCCGTACTTCTTGCAGCTTGTATGGCCTTAAGTGTAGTGCTCGGGTATACCAATACGAGCTGGAAAACAGTGCTTGAGGCTTTTACCCATTTTAATGGTTCGAATGAACATTTGATCATTCGAAACGCAAGGCTGCCGCGGGCAGTTATTGGCGCAGCAGTAGGTATCTCACTGGCCCTGGCCGGTGTAATGCTGCAAGCCATCACTCGGAACCCGATCGCTTCAACCGATATTTTCGGGCTGAATGCGGGGGCAGGTTTCTTTATCGTCATAGCCGTTTCATTTTTCAACATCAGTTCCCTTCAGCAATTCACCTGGCTCGCCTTTGCAGGAGCTGCGGTTTCAGCTCTTGCCGTGTACATATTGGGATCGGCCGGGCGCAGCGGTTTAACGCCGGTTAAAATGACACTTGCAGGAGCGGTTATCGCTGCTATGTTTGCCTCTCTTACACAAGGGATGCTCGTGGCCAATGAAAAGGCGCTCGAAGAAGTGCTTTTCTGGCTCGCCGGGTCCATACAAGGGAGAAAGCTGGAATGGCTCTATCCTGTATTGCCCTATCTTCTTCTCGCATGGGCGGGTTCCATGCTGATGTTCAGACAGCTGAATATTTTTCTGCTCGGAGAAGACGTTGCCAAAAGCCTTGGACAGCACACGCTCCTATTTAAACTTCTGGCTGGCGTCCTTATCGTATTTCTCGCTGGCGGTTCAGTTGCAGTTGCCGGTCCTATCAGCTTTGTCGGAATTGTAGTGCCCCATATCGCACGTTATCTTGTTGGCAATGACCACCGTTGGGTCATTCCCTATGCGGCACTTCTTGGCGGAATTCTTTTGATTGCAGCTGACGTTAGCGCCAGATTCATCATCATGCCAGAAGAAGTGCCAGTTGGTGTAATGACCGCCTTAATCGGCACACCTTTTTTTATTCATATCGCACGCAAAGGAAACTTCAAATGAGCAAGTATTTAACCGTTAGGTCCAAGAGATATTCCATGTTATTTGATAAAAAAGCTTTGATCATATCCATCGTTCTTTTTCTTATTATGGCAGCGATCATGTCTGTCAGCATCGGTATCGGGGAACTGTACATTTCCCCTCTTGAAGTCCTCAAGTCATTAACGGGAACTGGCTCAGGTATGAATGATGTCGTCATCCAGCAGTTCAGGCTTCCAAGGATATTGATCGCCGTTATTGCCGGAGCCTCCCTTTCCCTTGCAGGAGCGATTCTGCAGGGGGTAATACGCAACCCGCTGGCATCGCCGGATATGCTCGGTATAACAACTGGAGCAGGTTTTGCAGCCGTTACCTTCATCACGATGTTCAGCAATCAAAGCAACAATCTGAAAGTAAGTATCGGTTATTTGCCATTGGCCGCCGTACTGGGAGCGTTTGTTATGGCCGCCGTCATTTATATCCTTGCCTGGAAGCGAGGAATATCCCCAGTCAGGCTCATTTTAATCGGTGTGGGTCTGATGTCAGCTACACAGGCACTCACTACCCTTATGATCATACTTGGCCCGATCTACGCCGCTTCACAGGCGACCATTTGGCTGACCGGAACGGTTTATGCAACAAATTGGCAAGATGTAAACAGCCTTTTGCCGTGGTTTATCATCCTTGTGCCCATCCTGTTCTTACTAAGCCGAATGCTTAATATTCAGGAACTAGGAGATGAAGTTGCGACAAGTCTCGGCCACTCCGTTCATAAAGGACGTTTTGTCTTGCTCGTCCTCAGTACAGGACTGGCCGGTTCTGCCGTTGCTTTTACAGGGGCTATCGGTTTTGTTGGTTTGATCGGACCGCATATTGCCAGAAGGCTCGTCGGTTCTTCCTTCGGTGCTATGCTTCCAGTATCGGGTATTATTGGTGCTATTCTGGTCCTGCTCGCTGATTTGGCCGGCCGGACACTGTTTTCACCATTAGAAGTGCCCGCAGGCGTTTTCACTGCCGCCATAGGAGCTCCCTATTTTATCTATCTGCTTTTTAAAAACCATGGTTAAGGAGCGATTTCATGTCTATCAAAACAGAATCACTGACATTGTCTTATGGAAAAAATCCTGTGATAAAAGATTTAAAAATAGCCATACCCAAAGGGGAAATCACCGTATTGATCGGCAGTAACGGCTGTGGAAAGTCTACTCTTCTCCGGTCAATGGCCCGTCTCCTATCACCTGAAAAAGGGTCCATTCTATTAAACGGTAAAGACATTGCCAAACGGTCAACTAAAGAAGTAGCCAAAGAGCTCGCCATATTGCCTCAAGGTCCTGTAGCACCCGAAGGATTGACTGTGCTGCAGCTTGTCAAGCAAGGCAGATTCCCTTACCAGTCCTGGCTAAAACAGTGGTCAACACAAGACGAAGAGGCAGTTTATCATGCCCTTGACGCGACCAACATGCTCGAATTTGCCGAAAGAAGTGTTGATTCTCTTTCTGGTGGGCAAAGACAGCGTGCCTGGATCGCCATGACGCTTGCTCAAGGGACTGAAACCATCCTTCTGGATGAACCGACGACGTATTTGGATATGACACATCAGATTGAAATTCTCGATCTGCTCTTTGAACTAAACCATAGAGAGCAGCGTACAATCGTTATGGTTTTGCATGACTTAAATTTAGCCTGCCGCTATGCCCACCATCTTGTAGCAATTCAGAATAACACTGTGTTTGCACAAGGCCGTCCGGAAGACATTATGGACGAGAAGCTGGTTTCTGACGTTTTCCGACTGCCGTGCAAAATTGTCAATGATCCATTGTTCGGAACCCCAATGTGCATTCCCTACGGAAAGGGGCGAACAGCTGGTCATGGCACCCGTTCAGCTCAATATGCGTAATGTTATCGGATGGTCCGAATCAGAAAGAATCTATATCGAGAACCACTGCCGCTTTCAGTTCTCTTTTTCAAAAGAAAAAGCGGCATTTGCTGCAGAATACTTACTTGAAGGAGAGAATATGCTTGCTTTCATAAAAGAAGCAGGCAAAAAAATAGGTTCACAGGAAGAAAGAGTCACTGCTTCTTTATTTTTTAAACGGTACGTCTTTTGCTGCCTGACTTCATCTCTTTATGCGCTCTCGATAAGAAACAAGCAGTTTGATATGAGGATTCAAAACGTGATCATTATCGATGAACAGGAAAAGCACAGCTGGCTTCCCTCCTTCTCCCTTCAAAACATAGAGGGGCTCTCCATGGCCGGCGACCGGGAAAAGTGGCGTTCCTCCGTTATAGAAATGCTCTTTGCTCAGAACATCTCCATCATGCTCGATCATCTGGCCCGTTATACGAAAGCTTCAAGAGCCATGCTCTGGGAGAACGCGCTCATCTATATTGCCTGGCTCTATAACGCATGGCAATCAGAAAACCACCGTGCACCTCTAAAAAAGCAGCTGGACGAAGATTATCGTTTTATCGTACAGCAAGCGGATGGTTTTCATTTCGGAGCCTCCTCCAATCCTTTTCTGAAATCGTCAAGAAAGTATGAAAAACAGGAAATGAAAAAAAGGCAGACATGCTGCCTATATTACAGAACAGATGGAGGCACATGCTGCAAAACGTGCCCGATGAATGAAGCCGACTGATTCATTGAATATCAGGCGGCTTTTGTTTGTATGATAATAATATTGGGTATCACTTGATTATAGAGAACATAAGGAGGAAGAACATGGCCATTATTTATATCAGTATTGCTGTCGTCGTTGCTGCATTGGTTTTCCTTGGGGTCCATGCTGTTAAACTGATGAAATCGAGCCGCCAGACGATGGAGAGCTTAAACCGGACGACGCAGCTCATGCAGGCGGAAATGAACGATGTAACCAATCAGACTGCTCTTCTGAACGAGAAAACAGAGTACTTAAAATATGATATTTATAATAAAAAACAAAGCATTAAAAGTGTTGGAGATTCTGCTAAAGAATTGAAGAATACAACAGCAGAACTCCTCAGAAAGTTTAAAAAATAACAGCCGCAAGCCCGGGTCATGGGCTGCGGCTGTCTTGCTGTCAGAACGGTTTCATCTGGCTTATGACTTCGTTGTATTCCTTCAGCAGATGGTTCATTATTTCACGGGCAGGACGGCTTTCTGCAAGAGGAGCACCTTGCCCTGCCCATAATGACATCCACTCTCTTTTACCTTCACTTGCCGCTTTCTTGCGGATTTCTGACGTCATTGCATTCTGAATCGGGTATGGCGGGAGATCTTCTACTGCTGCCATCTGCTTCATAAAATCATTGTTGATGCCCCTGGCCATCTTTCCAGAAAAAGCCTTCGTCAGCCGCAGATCCGTTTCCTTTGCATGAAGAACGGCGTCTTTATGCAAAGGATGGGCACCGCTTTCAGCTGAAGCTAAAAATGCCGTACCGAGCTGTACTCCACTCGCTCCGAGTGCCATAGCGGCAGCGATTCCCCGTCCGTCCATAATTCCTCCGGCTGCTATAACTGGCACAGAAACCGCATCTGTGAGCAGCGGAATGAGTGCCATCGTCCCGATCAATGCATCTTCTGCTTCACCTATAAACGTTCCCCGGTGGCCGCCAGCCTCGCTGCCTTGTGCAGAAATGGCGTCAATCCCCAGTGCCTCCAGCTTCTGACCTTCCTCCACTGATGTTGCAGTAGCCATAATCCTTACCCCGTGCCCTTTCAAAAGATCCACAAGTTCATCTGAGGGGGCGTTAAATGTAAAACTCACGATCGGAACTTGCGCATCAAGGACACATTGAAGCTGTTCTTGAAAGATGGACTGATGTTCTTTTTTACCCGTCATCTTTTCCAGACCAAGTGAAGAGCGGAAAGGTGCGAGCAGCGCCTGCATCTTTTCTGTCTGCGCTCTGTCCTCCATGAATTCTTCAGGGAGGAAAAGATTTACAGCATAAGGCTTATCCGATGTTTCCCTGATTGTTTTGATTGCAGCTTGTAGATCTGCAGGTTTCATGTATCCTGCACCCAGGGTTCCTAATCCTCCGGCATTGGAAACAGCCGCAGCCAGCTCAGGAGTAGCTGGCCCGCCGGCCATTCCTGCTTGTACGATGGGATATTGAATATCGAAAAGTGATAGAATGGATTGCTTCATTTTTAGCACCTCTCTCCTTCGTTTTGGTTTGCGAGTAACGCACTTCCAATTAGAGTGTAACAAAAAAACACGCCGGCTGTTCGCGTGTTTACGATTTGATATGTTCAAACTGGCGATAAACGTGTTTGATGACCTGATGTATGTTTTCATTGCTATAACCGCATTCTCTCATTGCACGGGCAACATATCCAGCGACTTCTTCTTTTTCTGGATCCCCATTTATTTTCAGCAGCAGTTCATTGATTTTTTTATTTCTCTGACGTTCATCCATGATTTCACCTGCCTGCTCTTTTTCTTTAGTGTATGAACAGGACAAAAGAAAAAGACCCCTATTCAGAGGCCTTCTCCTGTCATACCAAAAGTTAAAAGCTATTTTTTTCCTTTTTTCACTTTGAGCAAAACAACGATAAACAACAGCAATATGGCAGCTATCATTATTCCTCTTGTATAAGGCGCCGCAATGGTTTTAATATCTTCCCAGTTACTGCCCAGCGTGGTTCCAAGGTAGATAAACAAGATCGACCAGGGAATGATGGCTATCAAAGTATACAGTGTAAATGTAGAGAAACGCATCTTCGCGATACCCGCTGGAATGGAGATGGCATGGCGAACAACAGGGATAAAACGGGCAAAAAAGATCACGCCAGTCCCGTATTTTTGAAACCAACTTTCTGAAAGATCAATTTGTTTGTGGCTGATCAGGATATATTTACCGTACTTCTCCAAAAACGGCCGTCCTCCATAATACCCCATCCAATATAGAAATAGCTGGGCAATGGTTCCGCCAATCGTTCCGGCAATTACAGAGCCTGCAAAGGTCAAATGTCCTTGTGAGATCATATAGCCTGCGTAAGATAAAACAAGTTCACTGGGAATGACTTCTATCATAAGACCAAGAGCAATGCCTAAATGTCCAAGCCCTACAATCCATTCCAAAAGTGATAATATCATTTCTTTCAATTTATATACCTACTCTCTATTAAAGTTATATCCCTGAACCTTGTCCATCTTTTAGGGCCAGCCAGATGCCTCCGGCTAACCGATAAGTCATTTGAAGTTTATCATAAAACCGATAAATGCCGCCAGAAGTCCTCCCGCATAACTGATTGCCAGATAAGTAATTAAATACTTCCACTGCCTTTTTCTATAGAATTGAATGTTCTCCAGTTTTAAAGTAGAAAACGTAGTGAACGCCCCCATAAATCCTATGCCAAAAAACAGTCTGATAGAATCTCCCGCGTGCATTCCTGTAAGCATACCGAGTAGAAATGAACCAGTAATATTAACAAACAAGGTAGCGATTGGAAAAGGGGAGTCTGTTATCCTTTTTATGAATTGTCCAAGGCCAAATCTGAAAATGGCTCCAAAGAACCCGCCCGCTGCTACAAGCATCACTTGCATCATACTCGCTGTTCCTCGCCGCCTCGTGTCAGTGATCCAAGAAGGAAACCTAGCCATGACATGGTTAGCCCGCCTAGTAAACTTAGGATGATATATAGGACTGCTGTTGCCGTGCGGCCCGTCTGAAGAAGCTGAATATTTTCCACAGTAAATGTAGAAAATGTCGTAAACGACCCGATCAATCCTGTTCCAAGCACCGTCATTAAATAGGGGTGAATCCTGGGATTTCTGCCGATTCGAAACGTAAGATATCCGAGAGCAAATGAGCCTGCCATGTTGGTTAAGAAGGTCGCCAGCGGATAGCTCCCTTCCCAAACAAGTGCGATACCGAGCCCAAGGCCGTACCGTAGAAGGGCACCGGCTATTCCTGCCAGTCCCACAAGTACGTAAAGCAGCATATCCGTCATCCTTTCTATAAGAAAAGCGCAAGCGACCTCGAGGACTTGGGCGCTGGAGCTAGACATTACTTCTATGCAACAAAACAGACTCCTGCCGCAATCGCGGCAGGAGCTGCTGTTTTCATCTCCAACATCATATTATCATGTTTAATTCCATTAGCACAATTTGCGTTAAAATTTACAAATCGTCAAAACCATTGGCATCTGAGACTTTTGTATATTGTCTTGACTTCTGTTCAAAAAAATCACTCTTACCATGATTGATATCTTCATACGCTTTGATCCATTTCATTGGATTCTCTCTAAACCCATCAAAAGGACGCTGTATTCCCAGCTCATTGACCCGCTTATTGGCCATGAATTTAATATAGGCTTCAAGTTCATCCATTCGCAACCCAGGAAAACGGTCCCCGATAATGTACCGTCCCCACTGTATTTCCAGTTCAGCCGCCTTTTTAAAGGTTTCCTGAACAAACTGGACCGTCTCTTCAGAATTCAATTCCGGAACTTCATTCAGCAGTTCTTTGAAAATTTGGCAGAAGAGCCTGACGTGCAGCTGCTCATCCCGGTTGATATAATTGATCATCGTACTGGAGGCGACCATTTTCTGGTTTCGGGCAAGATTATAAAAGAAAGCAAAACCAGAATAGAAGTTTAATCCCTCAAGGACAATGTCATAGACGATCGATTCCATAAACGTTTTTGGTGATGGCTCTTCTGTAAACTTCAGATAGCCGTTTGCAATAAAATCGTTCCGTTCCCTTAAGACAGGATCATGCTTCCAGTATTCAAAAATCTCATCTTGTTTTTGCTTGTTCACCAAGCTCGATAACACATACGAATAGGACTGGTTATGCACAA
The DNA here is from genome assembly GCF_023149135.1 of Fictibacillus marinisediminis. NCBI lineage: Bacteria > Bacillati > Bacillota > Bacilli > Caryophanales > Fictibacillaceae > Fictibacillus > Fictibacillus marinisediminis. Next base: position 1,541,343 of record NZ_JAIWJX010000002.1, on the reverse strand, counting down.
CCTCCTGAAAGGATAAAACCGTCATTAGTGCCGACAGGCTGGAATCGGTCAAGTACGCCGCCACTCTTGAAGAGTAATCCGTCTGAATGCTGTCCAGAAACGCCAACAGTCCAATGATCTTATTAAAAGTATCCTTTTCCTCGCTTGATAGATTCGGATATTGTTTCACGTCGCCAGACATATTGATCTCAAAGGGAGTCCAAAAATTCGCGAGCATGTTTTTATAGAGCGGGTATGCCCAGCTGTACCGAACGTCATCCCAATTTAAGACATTGGAGCTCTGTCCGTTAATTAGACCGGTAGAAGCATTCGGTGCTTCTACATCATATAGTTTCCGTTCTGTCAGTGTTTTCGTTTTCATTAATAAAATAACTCCCTTATTAGCTGGAACAGCTTTCACAGTCTTCCAATTCTGCAATAGATGTAGACCTCGTATAATACGTTGTTTTGAGACCTGATTTCCATGCCGTCATGTGAAGATCGAGAAGTTCCTTCGCTTTAATCGTATTTTTGACATAAAAGTTAAACGAGATGGACTGGTCTACATGCTTCTGTCTGACGGCGTTCTGTCTAATGCTCCAATGCTGATCCAGCTCGTATGCCGATTTATAATACCAGCTTGTCTGAGGTGTAAGATCTGGAGCCGTCACCGGGATCCTAAAATCCTTCTTCTCCTCAGAGTACTCTTTTTTAAAAATAGGATCGACGGATGCTGTGGAGTTCGCAATTAAACTGGTCGTCGCATTCGGAGCAACCGCCATAAGCCATGCATTCCGCAGGCCTGTCTGATGAACCTGCTCTTTTAATATAGTCCACTCTTCAGACTCATACTTCCTGTCTTCAAAATAAACACCGGTTTCCCAGTCAGATCCTTTAAAGGCGGGATAGGCGCCTTTTTCCTTCGCCAGTTCATAGCTGGCCCGGATGCTTAAATAGCTGATTTTTTCATAAAGACGGTCATTATAAGCTACGGCTTCTTCAGATTCCCAGCGTATTCCTTCCACTGCCAGCAAGTGATGCAGCCCGAATGTACCCAATCCGATCGCCCTGTACTTCTTATTGGTAAGCACCGCTTGTTTCACTTCTATTCGCTCCTGATTCATATCAATGACATTATCCAGCATACGGATTTGGATTGGGATCAATCTCTCAAGCACATCATCCTTTACTGCTTTTGCAAGCGAAATAGAGCTTAAGTTGCAAGTCACATAATCTCCAGGTATCTTTGTGATCAAGATTTTACCGTCCTGTGTTACTTCCTCTTCGACCGTAGTCGCTGATCCGTTCTGGGCAATTTCCGTGCAAAGATTGCTGCAGTAAACCATTCCGGCATGCTTATTAGGATTAGCCCGATTAACCGTGTCCCGGTAAAACATATACGGCACTCCCGTTTCCAGCTGGCTTTTCATGATTCTTTTAAAAATTTCAATGGCTGGTACAACGTCATAGCCTCCTGAACCTTTTTCACCAAAAAGCCCTTGATCGGCTGCGGCCGCGCACTCATCATATTTATCGCGGAAACTCCCTTTGCCGGGTTCTTCATCAAAAAAATCATCCAATTCATAGCCCATTACTTTTTTTACCGTATAAGGATCAAACAGATACCAGTCTTCTCTCGACTCTGCCTTTTCCATAAATAAATCCGGAATGCAGAGACCCAAAAACAGGTCATGAACCCGCTGCCGTTCGTCACCATTATTCAGCTTGGCATCAAGAAAAGAAAAAAGATCCTTGCCGAACACATTGTAGTAGATGGCGATGGCTCCCTTTCTCTGTCCGAGCTGATCGACACTGACCGCTGTCTGGTTCAACAGCTTCGCCCATGGAATAATGCCCGATGAATTGCCCTTGAAGCCTCTTATCTCTGAACCAAGGCTTCTGATTTTGCCAAGGTAAACGGAGATCCCTCCTCCGCCTTTCGAAAGTGTTGCTGCATCTGTTGTAGAATCATAGATTCCTCGAAGGCTGTCATCCATCGTATCGATGAAGCAGCTTGACAGCTGGCCATAGCTTTTACCCGCATTGGCAAGTGTAGGAGTTGCCACGGTCATATACAGGTTCGACATTGCCCAGTACGCTTCTTTAATCAGATCCATGCGGCGGCCTGAAGGTTCGTCGGACATCAAGGACATCGCGATGATCATAAATCGTTCCTGAGGCAATTCAAACACTTTGCCATCATGCGATTTGGCAAGATAACGGTCAGCCAATGTACGAAGTCCTATATATGTAAAAAGCTCATCCCTTTGAGGGACAATCACCGCTTCAAGCTCATCTATTTCTTCTGGTGAATAGCTGCTTAACAAGTTATTATCATAGATTCCTTTGTCTGTCAGTGTACGAATTAATCCATAGAATTGGCCATAGCCATGAACTCCCTGGCCCCCCCTGTTTTTTACTGCATCTGAGTAGATTTTTTTAAGATGCATTCTTCCTGCGACGAAGGTCCAATCCGGCTCATGCATTGAAATTCTTTCAAGTGCATGCAAAATAGCCATATTCATCGCTTCTGTTTGAGAACTGCCATTATCAGCATAATAGCCTATCTGTTCTGTATACTCTTCCTTTTTATCAAGCTGGGGAAAGCCCAATAGAATTTCATCCAGCCAATTCATAACAAGATGATCTGTTCCGCCTGCTATAACCAAAGTCAAATCTCCTCCTCTAAAAATCTGCAAAATAAAAAGGCCCATCCAGTGGATGAGCCTAAAAAAACGACACGAGTTGTAAGAATCAAAAATAGCAGTAAAGTGTGCCGTTTTTGCTTCTCAATCCCCGAAGAATCAAAATCGTGAAACAAAAAGGCAGGTCTACTGGCTAATGCTTCCTCCTACTCTGAGCCTTCCCATGTAAAAGCCACACGATCGTGCGCGTTCCTTACACAGTGGATTCTCATTTCGTCCACATGACAGTTGCGGGGACAGCTCCGGATTGATTTACCGGATTCCCTATTAAGTCTTATAAGACACCTTTTGTTTCAAAAATACTATATTTAGTTTGATACATTTACTTTCACACTAAATATAGTATTTGTCAACACCTAGTTTTCATTTATTTTGTTATTCCATATTGTATTTGCGCAGTACTTAATGATGTCCCGGCGGCGGATAATCCCAATAAAATGCCCGTCGTCGTCAGTCACCGGAATAAAGTTCTGGTCAGTTGCCAACGTAATTAAATCTTCCATATTTGAATTGATTGATACTGAGATGTTGTTCACACGCTGTGGAACATCCTTCAGTTTTGTTTTCACTACATCATAGAAGCCAAGGTCGAACGCTTCTTTCAATTTCCAAAGCAGATCCCCTTCTGTGAGCGTACCGACATACTGCCCTTCCTCTGAAACAAGGGGAACAGATGTATATTTGTGATAAGAAAGCTTCTCCAATGCCTGCCTGATGGTCGATTCAGGATTCAAATATTTAACCTCTTCTTTAGGCAATAGATAAAAAGCTATGTTCATGCTGTGATCTCCTTTAATCATAAATTGCAGCCGTTCTTTTCTACTATAACAAAAAATAAAATAGATGAGCAGTATTAAGCCATCACACAAAAAAAGCCCTAAGAAGGACACATACGTTCTATTGTTTATTCCCTCACTGTGTTTTATTTAAACTTTTTTGCCAGGATCCATCCCATCCTTTTGCTGAAAAAGCCAGCTTTTATATTCTTCTTCCAATTCAGTCAATGGCCATGTGGAAAGCTCTGCTTCTACTTCTTTGTTTATTCCGTTTTTCTTTAGCATCTGAATAAGGAAATTCTTCCTCTCTTCAACGGCTTTCCGCAGTAATCCGCCCATCATTTCCTCCCGTTAAAGCGTTTTCATAGTATAGTATACGTTGATCCAATTAAATAGTTTCAGCAATCATGGCTCTTTACTGAAATTTATTGGATAGAGTATACATTTATGACCACTAAACGGAAGAACTGACTTTTTTTCTTCTTTATAAATCTTTATTGATTTCCCGAATGACATGAGAGAGCTCGGGGAGAATCAGCTTTTTCATGGCTAAAGCTGCCGCTCCTGTTGATCCGGGCATTGCAAAAACCGCTGTGGAGCCAACAACTCCTGCCGCTGCTCTGCTCAGAATGGCTGCAGATCCAATATCCTCGATATAACTTAACATCCTGAAAAGCTCGCCAAAACCTGTAATTTCCTTTGTAAACAATGGTTTTAGCGTTTCAATGGTAACATCCCTGACAGCAATGCCAGTTCCGCCATTAATTAAAATAGCCTGGATATCACTTGCTTCACACCCTGCCAAGACAGAAGATTCGATTTCCCTTCGCTCATCTTTTACAATTACATAGTCTCCCACTGTATGGCCGTTCAGCGTTAACTGCTCTTTTATAAGAGTGCCGGTGCGATCGGTTTCTTCTGATCTCGTATCACTCACAGTAATAATCTTGCAGCAGACAGAAGAAGGAGCCTGTCTTTTATGATCTTCTACACTCATTTGCTTCCCCTTTCCAAAAGGTTGTAATGGATGTATTATCCTTTATTCATGGACAGAAGTCTATTCTTTTGCATGCTCAAAAATAAATCGGAACAAATACGCTTTGCAAAACGTAATGTTTCCGTTATAATAAGATGAATTATTTTTGATGCGTTTGGAAGGAGCACTCATATGAAAAGACACTATGCCGCCTTGACGTTTATGATCATAGGATCACTGATACTATCCGGCTGCGCGAATGGCACTAAACATAAATTAAACAGCCCTCATAAGCTTACCATAACTACAACACTTTATCCCCTGGAATACTTTACGAAAAGGATTGGCGGTAAGCATGTTTCTGTATCAAATGTAATCCCTCCAGGCACCGATGCTCATTCTTTTGAACCGTCTACGAAAGACATGATCAAAATTTCAGACAGTGATGCATTCATCTATAACGGTACAGGAATCGAAGGATTTGCTGATAAAGTAAATGAAACGGTAAAAAACGAAGGGGTTGAATCCATAAAAGCAGCCAAGGGCCTCACGCTGGAAAAAGTGGAGCATCGTGATGAGGACCCTGACGAACATGGAGATAAAGACCCCCACATTTGGCTTGATCCGGTTTTTTCAATCCAAATGGCCAAGAACATCGAACAGGCGTTAATTAAGCTGAACCCAAAAGCCAAAGCTGACTTCACAAAGAATTACCTATCACTTAAAAAGGATCTTGAAAAGCTTGATACCTCGTTCAATCAAACGATCAAGAATAGCCCGCATAAGGAGATTATTGTTTCTCATGCTGCCTATGGATACTGGGAACATCGGTACGGCCTGAAACAGATTCCGGTTTCCGGACTGTCAACTTCTCAGGAACCGTCACAAAGACAGCTGCAAGACCTGATCAAACACGTTAAAGCAAAACATATTCACTATGTTCTTCTTGAAAACAGTGCCAGCGATAAACTGGCTAGAGTTGTAGAACATGAAACAGGAACAAAAACACTGAAATTAAGAAACTTAGAAACCCTTATTCCTAAGGATGCTGAGGCGAACGAAGATTATTTATCACTTATGCAAAAAAACGTTCAAGTCTTGAAACAGTCCTTAAAATAAGAAAGCAGGACCATGAATGGATGAATCATGGTCCTGCTTTCATGTGTTAATTATGATTTTCTTCGTTTAATAAACAGCACGGCTCCGATAATCACGATCAGCAGCACTACGATAAACAGCGGGGCTGCTGCATTGTTTGACTTCGATTCCGCCTTTTCAGCTTTTTTCTGCTGTTCTTCTTTTTGGGTCTTTTCACCTTTTTCTTTTTCTTTTTTAGGTGCTTCCTTTACAGCTTTCTCTTCTTTCGGCTTCTGAACAGCAAAGGAATAATCTTTTTGGATAATATGGCCATCAGCACCGATAATTTTGTAATTTACTTTATATTTCCCGTTTTCAAGCGGTGAGGGCGCCGTGCCTGTCATGATGTTATTCTTTACGGCCACTTTTACATCTAAGGGTTTTCCATCCTTAGTGACTTTCATCGTGCTTAAATTTTCAATCTTTGATTCAAAAGTTAACGTGATCTTGCTTAAGTTTTCTTTGATCACAGCACCTTCCGCCGGCTGTGAAGATTCAAGGCCGGTATGGGCGGATGCAATTGACGCAGAACAAAGAAAAAAAACAGCGGTAAGAATCAATATGTACTTCTTCATGTTACATCTCCTTTACTTTCCTCATTGCTATATATACTTTACTGGAAAACGTAAAAAAAGACCACCCAGACACAAACATCTGGGGGTCTTTTCTGTTTACTGTTATTCATGCCGGATCAAGGCTTAGCAAAATGCACAAGCACAGCCTATGATAATTAACAAAATGAACAGCACCACAATAAGAGCGAAACCACTTCCACCGCATCCAAATGACATTTTGTTACCTCCTCTTTCGAGATATTTAACGATCTACACCCATAACATATGAAGGAGACAGGCTTTGTGAAACGGTACAAGAGTCTATTTTTTTAAGAACTTACATTTTTTTATTACCGGCTTTGAATCGAAATGGTGAATGCAATCGGAGCCCATTTTCCAGGCATATCCGCATTTGTCCCATACAAAATAAGCAAAGCACCATATATTGTTAGGGAGATGTTGGAGTTTATAATAAAGGAGGTAAGTCAAATGGGTCACGCTGTAGGTGGCAGAGGTTTCGCTTTGATCGTGGTATTGTTCGTGCTTCTGATTATCGTTGGCTGTGCATGTGCATTCTAACAAACTGAACAAGGAAAAGATGCAGATCTTTTCCTTGTCATGATGAACCACGATTAACGCAAATCTTTTTCCAATAACCCAAAACCCATAATTAAAGCACTGAGCTTCGCTCAGTGCTTCTTTTTATTGTTTCGCTTTTTCTTCTGTCTCTGTTTTCTTTTTCAAATCCCAGTACGTCTCCAATGCTCTTTGTCCAATGTGCTTGTTCACCGCCTGGGTTCCGCTGTACGGTGACGCATCTGGTACAATAATCGCAAAAGCTATTTCCGGATTATCATAAGGGGCATAGCCGACCAATGTCAGGTTATCTTTGTTCGCAATAAAGTTTCCGTTGTGATCATATTTCTTAACCTGGGCAGTACCTGTTTTCCCTGCCGGATTATGATATTTCGGATTGTTAAAATACTGTGCGGCTGTTCCGCCCGGAGAGTGGTACACCTCCCAGAAGCCTTGCTGCACCCGATTGATATAGCTCTTATCCATATCAATTTCATTAAGAATATTCGGTTCAAACCGCTCCACAAGCTTGCCTTCATGCTGTACTTCCGTCTGCGGTTCACGGATTTCCTTTACAAGCCTCGGCTGAACGCGATATCCCCCGTTTGCGATCGTTGAAACATATTGCACCATCTGAATTGGAGTATAGGTGTCAAACTGTCCAATGGCCATGTCAAGCATATTACCTAGCTCTTGATAACCTCCGAAATAGCCTGTGGATTCATTCGGAAAATCGATGCCAGTTTTTACCCCTAATCCGAACTGGCTGAAATAATAACGCATAACATCATAGCCAAGGTAACGGTTATCTCCATAAAAGCTTTTATTGCTATAGCTGTATTTTCCAAGTCTCATAGCAATATTAAACATATAAACGTTTGATGATTTCTTTAATGCGGTTAAATCATTAATGCTCCCCATGTTCGCATGAGATTTCTTTGTTGTCTTGCCGATTTTTATCGGCGCATCGTATATATATTCCCCCATGTGGATGGCACCCTTATGCAGGCCGGTAAGAACGGTCGCTCCCTTGACAGCAGATCCCATCTCGTAAGCGTCGAATAGAGCTCCGTACGAGTCATTCACAAACTTTCCGCTGCTGTCCATCTTTTTGCCGGCGATCGTATAGATTTCCCCTGTCTTCGGGTTCATCATGACGATATATGCAGACCTCATCATTTCATTTCCCCGGTCAGCACGGCCTTTTTTGATTTCTTCTTCAAGCACTTTTTCCATCTTATGCTGAAGTTCCATATCGATCGTCAAAACGAGGTCTTTTCCGCGTTTGCCGGGAATTACTTTCGGTTCTCCGAGCGTTTTCCCTGTTTTCGGATTCGTCAGATAGATGCTTTTTTCTTTCGTACCGCGAAGTGTTTCCTGATACTGTGCTTCAAGCCCGCTGATTCCAACCTGATCGGTACGGTCGTAGTTCATAGCTGCAAGATAGTCCTGCTGTTCTTTCGGCATCTGTTTCACACGGCCGAAAATGGTCTTAAGCGAATCGCCGAACGGATACGTCCGGTCTGCATCCGGCATGATATCAATGCCTGGAAGCTGATCCAGGTTTTCAGAGATGATGGAAATTTCACGATCTGTTAAATTTTTCTTTACTGGTGAAGCGGAATAAGCATAGCCGGCATCCATTTCTCGTTTGATGGCGAGAATCTGCAGATCTTTTTTTGTCAGTGTATCGAGGTCTTTTTTTGTAATCCGGCTGACCAGCAGCTTGTACTCTTTTTCATTGTTGAGTTTTTTTGTTTCAGCCGCAGTAAGGCGTTCTTTCATAAGATCAGCCACTCCTGTTTTTACGATAAAAAAGTCTTTTTTATCACGCTCAGGAATTTTCTTCTTCTCCACTTGAATATGCTGAGACAGCCATTTGGCAACCTTATATGTATCTTCTGCTTTTGTACTGCTTGTTTTCGTATAGGTCAGCGTAAAATAAGGTTGATTGTCCACCACAACCCGCTGGTTACGGTCTAGGATCTTTCCGCGCGGAGCTTCTTTCTTAGCTTCTTCTTTTTTTATGGCTTCAGATTCCTGTCTTTTTTCTTCACCATTAACGATCTGAAGAACACCGAGACGCAGTATGAGGACGGAGAAAAGCAGAAAGACAGCAACAAATAGTATATTTAAGCGAAAAGGAAGGTGGTTCTTTTTCTTTTTGGTTTTCTTTTGAGTTTCCATAACCCTTTCCCTCCAGTAGATTATTACAATTATATTACAAAACCTTCCCTACTAGATTACTAAAGTTTGAAAGAGATTCCAAGTTTTTCATTAGAATTTTTTTCAAAAAAACTCTATTAGTCCATTTTGTTGTTTTAGCGGGGTGTGATTGAACCGCCAGCTATGATTGAAAATCAACAATATGCTTTAAACAAAGCCTTCAAAAAAAGGCCGGAAATGATCCAGCCTATTTCTGTAAGTCTATTCAACTATTATTTATTGCAGATGAACAGGGGGCCTTTCATAGGAAGAGAATCTGGTTTCCCGAAGAGATATCCTTGAACAAGATCAACACCGATCTCCTCGCAGTATTCTGCTGCTTCCTTCCGTTCAATCCCTTCTGCGATCACCTTGAATCCGCAGTCACGCGCTGTCTCCCTCAACGATTGATCACAACCGCTGATCTAATCCCAGCCTTTCAAAAAAACGTATTGTGAATCAAAGAAGGATTTGCTCTATAATTTCCACCCATTAATTTACTAGATATTTCACCTTATTGCTTCCATTCACATAATTTGCTATATTTAAAATCCTGTGCCAAAAAACCATAAAAAGGAGGATTGAGATGGTATACTGGCTTCTTTTTAAGAAAAGTTTTTCACGCAATATGCAATACCGCCTGTCCCACCTTATTAATAATGCCGCTTCAGCAATCTTTGGATTTGTTTACATCGCCATATGGACAGGAGTACTGGCTGGAAAAGAACAAAAAAGTCCATACAGTATCATGGACATGACCTATTATATGGGGGCGAGCCAATGCATTCTGTGGATGACCGTATTTTTAACAGCGGGTCTCGGGATTCAGGCAGGCGTAAGAAACGGTGCAATCTCGTTTGAACTTGCAAGACCCACGAACTATTTTTTCTACATAACGAGCCAGGAGGCTGGAAGGATAGGGTATAACGCCCTCTTTAGAAGTCTTCCGATCGGCTTGATTTTCACCTTTACCGTCGGATTTTACACCCCAGAACACTTTCCGGCCTACGTATATACCTTCCTTTCTGTCATCTTAGCTGTCGGCATTTCATTAAATATATTTTATTTGATTGGAATATCATCCTGCTGGACAACTGAAATTTCATGGGCTCACTTTATTAACCTGACCCTGATGTTCTCCCTTGGAGGCCAGATGGTGCCATTGACTTTTTTGCCTGGACCATTGTCACAAGTTGCTGGATGGCTGCCATTTGCAGGTGTGGTTTATTATCCCGTGATGATCTATCTTGAAAAAGCCAACAGCTCGGTTCTCCTTATTCAGGGTGGCTGGCTCCTCTTCCTGCTGCTGCTGAATCAGTGGATCACATTCCTTGCCCGGCAAAAGATTGAAATTCAAGGAGGCTGAGTATGAAATTATACATAAAACTCATCAGCGCCAGCATCCGGTCAAGAATGCAGTACAAAATGAATTTCATCTTCTCTATGGTCTCCTATGGCGTGATCATGATGATTGACTTTGTCCTACTTGCCGCTATTTTGAACCGTTTTGATCAGATTAAAGGCTGGAATATTTATGAGGTGGGTGTTCTTTACGCGATTTCATCGATTTCACTTTCTTTGTACAGAACGATGGCTCCTGAAATCCACGAATTTGAGAAATATATGATAGAAGGAGAATTTGACAGTCTCTTGATTCGGCCAGTCTCTCCTCTCGTTCTGCTCCTTTCAAAAAATCTCGATCTCAGCCGGATTGGAGGTGTTCTGCAGGGTTTGCTTATTCTTTGCCTTTCCCTGTACGGACTTTCCAAGGAGCAGCAACTCGTATTTCTTATCGCTTATCTTCCCGTCATCCTTGTCTGCGGATGGCTCATTTCATTTTCTCTCGCTCTGTTTACGGCGACAATTGCGTTCTGGACACAGCGGATTAAAGATTTTCAGACGTTTACGCTCTATGCACCTTTTAATGCCGCAAACTACCCGATGAACATTTATCCCGGCTGGTTAAAGATCATCTTTTTCACGGTGATACCGGTGGCTTTTATGAACTATGTGCCTATGCTATATCTTTTACATAAAGGAGGCAGCCTGTACTTTCTGCTGCTTCCAGCTGCCGTGGCTGGCCTATTCTTTTGTGCCTCTTTGAAATTTTGGAATTACGGCATCAAATTTTATCATAGCACTGGAACCTGAGGAGGAATGGAACGATGATTGAGGCACATCAATTAAGAAAGAGCTTTAAAATATACAAATCAAAAAAAGGCATGCTCGGTTCCATGCTTTCGCTGTTTTCCGGGGAATACGAGGAAAGGAACGCCGTAGATTCTATCTCTTTTAAAATAGAAGAAGGTGAATTTGTAGGATATATTGGCCCAAACGGTGCAGGTAAATCAACAACGATCAAGATGCTTTCCGGAATTCTCCATCCATCGTCAGGAGTGGCAAAAGTTCTTGGAATCAATCCGCAAAAAAACCGAAAAATGCTTGCTCAAAATATTGGCATTGTTTTTGGCCAGCGGACACAGCTTTGGTGGGATCTTCCTGTTATAGACTCGTTTGATATTTTGAAACACATGTACAAAATAGAAGACCGCCATTATCGAAGATTCTTGAAACACTATGATGATATCCTTGATATCAGCCAGTTTCTTCAGACTCCAGTCAGAAAATTATCCCTCGGTCAGAGGATGCGTGCAGACCTGGCGGCGGCAATGATCCACAACCCGCCTGTCTTGTTCTTAGATGAGCCAACCATCGGCCTTGATGTTGTTGCTAAGCATAAAATCCGGGAGTTCCTGCAGGAAATGAATAAATCGGAAAATAAAACCGTCGTCCTTACCACACACGACATGGACGACATTGAACAATTATGCAGCAGGGTCATTGTCATTAACCAGGGAAGGATGGTATTGGATGGATCTTTGGAGGAACTGCGTAATCATATTGGTCTTCCCAGTATTCTTACCGTCACGTATGAACAACCACCTGAACTGCAAGTGGTTTATGGTATTGAAAGGACAGAAAGTAACGGCCGTGAATGTACCGTCTTGTATGATCGCTCTAAAATTTCTTCACCTGCTCTATTGCAGGAGATCTCCAAGTGGGGCACTCCACTCGACATTCAGATGAAAGAACCGGATATAGAAGAAGTGATTCAGAACATTTACTAATGCAAACACAAAAGACGGATGTGAGACTGCTTGTCTCTCAACCGTCTATCCGTTTTTGTGTTTTAATTTGTCTTTTCCAAAAAAAGCCATTCTTCCAGCTGTTCATAGACGTTCATCGCATCTTCAATTCCCCGTTCATAGAGGGCGTGGAGCTTTACAGGATTGCGTTCCGCTCTTCCTACATCCAGCTTCTGCTTTGGCCTGATGACAAATACTTCATTTTTCTTCTCAAGTTCTTCAATATAATCCAATGTTTCATTGTAATGTTTATAACGGTTCAGCAAAACATCAGACATCCCCGGCTGTGATTGGTATACCCTTCTCGCCAGCCATTCCATTTTTGTTTTACGTTTTCTGTAGCCTTCATTCTGTGTTAAAACAATGACGTTCCTTTTATTTCCGTCTGCTTTTGCCTTTTTGACTGGAATAGGGTCAGCCACTCCCCCATCCAGCAGTTTTTTTCCATGGTATTCGATGACGGGTGCCATAAACGGTAAAGATGCGGAAGCTCGAAGAACGGTGAGAATATGCTCTTGATGATCCGCCTTTTCAAAATAAACCGGCAGTCCTGTCTCACTGTCAGTCGTTCCGATCACGAAACGTTCTGTCGCACGTTCAAACGCTTCAAAATCAAAAGGGACATGTTTCTTAGGAATTTCATCAAAAATCAAGTCCATCCCGAAAAGCCCTTTGCGTTTCAACAATAGATTTTTATAAGAAATGTACTCTGGATGTCGTACAAAATCGATATTAACAACCCGGTTTCTCCCTCTTTGCCTTGAAAGATAGGAGGTTGCATTGCAGGCCCCGGCAGAAACGCCAATGACATAGGGAAAATACAATTCCTTGTCCATAAAATAATCAAGCACTCCTGCTGTATAAACACCCCTCATTCCCCCGCCTTCTAGGACAAGACCCGTTCCTTTCATGCTGTGATACCTCTTTTCTCTATAATAGTTCACTATATGTAATATTTTATCAAAAGGCCAATAAAATGCTCTGCACTTTGGCTATCTTTGATTAAAATAATTTTCCAGTCCAATTACGATTCCGCTTACCGCATTCTCCTGAAAGTCTTGTGTTTCTGCCTTCAGCTCGTCATGCCGGTTCGATAGAAATCCTAATTCAATAAGGGCTGAGGGACGCTGGTTCTCCCTTATTACATAATAATCTCCGAATTTCACCCCACTGTCCTGCAGGTTTGTTCCACCGTTTAATATTCCCTCCTGAATGGATTGAGCAAGTTCTTGATCTACTGATTTATTATAAAAGGTAGATAACCCGCTCACATCCGGGCGAAGAGATGAATTATAATGAATACTGATAAAAGCATCCGCAAACACAGACTCGCTTTGGAACACTCTGTTCGCCAATGAAAAATAATCATTATTCATTCTGGTCATCATAACAATGGCTCCAGCCGCTCGCAGTTTTTCTGCGGCAAGCAAACCTGTGCGAAGCGTCAGTTCTGATTCCAGAGTAGAATGAAACGCTCCTTTTGCTCCTCTGTCAACACCGCCGTGACCCGGGTCAATTACAATCCGCTTACCATTAAGGCCCCCACTCCGGCGAACTTCTTGTGTGCTAAATGAACGATTCGCTACGACATTCCAAATTCCTGCTTCGTCATGCTTCTCTCTCTTTCCATTTCCTCTCTTTTTTAAATAAACAGCAGACACCCACCCTGTTTTACCGTGAATTTCAATATGCGCCCACCCATTTCTTTCGGAAAGGACTGACAGTATTTCCCCTCCTCTTACGGACCCGATCACGGGAGCAGAGATGGAATCAATTTTCCTGACGTTCAAATGATCTGCAGCGACAACGGCTTCTGCATCTGTGCTCGCTTGAAGTGCCGGTGGACTCAGTGTTTGGCTGATGCTCATCAGCATGACAATACCGATCAGTACTTTATTCACAGTTTCTTCAGCCCCATTCATTTTTTAAAATGATATGGAGAACAATTCTACGGCTTATTAAATGAAACCTTCTCTCTGCCAGAATGACACAAAGGTTCCTACAGGCTGCCCAATTTCCTTTTTTTATGACAAGAAAGCGGACAAGCTCTAAAAAAGCTATGTCCGCCTCACATTCTATATTAGACCTGCATGTTTTAAACCGTGCCAAATCCCATCTTCACCAACTGGTTTCGTAACATAATGGGCTGCTTTTTTCGCTTCAGGCCTTCCGTTCCCCATCGCAATCCCCATACCTGATGATTGAAGCATTTCGATATCATTTAAGGCATCACCGAAAGAAAACGTATCTTCTCTTTTTATCGTTGTGCGTTTCAGAAGCTCTTCAATCCCTTTTGCTTTAGAACCTCCAAACGGCATTACATCGATCGCGTGGTGATGCCAGCGGATAAAATCGAAGGTTCCTTTATAATCATTTCTGTAAGGCCGCTCAAACTCTTCATCACAAAAAGAAGCGCCTGATAAACATCATTGCTATGATAGTAAGTCTCATCGAACATAGGATATTCAGTGAGCAAATGTTTCGTACTTTCATAAACCACATCAGCGTATTCATAATTGGTCGTTGCTTTTGCGTGATCCAGGAAAACAAGAGGATGTTCCGATTGGACAGCAACCTTTTCAAGTTCTTTCAGCCTTTCTACATCCAGTGTTGCTTTGTAGATGACTTCTCCTCTGAAAACAACATACGACCCATTAAAGCTGATAAACGAGTCCATTTCGAGTTCCTTCAATAAGTGTTCAAACATAAAAGGCGCCCTGCCTGTTGCTATTCCGGTATGGACACCGTTCCTTCGAAGCTGATGTAGGGCTTCCTTTGTTGAATCCGGAATTTCCCCTGTACTTTCATCGATCAGTGTTCCATCAATATCAAAAAATACCATCTTTTCTCTCATATCTATCACTCCTTATCCTCTTTCTATGATGAATTTTCGCCGTTAATCTGTCAACTAAGTACAACAAAGACGCTTCACCGTAAAACAAAAGAACTCTCCAAAATGGAGAGTTCTTTTGTTTTAAGAATTTGAATTGGCCGTCGTTTGAATATTTTTGCGTTTTCGATTGATCACAATGCTTTGAACCGTCATGAAGATGTTCCCGACAATCCAGTACATCGGCAGTACTGCAGAAAGCCTCCAGGCAGAAAAAACGATGATCATCGGCATAATATAGCCCATCATCTGGATCTGGGGATTCACTTGCTCAAGCTGTCTATTGATTATCTTATATTGAATAAACGTGGTAATAGCCGCAATAATCGGCAGAATGTGTGTTGGATCCGGTGTACCCAGGTTAAACCATAAGAAATTATGTGCCGCGATTTCTTTCGTCCGTATAATCGCATAATAGAATGCCAGCAAAATCGGCATCTGAATCAGCAAGGGCATACATCCCATAGACACCGGGTTAACACCATGCTTTTGGTAAAGGGCCATAACTTCCTGCTGCATTTTTGTTTGAGTTTCTCTGTCTTTGCTTTTATATTTTTCTCGAATCCGCTTCATTTCCGGCTGAAGCTCTTTCATTTTTTGCTGATTTTTTGTCTGGGAAAGTGTAAAAGGCAATAAAATACAGCGAATAATGATCGTCAAAAAGATGATAGCCAGTCCATAATTTCCGTTAAAGAAGGTGGCCACAAACTGAATCACTTCTGAGAAGGGATAAACAAAATAATGGCTCCATACCCCGTGGCTCTGTGCGTTAACAGGTGCTCTGCTGCAGCCTGCAAGTACCCATATTCCAAATATCATCGTAAAAAATTGTAATCCGCGTGTAAGTCCTGATCGTTGTTTCTTTCTGTTCATTCCATTTCCTCCTTGTTGGTTTTGCGTCTGAATGATTCAACAAGAAGGAGTGGCTGTCATTATCATCTGGTGCTTCTTTCCGGTATTTCCTGTGTGTTATATGATTCCTCATAAAACAGAAGTTTTGGACCAGACTTGGATTCAATCGTAACTTAAGTGTTCTGTTCTGATCGGAAATCTTCAGCTGGCTGCTTTTCTTTATCGTTTCTGGGCACTGCATTATGATATGTCTGCTGATACCAAGCAGAGCCAGTGTTAATCCCAATGAAATCAGCAAAACGTCCATTTCACATAGCAGTTCAAATATCGGCTCGATCGGACTCACCCCCTTTTGTTAACAGTATACCCTCTTATGGCCTAAAATGATAGTGAACATCAAGTGACGGTAGAAAGTCTAGACACAAATAAACGCCGTGTGGGAGGTCATCACGGCGTCTAATCAAATATAGGGGGATAAGATACTATACGAAAATACGAATGAAACGTGACTCCAAAAAAATTTTCTTTTTCATGCATATTTTCAAAGTGGTAATACAAACTAGTAGTACAAGGAGGTGATACATATGGCACGTAACAACTCTTCAAACGAACTAGTAGTAGCTGGTGCTCAACAAGCTCTTGACCAAATGAAGTATGAAATCGCTTCTGAATTTGGTGTGCAACTTGGACCCGACACTTCTTCACGCGCTAACGGATCTGTTGGTGGTGAAATCACTAAGCGTCTTGTACAAATGGCTGAACAACAACTTGGTGGCGGATTCCGTCGTTAATCTTAACTCTCCCAAAAGCGAAAAGGGTGGGACAATCGTCCACTCTTTTTTGCATGGCAAGAAAAGGGCAAGCTAAGGTCCGACCAGCGCTGGTGCCAATATTTGCATCCAAAAACCAGCCTGCAATCTGCAGACTGGTCTATGTCTATTATCATCAGCTATGAAAGTTTAAAAATAATAAGCCAGGGTTCTCGTATCCCTGGCTGGAAAAAGGTAACTTTATTATAACATGACGAAACCAAATTTATAAAGAAAAGACTTTCACAAAACAGATTTTAATATTCCCATGGCTTTTGCGTGCCGAATTCTTCAGCAAGTTTTTTACTGCTTTCCCTTCTTTTTCTCCGATTGACAGCCCGTTCCTCTGCACCTTGATGAAGCCACTTTTCCTCTTCAGACTCTGGAATAGCTTTTGGCACTGGCGTTGGTTTACCGTCTTCACCCAGTGCGACAAACGTCAAAAAGGAAACTGCACAAACCTTTCTCTCGCCTGTAAATAAATTCTCAGACGTGATTTTTACAAAAACCTCCATCGACGTTTTGTGCGTCCACGTCACAAAAGATTCCAGGCAGACTGAATTTCCTACTCTGATTGGATGCAAAAAATCGACCGAATCGGTTGAGGCGGTTACTACATTGCAGCGTGCATGGCGGATCGCTGATATCGCAGCCACATCGTCAATATATGCCATCAGTTTGCCGCCAAACAAAGTTCCATGATTATTCGTATCCGGCGGAAGAACCACACTTGATTTTACTGTTCTGGATTCTCGAACAAATTTCTCATTTAATTTCATGCTTTATATCACACTCCTATGTACCATTATATGAAAAAAACCTCTGCAGTAGGGCAAAGGTTTTGTAAAAGGTGCTATTTCTTCACAACAGCATGTCCGCCGAACTCGTTTCGAAGAGCCGCCACCACTTTTCCGTGGAAAGTGTCATCCTCGAGCGACCTGAACCTCATAAACTGAGACAGAGCAATAACTGGGGCTGTAGCCTGATAGTCAAGCGCTGCCTCAATCGTCCAAATGCCTTCTCCTGAAGAATTCATCACACCCCGTATTTCTTCAAGTTTCGGCTGTTTGGAAAATGCGTTCTCCATTAGTTCCATCAGCCAAGAACGGATGACTGATCCATTATTCCAGACCTTTGCGACTGCTTCATAATCATAGTCAAAATCACTTTTATCCAGAATTTCAAACCCCTCCGCGATCGCCTGCATCATTCCGTATTCAATTCCATTATGCACCATTTTTAAGAAATGACCGCTTCCTGCTTTTCCTGTTTTCATAAAACCGTTTTCTATTGAAATTTTTTCATAGAGCGGAGCAACATAATCCACGGCTTCTTCATCCCCGCCGACCATGACACAAACACCATGGCGTGCTCCTTCAGTACCTCCGCTCGTTCCGCAGTCCACTAAATGAATTCCTTTTTCTTTTAATTCTTCGTAACGTCTAAGTGTATCCTTGTACTTTGAATTCCCTGCGTCAATGATGATGTCGCCTTGATCCAGATAAGGTACCAGTTCACTGATCACACTGTCTACTGCAGGGCCTGCAGGAACCAATAAAATAATCGCCCGGCGTCCGGTAAAACCCTTTGCTAAATCTTCAAGTGTCTCCACCCCGAGTGCACCTTTTGAAGAGATTTGATCTACCGTTTCTTTATTGGTATCAAAAGCAATCACCTTAAAATCATGATCAATCATATTCTGTGCAATATTAAAACCCATTTTCCCCAGACCCACTAATCCGATTTCCATATGAATCACATCCTCTTCATTCTTTGACAATGCCTGCCTCATTAGTTATTCCACAATTAATACTCCTTTAACCTGAAATCAGCGAATGAATCTCCTTAGGTTGGCAACGCTAAAAAATGGGAGGTGATCATGTGACGAAGAAAAGCAGTGGTAAGGGCCAGGCTGCCAGCAGTGTAACACCTCAAGGAAAAGGTGATACTGAATTCGCAGCAGATCCGCAAACTAAGCTTGAAAATGCAGCAAAGAAAAGCAATACGAAAAGATAGAACATTGATCCTGACAAAATGCACAGTGTGATTCTTAACGCTCGTGCATTTTGTCATGTGTGCCCTTATACTTTCTTTATAAAAAGAAATGAGGGGTTTTGATGAAGAACAGAATCATAGAAAACAGAAGTTCGGCAAAAACCTTCCTGCAAACAACAGGATCCCTGCTCTTTATTGCAGGCATTCTGGGTTATTCCGGCAAGCTTTCTATGCCCGCCTATTTGTCTTATAGCGCTGCTGGTATTGGGATTTTGTTAACAATCGCCAGCGCTTTCAAAAAGTAATCCTTAATTTTATGTAAAATGTCTTGATAGTTGAACGATATATAAACTAGAACAACTATTTTAATATGATTGAGGATACATCCATGGCTAAGGTTAAACGGCATGAACTACTATTATTGTCCATCAACAAGAAAAAACGCTTTACATTAAAAGAACTCGCAGAAGAATTTAAAGTTTCAACCCGAACCATTCAAAGGGACCTGCTTTCCCTGATGGATATGGGACTGCCGATCGTGTCTGAATTCGGTCCCCACGGAGGATATAAACTTGAAAACGAAAGAATTCTTCCGCCCATCGGTTTTACAGAGTCTGAGGCACTTGCTTTCTTATTTGCTCTGCAGCCCTACAAAAAGAGCCTATCGTTCCCTTTCAGGAGAGAAGCTGCCTCTGGGCGAGATAAATTTATCAACTACCTTCCCGATGATGCGGTCAAAAGGTTCGAAGAAATTCAAAAGAGATTACTCATCCACCTGCCTTGCTACCCTGATCCCGCACCTTTCTTGCCTCTTTTTCTGGACGCATCATTGGAGCAGTGCCTGGTCACCGCGCACTATGAGCTGGGAGGGAACACCAAGCTCGGCAGACTTCAGCCAATCGGGATCTATTGTGACTGCGGCAGCTGGTACAGCCCCTGTTACAGCCATACAGAGAACGAATTTCATGTGATTGATTTAAAAGATGTAAAACAAGCAGCAATTCAAATTGAACATCAAGCTTTAATGGATTTCTCAGAAGTGACGATCACGAATTGGCCAGATCTTCTTCCGCCTTCCAAAAAGCTTCTGTTACATATTAAATTAGAAGGCGAAGGCATTCAGAAGGCTTTGAGACATCCCTCTCTCTCTCCTCATGTCATACAAGAGACCGATGCCAGCGGGCTCATTTCTATGTATATACTTACAAATGATATTCACAGATTTGCAGAATTAATATGGTCCCTCGGCAGCGATGCCCAGGTCGTACAACCTGCTGAAATCGCAGATATTATACGGAAAAAGACAGTGCTCATGAGCAGAAACTATGAAAGGATTCCAACCTTTTAAAAAGTTTGAAAGTCTTTTTACTCATAAAAGTTGCCAAAAAGGAGTATAATGTAAGTATTACACTTAAGGGGGATACCCATGGCCTTTTTTTCCAAAAACCCGATCGAACCAGTTCCTGACGTAGAAACGAAAGTATGGGCATGTGAAAATGAGGAGTGCACATGCTGGATGAGAGCAGATTACTCGCTGCAGGAAACACCAAAATGCCCGATTTGCAAATCAAAGATGGCTCAAGAAATCCGCATGCTCCCCGAGCTAAAATAAAGATGAAACAGGATCATATTTAAGTCCCCTGGACTTATAATATGATCCTTTTTTCTCGCTATTCCCTATGTTTATCGATAAGTCCAGCCGGGTATAGAAGATGAAAAGGAGGAATTCGACAATGAACAATCAAACAACGAAAACAACTGACACCAAAAACAAAACCAACTTTACCAAAGGTGTTCTTGTTGGGGGGCTGGTTGGAGCCGCAACCGCTCTATTACTGACTCCAAAATCCGGAAAGGAAATGCGCCGGGATTTATCCAATCAAACATCTAACCTAAAAGAAAAAACGATCCAAATGAAGGACGAAGCAAAATTGAAAACTCGTCTGGGAACAATGGCTGGGAAAGAAAAGGCTTCTAACATGGTGGGAAGCGTGAAAGATATAACCAGTCAAATGACTTCTCAAGCTAAGGAAAAGATTAATTCGATAAAAAACAAAAATGAGAATTCGGCTGCTTCACCAACCATTCAAAACGATCCCGAAATACCACCTTCTCCTGAAGCATCTAAAGAAACACTCGGAGAATAATACAAACTATAGCCCAGCTCTTCAGCAGCTGGGTTTTTTTATGTTTTTTCACGCGTTCCTCTATCATCTCTTTCTTTTTAAGAGTGTATTCTTCATAATGTCTGTTCTCTTTTAATACATTAGGTAGAGAGATATTATGGGGGGTGTTGATATGCACATCCATGTGGTTCAGCAGGGTGACAGCCTATGGGGCATTGCCCATCACTATGGTGTTGATCTTCAAGTCATCATGAACGAAAACGATGTAAGAGATCCCAATTCACTGATTATCGGCCAGGCACTGGTGATCTCTCCTCCCTTTCCGCGCTATCGTGTACAGCAAGGCGATACCCTGTATTTAATAGCCGGCCGATGGGATACCTCCGTTCAAGCCATTGTGGACCGGAACAATATAGAAAAGACGGCTTATATTTATATAGACCAAGAACTCATCATCCCCGTCCATGTTGTGCACCCAGGCGACAGTCTGTATGTGATTTCCATGAAGTATGGCGCAAGCATTCAAGGAATCGCCGAAGAAAATAATTTATCGGCTGCACATGTTATTTATCCCGGACAAAAACTGACCATTCCTTTCGAGAGGCCGGTAAAAGAAATCAATGCCTACATCAGCAGCTATACCCCCGCTATTCAAAAAGAAATACATTCAAAAGGAAAATATTTAACGTATATTACGCCTTTCAGCTATACTATCAACAAGGACGGGACACTTAACCCTCCAAATGATGAAGTCGTCCTTCCCGCAGCCAAATCAGAAAGTATTTCTCCTCTAATGGTAGTGACTAACTTTCAAAACGGGACATTCAATACTGAACTCATCAGCGCTGTTCTTTCGGACACCAGCATTCAGAGTAAACTGCTTAACACTATCCTTTCAGTCATGAAGAACAAGGGATATAAAGGGGTTAACTTCGATTTTGAATACATTAACCCTAACCAGAGGGAAGCTTACAACCAGTTTCTAAGGCGGACCGTATCCTTATTTAAACCTCTTGGATATATCACATCCACCGCGCTCGCTCCAAAGCTTAGCGCAGGACAAAAAGGAATTCTCTATGAAGCTCATGATTATGGGGCACATGGTGAAATCGTAGATTTTGTCATTGTTATGACGTATGAATGGGGATGGATCGGCGGCAAACCGATGGCGGTTGCTCCTTTAAACGAAGTAAAGAAAGTCCTGGAATATGCATTGACAGAAATACCAGCAAACAAGCTTGTCATGGGTGTCCCTCTGTATGGCTATGATTGGAAGCTGCCTTTTGTTCAAGGTACGTATGCCCAGACTGTCTCCCCCCAAGAAGCGGTAGATCGGGCTCGACGCTACGGAGCATCGATTCAATTTGATGAGAAGGCTCAATCGCCCTTTTACAAATATTATGATGGTAGCGGCGCCCAGCATATCGTATGGTTTGAAGATGCAAGGAGCATTAAAGCAAAATTCACCGCAGCCAAACAGTATCAATTAAGAGGCATCAGCTATTGGCTTTTGGGGCCAGCATTTCCTCAGAACTGGTATGTTCTTCAAAATGAGGTCAAACCAAAAAATAGAAAAGCGCAATATTCTTACAAAAAAGCAGCTAGGCGTGTAAATGGCCTGCTGCTTCTTATACTAAACCCACCACATATCTGCAGGAGTTTCTTCAATCATCACATCATTTAAATTTTTCACCGCTCGGGCAAATCCTTCGTTTATGGACATAAGGGGATCCTCATGCTCAATGCTGACCACATAGTCATAACCATAGGTACGCAGCGCGCTGATCATATCGGACCATTCCTGTACGCTGTGTCCGCATCCTACTGAACGGAAACTCCACGCACGGGATTGAACTTCACCATAAGGCTGCATGTCAGTCAGTCCATATAAGTTCACATTATCCTGATCAATATAAGTGTCTTTGGCATGGAAATGATGGATCGCATTCTCTTTGCCTAGTATTTTGATAGCCGCTATCGGATCAATCCCCTGCCACCACAGATGGCTTGGATCAAGGTTGGCACCGATAGCATCACATGTTTCTTGACGAAGTTTCAACAATGTGTAAGGAGTATGAACTAGGAATCCACCATGCAGTTCAAGGCCAATTTTCACGTTCTTGTCCTTGGCAAACTGTCCCCACTCACGCCAGTAAGGGATCAGTTTTTCTTCCCATTGCCATTTTAAGATGTCGCCATATTCATTTGGCCAAGGTGTAACCGGCCAGTTTGGGTATTTCGCTCCTTCATGGTCCCCAGGTACGCCTGAAAAACAGTTGACAACAGGCACTCCTAGCAGATTAGCAAGATCGACGGTTTTAACAAACGTGTCATGAGATTGGCGGGCAAACTCCTGGTCAGGAGAGAGCGGATTTCCATGGCAGCTGAGAGCACTGATCGTTAGATCTCTGGATTTCACCTGATGGAGAAAATCCTGTCGTTTCTCTTCACTGTCCAAAAGTTCATCCAAGTTGCAATGTGCGTTTCCCGGGTAATTCCCTGTCCCGATCTCCACCGCCTTAACGCCGGCTTTCTTCACATGATCGAGCATTTGTTCAAACGGCATATCTGAAAATAATACGGTAAATACGCCTAACTTCATTGACTCTCCACTTCCTTTCGATAATCAAGTTTAACGCTGCTCCCAGTAAGGCTGCTTTTATAGATGGCTTCAATCAGCATAGAGACCATTCTTGCTTCCTCCGGCTTGACGACCTGCTCAGCAAGGCCTAGACAGCAGTCTACAAAATTCTCCGCCTGCGGATTTCCAGGGTTTTCATCACCTGGAATAAAGGATGCCTCAGAATTAAGGAGCATGCCGTGTTTGGCCTGATTCAAGTGAAAAGGAAAAACATCCAGTCCGCCTTTTTCACCAGAAATGCTAACATTCTCCACATCGTCTTTAATGTTGGCTGACCAAGAGGTTTCTAATAAAAGAGACGCACCGTTTTCAAAACGGATGTACCCTGTTACATGGTCATCCACTTCAAATGTTTTATAGTCAAACTCACCCCAAAGATTAACTTGATCGGGAGTACGGCTCAAAAGATTATATTGAGAGCCCATGACTTCCACAGGAACAGGATTGCCCATCAGCCATATGGACAAGTCCAGAAGATGACAGCCATAATCGATCAGGCTTCCCCCACCCTGCAATTCTTTATTTGTAAAGACTCCCCAGCCGGGAACCTTTCTTCGCCTGAGCCCTTGGGTTCTGATGACAAGCGGCTCGCCGATTTCACCTTCTAGCATCACCTTTTTGGCAGCCTGGGCATTTTTCATAAAACGATAGTGATAAGCGATGGAAAGAATTTTGCCTGATTCTTTTGAAGCCTGAATCATCCGGTCACATTCTTCGGTAGACAGCGCCATCGGTTTTTCACATAACACATGCACACCGGCTTGGAGTGCCGCTACTGCAATTTCTGAATGAAACTTGTTTGGAGTTGATATGATTACGGCATCAATGTGAGGAAGCATCTCATGATAATTCTCATACACAGATGGAATATCATACTTCTCTGCAATCTGTTCAGCACGATGAACGTTTATATCACTTACACCCGTAATCACTGCCTTTTCAGCTAAATTTTGAATGGCTGGAATATGCCTTCCTTCAGCGATTCCTCCGACCCCAATCAAGCCTACTTTTAGCAGGTTCATGCGAGCACCCCGTTTTCGAGACTCACTGTCTTTTTCGTTTCGCTTGCTTTTAGTGCAGCAATAATGACAGCCAGAGACCGTTTTCCTTCTTCTCCGGATACCGCTGGCTCTGTGTCGTTCAGGATGCAATCTGCAAACTTGCCGATCACGCGTGAATCATTCTGGCCCCCTGAATCATTTGTCTGAATCTGGCCCAGAGAGTAGTTTACAGTTGAACCATCTTTGTATTGAGCGATCAAAGAATACTCAGGGCTTTCTTCGAGGCGCAAAATGCCTTTCTCTCCATAGATAATAGTAGAGTTGTCCTCTTTTGAGACATAGGACCAGCTCGCTGCAAGTGTTCCGATCACTCCGCTTGCTGTTTTTAATATACATACCGCTGTATCATCTACTGTAGCGTTTTTCTTTGAAGACGTTTCAACAAATGATGCCACTTCATCCACTTCTTCACCTAATATGAAGCGGATCAGATCTGTTTTGTGAACACCAAGGTCTCCCATCGCTCCGATAAATGCTTTTTCTTTTTTGAAAAACCAGCTGTCCGTGCCTTCTGCGCTCCATGTTTCTGGCCCAGGATGTCCGAATGTTGTTCTAAAGCTGTAAACCCTGCCCAGTTCTCCACCAGCGATCAATTCCTTTGCTTTTTCATGAGATCGGACAAAACGCTGATTATGAGCGATCATTAGTTTTTTCCCGTTCTTCTCACTGGCAAGGATCATTTGCTCTGCTTCCTCAAGTGATGTCGCCATCGGTTTCTCGCATAAAACATGCTTTCCGCTGTTTAATGCAGCAATGGAAATTGGCGCATGAAGGTAATTGGGTGTGCACACACTGACAGCTTCAATTTCAGGATCATTAAGCAGATCTTCATAAGAATAGTACGCTTTTGCACCGTATTCTTTGGCAATGTGATCCGCTCGTTCATGATTAATGTCGCATACTGCTGCAATGATGGTTTGTGAATTGTTTTTATACTCTGGTAAATGTCTGTGCTGTGCGATGCTTCCGCATCCAATGACTCCAACTTTAATCATCCTGTCTTCCACTCCTTTTAGTTTTGATTGGCACCAATTGCTTCAAGAGGTTTTGCATTCCCGTAAACCGGTTTATTGCTTCCTGCAGGTTTTGCCCATTGAACGGCATTTAAGATGACCTTTTGTACATCGGCATTATGATAGGTAGGATAGGTTTCGTGTCCCGGCCGGAAATAAAAAACTTTTCCTTTCCCGCGCTTGTATGTGCACCCGCTCCTGAACACCTCTCCGCCTTCAAACCAGCTGACGAAAACCAGTTCATCAGGAGCCGGGATATCAAAATGCTCTCCGTACATCTCTTCTTGAGGCAACTCAATATATTCACCGATTCCAGAAGCAATCGGATGGGATGGATCGACTACCCATAGACGTTCTTTTTCATCTGCTTCCCGCCATTTCAAATCGCAGGAAGTGCCCATTAGTTTTTTAAAGATTTTTGAGAAGTGTCCAGAGTGAAGGACAATTAATCCCATACCATCCAGAACACGCTGATAAACGCGCTCTACTACTTCCTCTTTTACTTCATCGTGTGCTATATGTCCCCACCAGACAAGAACGTCCGTCTGATCAAGAGTCTGCTGGCTTAATCCGTGTTCTGGCTCATCAAGAGTTGCGGTATCAGCGTCTACCCCTGATTTTGATAAAAATTGCTGGATGGCACCGTGAATTCCTTCAGGATACACCGAGCGTACAGCCGGGTTTTTGTTCTCATGGCGATTTTCATTCCAGATGGTAACCTTCATTGCGTTCCACTCCTTCTATTTATGTAAGAAATAACCTCTTCTGTTTTAAGAGTAAACGTTTACGTTCAGACGAGGTAGAACCTTTGAACTTTTCAGAATGTAAACGTTTACCTATATTTTACGGCACATTACTCGTTTGTCAAATGTTAAAATACAATAACTTGAATTTATTTTCCTCGGCAGCAGGTTTTAAAATCTGAATAAGGGCTATAGTTACCGTACAGTCTCATTTAAAGGAGAGAAACATATATGGATAACCATAAAAAACAAAAGGAATTGCTTGATCGAAACGACAAAGAGAATGCCTTTAAACGAAGCCAGGAAAAACAACTGGAGCGAGATCAGCTCGTCATGCCTGCTGATGAACTTCCGTTGGAAGATTTTGAAGATGAACAAAATGAGGAAAGAAATAAAGAAGCTACAAAGAACACTTCGTCATCAGAAAGAAAACTGAACCCTCCTGAGGGTGATCATTAATACTCGGAGAATAACCTAATCCTAATTAAAAATGCCGAAACAGCCTTCGACTGTACCGGCATTTTTTATTAAATTGCTTCCTGTTCCCACGCTTTCACTGTTTGATCTTGCGGTAGTAAAAACGTCAGTATACCGGCTATTGGAAAAAAACTGATCAATACCATAATGAAATGTACACTGAAGGCGTCCGCCAGGTTTCCGAGGATAACCGAACCGAGAGCTCCCATACCAAAAGCAAGTCCGACAATCAGTCCGGATACCATTCCAATCCTTCCGGGAAGCAGTTCCTGAGCATAAACAACCGTCACTGAAAAACTGGTCATTAGAATAAAACCGAGCAGCAAGAATATCGGGTAGATCCAATTTAAACTGACATATGGAAGCAGGAGTGCGAGCGGAGCAGAACCCAGCATCGACCAGAAAATCATATTTCTCTTTCCTAATCGGTCAGCCAGCGGTCCTCCAAAAAAAGTTCCGAGAACGCCAGCTGCAAGAAAGACAAAAATATAATACTGCGCATGGCGAATGGAAAGGCCATAATCCTTAATCAAATAAAACTGGTAGAAGTTTGAGATTCCTGAAAAATACCAAGATCGCGCAAATACAAGAAAGACTAAAAGACATACGGCAAAGATAATCTGCTTCTTTCTTTTTGGGTTTGCAGCTTTCTTAGACGGCTTTTTTGTCACTCTCGGAAAGTTTACAAGCCTTGACCGATACCATCCAGACACAAAAACCAGGACGATGATGGCCATGGCTGCTGATGATGTAAACCATATCGCCCCAAACTGGCCGAACGGAACGAACACAAGAGCTGTCATGACAGGCGCCAATGAATTTCCTGTATTCCCTCCAACCTGATAAATCGATTGGGCCAATCCTCTCCTCTTCCCGGCTGCCATATACGCAACACGTGATCCTTCCGGATGAAAAACAGCAGAACCAAGGCCAATCAGAATAACCGAGAGCAATATGTACGTAAAGTTATTGGAATAAGCGATGCCAACCATTCCAATCAAGCTGGATGCCATCCCAAGAGGAAGCAAATATGGTGATGTGGTCCGATCCGTATACCAGCCTACAATCGGCTGCATGATGGAAGAGGTAATGTTCAGTGAGAATGCAATCCATCCAAGCTGGGCAAAAGACAGATTCATAGACTTCTCGAGGATCGGAAAAATAGCTGGAATAACCGCCTGCATCGCATCGTTTAACAGATGCACAAAACTGATTGCAAAAAGCACCTTGTAAATGGTTGCTGATGACGAGGGCTCCTTTTTTAACGAAGCAACACCCATGACATATCCTTCTTTCTCTTATTGGTTTTTATTGTTAAAGATTATCATTCTTTTACGGATTTTTACAAATAAAAAGAAGAGCGCTGAAGCTAGACAAAAAAAATCAGAAGTTTACACTTCTGATGCTTTTCTTCTTCCGCTTTCTGCATTGTCGGATTCTTTCACACGGGCATTGCCCATAAAGATAATGAACAGCAGAGCGATGACCACAGAGATCAGGGAGTACTGAAAGATTTTTGCAATGGAATCTGCCAGAATTCCTGTCATTTTATCGAGGACTTCAGGCGGTATTTGTTTACGGACCTCTGGCTGAAGGAGAGCCCGCGAATCGACATTCTTTTGAAACTTAGCAAACTGAGGCAATGCATCTTTTAATTTATCGGTCAGCAGATTATTCTGAATCGTACCGAAGATGGTGATACCGAGAGTCATTCCAATCAGGCGGAAGAATGCATTTTGTGAGTTAGCAGATCCCCTCTGACGAGGATCAAGCATATGGACAGATGCCATACTTAGAACAGGGAAGGAGAACCCTACTCCAATTCCTGTCAGAACCATATATAGAGTGACCAGGAGCCGAGAAGTGTCGGTTGACATGGTGCTCAGCAAGTAAACACCCACCAGGAAAATGCTGCCGGAAACGAGCATCACATTTCGATAGGAAGAGGTAATGACGGTACGCCCTCCTGTCTGGCTCCCCACAACAACCCCGATCATCATTGGCATTAAAATTAATCCAGCGTTCGTTGCCGAACCGCCAAACACACCTTGTATGTAAATGGGAATGTACATGGTAGCCAGTATAAAGACAGAACCGTAGAAAAAGGCGATGCCCTGGCTGGACAGAAACAGTCTGCTTTTAAAGAGATTCAAAGAAACGATAGGGTCTGCCGCACTTCGTTCTACTCGAATAAAAAGAACAAAGAGAACGGCAAATGCAGCAAATAAAGATAGGATAAGAGCAGAATCCCATTCATAATCTTTTCCTCCGAATTCGAGAGCAAACATCAAGCTGACGATCGAAGCTACGAGCAGGCCCGCTCCTAAATAATCAATTTTTTGTTCTCTGTGTTCAAGAGATTCAAAATAATACTTCAGGATAAAGACAAGCGAAAGCAGTCCCAGCGGCAAATTAACATAGAAAATCCACCTCCAATCCAAGTAGTCGGTCAAATATGCACCTAGCAAAGGACCGAAGACACTGGACATTCCAAAGACGGCACCAAAAAGGCCTGTCATTTTCCCTCGCTGCTCTACCGGAAAGATATCAAAAATGATCGTAAAGGCAATCGGCATCAGGGCACCACCGCCGATTCCCTGTATCGCACGGTAAACGGAAAGCTGTGTCATGCTGTCTGCCATTCCGCACAGAACCGATCCGATAATAAAGAGACCCAGACCTGTAATATAAAATTTTTTCCTTCCATACATGTCAGAAAGTTTTCCGAAAATAAGCATACTTGCCACTGACGCAATCATGTACGAGGATGTTACCCAAATGAACTTGTCAAGCTCACCCAATTCAGCAACGATTGTTCCGAGGGCTGTTGCCACTATTGTGTTGTCCATAGCGGACATGAGAATTCCGAGCAGCAGGCCTGCAACAACAAAATTATTGTTGCTCTTTTGATTAACCATATATTTGTCTCCTTGAAATGTTAATGAAATAGATAGGTATATACTTTTCGACTTTTAGAATTTAAATCCTGCCGGAAAATCAAAAAGGAAGAGCGGCAGCGCTCTTCCTCTCCAAAAAAACAGCTTATAATTTTTCAATGATTTTATTGATGATCCCGTATTCAAGAGCTTGTGCTGCCGTCATGAAGAAATCTCGGTCGGTATCTTTTTCGACACGCTCAAGCGGCTGTCCTGAACGGTCTGAAATGATCTTATTTAAGATTTCTCTCGTTTTTATAATTCGCTTGGCATGGATGATCATATCTGCAGCCTGCCCTTGTGTTCCTCCTAGCGGCTGATGAATCATGACTTCTGCGTTTGGGAGGGCAAACCGTTTGCCTTCTGCCCCCGCGACCAGCAGAATGGCACCCATGGAAGCAGCCATTCCAATGCAGATGGTTGAAACAGCAGGCTTGATGAACTGCATTGTGTCATAGATCGCCAATCCCGCAGTAACCGACCCTCCTGGAGAATTGATGTAGATGGAAATATCTTTTTCCGGATCTTCCGCCGCGAGAAACAAAAGCTGAGCCACAACAGAATTGGCTACATTATCATCGATGGCACTTCCAATGATGATGATACGGTCTTTCAAAAGCCGGGAATAAATATCGTAGGAACGCTCACCACGGTTGGTTGTTTCCACTACCATTGGGACTAAATTCATTTTCATCTTCCTCCTATAGAATCGTTATGCAGCCTGGCAAATCGGTGTGGAAGCTGCGCCTTCTGATGCGATTTTTCCGAATCCGGACGTAATATAAATGACTTTTACCGGGGTTTTATCTTCACTTTCAATCGAAATTTCCGTTCTGATTTCCTCTTGCCGAGCCTCTTCCCTTTCAGTCCGCTTCTCTTCTAAAGCTATGACTTTATCGGCTTTCTCTGCCTGCTTCCTGCTCTTTTCCCAGGCAAGAGAAGGATGCTTTTTCACTTCATTCATCCCTCGATTCCTCCCTCCGGTTTTGGATAGACAGCAATAGACACCTGATATTCTTCACCTTGCTCATTATTTCCAGACTGATATTTGCCAACAAGCTGGTGAAGCAGTGAGAAGTACTCATTAATGAACTGGTTGCGTTCCTCCTCATTGGATAAGGAAACTGAAGCTTGCAGAATGGCACTTGGAATTTGTTCATCCTCTGCTTTTTCCATGAGCTGCAGCGCATCTTTCTTCATGGTTTCAGTTAAGGTGAGAACGTGGGCCAGCGCATGCTGATCTTTTAATTTCTGTGAAGTTTCCGGTGACAAGCCAAGAGAGTCAGAAAAAATTAACGTTTTGGCCACTGCTTGATAAAGTACTTCTACCAAATTCCTCACATTCCTCGTTCCTGCTCTGAAAACAAGCCCTACTTTTTCTAAAGCCTTGAGATGGTAATTGATCTTCTGCGGTGACTCATTGAGCAGCTTTGCTATTTCTGTTGCAGAAGCCGGTTCTTTTAGAGCACTGAGCATCTCGGAACGAATGGGATGGAGCAAAGCAGCAGCCTGCTCAGGCAGCGTTACAAGATATGTCTCTTCAATCGATGCATTCTTTTTCACTGGTTCACCTCACTTAAAAATTTTGTTTTACGTAAAATCATTTTATTACGATAGGCTTATCTTTGTCAAACATTTCTATTTTTAATCAAAAAAAGTGACAGAAGCTTGTGCTTCTGTCACTTTAATAGCGGGATAACGGCCAATAGGATAAAGATTAATACCATAGCTGTATTGAAGAAAAACTCTGTTTTAAGTTTAAAATAATATCGTTCAATGGCACGAAACAAAAATACTGCAGCTAAGATTCCGAATAACAGGGCTGGACTGTTAATGTACATTCCATTCCAAAGAGCCAGCAAAAAGCCGAGGAACAGCAGTACCATTTCCGAATACGCCCATATCTTACTTCTCTTTTTCATCGTGGCACCTCTTTCTTGCGTACTCTTTTATAGTACGAAGAACACGGTTGTTCTGTGCCATTCCTCATTAATTCTCTTTAATTAATGAGTCTTGCTTTCCAAACCCTTCTCTACCCGTTCAAGCAGGCCGCTTGCCGCCTTCTCTGGATTCACATGCTGGCTGATGGCTGAAATGACAGATACTCCATCCGCTCCGGCTTCGATTACTTCAAATGCGTTTTCTTCAGAAATGCCGCCTATTCCCACGATCGGTGCTGTAATCCCTGCTGCTCTAAGCTCTTTTAAAACAGAAAACCCCATAACATCACGCGTATCCATCTTTGTACTTGTATCAAAAATCGGGCCCACTCCTAAATAATCTGCTCCAGCACGTAGTGCATCTTCTGCTTCTTCAACATTGTGAACCGAAACGCCAAGAATTTTATCGGGGATGCTGCTGCGGATTTGATTGAGATCTCCATCCTCCTGCCCGATATGCAGACCATCGGCATTCAGGCTGATCATGAGATCGATATCATCATTAATAATAAAAGGAACATGGTTTTTTCCGCAGATTTTCTGCAAGCTAAGAGCTAAGGCATTTTTCTGATCAGGTGATAGACACCCTTCGCCCTTCTCACGATATTGAAAAAGCGTCGCTCCCCCCTTTAGCGCCTGCTCCAGCACTAGTTCAGGTTCAGCTCTGCAGTTTAAGCTTCCCATAATAAAATAAACTTTTAACTGCAGTTTAAGCGTATTATATTCCATCTGTAAGCCTCCTTAGCTCCATCTGCCGGCCGTATTCAAGTCTTCAGGGTTTAATAGATAGAGCTCATCCAATAATGCTGTCTGAAAGGAGCCTGGTCCTGCTGAAACGGCTTTAGCGCGTTCAGCACAGATTCCCAGCATCGTCAAAGCGCCTGCGGCCCTCTGGCAACAGGAAAGGCCGGTTTCCAGAGATCTGGCCATAAACAAACCGATAAGAGAGGTTGAGAAACAGCCGGTCCCTGTCACATAAGACAATATTTCATGTCCGCCACTAATCGCTATGCATTCCTTTCCATCACTCACTGCATCCTTTTTCCCTGTAATGACAATGACCGAACCGAGCTTACTGGCCGCATGCAAAGCAAGCTCATCATCGTTTTCTGATTGATCACCATCAACCCCTTTGCCACCCCAGTCACCTCCGTACAAAAAGGAGATCTCTGCGGCATTGCCGCAAATGACATCGGGAGAAACCTGTTCAACCAGCTCCTCAACGGCTTTCTTCCTTAATAAGGAAAGTCCTGCACCCACCGGATCCAAAATGACAGGAATGCCCAGTTCCTTCGCTTTTTTTCCAGCCAAAACCATTGCTTTAATTGAGTCAGGTTCAACGGTTCCAATATTTAAAACCAGTGCGTCAGCTGCCATGACGGCTTCTTCAGCCTCTTCATAATGAAGAGCCATCATCGGGCTTCCTCCAGCTGCCAAGATGCCGTTCGCTAAAAAATTCATCGTTACTTGGTTAGTGATGTGATGAATCAGAGGTTTTTTCTTTCTAATGTCTTTTAAAAGTACACTCAGTTCTTTCATGCCTGATTCCTCCTGTATGCCCAATGGTTTGTCGGCCCATGCCCGCTGCCAATATGAAGCGGGTGGCTGATTGCTTCCTGTATAAAAGTTTTCGCTGTTTTTACAGCATGAATCGGGGTTTTTCCAAGAGCCAGTTCAGCAGCAATGGCAGCTGCAAACGTACAGCCGGTTCCATGAGTTTGCGGTGTATCAATCCTTCTTCCTTCCAGCTCATGCATCTGCTCACCATCATAAAACAAGTCGACTGGTGCTTTATCATGAGAGAGATGGCCTCCTTTGATCACAATCATTCCTGCTCCTAAATCATGCAAAAATTTTGCAGCATCCTCCCTGTCTTGCTTTGTGGAAATGCTTCTTCCTGTTAGCTGCTCAGCTTCGGGAATATTCGGTGTCAGGATCGAGGCTAGAGGAATCAGCTGTTTTTTCAGGGCTTCTACTGCATCCCTTCTCAGAAGGTCCGCCCCCCCTTTCGCGATCATTACAGGATCCACAACAACGTTTTTCCATTCATACTTTCGAATATGACGAGATACCGCTTCTATAATTTCTGCACTGAAAAGCATGCCCGTCTTTAAAGCTTCAGGACGAAGATCCTCTTCTATGCTGTTTAACTGCTTTAGGATCATCTCAACAGGCACCGGGTGGATCCCCTGAACGCCTAATGTATTCTGTGCAGTCACAGCTGTGATGACAGACATTCCATAGGCTCCCAATTCCTGAAACGTTTTTAGATCGGCCTGGATTCCTGCTCCCCCTCCTGAATCTGATCCTGCAACTGTCAATGCTTTTGGTGTTTTTAACATATGGAAGAACTCCTTTCACCACTAGAAAAGCGCAAGTGGCCTGATCTGTTAAGATCCCTGTTCACTGAAACTGGACACGACCTCCTTCGACCGCTAAAAAGCCGCCTTCTGAAGAGAAGGCGGCTTAAACATGAATGCTGATAAAAGTTTAAGCCACTTCCCTCCGCCAGTATTAACCGGATCAGGTTCAAAGGGTCAAAGACATTTCTTTTCTCAGCTTTAAATCAAAGCTCCCCTAGTGGTATACGATGTATGATGTTACTTCTATCCTAAATGACAGCGGCCGAAGCGTCAAACAAGGGATAAAATTTGTCGAAAAGTTAGGCTGCTGTGTTTAAAACAGAACGGATACGGGCATTATTTATACAACACCCGATAGAAAATCTGGAGGGAGAGAAATTATGAATATCAGAGAGAAACTGCAAAATTTAAAACAAAATCCAGAAGATGTTTACAGTCACTCACAAACAGAAGAATCCTTCTCAAGAAATTACACCAATCCCGTAGAAGTCAAATATATCCCTGCAGAAGATGTTTACGAATTAAAAGTATTTGATATGGAAGGCGGTGAACAGCTGGACAGTAAAAAATTCCATTCTGCAGATGAGGTCCTGGCTGATTTGAATATTGAGAAGTAAAATGAAAAAAACTAAATTTTCAGATTAAACTGTTGCTATTATTACCAGTGATAAGTATACTAGTAAAAACCCATTAACGCATGAGCTTTCAATCCTACAAGCTTCTGCAAAAAAATTCAAGGAGGAATAGAGCATGAAAGACAATACATCGTATAATAAAGACATGAACGATCTTGTGAAATATAAACTTCAGAAGAAAAATGACCCGTTCGCTTTTAATATGGTTGCTCAGATGATCCTTGATGAGTCGCTGCACGCCCATCAGATGAAACGTTATAAAGAACAAATAGATGAAGCCCTGGAAAAACGTGATGAAAAACTGTTCATGAAACTGACGGATGAATATATTAAATTCCTTGGATAAGAAACCAAACCTTTTACGGTTTGGTTTCTTTTTTTGAACGCTTTATCCTTCTTAAGTAAAGCCATGCTCCTCCAATAGCCATGAAAAGGATAATGACAGGCGACAATCCAATGAGTGCAATAATGAGATAGGAAATAGTATGAACCAGTCCATTCCACGTCTCTTTAAATAAAGTCTTTGACTTTCCCCAGGTGTTCAGCTCTTCATTGTTCTTCATCCCAATATTTTTCACTTCAAAATGGACCGTAACCGTTGAAAAATCGCTTTGATTCTCTAAATAGTTTATTCTGCCCTGGATTTTTTCAATCTGTTCCTGCACTCCTGATAGTTCTTTGGATATGGCAAGGAGGTCCTCTGTTTTATTTGCATTCTTCATGAAGCTTTCCAAACGGTTACGAACAATGCGCTTTGCCTTCAGTCTTGCTTCCAAGTCAGTATATTCCTCTGTAACATCTCGTCCATTTATGATTTCATGAGGACTCCCAGAACTTAATTCTCCTGCCTTTTTTGTGAAAACAAGAAAATCTTTCTTTGGAATTCTTATTTTCAGGTAACCCCCATTTTGCCCTTCTTCTTCAGACAAGGATTCACTTTCAACGATATAGCCGCCCATTTGTTTTGTGAGTTGTTCCACTTCACTCCGGACCTTCTTAACGTTTTGAACGCTTATCATTATTTCACTCGTGTAAATCATTTTTCTCCCTTGGTCGGCAGCAGGCTGCTTGTCTTCTTTAGCGGATTCCCTTTTCATGCTGGTGGAAGAGCCTCCCCCTTCAGACGACTTTGATGCCATGTTTTCATCCTTGCTGCTGCACGACGCCAGAACTAAAACGATCATCACCCATACGGCCATGAACTGTTGATTTCTCTTTTTTATCATCATCATGTCCCCCTTTTATTTATAGACGGCCCAAAGTACCTTTTTGTTACAATATATGGTAATTTTATAGCTGTGAGTTGCAATATCACCCGAATATGCTAGTATTTACAAAGTGATTTATTTACAACAAGAGCAGTGAAGTTCGGAGGGTAACATGAACAAAGTAGGAAGAAACGAACCTTGTCCATGCGGCAGCGGGAAAAAATATAAGAGTTGCTGTCATCGATCGGTCACAACCGTTCAATTAAACAAGATTGTCGAAGTGAGCCGCCATCAGGAAGGCTTAGCTAAGTTTGCCTTTGACCATTTTCATGAAGAAATGGGGAGCCAAACACGCAATTACATAGAA
This sequence comes from Fictibacillus marinisediminis, assembly GCF_023149135.1. Taxonomy (NCBI): domain Bacteria; kingdom Bacillati; phylum Bacillota; class Bacilli; order Caryophanales; family Fictibacillaceae; genus Fictibacillus; species Fictibacillus marinisediminis. The sequence continues at coordinate 1,505,233 of NZ_JAIWJX010000002.1, read as the reverse complement.
AAATACAAGATTGGAAGAGATGATGAACAAACGTATGCGAATCTGATGGTTTGCTGGCTGATGTTCCATTCTGATGTGAAGGACGGCAGATCACCAATCGTGTATTACCTTAAAGAGCAAAAAGGGAAAGAACAGCCGGAAATCCTGGATATCATAGCAGACTGGGAGAAGTGCTTCCCTTCCGTTTATAAAATGGTCTCAAAAGTAAACCGAAATACCTTTTTATTACAAGATGTGATGACAGATCAGGAATACACGGTTGAATTTAATTCTGAGATTCTTCCACACGACGGAACCGGTCTAGCAGGTTCTATTATCTATACTGGAGAACATTACGAATTTTACATTGATTTTGCTGAGATTCCTCAGGGAGAATTGCAAGAACGCTTAGATGCGCTGACTGACATGAAAATAAACTTAAAAGATGATTTTCCTAAAGCTCTACAGGTTCTTTTGTCGAAACAAGAGAAAGCAGCTGATGAAGACGCTGTCCCGCAGCCGGCTGATAGAGTTCTATCTTTGCTTAAAGAGAACGCATCAGAGGAGATCTACAATGAGGCGGAAAGAATTTGGAATGAATGGACAAAAGCACGAAACTTGGTTATCCGTAAGGAGCAGCCCTATGCAGCCGCTCTTCATTATTTGGCGACCAAGGACGTCCTGAATGAGTCTGCCACACAACCTGAAGTAGCCAAACGGTATGGCACATCCGCATCCAGCCTGTCTGCAAAATACCGCCAGCTAAAAACGGCTTTAAACTAAAAAAGAACCTGCTCAAATGGGCAGGTTCTTTTTATGTATCAGTTCTCTTGTTCTTTTTAAGGATTACTCCAATGATCAGCACCACAATTAAAAGAAAATATAGGGTAAACCACCAGAGCGTCCAGTTTTTTGCGACGAAATCGGTAAATTCCATCGTATTGCTGTGTTCATGGTTGCTCATTGCCCATACAAGCAAACCCGCAGGAAGAAGAAACGGTCCATAAGAATGGTGCTTGGCAACCTGCTGCAGTCCCATCATAGCAGCAAGAAAACAAATAACAATCTTAACAAAAATCCCGACGATCCAAACAACGGCTATCAGTACCTCAACCCGCTCCAAAAGTTTAACAATATTAATGGCACGCATCAATTCAAATGTAGGAAACGTAGTCCGGCTTACCATGTAGTAGCCGTCACAGCCGATTGCCACGATAATTGTAATGAGGAGTATAATTCCAGACGCGACAATAGCATTCAAGTAGGATCTCATCAGCTTTTTCTTTTTCCTGACATACGTAAAAACCGTGCCTAACAATATGACTTCAATAAATGGAAAACCCGTCGTCGTATAAGCCCCCTGCATGACCGTAGAAAGAGGCTGTTCCAAAACCGGCTTAAAGTACCTGATATCGAATCGGTTCAGCGTTAATATAAGCGATGCGATAAACAGAACCGCCATGATGGGGTTTAAGAATTCGTTCACCCGTGCAATATTGTTCAACCCATAATAGCAGGAATACAAAGAAACAAGAATCAGCATGATCTGAAACGTCCATGCGTTCGTATCCGGGAGTACGCTTGAAATCATAAAGTTACTGACATTTCTCACGACATACGAACACAAATGAAGAGAGTAAAATACAATAATGAGTGATAGAATGCTCCCAATCCATTTGCCGCTAACCGTTTCTACTATTTCAAAAATGGATTGATACTGATAGAGTGACAAAAGGTAAATCCAAAGCAGATTAATGAATATGCCAATTGCTATGGCTATAATCATGGACAGCCATGCATCCTGTTTTGAATAATAGGATGTTAAATTTGGAGCCATCAATAATGAACTTCCTACCAGGAAGCTGACTGTTAATAGAAATAGCTGCCATTGATTCAAGGTGTGATTCATCGTTAACCTCCAAACCACATTTCATAAATCGGTACGTACGTGTTATTGATCCAATTGTTTAGGTGAAGGAAGTCATGATTTGTTAAATAGCAGAAAGTGTAAAGCAGGGTAAACATCCAGAAACCAGCCAGTACATAACGGTATTTGTGTTTACTTTTCTTGGTTGATGGTTTCAATTCTAGCACCTGTCGTTTCCAGTTTTATTTTTACCTCTGCCTTTATTTTGGCTGCTGCAAAATTTTCAGGCCAGTCGTTTTTCTTCCTTTTCCAATAATCAGGATCATCTTCATATAGAAGCTGACCAAACCCGAATACATCCGTTTTTTCTTTTTGTGCCTTTTTCACTGCGCTCACCACTTCCTTTTTCAACACTTTCGCCAAGAACTTCTCAATAACCCGCAATTCTGCAGGGTCACCAAGATTAACATTGCATGTCACTTCCTGCAGGTAACCCTTACCATTAACTTCTATGGAAAAAAAAACGTTATCCCCTTTTACTATAGGTTTCACACTGGTTTTAATTTCCTTGGCTACCAATGCAAGATGGCCTTTTTTGTTCCCGCATTTTTGAGTAAAAACAGAGATCTCCTTCGTTCTGCCTGAAATCATCGCCCATCCCTTAGATTCTTCCGCAGTTAACCAGCTCTTCAGCCTGTCTTTATCAAATAAGGCGAGTCCTGTAATCAGAAAGGTTTTATCGTTGGCTCGAATATTATTAAGATTGGAGATGTCTGAAGCCTTTTTTGAGCTTTCCAATACCTCAACACCGGGAATGGCGGGATCCCTGTGTTCACCAAATCTCCACCGTACCACATCTTTTTCCAATACACCTTCTGACAGTCCCGTAGTTAAAGAAGATAATTGTAAGCGGTTGTTCAACGACTCACCAGGATTTTTAAAGATTGGCGTGTAGATCGTCAGGATTTCTTTTGCTGTTGAATGCTTTGCTATAAACATAGGAACAGTTTCTCTGAACTCATGATTTCGTTCCATAAAATCAAAAAGGGGCTTTAACCCTTTTTTTCTCGCATATTTCTCACCGATGACCACACTGTTAATATGAGAGAACATCATATACCGGGGGAGTATCCTTCCTGCCTTATCAATCCCTTCATATATGGTAGAACCCTTCACAGAATAAGTATAGACAGAACCACCTGACCCTCCTGATACCGCCCCTCCCTGGTTTCCAGTTGCCCCGTTAGGATTTAAAACTTGAATATGAACCTCTGTTTTTCCGGATTTGCTTATGTCAATTCCAAGAGCCGAAACGATAAGAAGTTCATTCAATTCGCGCCTGCCATTGCATCCAGCTAAAGAGAACGAAACTACAATTGTAATCATCAACAGTATTTTTAATCGTTTCATGAGCTTGCTTTCCATTTTTTATAGAGTTTTGTCTGTTTCCACCAGAAAGGAAGTCGTAAAAGAGTATCATCCTGTTCGTCGGTAAATGGGGCAAGGGATGTGAAATAAGGTTTTCCCATGGAGGTCAATGAACATAGATGAACAAACAGGGCCAGGTAGAACATGATGATGCCGTAAATTCCTATTGTTGCCGCTAAAATCATTAACGCAAAGCGGAGTATCCTTGCCGCACCGCTGAATGCATAGTATGGGGAGACGAAGCTTGAGATTGCAGTAAGCGAGACAACAATAACAATGGCAGGTGATACTAAACCCGCAGCAACGGCTGACTCCCCGATAACGATAGCCCCAACGATAGAGACGGCAGAACCGATCGGCCTTGGCATTCGAATGCCCGCCTCCCTTAAAATTTCAAAGATTATTTCCATGATCAACGCCTCTAAAAAAGCGGGAAAAGGAACTCCTTCACGCTGTGCGGCAAGGCTCACGAGCAGGTTCGTTGGGATCAGTTCCTGATGAAAGCTTGTAACGGCAATATAGACAGCGGGAAGCGAAAAGGAGATGATAAAAGACATCACCCGTACAAACCGGACAAGAATGGAAAGATCATAATGGCTGTAGTAGTCTTCAGCTGCCTGAAAGAAAGAAATAAAGGTGACAGGCGTTATAAGAACGAATGGAGTTCCCTCTATCAGAATCACTATTTTCCCTTCAGCAAGTGCCGCTGCTGCTACATCAGGACGCTCTGATGATTGAAACGTCGGAAACGGAGTATAACCATTTTCATCGATCAGTTCTTCAATCATCCCTCCTTCAAAGACTTTGTCCGTGTCAAGATTGATCAGTCTGTTCATCACTTCATTTAATACTTGTAGATCGGCTTTGTTTTCCATATAGGCTACAAGCACCGTCGTTTTTGTTACATTTCCTATCTGCAAGGGCTTGAAGCGCAACAGGGGGTTAGAGATTCTTCTTCTCAGCAGCGTCGTGTTAATTTGAAGGGTTTCAATGAACCCTTCCCGCGGACCCCTGACGGTCGTCTGTGACTCGGGCTCATCGATTCCTCTCGTTGGAAAGAATTCCAGCGGGATCGTATAAGCCACGTCCAGTCCATCCACAAAGACAGCCACTTGCCCTTTTAAGATTGGTGTAATAATATGTCCGAACAGCTGATGTTTGTTAACAACAGCGGAAACCTCAATCTGCTGAATCAATGTCTGAGGGGTTACATCCTCTTCAGTATCCTGCCAATCGTGTATAGGCTGAAGAATGGATAGATCAATCTGCTGCTTGTTTACGAGCCCTTCAATGAAACAAACGACAAAAGGAACAGGTCTCTCATAGAATGGCAGAATCTTCACATCCATGCTCTCACCTAAGATATTTTTCAAGTGATCGAGGTTTTCATCAATCTGTAAAGAAACTTCTATATTTTCATAAGCTTTAGCTTCTGAACCTGCAATCGGCCGCCGTTTTAAACGTTTCCTGATCTTCATCCATTCATTCACCTCCACTCTGTTTACTTCTCATTTTCTGTAGTATGCTGCCTTTTTATTCGATAAAACAAAAAAGCCCTGCTGAAAATTCAGCAGAGCAAACAGATAATGACGCTTATTTGGCTTGTTGTTTCAAGAATTCATCACTTGAAGTTTTGCCTTTATTTCTATTTAAATACCAATACAGCGGCAAGCCCAACAAAGTCACAGCGATTGCAGTTAAGCTGTCCCTCGGATTATCATAGATCGTCGCAATCACGATATAACCAGCCCCTATGATCGCAAACGCTGGAACAAACGGGAACAGAGGAACGCTGTACGTCCTTTCTTTCTCCTTGTTTCTTTTTCTCAATAAAAAGACGGCATAGAAGGCAAAAATGTAAAAAATATAAATTGCAAATATCGCCATGGCTGATAGGTAATCCGGGTTGGAAACAAGCATCAGAATAACGGCAAACACGACTTGCAGCCCTGTCGCAGGGATCGGTGTTCCAAACTTTTCTGAAACAGATGCCAGAAAGCGGGATGCCGGAAGCTGCTTGCGTTGAGCCATGGCGTACGTTACCCTTGGAAACGTCAGAATTTTTCCATTAAGACAACCGAAAATAGAAACGGCAATTCCAATAGCAATCAGCTTTCCGCCAATATCTCCGAATAATAAGGAAGCTGCTTTACCTGCAGAGTTCTCGCCGAGGTCGACGATCGTGCTTGCAGGCAGTACATGAAACATCGCTACATTTACAAGGAGGTAAGCCGCTGTGACAACAAGAATACCGCCGACGATGGCTTTAGGAAGAATTTTTGCAGGGTTCTTCATTTCACCTGCAACAAAACCAACCATCAGCCATCCATCATATGCCCACAATGTCGCCAATATGGCTGCTCCCATACTAATCTCGCCTGTTAGTCCGCTGCCTGCATTCAGGACCTCTTCATTTCCTTTCCAGATCCCAAACACAATAATTAAAATAATAGGCAGCAGCTTTCCTATCGTTGCGGCGTTTTGAACAATTCCCCCGTACTTGGTGCCGAAACTATTAATGACCGCCAAGAAAATAACGGTTATAACGCCAATCCATGGACCGGCCTTTTCATTCCATCCAAAAAGGTTCGCGATCAAAGAGCCAAAATAGAGTCCAAGCCCTCCAATGATAGCAGGTCCGTAGATGACCGTCTGAACCCATCCGCTTAAATAACCCCATACTTTTCCGTATACTTCTTCCATATAGACGTATAGCCCGCCTGTTTTTGGAATTTGAGTGGCAACTTCTGCAATGGTCAGGCCGCCTGCCAGGGTGATGAGTCCCCCCAGTATCCAGGCCAGCAGCGCCATATTGGAGCCTCCCGCATACTCAATTACCTTTCCAGGCTTCATAAAGATACCTGATCCGATCACTGTTCCAATTACAATAGACATCGCCACTGAAAGCCCGATGTCTTTTTTGAGACCTGCTTCTGTGTTCACTTTTCTGTCCACTCCCAAACTATTTTTGTCTATTCTAGAAGGACTTTCTTTTAAAAACCTTATCATAGCCGGGATCATCTGTCACTACGCTCAAAAATAGTAATAGTATTCAAAAAAATCCAAATATACTACCAAGGCCTTAATCCTCATCTAATTCTGATTCAGCCAGCCTTTTCTCTTTATATGCCTTGTCTTTTTGGGCATAAAATACTTCAGCCTTTTCAATCAAGGCTCCTGAATTGTATTCCGGAATCCCGGCTGATCTTTCATAAACACCTTTAGGGATTAAACAATTGGCTTCTGGCCAGTATAAAGCGGCGTTACGCCTTTTTATGTCTGCAATCTTCACCCGGCCCCGAAACAAACCGTGCCGATTGTAAACCACAACGGATTCTCCTTCCCGTAAACCAAGCTCTAAAACGTCCTTCAAGTGAAGGAGTACGTCTTCTCTGGATGCTTGGTTAAAAGGATCCATTTTATGATAAACCATGGAATTGAACTGTTTTCCTCTCCTTGTCGTAATGGTAAATTCTCCTCTTCCCTGCCGCCGTTCCGGCAGATCAATGGCAAGAAGCCGCCCCCTGCCGTCTTCTGTCGGGCAAATGCCTCCTTCACAAAGCCAGGCACCTCCCCATTGAAACACATCTCCTTTTTTGCAAAGATCCTGTATCCCTTTATAGTTTGGGGCAGCCATTGCAATCTCCTTTCTGACTGCTCCTGCATCGGAGAATTGCATGATATGCTTTTGATCCGGCCTGACTCTTGAAGCAAGTTCACTATAGATCTGCCATTCCGGACGTGCTTCTTCCATCCGTGGCCCATTGATTTCAGGTGAAAAATAGACCATTCTTTCGGTTGAAGTGGAAGTCCCGCCACCCGGCTGTTCGTACCTTGTCATTGCAGGAAGGACGATGACACAATCCCTGGCATCAAGCAGAGTAGATGTATTAAGGATGATGTCCTGATGGACTCTGACTTCTATGTTTTCAAGACAGGACTTTACAAAGTCTGGATCTGGCATGGTCTCCAAAAAGTTCCCGCCTGACATGTAATACAGCTTCAGCTTTCTGTCTGCATCTTCAGAAAGGAGAGCATTCTCCAGGCTGATGCCTAGTATGTCTCCCTGCCAGTCTGGTACAGCAAAACCCCAAACCGATTGTATGCGCTGCCGTGTTCTCTCATCAAATCCGCCGCCCGGCAAACTAAAGGGATCGGCTCCCATCTCACCTGCACCCTGGACACCCGAATGCCCGCGAATAGGCATCAAACCGCAATTTTTCCGGCCCAGAAATCCTCTGAGCAGTGCGAGATTAACAATCTGTGACACATTATCGGTACCAAACCTATGCTGGGTCAGACCCATTGACCAGACAAATACACCCGACTTTGAGCAGGCCAGGATCTCCGCCAGTTCGCGGATTCGCTCTTTCCCCAAGCCCGAAGACTTTTCAAGGTTTTCCCACGTCAGACCGCGCACATGACGTTTCATCTCTTCAAGCCCTTTTACATGCTCGTTAATAAATAAATGCTCCAGAGCTGAACCTCTCTCTTTACGCTCCATCTCAAACCAGTGCTTCATGATTCCATTGATCAGTGCAATATCCCCGCCAATCTTCACTTGATAAAAATCATCAGCAATTTTGGTACCGAATACGGCTGAATCAGGAATGGAAGGAATCCAATAGCGTTCCATAGAAGGCTCTGCATAGGGATTGATGATAATTACTTTTGTTCCCTTTCTTTTAGCCGCATAAATATACTTTGTAGAAACCGGCTGGTTGTTCGCTGAAACAGAACCCCAGAACACAAGAACGTCGGTCCCGATCCAATCCTTATAGCTGCAGCTTGATGCCCCTATACCAAGCATCTTGTTTAAAGCTGTCTTAGAAGGAGAATGACAGATTCGCGAGGCATTATCAATATTATTCGTTCCAATAAAACGAGCTGCTTTTGCTGCTAAATAATAGGATTCATTTGTTATTCCCCTAGAAGTCAAATAGAACGCCAGCTGTTTCGGAGAAATGGCTTTTATTTTTGAGGCAATCGTATTTAGCGCTTTATCCCAGGTGATCCGCCGAAAATGCTGATCTCCTTTTTTTCTAATCATTGGATAAGGTATCCTGCCGAGCTGCCGAAGCTCTGAACTGCTGTATTTTCTTAAGTTTTGTATATCATCATGCAGCATGTTTTTAGGAATTGCCGGCATTGTGTTTAAACGAAGCATGTTGAGCCGGGTGGTGCATAGATGCATCCCTGAAAGGGTCTGGTCACGCAATCCAGAAACACCAAGGGCACATCCGTCACATACCCCCTCGTTCAATATTTTCGCTGCATATTTTAAGTTATCACGGTTCTCCCATGCTGCTTTCAGTGTGTCTCTTACATGATGAGGTTTGTTTTTCCCAAAACCAAATGGAACAGGACTCGCCCAAAGTGAGGGATCCGGCTTGAACGGAAGTGATGCTGGCCCTGTGTGCTTAGTATTCCCCATACCATCGCCCCTTTGTCTGCTTGTGACGATTCTTTCTACTATTTTAAGAAAGGGACATCCTGTATATTCTGATTTTCCCTGCACCTAATAACTCTTTTTACAAGCAATGATCGCCAGGTACGACAGACCGATGACACCAAAAAGCGGATAGAGATAATGGAGAAGAGAGGAATACCCAAACAAACTGATGACATATCCTCCTCCCATTAAAAGGCCTAAAATGACATTGGAAGATAACTTGAAAGATTGTTTCATCGGTTCGATCAGCCCGAATAAATTGCCGATCAATGTGGTGAAAATCTCCCCATAAACCACAATCAAAAATAGAAAGTGGACAAAAACACCCAGTTTGCTGATGATCTCTGCTACCGGAATTTCATATTGTACAGACTGCGGCACTAAGTATAGAGCAAAATGGCTGTTCAAAAGGATAAATGTAAGGCCTAATCCACCGAGGACCCCTCCCCATTTAATGACTGTATCATCTTCTGCTTCACGGCTTAATGGCACGAGAACGGCCTGTGACAAGGTCAAATTAAAGGCAGCATATGTAAAGGGGCTGAACAGCCATTTCCAATGCTGAGTAAAGTCTTCTGTTCTAATAAGGGGAGCTTCTATGGGAGAAAAAAGCATCGATACGGAAATGATCAAGGAGAATAAAATCATGACCGGAACGATTACTGAATTGGTCCACAAAATTCCGTTCATTCCTTTTTGCATCACCAAATAGCACAGGATGATCGTTAGAATGATACCTGCATGAAACGGCAGATGAAGCTGTTCTGAAAATAAGGCGCCCGTACCTGACAGCATGACCGAAGTGACTCCAAACAGCATGATGAACATGATGAAATTAATTCCCGAAGCAAATCTGTCCCCAAATAAATACCGGTTTAACGATTCATAGGTATCCGCCCCAATCGTTCGGGCCAGCAGCATAACTTTCGTCCCCAGAAAAATAAATAAGAAACCGCTGATTAAAATTCCCAGGAAACCAGCTGAACCATGGACGGTAAAAAACTCCACGATCTCTCTTCCTGTTGCAAAACCCGCTCCTACAACCGTCCCGATATAGGTGGCGGCTATTTGAATGATCTGTTTTCGCCGAATACCCATCCTGCCCTCCACTCAACTCGACCTCTCCGTTTAAATGTATGCCTGTACGAGGAAATTAGAAGAGCCCTGTGAGAGCCGGTACACTCTACGATTAAACATTAAGCTCTGTCAGTTAATGTTTTATTGAATTTTGCAGGGTGTGATTGAACCGCCTTTTATAGTAGAAAAAGACTCGAGTGTCTCTTTCAAGCAACAATATGCTTTAACAAAGCTAAAACAAAAAAAGAACACAGCCTCCTGTGTCCTTTTTGGTATCTTATTTCTTTTTTCGTTTTGGCAGTTTATCAAGGAGCCATCCTTTTCCGATTTCACAAAACCGGATTGGCATCTCCATTGAAATTAATATCTGGTTTTTTCCGATTATATTTAACATCCCGGTTTCCTCGTTCACATGGCTAACTTCCGCGCTATCTGTTCCAGACACCGGTACGATCATCTTTTCATTGTTTAATCCTTTAATTTTAAAAACCTTTCCATCGAATGAAACTTTGTGACAATGTGGAGGGAGACCAAGAGTAATTTTGTTCACATTAAATACCTCCTAATAAAGATTTTCTCCATTGTAACAGATTATGTGCCTGTCTGTTCCTTATTTTTAAATTTTTTTAAATATTTAATTAATTTGTCGGATTATTGTATATAATCTTGCTATTTCTGCAAAAAAAAGGTTCTTTACTGATGCTATTTCCCCTCACTTATGAACCAAATCTTGTCCGTCATCATATTCTATTAATCAATAATAGATTTACTACTCTCGAAAGTTTGAGGTGTTTTCATATGAGTAGAGCGCAATTATTATTTAAAAGCGGATCTGCGCTGGCTGGTGTTTATGCTGGTTATTTGTTTGGCTCGATGTCACCACTGATTAAAGCGCTTGTCATTCTTGCCATCATTGATTATATTTCCGGCATTTGCGCATCCGCCTATGAGGGAAAATTGTCAAGTTCTGTCGGCTTCAAAGGAATCATAAAAAAAGTCATCATATTTTGCATTGTTGCGGTTGCGCATTCACTGGATTCCTTATTCGGCGGACAATATATCCGGGATGCGACCATCTTTTTTTATTTATCCAATGAGCTTCTATCCATCATCGAGAATGCGGGAAGGACGAATATCCCGATCCCCGGGCTAATCCGAAAAGCATTCCATATCTTGAAGCCTAAGTCGGATAAGGATAAAAAATAAACAAAAAACAGATCAGCTGCAGCTGATCTGTTTTTATAGTTGATAGTGAGAAGCGATCTTCCGAGCGATCTTATCAGGATCGATTTTGTACTCCCCAGCTTGTATTTTTTGTTTGAGTTCTTCTATTTTAGCACTTCGCTCATCCGTAAACTTATCGGCCAAATATAACTCTTGAGCTTCCTTAGAAATTTCGACCTTATCTCGAAGTTCCTTTTTTTCCTCTTGCTGCTGTTTATTAACGGGTGCTGTATTATACAGCTTCTCCACTCTTTGTACGCGATTGATCTCCACAATAACATCTCCTTTGTCTAGAAGCTCACATTACCGACGCATACCCAATCATCTTCAATTTCAGAAGGTTCTAGATAACGCATATACAGTTTTTGGCCACTTTTATCATACTTAACTTCAAACTCTTTTTCGTTTTGCCGAGATTCACAAAAAAAGTGGATAAATTCTTGGGTAAACAGATAGGGAGTAAAATTTTTAAAGTCCTCTAAATGATTTTCTACCCAAAGTTGAATATCTTCCTGTTTAATCGTTTTCATATTACTCTTCCCTTGCCCCATTTATGGTGTGATGGTTGATGAATGTATGTATGAATACTCAATGAAAAACTTTCATAAACACCTAAAAAGATATCTTCTAATATTTTTCGCTGCCTATTTTTATTTAAAGGGGTACCCAATAAAAAAATAGAAATTTTTTCTAAGAAATGCGTAAGCGACCTGCTTAAGTCCGACAAGCGCTGGAGCTCATACCCAGCAACACGCTTTTTGTGTTGAGGGAATGAGTGAAGCGACCTCGAGGACTTGGTCGCTGAAGCTAGACATTTCATAAAAAGACGTTCATCTCCAATAGATGAACGTTTATCTTAATTCATTCAGCTTTGGAATGACGCCCATCTCTTCTACATCCTCTTTGGTCTTTTCCGTTCCCAGCATGAAAATTTGCCGGTAAATCTCGAACATGATCTCGTTATCTTCTTTCCGGTCCAGTTCACCCTGGTTTTCGTAAAAGAAAGACTTCGTTGAAAAAATATCTTTACCTTCTTTTTTATTATGTTCGTGCAGCTGACGAAATAAACCTCGCAGTTGCTCTATCTCTGCCTCGTTAGCTCGGATTTCAAATAGATGCATGCTTTCGTCGGCCGGAAGGGTATTGATCTCACCTTTTGGATTAACATAAAACGTAATTCTATTTTCATCCATCGCACGTCATACCTCCTAAGATTCTCTTTCTCATTCCTTTCCCTTATTTGCCAGCTGTTTAAACCTAAAAACCAGAAACAAAAAGTCTTTCCGAATTTAGGCAACAGGTCTATAATAGATTCCGTGTTTAAAGTTTTCAGACAGTAGGTGTTAATAATATGAAATTATTCTTCTCTTCGTTTCAGTGGATGGTCTTTATCCTTGCCGGCAGCATAGTAGCACCTATTTCCATCGGCACCGCCTTCCATCTTCAATCGGCTGAAATAGCTGAACTCCTTCAAAGGACATTTTTTATTATTGGCATTTCCGGTTTTCTGCAAGCCTTGTTCGGACACCGTCTTCCTATTACAGAAGGGCCAGCCGGTCTATGGTGGGGTGTTTTCATGGTCTATGCAGGACTCGTTTCAGCCGGTTCGTTTAACGGACAAGATGTGCTTCACCAGCTGGAAATGGGAATGCTGATCTGCGGGCTTCTTTTCATTTTTCTAGGGTTGATGAAATGGATTGGCCCTCTCAAAAAGCTGTTTACTCCCCTCGTTACAGGAACTTATTTGATCCTGCTTGTTGCTCAGCTAAGCGGCTCCTTTATTAAAGGTATCCTGGGGATCGGTTACTTATCAAACAGTGTGGACGGCAAAGTTGCTGTTACAGCCATCGCCATTTTAATTTTGTCCATGGTTCTGGGAAAAGCGAAGAGCCGGTTTTTGCGAAGCTATTCCGTTTTGATCAGCCTGATTGCCGGATGGGGCCTTTTTTCGTTATTGGGGCTGGTCAAAGACTCAGGCTTTCACGGTAAAACCGTAGCCCTCCCTGAGATTTTCGCATGGGGAGCTCCACAGTTCAGCGGCGGCATCGCTCTGACTTCCATCATTATTGGTTTCCTGCTTCTCGCCAATATGGTCGCTAGTGTCAACGTCGTCGAGAATGTGTATAAAAATGAAAAACAGCCTCATTCAGACATTAATTATAATCAAACGACTGGATTGATGGGAATGAACACGCTGATTGCCGGATTGTTTTCGGCCGTCGCCTGTGTTCCGATTTCCGGTACGGCAGGATTTATCCTGACGACCAAAATGTTTCAGCGCCTTCCCTACATCATTGGGAGTTTAATGATCCTCGCCATCAGCCTGTTTCCAAAGCTTACGTTCTTTTTCGCAAGCATACCTGCACCTGTTGGCTATGCGACGATTTTTGTTCCTTTTTCAAGCATGATTGGACTGGCTTTAAAGGAATATCGCTCACTGAAATTTAATGAAAATACGCTGTTTGTTATCGCCACATCGTTAATGATCGGCTTGGGGTGCACCTTCATTCCTCCAGCTGCTTTGAAGGGGCTGCCCAATATATTAACTACTTTGCTGAATAACGGGCTGATCCTTGGTATGCTGACCTGCATGCTGCTCGAACAACTGAACAAACGGCAGACGAAGCTGAGCGACTCCCCTTCCTTTTAGGATTGATAGAGGAAGGCAGTACGCTCAAAGTGAATCGCCACACGTAAAACACGAAAAAGCAATCCAGTATATATTAACCGGATTGCTTTTTTTATATTCCTCTTTCATTACTGCCAAAAGCCTCAGATTTTATTTTTCTCTACAAAAAGTATAACATCCTCCAGTTCGTCAAACACCCGCGAGCCAACAATCTCTGTTTCTTCATCATAGAATGTGGATTGAAAAAATCCGCTGTCGCCTTGAGGAACATAACGGATTCGTACCAAATCATCCTTTACACCCGGTAAATCTGTTTTTTGCTTAAATTCAAACTCTCTCTCCGGATTTCCCATCAGAGCCATAATCTGCTCTTTCACTTCCATGCCATTCCCTCCAGCAATGTATTTAGATTAATAATTTCCTAAATAGATCTTTAATAAACTTTTTGGTACCTTGTTTGGTGCCAGGCACCGTAATTACACAAGTGTGTAAATGCGGTGCCTGGCACCACCTCCTTGTCACCACCTCCTAAAATTTAAAGGTTTAAAAATAGTGATAAAAGATAATGTTTAGGTGTGTAGCTATTTTGGTACAGATATTGTCACCTTATACAAGGAGTGATTTACAATGGATCAAGGTTTATACACAGCAGAAGCTACCGCACAAGGCGGAAGAGATGGCAGAGTTTCAAGCGAAGACGGGAAACTTGATTTAAAGCTCAGCATGCCAAAAGAGCTCCAGGGCTCCGGCGGTGAAGGAACAAACCCTGAACAGCTGTTTGCTTGCGGTTATGCGGCCTGTTATCAAAGCGCACTGCAGATTGTTGCCGGCAAACAGAAAGTTGATGTTTCAGACAGCAAAGTTACAGCTAAAGTGACGATCGGCAAAGATTCTCCAAACGGCGGATTAAAGCTTGCAGTCGTCCTGGAGGTTTCTATTCCGGGTCAGGATCAGGAAAATGTTCAGAAGCTCGCAGATGAAGCTCACCAAGTATGTCCGTATTCCAAAGCGACACGAGGCAACATTGATGTAGAGATTAAAGCTGTCCAATAAAGAAACATCCTGCTGGTTCCTCAGTCTTTTGAGGAGCCAGTTTTTTGTAGTTTCTGTTAAAGCATAGAGTTGATTTTCACTCCTAATGGACCTTGCATACTGATGCTTAAGAGAGACCCTCAAGTCTTTAACTCCAATAATAAAGGGGTGATAGTTGGCGATGATAAGAAGGCGGTTCAAACACTCCATCCCCTTCCCTCCAATGATTTTAAGGATCCCACCTCTCAAATATTTCATAAAAAAATAATTAAAAAGTAAATTTAAAAAGGAATTTTGTTACAGATAGTCGAATAATAGGATTTTAGTCAGAAAATTTGTAATATATAAACACTTCGTATCGGGTAAAACTTCAGGTCTTTAGAAACCTGAGTTTTAATACATAACAAAGGGGGATTGGTTTGATATCTTTTCGTCATGTTAACAAGCACTTCGGCGATTTTCAGGTTCTGAATGATATTAACCTGGAGATTAAAGAAGGGGAAGTTGTTGTTGTCGTCGGTCCATCGGGGTCGGGAAAGAGTACATTGCTCCGGTGTATCAACCGGCTTGAAACAATTACTGACGGAGATCTCACCGTCAACAAGAAGGCAGTAAACAGCAAGGAAACAAATATTAATGATCTACGCAAAAACATTGGCATGGTATTTCAGCACTTTAATCTTTATCCACATATGACTGTGCTTGAGAACATCACACTCGCACCAAAAAAAGCATTAGGGATCTCACCTTCAGAAGCCAAAAAAACGGCGATGTTCTACCTTGAAAAAGTCGGGATTCCAGACAAAGCTGATTCCTATCCATCCCAGCTCTCTGGAGGACAGCAGCAGCGAGTGGCCATCGCCAGGGGCCTCGCATTAAAACCGAATATCATGTTGTTCGATGAGCCTACCTCTGCCCTTGATCCCGAAATGATTGGTGAGGTTCTGGATGTTATGAAAACACTCGCGAAGGACGGAATGACCATGGTGGTCGTCACCCATGAGATGGGATTCGCCCGTGAAGTGGCTAACCGGGTCGTGTTTATGGATCACGGCAGAATACTTGAAGACAATGAACCTTTAGCGTTTTTCTCCAATCCAAAAGAAGACCGTGCAAAATTATTTTTAAGCAGAGTTCTAAACCATTAAAGGAGATGAGACATTTGAAAAACAAGAAAAGCTGGTTGTTGGCTATAATTCTGGTACTCGTAATCAGCATGCTCTCAGCATGCGGAAGCGACAAGACAGGCGGAGAATCAAAAGATACACTATCTGCCATCAAAAAACGCGGTAAACTGGTGGTCGGTGTAAAATATGATACCAATCTTTTCGGTTACAAGGATCCTTCCAGCGGAAAAGTAGAAGGCTTCGATATTGATATTGCAAAAGCACTTGCCAAAAAAATCTTTGGTGACGAAAAAAAGCTTGAACTAAAAGAAGTTACATCAAAGACACGTGTACAAATGCTGAAAAACGGTGACATTGACGCGATTATTGCCACAATGACTATTACAGAGGACCGTAAAAAGGAAGTTAACTTCTCTGATGTCTACTTTAAAGCAGGCCAGTCGCTGCTCGTGAAAAAAGGAAGTAAAATCCAGGGTATTGATGATGTGAAGAAAGGCACAAAGGTGTTGGCTGTAAAAGGCTCCACTTCTGTTCAAAACATCAAAGACAAATCTCCTGATGCCCAGGTACTCGAGTTTGAAAACTATGCTGAAGCCTTTACCGCGTTAAAAGCTGGGAAAGGTGATGCATTAACAACAGATAACTCGATTCTATACGGGATGGCTGACCAGGATTCGAACTATCAATTGGTAGGACAGCCATTTACCGATGAGCCATATGGAATCGCTTTGAATAAAGGCGATGACAAGTTCACAAAGTACGTGAATAAATTCCTTAAAGAGCTTAAGGACAGCGGTGAATATGACAAAATCAAGAGCAAATGGATAAAAGAACAATAATGATTTTTGTGATGGATGGGCAGCTTTGCCCATCTATCCTTCTTTCGTAAAGGAGGGAATTCATGCTAGACTTCACCATACTGATCGACAACTTTGACACCTATCTTGATGGCTTTGTCAACACACTGAAAGCAAGCCTTCTTGCTTTGGTCTGCAGCTTTATTCTTGGTGTGATCTTCGCTGTTATGCGGATCTCTCCGTTAAAGATTTTTCAGATCATCGGAACAGCTTTTGTGGAATTTGTCCGAAATATTCCTCTCATCTTGATCCTGTTCATCTTTTATTATGGATTGCCGAGTTTAGGCATGAAGCTTAGCGGTTTTCAAGCGGGAACCATTGCTCTTTCCATCTATACAGCGGCATTTATTGCAGAAGCAATCCGCGCGGGTATTTTATCTGTGGATAAGGGTCAAATGGAAGCTGGCCGTTCATCAGGCTTGACGTACATCCAAACGATGAGATACATCATACTTCCTCAGGCCATTAAAATCGTTATTCCTCCGCTTGGCAATCAGTTCATTAATCTGGTGAAAAACTCTTCCATCCTTGGCGTTGTTGCAGGATTGGATTTAATGTACTTTGGAGATTCCATCTCTTCAGCTACGTATGTTGTATTTGACGTCTATATTTTTGTGGCGATGTTCTATCTTGTTCTAACTATTCCACTCAGCTTATTCGTCGGTTATCTTGAACGGCGTCTTGCTGTGAGCGGATAAGGAGGAGACGCACAATGGATTTTATCGGTGCTTATTCCGCAGGAAATCTGCTCTTTTTGCTAAAAGGTCTGATGACTACACTTTTCGTTGCCTTCATCGCTATTGTTTTCAGTTTTATTTTCGGAAGTATCTTAGGAATCTTGCGCTATGCAAAGATACCGGTTCTATCAAAGGTCGTTGCCGTATGTGTTGAAACAATACGGAATCTGCCTTTGCTGCTGATTATCTTTTTCACATTTTTCGCCTTGCCTGAAGTCGGCATTAAAATGAGCGTTATGATGGCTGCCGTAACAGCTCTTATTATCTTTGAATCTGCCATGCTATCTGAGATTGTCCGTAGCGGATTAAACTCAATCGAAAAAGGACAGATTGAAGCTGCCCGCTCCTCCGGCCTTACC
The DNA here is from genome assembly GCF_023149135.1 of Fictibacillus marinisediminis. Classification (NCBI taxonomy): domain Bacteria; kingdom Bacillati; phylum Bacillota; class Bacilli; order Caryophanales; family Fictibacillaceae; genus Fictibacillus; species Fictibacillus marinisediminis. The sequence continues at coordinate 1,487,465 of NZ_JAIWJX010000002.1, read as the reverse complement.
TACATTCAGACGATGCAGCACATTATATTGCCTCAGGCCCTAAGAAGAATGGTTCCGCCGATTGTCAGTCAGTTTATATCTCTTTTAAAAGACACCTCTCTTGCTGTTGTCATCTCGCTTCCTGAGCTGCTGCATAATGCGCAAATCGTGAATGGTAAAAACGTAAATTACGTGATTCCCACTTTTTTACTCATTGCATTCATCTACTTTCTCGTTAACTATTCATTATCATTGCTCGCAAGAAGACTTGAAACGAAAGAACGGAGCAACCGGAAATCAACAGGAAAAACACTGCCGATTCAGCAGCAGGCCGGCAGTGAACCGATGTAAATAACGAAGAAAAGAGAGCTCAGTTGCCATGAGCTCTTTTTTCTATGTTAAAATAAGTGAAACTTAATGTCGGTCTTAGTGCAGGATACTATAAAAGGGGTGAAAAAATGAATGCATTTACGTATACAAAACGTGAGGAAATTATAAATGCCATCACCCATGGCATCGGAGCGGTTTTCAGTATTATTGCTTTAACCCTACTTGTTGTTTTTGCCAGCGCACAAGGGACACCGCTGCACATCACATGCTTTGCTGTTTTCGGCGGATCCATGCTGCTTCTCTATACTTCTTCAACCCTCGTTCACAGCTTTCCTGAGGGAAAGGTCAAAGATATTTTTGAGATCATGGACCACTCAGCCATCTATATCTTTATTGCGGGTTCTTATACACCGATTCTATTGATTGTGGTAAAGGGAGCTCTCGGCTGGGCATTGTTTGGAACCGTTTGGGGGATCGCCTTGGCGGGTGTGGCGTTTAAAATCTTTTTTACGAAGCGCTTCGTCATTCTCTCAACAATCGGCTATATTCTTATGGGGTGGCTGATCATATTCGCTTTTAACCGTGTGGTCGTCACTCTTCCTGAGCAAGGTCTTGCCTGGCTGATCAGCGGAGGGATTATGTACACGGTCGGGGCCGTTTTCTACGTATGGCGAAGGTTCCCCTTCAACCATGCAATCTGGCATCTCTTCGTACTAGCTGGAAGTGCCTCTCATTTTATGCTTATGTTCTATATTCTCAAGCTTTCATAAGCTGAAGACGCTGAATCATATGTCAGCGTCTTCTATTTATTTTTCGCGCATTACAGAACGAGGTGGCTGCTCCTCTCTCTTCATTTCTTTTTTCATATATTTCTCCGCTTCAACCGGCTGAAACCCGTATTGGCTGTAGAGTCCATGAGCATCCTTTGTCACAAGCAGCATTCCTCGTACCTCCTGCAGTTCTTTATGGGAAGTAACCGTCTCAATCAGCCATTTGGAGAGTCCTTTTCCGCGATGCGGCTCCAAGATAAATACATCGCAAACATAAGCTGTCGCCACATAATCTGTTATGATCCTCGCAAAACCAACCTGTGTCTGATCATCGCCATTCTTCTCATAGACTCCAAAACAAAGAGAATGATCAACCGCTTTTTGAACCCTTTCTCGGGTAATGCCTTGTGCCCAATAGGATTCCTTTGTCAAAAACTCGTGAATCCGATTAATATTGAGATTCTTCTTATCCATTGAAATAACGTATGAGTCTTTCGTCCATTCCTCCATGAATCCCCCTCCTGATTTTTTTGGTGCCTGGCACCAGCATTTTTCCTCAATATATAACAAAATTAGACTTTTTTACCATTGTTATCAATGTTATTCTAGATATAGTGACTTAAGTCCTTTGGAAAGAGGTGTGAAATGGACTTTTATCGTCATTTTCAAAGAATGCTTCTAAGAAATTATCTCATAGGATCACTTATCGCAGTCATTGGAGTTGGGGGTTTTTTTGTCTTTTCAACTCTCCACTTTTCTACCTTTGAAAAATGGATGATCTTAGGGATCATAGCTTTGTCTTTTTTCATCATGTGTTTTATTGAATACCGTGCTTTCTCCCGGCACATCAAGCCGATCTACCGGGCGTTTTACAAATCGACCCCATCGATCCGAACGTTGACGAACGGATTTGTTCAAGCTCACCGTTTTCCTTTGCTGACGGTAAAACGGATCATGGGGCCGCACTTTCTTGGACTATCAGTTCCAGCAATCATTTTAGTGAGCGCAGCCATTTACTTTGGTTTTCTCAACATGCCCTATATGTATCTGTTCATGGGTGGTCTTGGGGCCGTTATCGTAGCCGGAATGCATGCCATTGTTGAATTTTATTTAACGACGAGTGCCGTGAAACCGATCATTGAAGAACTTAGGAATCGGGCGGTCGAACTGCACGGGGATCCTCTGTCCCAAAACAACAGAGTGTTTGTTTCGATTCAGCGAAAAATTCAGCTAAGCACCATTTTTATAGGAACATTTCCTGTACTCTTGTTCGCTCTTGCCAACCAGGTCAAATTATATGAACAGGCTGCCTCCATCACGAGGTCATACTGGAGCTGGGCGATCTTCATTCTGATGCTTGGCATGCTTTTTGCTTTTTTCGGGACGTACCTGATCTACAAAGATTTGCTGGCTCCGATGAAGAACCTTCAAACGGCCATGGAAGAAGTACAGCTTGGAAACAGCCAATTTTTGCTGGACAACACGTATTCTGATGAATTTTCAAGGCTTGTTTCAGGGTTTAATCATATGAGTTCTTCCATCCGCGACCGGGAAGAAATGAACCACCAGCTTCTGGACAGCTTTTTTGCCGTCATGGCAGCCACAATGGATGCACGTGACCCGTATACTGCCGGACATTCACAGCGGGTTGCCGAGTATTCGGTTCAGATTGGTGAGAAAGCAGGCCTTAGTATGGATGAACTATCTACACTAAAAAAAGCAGCTCTCCTCCATGACATTGGAAAAATTGGTATCCCCGATCATATTCTATTAAAAGAAGGAAAATTGGACGATATCGAGTTCAGCTACATAAAAAAACATCCGGTGGTTGGATTTTCAATCCTATCTCAGGTTCAGCCGAGGGAAGCTATGGAGCCACTTCTTCCCGGTGTGAAATACCATCATGAACGCTATGATGGAAAAGGCTATCCAGAAGGGCTTTCTGGTGATGACATTCCCTTCTTCGGAAGGATAATTGCTGTAGCAGACGCTTATGACGCCATGACATCAGACCGGCCTTATAGGAAAGGCATGAGCAGAGAAAAGGCAGTCGCCATTCTGCTTGACGGCAAGGGTACACAATGGGATCCAGCATTAGTTCCTCTATTAGTTGAGGAACTGAAGCTTTCTTCCGTGTCTTAGAGAAACAACGGCTATCGCCTACCACAAAAAATCAGGAGTTATTATGCGATTACTATTTTTTCTTATCGGCTTGATCGGAATCATCTATTCTTTTTTCGTGATAGCGATCACCAGATTAGACACTGGCGCTCTCGCTATACTGTTCGTTTCTCTCCTGTTACTGGCAATAGCTATTGTCTTCCATCCTCTCAAAAAGCAGTGGAGAAAAAACAAGAAATTCCGGATTTTCACAGTTTCAACGGTATCCATTGCCCTGATCATTGCCCTGCTGCTTGAAGGGCTGATTCTTACTTCCATCAAGGATGAGCATCCCGCAAATATTGATTATGTACTCATTTTAGGCGCCGGGATCAAGGATGGTACGCCTTCAAGAGTGCTGAAAGAGCGGCTGAACAAAGCCGCATTGTACCTTCACAAACATCCCGGTGTTATAGTTGCCGTAAGCGGAGGACTGACCGTCGGCGAGAGTAAGACAGAAGCAGAAGTCATGGGGAGGTATTTAAAAAACAAAGGAGTTCCTTCAACCTCGATTGTTTATGAAAACAAAGCAACAAGCACTTATGAAAATATAAAGTTCTCACGAAATCTGATGAAAAAATATCTACCTGCCGGAAAACACCAGCGAGTGCTGATCATCTCCAGTGATTTTCATCTCCACCGTGCGAAATGCCTGGCAGAAGGATTGGGTTTAAAAGCATTTGGGCAAGGATCTTCTGTCCCATTGTCCGTCACCCCTCAGGTACATGTACGTGAGATTCTTGCACTCGCCAAATACTATGTCTTTGATAAGGATTATTTTAAATGATCAGCACCCTTTTCCGGGGTGCTTTTTCTTATGCCGAAATTGAATAGAGTCCTCATCTATTGGAATGATATACAAATAAACACCCGATTCTACTCTTGGATGGAGGCAGCTATGTTCGGTAAACGGCAGAAGAAAAAAGAAAAAGCAGCGAGTAAGCCTTCCGGACAAAGTGGAAGCCAGCTTACCATTAAACAATTACTGGATAAATGCAAGGCTTCACAAGACTTTGTATCCTTTACAAAAAGCGATCAGCATCCATTTACCATTTCCTATTACAAAAGTATGGTAAACCCGGATCTTGTTCATCGTGATTTAATACCCTATTTGACGCGCTGTTCATTAATGCCTCTCAAACAGCTGGCTTCAGAAATCCCGGTGGAGACCATCGAGCATACAAAGGATGTTCAAAAGATACAGGACAGTTTGTTGACCGGATCAGTGCTTGTACAGCCAGACCCTAAAAAGGCCGACTGTCTGTTAGTTCCTGCGGCGACTGCCGAGAAGCGCCAGATCTCTGTTCCTGAAACTGAATTCAGCGTTGTTGGGCCGAAGGAAGCGTTTGTTGAAGCGATTGAAGTCAACATCAATATGATTCGAAAAAGGCTGCCAATCCCTGAACTACATGTAAAAGAAGTCAAAATAGGAAAGCTCTCGAAAACAAGGGTCACGATTCTTTATATTGATGGCATCGCCAGCCAGGAGAATATTAACACCCTGCTGCAGCGGGTTTCGGACATTGAATACGATCACATTTTAGACAGTAGCTATGTTCTTCAGATGATATCAGACAACCAGAATTCTCCATTTCCCCAGTTGATCAACACAGAGCGTCCTGATCGTGTTGCGGCTGTTTTAGCCGAAGGAAAAGTTGCTTTACTCGTTGATGGTTCACCGAGTGCTCTGACGGGCCCTACTACGCTTGTAGAATTTTTCTCGGCCTTTGAAGATTACTTCCTGTCATGGCATGTCGCTTCCGTTTTCCGGATGATCCGTTTGCTGGGAGTTCTGTTTTCCGTGCTGTCCACACCACTTTACGTTGCTGTTCTCACGTTTCACTATGAAATGATCCCGACCGATCTTCTTGGTACTTTGATAGCTTCCCGCTCCGGCATACCGTTTCCGCCGATCGTAGAAGCGATCATCTTGGAGTTATCCATCGAATTGCTTCGGGAAGCCGGGGCACGCCTCCCTTCCAAAGTCGGGCAGACGATCGGTATCGTTGGCGGTATCGTTATTGGAACTGCTGCGGTACAGGCCGGATTAACGAGCAACGTTCTATTAATCATCGTTGCCCTTGCTGCACTGGCCTCCTTTACGACGCCTGTTTATCAGATGAGCAACACGATCCGCCTGATCCGCTTTCCCTTTCTGATTTTTGCTCAATTTTGGGGACTGCTTGGTGTTTCCATCTGTTTTGCCTTTGTAATGGGCCATATGCTTCGTCTAACCTCGCTGGGCAGGCCTTATTTGGCTCCTCTCTATCCTTTAAGGATGGTTGACCTTAAAGATGCGTTCATCCGACTCCCATTCAACCGTCAGGGATTGCGGCCCATGCAAATGAGGCCTGCAGATCCGGCACGATTAAATTTTAAAAGAGCAAATCAAAAGAACGATATTGAAGAATAATTCAACAGAACGAAGGTGAAGAACATGAACATTCATCCGCCAGAAAATAAACAGGTATCTCCCTATTTTACCTTTTACCTTATATCAACCATGCAGATTGGTGTCGGGGTTTTGGGATTTCAGCGATACATCGCCAAATCCGCGGGCCATGATGCGTGGATGGCTGTCATTTTCGGCGGCATACTGATTCATCTTCTCGTCTGGATGATCTATAAGATTTTAAAACGCAGTGATGGGGACATTATCGCCGTTCATAATGATGTGCTTGGCAAATGGATAGGCGGTCTATTAAGTTCTATATTCATGATTTATACTGCATTCCTGGCGCTCACTGTTCTGAGAACGTATATAGAGGTCATTCAAGTTTGGATGTTTCCCCACATCAACACATGGGGAATCTCCCTTATTTTATCGCTGCTGGTCTATTATTTTGTCAGCGGCGGATTTCGGATTGTAACAGCTGTCGCATTCTTTAGTGTGCTGATCGGAACCCCGCTTTTCTTTTTAGAATGCTTTGCGATAAAGAATTCTCATATCTATAATATTCTTCCTTTGTTTGATCACTCGCTGATCGACTATTTTGTAGGTACGAAAGCAATGACCCTTAATTACCTGGGCTTTGAAATGCTCTTCTTTTATTATCCTTTTATCAAAAATGCTGAGACCTCCCACAAATGGTCTCAATGGGGTGTATTTTTCACGATCATCCTCTATACCATTACAGCGGTAGTATCGTTTGCCTACTACAGCCAAGGGCAATTAAAGCATACGATCTGGGCAACACTTACGATCTGGAAAATCGTTGAATTTCCTTTTGTTGAGCGTTTTGAATATATCGGAATCTCGGTATGGCTGTTTGTTGTCCTGCCGAACATCTGTATCGCTATCTGGTGTGTGACACGGGGAGGCAAGCGGCTATTTTCTGTAAAACAAAAACACTCTCTGATCATCATCGTCATTCTTCTATTTATCGGTTCATTATTATTTAAAGACCGGCAGCAGATTGACCAGCTAAACACTTGGGTTTCTAAAGTAGGTTACTATTTCATCTATTTTTACATTCCGCTTCTTTTCCTGCTTCAGTTGCTGATTTACAAAGTGAGGCAACGGAAAAATGAATAAGATCAAACTTGTATTTTTAATTGTGCTTCTGCTTGCTGCTGGCTGTACTCCACAAAAACAAGTGCTGGAAGATATTCAGCTCATCGGAGTGGTCGGGTATGATTATGTTGATGGAAAGAAAATTGAAGCTACTGTAGCTGTTCCTATTACAACAGGAGGAACTCAGCAAGCGACCTTAACGAGCATAACCTTTTCTGCAAAATCGCATTCGAGTAAAAACATTCGGCAGATCCTTCAAGCAGAATCGCCTCGACCCTTTGCGTCGGGCCGAATTGCGGTCATCTTGTTTAATGAAGAGCTGGCGAGCCACGGAATTACAAAAATTATTGATTCCCTGCAGCGGGATCCTTCAGTCGGAAGAAATATTTATATTGCTGTTGCGAAAGGAAAAACAAAGGACATATTAAACAAGCAGTACCCGGTTGGAGAAATCGTCCCCGTTTATTTAAAACGAATGATCGAACAAAATATGGAGCTGACACTCCCAAGGGCAAACTTTCACCACTTTAACTACAGCTATTACGGAAAAGGCAGTGATCCTTTTATGCCGTTGATCGATATGAAACATGGCCATATTCGGATCGCCGGTGTTGCATTGTTTGATCATTCCAAATACGTTGACCATATCAGCTTTAACGATGCCTTTATTTTCAAGCTCATGTACCAAAATTTCCGACAGGGATCCCATGAATTCAAATTTAGAAAAAACAATTATCTTACCCTTGAAAACCTGAATTCCACGGTAAATTATGATATCGATCATGGCAATACAAATCCGGAGATCAACATGAAAATTCATATCACCGGCAAAATCAACGATGCAGCCGGCACTCCGCTTTATCAGAAAAAAACCATTGATATGATCGAAAAAACAATCAAAAAGCAAACCGAACATCAAGCCAAAGCAATGGTAAGGAGGTTTCAGAAAGATGAGATTGATCCTCTCGGAATAGGCGACAGAGCCAGAAGCCAGTCCAGGCATTTCAATTTTAAAGACTGGGAAAAAAAATACCCGGATGTGCCCGTACATGTTAAAGTAAACATCCGTGTAACCCAGGGGGGAATTGTGGAATAAGAAAAAGCGTCAGTCCGGCTTTAGCCGTCTGCTGACGCTTTTTTGCTGCTGAACGTGTAAGGATAACCATCCAGCCGTGTTACAGATATTGGACTATCCATTACAAGCTCAATCGGAAAGATTTTTGCCTGCTTATTAGAACCAAGCCATGTTCTGCTGTTATCAGAAACAATCAGCAGCCCCTCTTCGTTTCCGAGTGGTGCAAATGTTTCATTTTCTCCATGATACGTACTTACCCCCAAAGCTGCTTTTAGTTGGTTTGCAGCTTTCCGGACATCTTTTACTGGCATACCAATCTCGCTGATGGCTAAAATATCCTTGCTCGTAAAGGGATGATTGATTGAATAATTCATACTATGCCGAGCGATCAATTCGACCACATTTCCCGCTGAATCATAAAAATAACAGGCATTGGCATCCCAGTTCCCGAAATAGATTTCGTCCTTTCCTTCCACGAAATTCAGCGAAACGAAGGAACTGATCCATTTTTTTGCTTCCGAAAAAGCATTTTTCGGTATCGTAAACGCAATATGATAGTAGCTTTCCTCGTTCGTTGAACGAAAAGTAAGCAAGGTCGATCCGACAGCAACCCCAAACGAGCTGCCGTCTTCCTTCAACAATGGCAAGCCAAGAAGCTGATGATAAAAATTACGCTGTTCAACAAGACAATGTGTAAACAGTTTAATCTCTTTAAACTTCATCTTACTTCCTTCCTCCCATGATCGGCAGAGTTTAGAAACGCTTAATTTAAGATAAACCTGCCTCACTGATCTCTTCTTCAAACTCATATCCTACTTTTTCCTGATGAGTTTTCCCCCACTTTTCCATCATACGCAAAGTCTCCTCAAGATCTTTACCGTATGGTGTAAGGGAATAAACCACCTTTGGAGGCACTTGGGGATATACGGTTCTTGTGATCAGCCCGTCTTCTTCCAGTTCTCGTAGCTGTTGCGTCAGCACTTTCGGTGTGACAGCAAAAAGCTTCTCCTTTAATTCCCCAAAGCGAAAGTCTTTCTCCTGAAGCAGACAAAGAATTACGCCTTTCCATTTCCCGCAAACCACATCCAATGTTACCTCAATAGGATGAAAATATTTTTTCTTTCTTTCCTTCATGAAACCCAATCCCCCTGCTACTGTTAGTTTTTCATAGTATCAAAAAAGTAACTATCTATCTTAAAAGTACATACTATTTAAATTACCTATGTCCCATTATACTTAGTATAGAACAGATTCCACGAAAGGAAAATGTATGAAAACAGAAAAAAAACAAGTTACAGTAAACCTGATAGGAAAAGGTGACCAAACTCTCATCCATCCAGATGATTTTCATACAGTTGTCCAGTTATTACAGTCAGCCGTCGAAGAAGGTTTAGCAAAACAGATTGAACACTTTCAAGACATTTTGGCTTTTCGAACCACAGCTACAGGTGTCGGAGAAACCATCCTCAGTATGAATAAAAAGACCAACGAAACTCTTTTTTTCGCTCCATATCCTTTTAAAATCCTTGCTGACAGCCTGAAAATAAATATCTCTTACCATAAATAATCCCTGCATGCAGGGATTATTTAATACCCGCCTTTTTTACTGAAGATCTATATTTCGGCAGCCTTTATCGTGACCATTATCCCAGCAAACTTTAATCAGTCAAATGACTTTTGAACGAAATTCTCTTCATAAAAAGGAAACAAAACGGCTTAAACGGAACTTTTTATTATCAAACTAAAGGAGGAGCAAGAATATGAAGTACATAAAAAAATGGACAGGTACGGTTTTAGCTGCCGGTCTGGTTTTCTCAATGTTTGCCGGTACGGCACAGGCCGCCAAACCTTCCCAGTCACATGATTTATCACCTGACACGGCCTATGTAGATGTTGCTGCTGCGACATTGTGGACGAAACCGGCAGAAACAAGGCCTTTAGATGCGCCATCCTTAAGCAACCCCGTAGATCTAAGAAAATGGACGACGAGTATGACCTATGAAGAGAAGATTTGGCTTGTTGGGCCTCTGGAAACCCAAGCATTATACGGAAACAAGGTAACGATAACGGACGAGCAGGGAGACTGGGTAAAAGTAGCTGTTGATGGTCAGCCAACCCCTCGACTCGAAGCAGGATACCCAGGCTGGATGCCAAAATCACAGCTGGTGTACAACAAAAAATTTGCCAAAGAAGAGAACAAGCCTTTTGCCTTGATCAAAAGTCCAACAGCATGGCTGTACAAGGAAAAATCATTGAAGCATACTGATCTTGAATTAAGCTACAATACCAGGCTGCCCGTTCACAAAATAAAAGGTTCCTCTGTTAGCGTGCTTACACCAGATGGAAAGACAAGATATCTTGACCGCAAGGATGTTCAAGTCTATCTCTCAGAAGACTCCATTCCGGTACCAACCGGTGAGGACCTTGTAAATGAAGGCAAGAAATTCCTGGGGCTGCCTTACTTATGGGCCGGTGCTTCCGGATTTGGATTCGACTGCTCAGGATTTACCCATACGCTCTATAAAGCAGCAGGAATTACAATCCCTCGAGATTCTGGACCCCAATCCCGAGCTGGTACACCCGTTGCAAAAGAAGACTTGAAAAAGGGGGATCTTCTCTTCTTCGCCTATAATTCAGGAAAAGGAAGCGTTCACCATGTAGGAATGTATGCAGGTGACGGCATGATGATCCATTCTCCAAACTCAAGCACAACGGTAAGAATTGATAAAATTGAAGGAATTTACGCACAGGAATTTGCCGGGGCAAGAAGGTACCTTCCATAAAAACATGGATGAAAGCACGCGGAACAATGTTCCGCGTGCTTTTTCTTGTTTACATAAAAGCGGCTTCAATCCGTTTCATCAGACGGCCGATGCATCTATTCGTTTCGTGAAGGACCACATTCTTATCCATGTTCTTCAACATGCGGTTCTCCATCACCACTTCTCCATCAATAATCGTCGTTTCGACGTCGGCCCGTGTGGCCGAATAGACGATACGAGAGATCGTGTCTACACCATAAGAGGGATACAAATGAAAATCATTCAGGTTTAAAATAGCAAGATCCGCCTTTTTTCCAACCTCAAGGCTGCCGATCTCATGATCCATTCCTACTGCCCGGGCTCCTCCGATGGTCGCCATCCGAAATACGGTTTTCGCATTCATGGCTGTAGGCCCATGGACTGGCTTTTGAATCAGCGCTGCAAGCCTCATTTCATTCAACATGTCCAAATTGTTATTACAGGGTGCACCGTCTGCACCTAAGCTGAGATGAATTCCTTGCTGCAGCATGTCTGGCACGTCGGCGATTCCTGAGGAAAGCTTCAGGTTTGACCCTGGACAATGGCTTACTTTTACCTTCCGCTTTTTTATAATGTTCTTTTCCTCATCATCAAGCCAGACACAATGCGCCAGAATCAGCCTCTCATTGGCAAGCCCGATATGGTCAAGATAAACCACATTGCGCATTCCGGTTTCCTGTTCTACCAGTGCGATCTCTCCGCGATTTTCCGCTGCATGGGTGTGAACACAAACACCATGGCGGCCTGAAAGTTTCTGAACTTCTGTAAGCAGCTCCTCCGTACAGGAAACCACAAAGCGTGGACAGAAGGCATATTGTATCCTTCCATTCTCTTTTCCATGCCACTTTTCAAGCAGGTCGACGCTTTGCTGAAGAGATTTTGATGTGCTCTCCTGCAATCCGATTGGAACTTCTTCCCCTTTATCCATCATCACTTTACCGGAAAGTGCACGAATACCGCCCTTCGCAATAGCCTGAAACGCAAAATCCGTATGATTGACGGTCTCCATATCAACGATCGTAGTGGTACCGCTCTGAATCAGTTCTCCAATTCCAAGCATGGCCGAATAATAAAGGGATTCTTCATCATGGGATGCTTCGAGCGGCCAGATTTTCTGTTTCAGCCAATCCATTAGTTCCAGATCATCTGCTTGTCCTCTGAACAAGGATTGGCACAGATGGATATGCGTTTGAATAAACCCGGGGATGATGGTTCTGTTTGTAGCATCTATGGTTTTATCCGCCTGATAATCAAGGCTTAAGCCAATATCAGTTATGCGGTTGTTTTCAATGTAAAGATCTCCTTGAACGATCTCTTCCTGTGCATTCATCGTTACAATTTCTGCATTTTTTATAAGTATCGATGGCATGGATATCCTCCTTTTCTTTATAACAGAAAAGAAAAGAACGATTTCATAGCATGGAGAATTTAAGGTTCTCCGGTAGATACTTTCGATCCATATTATCGAAACTATATGAAATCTTTCTAGTTTTCTATCAGCGCATTTTATTTAAAACTTGCAGCTTTAAAGAAGTAACCGAAAAGCCGTTTACGGGTGCCATGTCCTGCGAACACGTGGAACAGGCGATCACCACATCCTCCAGCGCCTTTAAACGAACGAAATCCCCCGGCTTCGACAGCGGCTCTGCAATCATATAGTCGCCTTCTTCATCAAGCACATTGTTCATGAACCAGTTGATTGGATCCGGTACAGACAGATGACCTAAAGAATAGGTATCTAATGCTCTATTAAGATTATCATGGCAGTTCGGATGATCTTCAAGCTGGAAATCTACTTTATATCGGTAATAATCGCATGCCGGAAAAAAGAAATCGTGCTTTCCTACCGTGTCCTGCAAAAGCTGCATGAGCGGCCGGCGCCGGTTGCTATAAAGAAAATCTCCTTCTTTCAGGCGGATGCTGCTTAAGCTCGCCCTCATGTGGACGGGTGAGACATGTTCGTTATGATCATTGAGAGAAAAACAGACAAAGTCACCGACCTGTTTTCCTTCCATGTCAATAATCACGAGTTCTTCCCCTGCTTTTACAAGCATGCTTCTTGCTTCATACGGCGGAATAATAATTTCTTCTTTAATACGGTATTTGTGATCGATCGGCATACTTCTCCCCCTTATTCAATGAATACGGCAACCGCTCGAACCGGGGATCCCGTCCCTTTTCGTATTCTCAACGGCAGTCCGAAATACAGAAAACGCATACCGGCAACCTGATCAAGATTACATAGATTTTCTGTATTGGTTATGCCAAATTCCTTGCAGATAAGATGGCCGGAGTAATCCGGATCAAGCGGGTTATCGATAGCCGGGGAATCGATCCCGATATTGACTACTCCTTTTTCAGCAAGCCACCGTGCTCCGCTGTAATCTAAACCGGAATAACGTGTCAGCCATTCCTCCGTCCCGTAAGCTCTGTTGTAGTGGCCAGTATATAACAGGCAGATGTCTCCTTTTTGCAAAATCTGGCCGGAAGCGTCCAGCGCGTTTTCCAGCTCCTGCGGAGTAATATACTCTTCTGGATGAACATGAGACAAGTCCAGGCATACGGCGGGCCCGTAAAAGAATTCCAGCGGCATCTCATCGATGTATTTTCCATTGGGATCATACTCATACGTGGCATCGCTGTGGGTAGGGCCGTGTTCATTGATCAAAAGATTGTTGGTCGCGAACGGAAATCCGATCTTCTTCATGCTTTCTTCATGAGAAATGTTTGGAAAGATCATTGTTTTTTGATGCAGCGGAAAAACAGGCATACCCTGATAGATTTCCTGTGACAAATCTACAAGTTTCACACCCATAGACACCCTCCTTACAATACTGTTGGAATGACTTGGAAGCGGTCGACATCAATAAGGCCCATGTCGGTAATCTTCCACTCAGGGCTTGTAACGAGTGAGAGAAAAGATAAATGCATAAAGGGCACGTGGATCCCGCATCCCAATTCTTCTTGGGCGAGCCTGTGAAGTTCTGTAATCTTTTCACTGACCTCCACGCCTGTCATCTCATCGGTCATCAGCCCGCCTATATTGAGTGCCATATCCCCAACTACTTTTCCGTCAAGGATTAGCGCCAGGCCGCCATTCATAGCAATAACCCGGTTGACTGCTGTAACCATGTCGTCATAGTTAGTACCGGTCACGATGATATTATGTGTGTCATGGGCGACGCTTTCTGCAATCGCGCCTCTTTTCAGCTTAAATCCATGAATAAATGTTTTCCCGATTCTTCCGCTTCTGCCGTGCCGTTCGATCACCAGGAGCGGAAGAACATCCTGCTGAAGGCAAGGCTGAATGATGCCGTCTTTTACTTTCAGTTCAAATTCACGGGCACCTGTAAGATTTTGATCGGGTATCACTTCGATCGCTCTTACCTTTGCGCTTGAGGCTTGCGACGCCAGCACTAGATCTTGCGCTTTTACCGGTTTCCTTTTCACAGAACACTTCACACTTTCAGGATACGTATAGGAGGGAATATCTGTCGTCAGTTTATTCTGTTGTGCCGCCTTTCTGCCGCTAAGATACACTTGGTCAACCGTCATGTTAATAAGATCGCTGATTACAGCGATGTCTGCGCGCTTTCCTGGTGTCAGTACCCCGATATCCCTGAAGCCGAAGTGAGCCGCCGGATTGATCGTCACCATCTGAATCGCTTCCACCGGATCAATCCCCTGGGCAATCGTCCTTCTGACGATATCATTCATATGACCGGAATTCATTAAGTCTTCTGGCACCATATCATCCGAAACAAGGATGGCTCGCCTCGAATCCATGCCTTCTTCCGTGATCGCCCGGATGCACTCGGCCATATTCCGCTGAGATGAACCCTCCCGCATAAACACACTTACTCCGTAGCGAAGTTTCTCCACCATTTCTTCTTTCGTTGTTGTCTCATGGCAGGATACATGGGTACCTCCGCTGATAATATGAGCGGCGAGCTCTTCTCCAAACAAGGCCGGAGCATTTCCCTCGATCGTTTTGCCGATGCTTTTGGCATAAGAGACCGAAGCAATCAAATCGTCTATCAATTCAGGGGCGTTCTCAAACACAGGCCTGACATTGCTGAACCCCTGTATTTCACCAATTCCCTGGACATGAGGATCGTTTAGCAGTTCCTTCATATCCGCTGATGTGATATCCTGGCCGGCCGTCTCCAATCCCGGCGCATCTGGAGTCAGGCATGGCACTGTAAAAAATACGTTGTTAGGAAGCGTCTTTGCCTCCCTGACCATCTCCTGCATGCCATGAACACCGAGGACATTACCAATCTCATGGGGATCCGCAACAAGTGTCGTTGTTCCTGTAGGAATGGACAGCTTGGAAAATTCAGTAACCGTAAGCATTGCGCTTTCAAAATGCATATGCGAATCAATAAAACCGGGACAAATATAGTGGCCGGCGACATTTTCAACCTTTGTGGAAGGACCAATCAGTCTTTCGCAGTCCCCTGCCATCAGGATATATTCCCCTTTTATAGCCACATCGGCCTGATAGATCTCACGGGTTATGACATTGATAAATTGTCCGCCTTTTAATACGGTATCTGCAAATTGTTTGGCATCAAGCAGCACATCAATGAGTTTCCGCCACTGGATGGCTTCTTTAATACCTTTTGTATCCATGAATTCAACCTCCTGACCTTTCCCAATCCAGGCTATCAATAATTCCTACGATTGCTGCATCTATAGGGGCATCTTTGTCAGCTGCTGCCCGCGAAGCCATACTGCCTGTGACATATAAAACTTTTTCTCCTACTCCCGCCCCCACCGTATCAACAGCGATGATCGGCATTTGCTGAGGAGATTCACTGATACCGATCGGCTGGGTGATCAGCAGTTTCGTACCTATCAGCTTTTCATCTTTTCTGGTTGCTGTTACCCGTCCAATAACTAAACCCATTTGCATGTCGTCCGCTCCTTACTGCCTGCTGATTTTTATACCATATTGTTTTGCTGCATCCCGCGCCAGCGGTGTGATAATGGTATGTTCTTCCGCAATCAGCAACTTCTTCTGTGCTTTTGCTGCAGACAGGATATCTGCCTCTGTGATGACAGACTGCGTTTGGCCGCTATCGTTCAGCCAGGAGGCAAGGCCACCCCTATCTCTCAGCAATGTAACACCAAGCTTCTTCAACTGAAAAAGTGTTTTGTGCAGCTCTGCTTTCAAGTATTCTGATCCTCGATCCAGTTCCTTACTGCGGAATACTTTATGAAAAGGATCGTTGCCATACGGCAGGGCAGCAACTTTTTTACCGCTTAATAATGCTTGCAGGATGATACGGACAAAATCCCGCTGGTCGTTAAATCGCAAAAGATCGGCTGCAAGAGAAAAAGAAAGTACAGGAATAAGGATACAATCGGCCATTCGCATCTTATCCTCAGTAAGACTTGAACTGGGATACCAGGCATCATGATTGCTTTCCCCAGCAAGATGTTCTTTCGTGAAATGGCGGAACAGGATTTTTTCTGTGAACACTTCCAGCCTGATCTT
Organism: Fictibacillus marinisediminis; assembly: GCF_023149135.1. Taxonomy (NCBI): domain Bacteria; kingdom Bacillati; phylum Bacillota; class Bacilli; order Caryophanales; family Fictibacillaceae; genus Fictibacillus; species Fictibacillus marinisediminis. The sequence goes on along the minus strand of NZ_JAIWJX010000002.1, from coordinate 1,471,333 downwards.
GCTTTTTCCTGCTTCACGGAGAAGGGCAAGCCCTTCTTCCATCCCTGTAAAATGATAGGTTAGCAGGGAGAGCACATAGGGAACTTTTTCTCCTGGCGGACAAAGCATATGCAGCAATGTATTCCTGACCAGAGCGCTCTGCCTGGCGTCATGCACGATTACTCTCCTTTAGAAAGCATTGCTCTTTCGATTTCACTATGAGGCCGCGGGATCACATGAACGGATACGAGTTCTCCCACTCGGCTTGCCGCACTGGCGCCTGCATCTGTTGCAGCCTTCACTGCTCCAACATCTCCTCTGACCATAACTGTAACAAGTCCGAAGCCTACTTTTTCATAGCCGCAGATCTCGACGTTTGCAGCTTTTACCATTGCATCTGCTGCCTCAATCGCCCCGACAAGGCCCTTTGTTTCGATCAAGCCTAGAGCTTCTCCCATTTTTTCATTCCTCCCGGTCTCTTTGGTTTGCTGAGATTCTATGTTTTTGCTTGTTCTATTCCTTCGCCGCATCGCCTGAATTCAAGGTAAACTTTGACAGAAGCATTTCCGCCACATTCGTATGGGTTCTTGGAATGACGTGTGCTGAAATGACAGTACCCACCCTCTCTGCCTCTTTTTTTCCTGCTTCTACTGCTGAAGCAACAGCGGCGACATCTCCGCTCAAATGCAAGGTAACACCAAGAGCGCCGCGAACCCCGATCACCTTCTCGATGGCGGCTATCTTTACGTCAGCCGCTTTAACAGCCGCGTCAGCTGCTGAAACAGCGGCACAATATCCTACCGTCTCAATCATGCCTAATGCATACAATGCTTCCACCATCCTTATCTAATATAAATTGCCATCCAGCATCTTATAGACGCTCGGCAAGCAGCTGGAAAGGTGCTGATGGGGTCCGTAAAGTAAAAAGTAACCTTCTTCAATTTTGAAGCGTATATTCCATTTTGATAGATTTGCAGAGACCGGAAGAAGTAGAGCAATCGTCTCGTAACGCGACATTCCTTCTATGATCGCGAGTGATTCTCTAGTGCATGAGACCTCAAGCTGCTTAAGGAGCCAAGCTCCCGGCTGTTCGATATAAAAACGTTTGATCTTTTTTTCCGATTGGTGGTTCAGCGTCTGAAACAGAGTTCGTATGGCTGCTTCCAAATCGCTGCTATCATTGTGATAGAGTTCAAGAAGAAAAGGCTTCTGGCCGTTTTTATCCCATTGGATGAAGTATTTAATATCTCCGTTCTGTGCCAGCCACTCTTGAACGATCACCAGATGGCCGGGAGATGAAACCTGAGAAGCAAAAACAGCGACCGCTTTTGCGGGGATCGGCCGATGAAACCATTCCATCGTTTCAGGCTGGAGATTTGAGTATAGCCATACAGAAAATCCGCATTTTGTTTTGCCAAATGACTTTACTGAAGGTTCATCGCCGTTATGCCTCTCTGGCCTATGGTGTGTTTCTGTATCTTGGCGGGATGGAATGCCTTGAGTAAGAGAAAGAACTTGAAGTTTGGATACGAGCTCACTCCCCGGATCCTTGCTGAACGATGAGTGTTTTTCTTTTTTTTCGGCCTTTACAGGTGGAGAACCAGCTGCACTTCCAAGACGCTTCTCCTTATTCAGCTTCTGGTAGTTCGGCCGGTAGAGCTCTTGCGCTTTCTTTGTTTGAGCTGTTTCTCTCCTCTTCTCTGACAGTTCCTGTTTCGCTCTTGCGGGGTGATCATTGCTTTTTAACACTTCCTGTACGATGGCTCGCATGAATTCCGACACATGGACTCACCTCCTTTTATAGAATTTTGGACAATTCGGGGTGAGGCCGGGGAATGACATTAGAAGAAATCAGTTCTCCCCCCGTCTGGGTGTGGGCCTGCCTGCCTACTTCGATGGCAGACGACACAGCGGCTACATCTCCTTCAATAATGACGGTGACAAGGCCTGAGCCGACTTTTTTAAATCCTGTCATCTTTATATTTGCCGCTTTGGCCATGGCGTCCAGTGCCTCAATCGCTGCAGTCAGGCCTCTCGTTTCAATCATGCCAATTGCATTCAATCAATGTCCCCCCTTGCTTTACAAATAATCTTCCAGATCAATGGGCCCGAACGGTATGGACGTACGTTTGAACGATTCCTTATGGGCCAGCGGCACGGTAGCGTCAATCCCCATTTTCGCTGTGACTCCCCTGACATTGTGAGACGCTTCCAGCGGAGAGCCTTTTGCACCGGGTACGATAAAAATATCCTGATCGGCCTGTACTCTTACAGCCATCGCCCATTCCACATCCTCCGGGTCAAAGATATCCACATCTTCATCTACCACAATAACGTGCTTTAAGTCCTTATCACTCGCAAAGGCAGCAATCGCCGCTTGCTTCCCGTCACCTTCCGACCTCTTTTCAATCTGAATTACCGCATGAAATCTTGCCACTCCGCCCATTGTAATATGGACTTGTTTCACGTTCGGCACCGTCTGTCTGACCGTACTCAGAAGTGTGGCTTCCCGTACAAGCGCCATCGGAAGCCTCTCCTCATAGCTCGAAGGAAAGATCGTCTGGCAGATGGCATTGTCTCTGTAGGTTACCGCTGAAAATTCAATAACTGGCTGAGGAGCTCTTGTACCATAAAAACCAGCGAGTTCTCCGAACGGGCCTTCCATCTCACGTTCATGCGGGATCATTTTGCCTTCCAGAACGATTTCCGCTTCTGCCAAAACCTCCAGATCCACGGTTTTGCACTGCACCACATCAAGCGGTTTGCCGATCAAAGAACCCGCAACATCAAGTTTATCTGCATGATACAGATGTGTGCTGATCTGGGAACTGAGCACCACAGCAGGCACTACTCCAAACATCACAGCGACTTCCATCGGTTCACCGCGCTCTTCATACTCATAAAATTGCTGGAGAAGTTCAGGAGAGGTAATCAGCACGTTCGTCTTGTTTTCACCTAAGAATTGCATCCTTCTGATCGATGTATATCTCTTTTTTCCGCTTGTATCTTTCACGACAAGAATTCCTGAAACATAATAAGCGCCGGAATCATCTCCGTGATAGGTTGGAATAGGAAAGAGCGCATCCAGATCAAATGGCTCCAGAACCACGTTTTCATGAACCGGTCCTGTTCCGATCAATCGTGTTGGGATCGGGGAAACAATTGAATCAATAATCTTTGGAACAAACTGATCCGGTGCAATGCCGATGCTGTCCGCCAGGAGGGCACGATCCCCGCCTAAGCCGCCAACCATGGGTGAAGAGTAGCCTTTTACTTTTTCAAAGTAGAACGGCTGCCTCCCCTGCCTGGCATTGAGAACAGCTCCGAGCTCATACAGGGGGTTTACTTCTTTTTTCACCCTGAGAAGTTTATTATCCGCTTCCCAGTGGTCAAGCAGGGCACGCAGTGAAGAAGGGTTCATGCTTTCTCCCCCCATCGTTGTAGAAGCTCATGATCAATGCCCAACATGTCCAGAATCCGGCCGGACATAAAATTAATCAGTTCCCATATCTCTTTCGGTTTATGGTAAAACCCGGGTGAGGCCGGCATAATGCAGGCACCCGCTTCAGCAAGCCTCGTCATGTTCTGAAGATGGATCAGGTGAAACGGCGCTTCCCTTGGAACGACAATCAGCTGCCTTTTCTCTTTCAGCATGACACTGGCCGACCGGCTCAATAAGGTATCTCCTACACCATTGGCCATCGCGCCCAACGTGTTCATGGAACATGGCACAACAACCATCCCGTCTGTTAAAAAGGAGCCGCTCGCCACAGAGGCAAACAGGTTCTTGTTGCTGTGCACTTCTGCATATTGTTTCACCGTCTCCATTCCTACACCGCACTCAAACTGCAAGACTTTCTCTCCCATTTCCGTCACGATCAAATGGGTTTCTACCCCAAGCTGATGCAGGGCCCGGACGAGCGAGTAGCCATATAATGATCCGCTCGCTCCGGTAATTCCTACAACGATTCGTTTGTTTCGGGCCATGGCAGGTTAAACAACCTGGCTATTTTTTGAAAACTTTTTCCTGGCCGCTTCCATATATTCCTTTGTTGACATGATGTCGCCAAAAAGATCGATGTCCCGAAGCCCGGATTCGTGCATGGAATCATCTTTTGAAGCCGTGGAGTCAGACAGGCAGATCACATTGTAGCCATGGTACAGCGCATCAGAACCAGTGCTTCTTACACATACATTGGTCCAAACACCCGTCAGGACGACCGTATCGATCTCTTCTTCCCGGCAGAACAGGTCAAAATCGGTATAGCTGAATGCACTGTGCCTCCTTTTTTGGACGATATAATCTCCTTTGCTCTCATCGGGCTGCAGTTCTGGAATAAACTGAGAACCCCATGTCCCTTTGATGGCATGGACCGGACGGACCCGGAAGTCCCGGTCGTTTTTCCGGTGAGCTTCCTGTACAAAAACGACCTGAATACTTTCCTCATGGCAAAAATCAACGAGCTCTTTGATGGAGGGAACGATCTTTTCGCCGTTTTCGCAGCGGAGCGCCGCTTTTTCTCCGATAAAGTCATTCAGCATATCAATCACAACGACTACGTGCTTCTTTCCTCTCAGTTCCATGTACGGTCTCCTCTCTTACTTGCTTTTTTCAAGCTGCTGGCGGCCGGATTTAGGTGCTGTTGTTTTAATCGCTCCTTCATAGTTTTCATACTTCAAAGTCCGGTCAAGGCGCTGGATGCTTTGCCGTTTGACGTACTCGCCATATCCGGCTTCACCTACAATCCCGCCGGCTTCATAGTTATAGACCATGTTACCTCTGACAATCGTCTGCACCGGCCGGCCTTTAAGCTTGATGCCATGCAGCGGGTTATATTTTGCCATGGATTCTGTCTGCTTCTCATCGATCTCCCACTCGCAATCAAGATCAATAACCGTAAAATCCGCATCACTGCCGATTTCCATTGCACCTTTTTTCGGATAGATGCCATAATGGATCGCTGCATTCTTACTCGTTACTTCCACAAAGCGGGACAATGATAAGCGTCCTTTGTTCAAACCTTCACTGACGAGAATAGGCACCATTGTTTCCACTCCCGGAATGCCCGGGAAACTGTTCCAGATCGATGAGTCTGCGGCTGCTTTTTCCGTCGCAATCTCATATGGCGCGTGATCGGTCCCTACAAAATCAATCGTTCCATCTGCAAGTGCCTGCCAGTGTGACCGGTTATCTTCTTTGCCCCGAAGCGGCGGAGCGATCTTAGCGAACGTCCCTCTCTCACTCATGGAATCCTGGGCGTTAAGCATCAAGTAATGCGGACACGTTTCAGCGGTTACTTTAACTCCCCGTTTTTTGGCTTCCCGGACAAGTTTTACGCCTTCTTTCGTACTCATATGAACGACGTGCACCCGTGCATCTGTTGCTTCTGCATAGCTGATGATCAGCTCGATCGCCACTTTTTCAGCGAGCGCCATCCGTGCCTCAGCCCAAGCCGGACCATCTTCGCGCCCCTCCTTCTTCAACTTCTCGGTATAAAACGTGCAAATATCGTAGTTTTCAGCATGAACACCTATCGGCATGCCGGTTTTTGCGACCTTTTGGAAGATCTCCAGCATCTCGCCATCCGATACTTTCGGGAACGTTGGTACTGATGGCGTCATGTAAACCTTGAAAGCCACCACCCCTTCGTCCATCTGCGGATAAATATTATCAATCCATCCGTTCCTCGCGTCTTCTCCGGTCATGCCGCCCCAGAAGCAATAATCGATATAAGCCTGTCCCCGTATCGGGGCAATTTTCTTCTGAAAACTTTCACCGTCCCGAACAGAAGGCTTGGAACAGCAAGGCATGTCAATGATCGTTGTCAGCCCGCCTGCTGCTGCCGATCTTGATCCAGTAGCGAATGTTTCGCGGTGTGTAAAGCCTGGATCCATAAAATGTGTATGCGGATCAATACACCCAGGGACGACAAGCCTTCCTTCCATGTCGATCACCTTGTCCGCATTTAAAAAATGAATATCACTGCAAAAACCTGTTATCTTTCCTTCATGCACGAGGATGTTGGTGATGACTGTACGGTCTCCTTGTGGAATCATTGCATTTTTTAAAATCAAGTCCATTTCCGTCTCTCCCTTTTTACGTTTTCAGGACAGAACCAGTGAAAAAGGGGCATTTTTGACATGCCCCTGATCGTGAGCATACCGCTATAAAGCCTCTGCAGAAGCATCCGATTTCAGCTGCTCCATCCTTTCCTGCTCATCTATATTCATAGACTTAAAATTAAATACTAGATTGAGCAAAATTGCTGTCAAACTTCCGATTACAATTCCGTTTTCAACGAGCAGCCTGACACTGTCCGGCAGCTGGCTGAACACCATGGGAACGACCGCTGTACCAAGCCCGATCCCAACGGAACAGGCGACGATCAGCAAATTTTCATTGTTTGAAAAATCAGCCTGAGAGAGCATCTTTACGCCAGACGCAATGACCATCCCAAACATCGGAACCATCGCACCTCCCAGAACAGCCGTTGGAATGATTGTCGTCAGCGCCGCTATCTTTGGAAGAAGACCGAGAATGAGCAGCAGCCCTCCTGCAGCCATGACTACATTTCTCGTTTTTACTTTGGTTAAAGCCACGAGACCTACATTTTGAGAGAAGGACGTATACGGAAAGGAATTAAAAACGCCTCCGATCATAACTGCAAGTCCTTCAGCACGAAGGCCTTTTTTAATATCTTCCGGCTTAAGGTTTCTTTCGCAAATGTCACTCAAAGCAAGGAAGACACCAGTAGATTCAATCATGCTTACAATCGCAACGATGCTCATCGTGAGGATGGCAGAAAAATGAAATTCCGGAACGCCAAAATAAAACGGCTGTACAAGATGGAACCAAGAAGCATCCTTAACCGGTGTAACATCTACGAGCCCCATAAAAGAAGCAAGTACTGTTCCGGCGATCAGCGATAAAAGAACAGAAATGGCCCGTACATATCCTTTGGAGAACCGGTTGATCAGAATGATGAGCACAAACGTAAAACTGGCGAGCGATAAATTTTCAAGGCTGCCGAATCCTTTCGAACCGAGCCCGCCCGCTGCATTATTCATCGCCACCGGTATGAGCGATACCCCGATGATGAGTACGACCGAGCCGGTAACAATCGGCGGAAAAAATTTCAGGATCTTTCCCACAAACTGTGAGAGCACCATGACGACAAGCCCCGAAGCGATAATTGCACCGTAAATGGCGGTGATCCCCTCCAGCTTTCCAATCGCGATCATTGGGGCTACCGCCGTGAACGTACAGCCGAGAATGACTGGGAGCTTGATGCCGAAATGCTTTCCTCCAATGACCTGCAGAAGTGTGGCAATTCCGCAAGTAAACAGATCAATGGAAATGAGATATGCCAGCTGCTGGGCGTTCATACCGATCGCCGGCCCTACAATCAGCGGTACGATAACCGCTCCTGCGTACATGGCCAGAACATGCTGTAACCCGAGTACTCCAACCTTCCAATTTTTGAGTGCTGCCATTTTGCCTGCCTCCTTGATGTTTTTTGTGCAGCTTGTGTGGTTGCTTTCATCACCTCCTTTAAGAGCAGGAATATGGTTGAAGCGGCACGTAAATCTCTCGAAGTGGACAGTAAATTCCTTGAAGTGGATCGTAAACCTCAAAAAGTGGACAGTAAACTCATCGAAGCGGATCGTAAACCTCAAAAAGCGGACAGTAAACTCATCAAAGCGCCATGCATCTGCAGCCTGCAAATTCCCATAATCATCCGCAGCTATGAAAATAGGAATGTTTTTTTTGAAACTCTACTATATTTGTACAAACTGACTCTTTAAGACATACAACCGCTAGATTTATACAAGCCAATTTGTCCATAAATTATATGGGGAGGATGAACATTGAAGACCATTGATTTTTGCGTAAATGGAAAGGACGTTTCGGTAACATGCAGTCCGACAAAGATTTTACTCGATGTGCTGCGGGAAGATGCGGGACTAACAGGCAGCAAAGAATGCTGTGGAAAAGGAGAATGCGGTTCCTGTACGGTTCTGCTGAACGATGTACCCGTCTGTTCATGTTTAGTGCTTGCAGGACAAGTTCAAGGAGAACGGGTGGTCACGGTAGAAGGAATCGGAACGAAAGGAAATATGGATTCCGTACAGCAAGCGTTTGTTGATGAAGGGGCGACCCAGTGCGGATATTGTACACCGGGACTGATTGTGGCTTCACGAGCTTATTTAACTTCTATCGGCCATGTTCCGGGGCTCGATGAAATTAAACGGGCACTTGGCGGAAATCTTTGCAGGTGTACAGGCTATACAAAAATACTTAAAGCAGTACAGACAGCGGCCTCCCGGCAGTTTTCAGCACGTGAACTCTAGGATGCCTTCCGTCTCGGCCATCCTGCTCGCCGCCGGCCGCTCATCCAGAATGGGTACATTAAAAGCTCTGCTTCCATGGAGAGAGACCTCACTCGTTCGCTACCAAACCGAAACATTGTTAAACGCCGGAATAGACGACATTGCAGTCATACTGGGGTATAAGGCTTCAGAGCTGTCAAAGGAACTCAGCTCTTACAACGTAAAAACAGTCATAAACAAAGCCTATGAATCTGGGAAATGCTCGTCCATCAAAGCAGGAATGGCAGGTTTAAGCCCCTCTTCTACAGGCGTAGTCATTGCTGCGGTGGATCAGCCGCTCTCGCTGAACGTCATCAGGCAGCTGTACAAGTTTCACGGTGAACAGCCTGTCTCAATCATTATCCCTGCCTTTAATGGAAAACGCGGACATCCCCTGCTTATACCAGAGCAATTTTATCCAGAGCTTTGCAGCATCAGCGAACAAACACAGGGACTCCGCCATTTCCTCAGCAACCGTCAGAACGAAATTGCGACTGTGGAAATCAATGAACCAAGTATTCTTTTAAACTTAAATGAGCAAGCCGACTACCAATCAGCCTGTTGGGAGGATTCGTAATGTTTGTATCAGAGATTGATATGCTGTCACCACGCTCTTTAAAGGAATGTCTTTATATCCTGGAGAACGAAAAAGCAAGCCTTCGCCTTTTAGCCGGGGGAACAGACGCCGTCGTCCGCATGAAGGAAGGAAAGTGGCGTCCGGATTGCTGGGTAAGCCTTAAACATGTTGAAGAACTCCGTTTTATTACGATACAGAAGGATGAGATTCAGATCGGACCTATGACGACTCATTCTGAAATCATCGCTTCCCCTCTCCTGCAGGCACATGCCGATGTTCTTGTACAGGCCTGTCAGGAAATCGGAGCAGCACAGATGCAGAACATGGGGACCCTCGGAGGAAATATTGCGACAGCCTCCCCTGCGGGTGATACGATTCCTGCTTTATATGCACTTGGAGCGGTTATTGAGCTTACTTCATTATCCGGAAAACGAGAGATGGATGTGGAGGACTTCTTTATCGGTCCAGGAAAAACCGCAGCTAATCCTAATGAAATCATCACTAAAATTGCGTTCAATGTCCGAGATAAAAATGACATCGGTATCTTTCAAAAGCTCGGTCCGCGGAAGGCTCAATCGATCTCGATTGTCAATGTTGCGGTTACGCTTTCCATGAAGGAAGGAACAAACCAGTGTACTGGCGGCCGTATAGCTTTCGGTTCGGCTGGTCCAACAGCCATACGGGCGAGAAAGTGCGAGGCACTGCTGACACTCGGTGCACTGACGAATGAAATGATCGCCAACATTGGTAAAGTGGCCTGGAAGGAAGTCATGCCGATCTCTGACATCCGCGCTTCTGCTTCTTATCGCAGAGATATGGCTAGCGCACTTCTCGAACGCGGACTATATCGTTTAATGAAAAGGTGGGCAGAAGATGGAAAACAGTCATTATAAGTACGTGGGAAAGCGGATTCCCAGGATAGACGGCCCTGAAAAGGTGACAGGCGAACTGAAGTATATGACGGATTATCATTTTGAGAATATGGTCTGGGGAAAAGTACTCCGCTCATCTTTTCCTTACGCACGCATCAAACATATCGATATTTCAAAAGCCAAAGAATTTCCAGGCGTTATTGCGGTCTTAACGCATAAAGATATTCCCGGATTTAACGGTTTTGGCATCGTCGTTCCTGACCAGCCCGTCCTCGCAAGCGATGTGGTCCGGTGTACAGGGGATGCCGTCGCGCTCGTCGCGGCGGAAACTCTGGAGATTGCTGAACACGCCCTTTCGCTGATCCATGTTGATTACGAACCCCTCTCCCCTGTTACCGATGCTGATTTTGCGATGACAGACAGCGCGCCCTTGCTCCACGAGGGCGGGAATATCCATAGCCACGTAACGATAAAAAACGGAGACACAGAAAAGGCCTTTGCAGAAGCAGATATTATTCTTGAAAACACCTTCTATTCCCCGCGCCAGATGCATGCCTTTATTGAAACAGAAGGCGGCTGGGGTGTTGTGGAGCCGGACGGGATGCTCACGATCCGCTGTCCGGGGCAATACGCCTATAGAGACCGTCTTCAGATTGCCCGCGCCCTGGCATTGAACCCGGCAAGAATTCGTGTGGTCTCTAATCCGATTGGCGGGGCGTTTGGTGGAAAAGACGAGATTACGGTTCAGATCTATTTGGCCCTCCTTGCGCTTCATACGGGAGGACGCCCGGTAAAAATACATTTAAACCGGGAAGAATCCGTTATTGCAGGCATTAAACGCCATCCCTTTAAAGTTCAGATGAAGACCGCCGCCAAAAGTGACGGAACGGTTATTGCCAACCAGGTTCGTGCGGTAGCCGACACGGGGGCATATGCTTCATTGGGCGGTGCCGTCATCGCACTGGCCATTGAACATTGCTGCGGCCCTTATAAGGTTCCCAATGTTGATCTCGAAGGATTTTGTGTTTATACCAATAATGGCATTTCAGGGGCGTTCAGAGGCTTTGGGGTCAATCAAGTATGTGCTGCCATCGAAACACACATGGACATGCTTGCTGAGAAGCTCGATCTTGATCCCATTGAACTTCGTAAAAAGAACGTCTATCAAAAAGGCGATACATCGAGTATAGGGCATGTACTGAAAACAAGCGTCGGTACACTCCAAACACTGGAGACTGCGGAAAATTGCGAGCTCTGGAAGAATCGTAATCTCCATAAACAGAACATCACCGAACCTTGGAAAAAACGCGGAATCGGAATAGCCACCTCCTTTCATGCAGTCGGCATGGGAATCGGCCTCCCGGATTATGGAGCGGCTACCCTCGAGCTGATGCCTGATGGAACCTTTAAAGTCGGGGTCGGATGCGAGGATATTGGAGGAGGGAACAGTACCGTCTATGCGCAGGTTGCAGCAGAGCTGTTAAATTGTGACATTAAAAACATCTCAGTCGTCCAGGGAGACACCGCAGAAACCATCGACAGCGGAACGGTGACCGCATCCCGTTCTACCTACACTGGCGGTAAAGCAATTGCCGCAGCCGCTCCCAATATGATCCGCCTTTTAACAGAAGCCGCAGCAGAGTTTAAAAATGTCTTGCCTGAAAATGTGCTGATCGGCGAAAACGAAATGTATGTTTTGGAAGAGGACAATGAGCACATTGTTTCCTACAGGGACATATACCATTATCTCTATGAAAAGCACCGGCCTGTAAAAGTGGAAGGCCATTATATGCTTCCAAAAGAAAAGGAAGAGATCAAAGGCTCGGGCGGAGCACCTCACCATCTGTATGGCTATTTAACGCACGTCGTTCTTGTGGAAGTGGATACCTTGACGGGAGAAACAGACGTGCTCCGGGTTGTTTCTATTCCCGATGCCGGCAAAGTTCTGAATCCTCAGGGGCTTGAGGGACAGGCAGAAGGCGGAGCCGTTATGGGAATCGGTTATACCTTGTATGAAGACGTTCTCATGGAAGCGGGGTATCACAAGACCACGAATTTCACGAATTACATCCTTCCTACGATCCGGGAAACACCGTTCATTGAAACAATTCCAGTCGAAAGTGCAGAAGAAACCGGCCCTTTTGGAGCGAAAGGAATCGGTGAAGTGGTGATGATTCCGATTATTGCGGCCATTACAAACGCAATCTATGATGCTGCCGGAATCCGGATTCAGCATCTCCCTGCTACTCCCGAACGAATTTTCACAGCACTTAAAGAGAAACAAACCACAACTCCGCGGGAAATAAGAAATGAATAAAATGGAACTGTACGAAAAACTCTCAACAGCCATCACACAGAAAAGACGTGTCTCTCTTCTAACAATTACTGCTGCCGGCCGAGCCGAAATGGTCGGTAAGCGCATGCTTTTCTTTTCACAGGATGAATTCTATCCCGAAGCAGGTCTTGACATGAAACTCGCCTTTCAGCTCGCTGAGATCTGCTTCCCCTTTTTCCTCCAACAACATACGCGATCCGTAACATTTGAGAGTCATGATGAAACCGTCAGGGTGTTTCATGAAGCATTTGCCCCGCCACCGCATTTAATCATCGCCGGTGCTGGACATGTCGCAGAGCCCGTTGCACAAATGGGCAAGATGCTAGGTTTCTATACGTCAGTCATTGATGATCGGCAAGAATTTGCCCGCAAAGAACGTTTTCCATTTTCTGATAACGTTTGCTGCCAATCCTTCCATTCGTATTTCAAGTCTGTTCCTCTCAATGACTCCACCTATATTCTCCTGCTAACGAGAGGGCATCAATTCGACGTACTCAGTCTGCAGCAGCTGCTAGCCAGAAACGAAAAACCAGCGTATATTGGCATGATTGGAAGCAGACGGAGAATCGCAGGAGTCTTTGAACAGCTTCGTGCTGATTTTCCAAATGAAACCTTTGCCAATCTATATACACCTGTCGGGCTGGATATTGGAGCGGAGACACCGGAAGAAATCGCCGTCAGTATTTTTGCAGAGATCCTTGCCGTAAAAAAAGGCAAAACCGGTGCTCCACTCAGCTCTACAATCCGTGAACTGGCGAAAATAGGTTTTAGAAAGGGCAAAAAAGATGAAAGAAAATGAATTTATTCACACCATACAAAACATCTTTAACACCGGCAATACTGCTGCATTAGCAACGATCGTCCGTACAAGAGGCTCGACCCCCAGAAAGGCCGGATCCAAAATGATTGTCTATCAAACAGGGGCCATTACGGGTACAGTCGGCGGAGGCTGCGGAGAAGGTGAAGTGATCGAAAAAGCACTGGAAGTGATCAACACAGGCCTTCCTGTCATCCATGTGGTAGATTTAACAAGCGGACTTCTTTACGAGGATGGAGGCATCTGCGGAGGAATCATGGATGTATTCATTGAACCGCTGCTATAAAAGAACAGGAGAATATTCCTGTTTTTTTGTTCATAGGATGTACAAATTAACCTGTCTCACCCCATGTGCAGCGTTTCTACTTTCATCTTTAAAATGAACCTTCCCTTTTTTCCGGTTAATTGATTGGTCTATGGATCCTCAAATGAAGAAAAGGGGTGTTTTCCATGTCAGCGGCAGGAAAAAGCACATCAGGCAAAAGCTCATCTCTGGACAGATTTTTTAAGTTAACTGAAAGAAAGACGAACACAAAGACTGAAATCCTCGCAGGAATTACGACCTTCCTTACCATGAGCTACATTATTTTTGTCAATCCCTCCATTTTGGCCGACGCCGGAATTCCGAAAGAAGCCGCTCTCGCAGCCACCATTTACGGCAGTGTTTTCTGTACGCTGTTAATGGCTCTTTGGGCAAACTTTCCGGTAGCTGTAGCACCAGGCATGGGATTGAATGCATTTTTCACATATACGGTCGTGCTGGGTGCCGGTTTAACATGGCAGACAGCGCTTGGTGCCGTGTTCATTTCCGGAATGGTGTTTTTCTTGTTAACGATCACCGGTGTCCGGCAGAAAATTGTTGACGGAGTTCCTGCACTATTAAAATCATCGATAAGTGTCGGAATCGGATTGTTTATTGCCTTTATCGGACTGAAAAACTCTGGTATCGTAGTTTCCAATAAAGAAACCTTTGTGAGCTTAGGCCAGATTACTGAAACAGGCCCGCTGCTCGCACTGTTCGGACTTCTTGCGGCATCTTTTTTAATGGCGAAGAAAAAGAAGGGTGCTTTGCTGATCAGTATTTTGCTTACGACCGTTGTCGCTATGATTACAGGCTTTATTGACTATCCGCATGCTGCAAAAGATGTAGCCTCCTTTTCCCTTCCGAGCCTTTCTGATACCTTCCTGGCGATGGATCTGAAAGGTGCATTCGCTTATGGCATCCTATCGATTTTATTCTCTTTTACCATTGTTGAACTGTTCGATAACCTCGCAACATTAATCGGCCTTTCCAGCAAAGCCGGTCTGGCAGATGAAAACGGAAAAATAGAAAACCTGGACCGTGCCCTTCAGGCAGATGCCATTGGTACGATGGCCAGTGCAGCCATGGGCGGAACAGTCATGAATGCCTATGTTGAAAACGCCACGGGTATTTCAGAAGGCGGGCGTACCGGGCTTACAGCTTTAACTGCCGGAATTCTGTTCTTTTTGACGCTCCTCTTTGCCCCTTTGATTGCTTTTGTCCCATCAGTAGCCACAGCGCCCATCTTAATTTTGGTCGGTGCCCTGATGCTCAGTGAAATCAAAGCAATCAGCTTTAATGATTATACCGATGTAATACCTGCTTTTCTTACCATAATTCTCATGCCTTTAACCTTCAGTATCGCCCAGGGGCTGGCTTTCGGCTTCATCTCTTACACCATACTAAAACTAACGACCGGCAAGCATAAGGAATTACATTGGATGATGTACTTGATCAGTATTGCGTTTATTATCAACTTTATTTGGGGAAGCCATTAAAGAAGAATGCTTAGAAACGGGCCGGGATTAAGCAGATTTCCCGGCCAATTCTCAAAAAAAGCAGATCGAAAGGGGCTCAAATAATGAATTTGAATCAAAAATCGCTTTCTGCACGACTGGACGCCGCTTCTAAACGAGTCCCTGCCGACCTGGTCATCAAAAACGGCAAAATTATTGATGTGTTCAGCCTTACCTTGATTGAAGCCGATGTCGCAATATCAGATGGAGTGATCGTTGGGATTGGTGAATATCAGGGAAAAAATGAAATGGATGCAAATGGTGCATACATATGCCCTGGACTCATTGATGGCCATGTACATATTGAATCATCCATGGTTACTCCTCAGGAATTTGCCAGCGTCGTCGTTCCTCATGGCGTCACCACTGTCATTGCTGATCCTCACGAAATCGCCAATGTCAGCGGCAGAGAAGGCATTGAATATATGATGAAAACATCTCAGCAGCTGCCGCTTGATGTCTATATTTCACTTCCTTCCTGTGTACCGGCTACACCATTTGAACATGCTGGAGCAGAACTTACCGCGTCCGATCTTGCACCCTTCTACGCTCATCCACAGGTGATCGGTTTAGGTGAGGTCATGAACTATCCGGCTGTTTTTCAAGGTGAAAATGACATGATAACAAAATTGTCAGATGCGTCGTTCCATGATAAGCACATCGACGGACATGCTTCCGGTGTCCCTGCAGATGGAATCAATGTATATATGGCAGCTGGAATTCGAACCGACCATGAATGTGTGACACCCCAGGAAGCAAAAGACAGGCTGATGAGAGGGATGTATGTCATGCTAAGGGAAGGCTCGGCTGCCAGGGATCTTGCCGTACTTCTTGACGCAGTGAATGAGAGGAACGCCCGCAGATGTTTGTTTGTAACGGATGACAAGCATCTGGATGATCTAATCGAAAACGGAAGCATTGACCATAATATCAGACTGACAATTGAAAAGGGATTTGACCCTTTACTTGCCATTCAGATGGCCAGTCTTAATGCAGCCGAATGCTTTGGCCTAAAACAAAAGGGGGCCGTCGCTCCCGGATATGATGCGGACCTTATCCTTTTATCTGATCTTACAAGCTTTAAAATTCAAGAAGTTTATAAAAGCGGAAAGAAAGTGGCTGCAGAAGGCAGAATGCTTCCCTATAAAAAAATGGCCGCTACCGCCTCACCTGCCATTACTAACAGCGTTCAGCTTCACCCGGTCTCCAGCAACTCACTGGCCATTCCTATGAAAAACAATGGGACTGCAAACATCATTAAAATTATTCCAAACAGTATTGTAACGAAACATCTGAAAGAAAAAGTCAGTACTTCTGACGGCAGCTTCGTAATTGATGTGAACAGAGACCAGCTAAAACTGGTTGTTGCTGAACGCCACCACTTGACTGGAAACATTGGATGCGGAATTCTTAAAGGCCTTGGAATAACATCAGGAGCCATCGTATCCACTGTTGCCCATGATTCACACAACATTGTTGCTGCTGGGACAAGTGACAGCGACCTATTAAAAGCGATTGAGATTATGGTTGAAATGAAGGGCGGCCTGGCTGTCATCGAGAATGGTGAAGTACTTGCTTCCCTCCCGCTTCCGATCGCCGGCCTCATGTCAGACAAGAGCCATACGGATGTCTATCAGAAGCTGCTCGAAATCAATACAGCATTAAAGCAGATTGGATTTGCACATGATTATAACCCTTTTTTGACGTTATCCTTTCTGGCTCTTCCCGTTATACCTGAACTAAAGCTTACTGATATGGGATTGTTCGATGTGATAACATTTCAGCACATACCAATTGAACGAAAAGATTCAAATTAGCACCTTCTTATCACATTCTGTCTAAATTCCGATAAATGAAAAAGCTGGTTTCCGGCCGAATTCTTACGCCTAAAAACCAGCTTTTAGCTTTTTCTAATATTCCATTTCATCCTCTTGCAGCGACGATTGCAAAGTATTCATTAAATCATAATAATCATCAGGCTTTTCAAATTGATCGGGCGCCCAGTTCTGTTGGATCCAGGAGGCCACTTCCGGTGCACTTTGAAAAACCTGTCCTGTTGTATCACTGTCTCGAACGGTATATATGTTGTTATCTACATCGATTGTTACATCACAAGGAAAGGCTCCATCTTTTTTGTACAAAGAGTACTCCATGGCAAATACCTCCTCCTTCAATAGGATAATTAAGTTATACCCTGTTTGTCTCACTTTTATGTTATTCCATTGGGTTGTTTCGAATAATGAATAATCTATCCGCGTACCCTATAAATGTCTTACTTTAAGGAGGCCTTATGAAAAAGAAACAGCAAAAAACAGATGAAGCAATAACCAATGCACCAGATGAAAAAGAGTTTAGCATCGCTACAGGATTGAATTCAAAACATCCACTGGGGTCTGACGCTTATGCCCCGGGAGATTCTGTGGACGAACATAAAAATTTAGAAAGCGCCAACCTTTATTTAGATGAAGGAGAAATTAGTCAACAGAACAATAATCTATAACAGCTTGATAATCTCCTTAGCAATATATAACGCAACTCCCCAAATTAAGATAGCGGACAAGCGGTTTATGAACAAAAGCCGCTTCCCGTTTCCATCCCGTTCTCCAATCCACTTTCCTGCAAAAGCCAAACCGATAAACCACACCCAGGAAACGGATATACACGCTATTGTAAAACCCAATTTCTCTGCTCCGCTATACACAATTGAGCTTGTCCCGATTACGCCTGCTGTATCCAACAGAGCATGCGGATTTAATAGAGATACCGACGCCGCAAAGGTCACTTGTTTCTTCATGGGAAGGGGCGCTGCTTCACTGCTTTTTGATGGCTTACTTCTCCAAACGGACCAGCCCATGAACAGCAAGAAAAAAAATCCTCCCACAAATAGAATCATTTTAAGCCAAGAAAAACTTAAGATCAGCAATGAAACACCAAAAACAGCCAGCAGGATGAGGACTGTATCACAGATAGAAGCCGTTATGATAACAGGCAAAGCTTTTTTAAACTGCTTATGGTTGGCACCTTGATTAAAAACAAACACATTTTGAACTCCTAAAGGAAGTATCAATCCTAACGCCAGCAGAAATCCATGTATGATCGGCTGCATCCTTTTCCCCCATTCCAACAATTTCTCTCTCTAAAATTATGGCATAATTTCTTACCTATCGCAGAAAATAATGGAATGAAAAGGAGGTTTTTTTATGCAAAGTTTATTGCTGAAGATCATCAGCATACCGCTGATTCTTCTTCTGTGCACGTTTTGGTTTGAGAGTGTTACCTTTAACAAACCGCTTCCCTTCTTCATCATTACAATCATCCTTGCGCCGATTGCTGTTTTAATGGAATATGTATTTCTGCCCCGCCTGTCCTTTTGGTCTGTTTTTGCAGCTGACTTCATCGTTTCTTACATTTTGGTTTACGCGATTAGTTCATTAATGTCCGGTGCTTATGTAACATTATGGGGAACTTTTTTAATCGCCCTCACTTTTACATTGGTCGAACTGCTCATTCACAGACAAATCGTGGCTGATCAAATGAGGCATTCTTATAATTGAGGCCTGACTAAAAAAAACTGCCGGAATCTTCGGCAGTTTTTTTATGCCGCAGAGACAAGGAACTCCCTTCTCCAGACGGTTCATAAAAGTTGCAGTTTTTCCCCGGCTTGCCTACAATTACGGTGATTAGGTTATTATTCTAAAAAAGAAAGAGGTTATTCGATGCGTACGATGCCTTTAGCAAAACGAGAAATCACATCTAGCCGTCTAGCATTAGGGTGTATGGGCTTTGGCGGCAATTGGGACCGCAGCCCCATCTCCGACGAAGAAATCTTAAAAACCGAAAAAGCAATTGATGCCGCACTTTCTTCAGGCATAACGATGTTTGATCATGCCAACATCTATACGATGGGTAAAGCTGAAGAAGCATTTGGGCATGTGTTAAAGGGAAATCCAGACCTACGCGACAAAATGGTCATTCAAAGTAAATGCGGAATCCGCTTTGCTGATGATATCGGTCCTGGCCGGTATGATTTTTCTAAAGAACACATTTTGGGTTCAGTGGATGAAATTTTGCAAAGGCTTACGATTGACCATTTGGACATTCTCCTTCTTCACCGCCCTGATCCTCTAATGGAGCCTGAAGAGGTAGCAGAAGCCTTTCAGCAGCTAAAATCCTCCGGGAAAGTCCGCCATTTCGGTGTTTCAAATATGAACAAAGCGCAAATCCAGCTTCTTGAAGCCTATTCAGACGAGCGCTTGATCGTTAACCAATTGGAGATGAGTTTAAATAAGCTTGATTTTGTCGATCAAGGCGTACATGTTAACCAACAGGCTGGAACGTCTGTCCATTTTGCTGATGGTTTGATTGAACATTGCATGCGGGAAGATATTCAGATTCAAGCTTGGTCTCCTCTAGCTCAAGGAATTTTTTCAGGGAACAGCTCGTTGGAATTGTCTGTAGCAGAAGCGAAGACCAAAGAATTAGTAGCAAAAATGGCCGCTGAAAAAGGAACCACTCTTGAAGCAATTGTCCTTGGCTGGCTCATGAGGCACCCGGCGAAAATTCAGCCAGTTATTGGTACGACCAACGTTCAGCGCATTAAAGACGCTGTAGATGCTGTCCGACAGACCGAAATGATGACACGCGAAGAATGGTATGAGCTTTATGTTTCTTCCAGAGGAAATAAACTTCCATAAAAAGAGAACGGCCAGACTCAGGATTAACCTGGAGTCTGGCTTTGTTCTTCTACGCCTCTCTCTTTATCCAAAACTACTTCTCTTTGCATGGTTTCATGCTTTTTCAGATCATGTTCAAGACGTCTCACCTTTTTTCTCAACTGAACCACCTTTAAGATGCCAAAAAAGCCGACGGTCAATCCGCCAAAGGCAGCCGATCCTAAAATAATAAGGACAAGCGGCCATTTTACCGTTCCAAAAATATAATTAAATTCTACATCATTGCCATTTACTACGGCAAAAACGGCGATCAACAGGGCAAAAAGTAAACCGAATATCAAATATCCTTGTGCCTTCATGATCTCAGCCTCCTTAGCACTCCTATTCCCCATTTCCTTATATTTTAAATAAAAAAGTGAATAAATCCTTAACTTGCTTGATAAAAAGTTTAAACCATGTTACAGTGATAACAGTTATTTTTGTTCGGTACATGACTTCTTCGCAGCGGTTTGCGTCTTGAATGATATTTGAGCAGGAATAGTAATAAATCGTGGGATTATCCACACAGGAGGAACATCATATGTTACAAGGTAAAGTTAAATGGTTTAACGCAGAAAAAGGTTTCGGCTTCATCGAAGTTGAAGGCCAAGACGATGTATTCGTACACTTCTCTGCAATTCAAGGCGACGGTTTCAAATCTCTTGAAGAAGGTCAAGATGTAACTTTTGAAATCACTGAAGGTGCTCGCGGACCTCAAGCTGCTAACGTTCAAAAGTAAGTGTGACTATAAAAGACTCCTGATTTCAGGAGTCTTTTTTTTATTTTACTTTTTTCATAAAAGATTTTATTTCTTTAATAAGCTCATGTGGAGATTCGTACATTCCCATATGGCCGGTTTCCTTTAAAAGGATCTGTGTAATCATCTCACCGGAAACTGAAAAGGTTTTTTCAGAAGGAATAACTTGATCACTGTCGCCTGCCACCAGGAGAACCGGCATTTTTGCTGATTGAATGACATCATTCCGGTTTGGGCGGTTCTTCATCGCAACCAGTGCACATATGGCTCCTTCTGCAGGAGTATCATAGCCAATATCCTTCGCTCTGTTTATTCTGCTTTTCTGTTGAGTTCCAGCAGCGAAAAGTTTCGGAACGAGCTGATCGATGACCCCATCCATTCCAACTTCTTTAATCTGGGCAATCTTCTCGTCTCTCCCCTTCCTGCCTGCTTCATCATCAGGAAAAGCAGTTGAATGAATAAGTGAAAAACCATTCAGCCTGTTACTTTGATGGTCTGCAAAAGCTAATGTGATATATCCTCCTAAAGAATGGCCAAACATCGTTACCTTTTCTAGCCCTAGATGCTGGAGTAAATCTTTAATATCTTCGGAAAGATCTTCTACCGCGCACGCTGATTCACTTATCGATGATTTCCCATGACCTCGCAAATCGGGAGCGATCACTCTATAATCCTTTACCAGCTCAGGAATGACTTCCTCCCAATACTGATGGCTGCCGCAAAATCCATGAAGCAACACCATTGGATCTCCTTTACCCTCATCGATATAGGACATTTTTACAGATCTAAGGTTTGCTGTTTTTAATTTCAAGGCTACTCCACTCCTTCTGTATGTACTCTTATCTTTTACCTATTATTCAAGCTTTCAAACTAGAGGATCCATGATCTTGATCTTTTGCCTAATAAAAAAAACGCATGGTTTTTCACCATGCGCCTTAAATTTCATCAGGTTTTTTAAGCTTTTTGTTCACTGCCGCTTTCTTTTACCTGCTGTTTCAATACATCGTTCATCCATTACATCTTCCGCATTTTAATGCCGGAAACTGAATGATTTTTTTCTTTTTCTAAAATCAAATGAGCCCTGTACTTCGTAGGAAGAATGTTTTCACGCAAGTTTAATCCATTGATGGTGTTCCAAATATTCAACGCGAACTGGATGGCATCATCATCTTTTAAATCAGCATACCGATGGAAATACGAGACCGGGCTTTGGAATGCTGTGTTTCTTAGAATTTTAAATCGCTCAACATACCATTTCTTGATCTCTTCTTCGTCCGCATCAACATAAAGGGAAAAATCAAAAAAGTCAGAGACAAAAATCTGCGGTGTTTGCTTATTCCGTTTTTGTTTCGGAACCTGCAGGACGTTTATTCCCTCCACAATAACAATATCAGGCTCTGATATCGTCTGTACCCGGTCAGGCAAAATATCATATTCCAAGTGGGAATAAATTGGAGCCTCAACGGCTCGCTTGCCTGATTTTAGTTCGGATAAAAAATGAATAAGACCTTTAAGATCATAGCTCTCCGGAAATCCCTTCCGCCCCATAAGCCCCTTTTGCTCCAGGACAGCATTGGGAAATAAAAAGCCATCCGTCGTTACGAGCTCGACTTTCGGTGTATTCGGCCACCTTGAAAGAAGCGCCTGAATGATTCTTGATGTCGTGCTTTTTCCGACGGCTACGCTCCCCGCAATCCCTATAATGAATGGCGGCTTTTTTATTTGTTTTCTCAAAAAAGCATTGGACTGCTGATGCAGCTGCTGTGAGGATGTGACATACAGGTTCAGCAGCCGGCAAAGCGGCAAATAGATGGAGGACACCTCATCTAGAGAAACGTTTTCGTTGATTCCCTGAAGCTCCGATATCTCCCACTCCGTTAACGGCTGTATATCGGCCGAATACAGGCTCGCCCACTCGTTTCTTGAAAAAGAAAGATAAGGCGAGAGCGACTCATTCTCTAACATCATCTGGCTCATTGCTGGCATCTCCTTTTTGGATCACTATGTTTAATATTCTATATAAACGGTCATAGGATACTCATACATTTAAAAGTTCTTTCTATCGCTTTACAATGTTAACACAATTTTAAAGATAAGATAACCTGATTGTAAACCCAAACGACTTAAATAAGAAAGCGTTTTCTTTCAAAAATGTAAAAAGGACCTCCTATAATAGGAGATACCTTTTTTATCCATAATCTTTTATTTGCGAAAGAAACGTTTTTTCCAAAAAATAAAGGAGACGAGGCCTGAAAGTGTAAACGCCAAGCATAGACTTACGAAAAATGCATGGGGATACTTTTGAAACGGCAAAGGAATATTCATGCCATAAAAGCTCGCGACCATGGTGGGAAGAGCGAGAATGATTGTAATGGAAGTTAAGAACCGCATCTCCACGTTCAGGTTATTCGAAATAACCGAAGAAAAAGCATCCATTAAGCTTTTCAAGATATTTCGATAAATCAGGCTCATCTCAATCGCCTGTTTATTTTCAATAATAACGTCCTCAAGAAGATCCTTATCCTCTTCATACATCTTCAGATAGCTGACTTTCAATAACTTCTCAAGCACAGCATCATTCGACTTAAGTGAGGTGGCAAAATAAACTAGGGACTTTTCAAGTCTGAGCAGCTCAAATAAATCTTCATTCTTCAATGATTCTCTCAGTTCATTTTCGATCTGCTCCGTTTTCCGGTTAATCTGGCGCAGGTACCGCAAATAGTAAGTTGCGATCATTTGAAGCAGCTGAAAGACAAAGCGGGTTTTCTTATAGGTATAAAAATTCTTGACTTTATGTTTCGCAAACAACTCCAGAATAGGGTTCTCCCTAAGACAAACGGTAATAAAGTGAGAATCAGTTGAAATCATGGCAAGCGGAAACGTATCGTACTGTATTCCATTTTCATCAGAAACAAGAATTGGAAGGTCTACGATAACGCTCACGGTGTTTCCTTCTTTTTCAACCCTGGACCGTTCTTCTTCATCCAAGGCATCTCGTAAAAAATCCGGATCAATTCCAATTTTTTCTACAACCAAATTGATTTCTTCATTGGTAGGTGCAATCAAGTTAATCCAGCACCCTTTTTTGATATCTTCCATCTCTGTCATTTGATTGGCACTGTCAGTGTAATAAACATTTAGCATATGATATACCTCTTACATTCAGTCTATTCCTATAATAAAACAAAACCCTTCAAAAAAGTAAACAAAAGATTTATTTATTTTTCTCTCCTTACCATAACAAACTTCTCTTCTTCCTGCAGGTTTTGTTTGAATCTTTAACATGAGGGGTTACATAAAGACTTTAATTAAAAAGGCCCTCTTTCTTTATGCTAAATCAAGTTCAATGTTTACTTTGAAAAGATCGCCGTCTGCTTCAACGTCCATGCTGCCCTCGTGAAGATCAATAATGGATTTTGCAATCGCCAGCCCCAGTCCAGAGCCTTCTGTATGACGGGAGGTATCTCCGCGCTTGAATCGTTCAAACAATTCTTCTGTGTTGCCTCCCAATTCATATTTCGAGACATTCTTAAAGGAAAGAACGGCTAAATCCTGCCTTTTTTCAACCGCTATATACACCCGCGTGTTCTCAAGAGAATATTTAAGGATATTTCCAATCAAATTATCAAAAACCCGCCAAATTTTCTGTCCATCAACATACGCATCAATCGGCTGTTCGGAAGCAGACATCCTGATTTGGAGCGTTGATTGTTCAATCGCTTCATCGTACTCAGCCAAGGCCTGCTGCAGTAGCTGAACGATATCCACTCTAGCCTTCACAAGTTCAATACTTCCGCTTGCCATCTTGGAAGCTTCAAACAGATCTTCTATCAAAACCTTTAACCGTTTTGACTTTTTATCAATGATCTGCACGTAGGCTTCCCTGCTCTCTCCATCTAGATCAGGGGTCTTTAAAAGCTCTGTATACGTAATAATGGAAGTCAGAGGGGTCCTGAGATCGTGGCTTACATTTGTAATCAGTTCTGTTTTAAGCCGTTCACTCTTTGCCTCCGATTTTTGGAGAGACTTAACTCCATGTTTCAGCGTATTGATATTTCGGGCCAAACCTGCCAGAGCAGAACTCCCTTTCGCTTTTAAATCCGGCTCCATGTTCCCTGCCGCAAGCTCGCTTGAATGGAGGATGATTCTGTTGAAATAAGAGATCTTTTTCAGCGAGAACATCAAAATCGGAACCGTTACGACCATAAATAGAACAAGATATAAACCGACCAGCTGAACATGATATAAAACAAAGCCTACCCCAAATCCGGATGCGAAAATGACGATTAGTAAGATCAAGTATTGAAAAGCAAGACTTCGAAAATGGAAGAACTTCTCTAAATCATGCCAGAAACGATAGGTTAAAGATGTTTTCCAATATCCTTTAGTCCAATCGTTTTCTTTCCACTCGGAAATGAGCCAGATCAGCTGGATGAGGGTCAATCCAGTAATAAAGCTTGCGAATCCAATAGTGATGACCGTATCATCAATCATGCTGGCATAGGTTCCATAAATATTGTAATCAGTCGCAACCCCAAGTGAGATAAAGAACGCAATAGCAGAAATAATCATACAGCCTATTTTTAGATCAACAGGTATTTTTTTATAAAGAGTTATATAAGATGAGTGAGCGATTAACAGCAGCAGCTGATGTTTTTTTGCCAGCCAAATACTGACACATAAAGCGATCAGCCCTGCCGCACTAAAAAGGAAAAAGAAAAGCTGGTTTTTTTTGAACATTTTGTACTGATTATTTATCATGCTGTCGGCTGGCAAAGCCTTCGGGACACCAATTTTCCCTTCTAGAACAGAATGATCATCTGCAAGAATTCCCATGGCTGCTTGTTGTGAATCCCCCTCATCATCTAAAGAAGGCGAAAAATCAGAAATGGACAAGTAGCTATTTTTTTCGCCAGTATAATTTTGAAGGTACAGCATATTCCTGCTTTCCAGCTGTTTGTATGCATCTTCTTTATTAGCCGCTGTTAAATTTGTAAAAACTTCTGCTGTTTCATTGTTTTGCAAATAATATTCAAAAGAAGATTGCCACTGCTGGAATTCTTGTTGAACAGCTTTCTTATTTTCAATAAATTGATCGATTTGCTCTTCTTTTTCTTTCGTTACTTTTTGCTTAACATACTTATCGCTTTCAAAGTTCTTTTGAATGTCTTCAATCTTTTTATCTCTTTGTTTTTTAAAATATGATTCCAGCTTTTTATCATGGTTCGTGTTGGCTTCTTCAAGCTGGGGTCTGAACTGGTTTTGAATGGTTGAAATTTGCTCCGATAAGTCACCATTTCTGTATCGGTATTCCTTTATTTCCTCTTTGGAAACTGTAATTTTACCCTTGAGCTCCTCACTGGTCAGGTTACTCACCTCATAAATATGAAGGTAGCCTAGAAAGGTTTCGAACTCACCCTTAAATTCATCTGTTTCAAAATAACTTTTTCCCATATAAGAATCCCAATGATTCAGAAATGCCAGCGTACCGCTCAATCCTATCGTAAATAGTATCACCCAGGCCACCTGGCCAAGTTTACTTTTCCATCTTGTATCCAATACCCCATACCACCTTTAAATATCTTGGATTTTTCGGATCGATTTCGATCTTTTCCCTGATCTTCCGAATATGTACGGCGACCGTATTTTCTGCATTGTAGCAAGGCTCCTGCCACACCCGCTCATAAATATCATGAATGGAAAACACTCTTCCAGAATGGGACATTAATAGCTCTACAATCTTGTACTCAATAGGGGTCAGCTTTACTGCTTCCCCAAGAACCGCGACTTCCCTTGCTTCTTTATCAAGCGTAAGCCCATTTAGGTTGATAACATTACTTTTGCCTTCATAATTTCCCAATGTCATGTACCTTCGAAGCTGTGATTTCACTCTGGCGATCAGCTCAATCGGATTAAAAGGCTTTGTCATATAATCATCAGCTCCGATCTGAAGACCGAGGATTTTATCGGTATCTTCACTTTTGGCACTCAGCATGATAATGGGGATATTTTTCTGTTCCCTTATTTTAAAGGTTGCTGCTATGCCATCAAGCCGCGGCATCATAATGTCCAGTATGATTAAATGAATGGCTTTTTCATTAAGCTTTTCTATTGCTTCCAGGCCATCTGCCGCCTGGATAACCGTCATCTTTTCATTCTTCAAATAAATTTCTATCGCATCGCGTATTTCTTTTTCATCATCTACAATCAGCACTGTGAATTCGCCCATGGTTTCTCACACTCCTTTCAAAATTATATCATGTTCCTTTTTTGGGATTACCTGTATCTTAACCTGTAAATCTTAACAATCTGCGAGCATAAATCTTAAGACTTTCTTAATATGGAAATTTCAGTTAATCAATGGGGTCCACACACACTATTTGGTTAGGATGGGATTGAATAGCCATTTGAAAAGCTATCCCACCCTCTTTCGTAGAAAAAGACTTGAGGGTCTCTTTCAAGCATCAGTCAGTGATGATACTCTGCGAGGTACATCAAAAGTTGTATTAAGAAAGTTCAAACAAAAGGAGACCCTGTAAATAAGGTCTCCTCGTTTCAGCTAAAGCTTATCGGTAGTTGTCATGTATAGGTTTAAACACATCTTCGTCAGCACTTCTTACGATGGAAAAGTGATCGACATTGTAATGACCGTGAAGGATCTCATTGTGGTGGGCAATGATCTGGTCGGCGTTCAGCGTTTTTGAATTCGTTGTCGAATGCCCTTCTTTTACAAGGGTTACATCAAATCCTTGCACAGTGGCCATCCTTACTGCCGAATCGATGCAATGCTCTGTCTTGCATCCCATAATCACAAGATGCTTCATTTCGTTCGTTCTCAAAAATTCCAGCAGATCTGTGCCATAAAAGGCATTGGTTGCTTTCTTATCAAAAACAGGGGAATCGTCAGGCACATTGATGTCCTTATGAACAAGAAATCCTTTTCCCTCACCAGATGCGACATCCTTATCTCTAACAAACAAGATCGGCACATCTAAGTTCATCGCTTTACCAATGACGTTATTTATCGTTTGGATCAGCTGTTCTTTTTGATAAACTTCTTCATTTTCTTTGTTTCCGTCCAGCAACTCCTGCTGCGCATCAATTACTAGCAAGGCTTGTTTCAAGCAATCATCTCCTCAATTTTTAACTAAACTAAATCTTTCCTTTGTATACGCTGATTTTGGTTTGCCATAAAAAACGCCTCCTTTATCGACATCTGTCTACTATATTCTTTAATAGCCCTCAGTATCCTTCTCACGATTCCAATACCTTCAATTTTTTTTACACAATTAACCTTGAAAATTATGGTAGAGTATAAAGAGATTAATAGAGACGGAGGACAGGAAATGAAATCTTTGCTTTTAGCAGCGGGTTTGGCAGGCTGCCTCGCCATCGGTCTGTGGCCTGCGAATGTTGCACATGCTGCGGAAACGACGGATATCCAGGAAAAATGTACCTCATTCGGCATTTTAAAAAAAGGAACCAATCCCAGTTTTCAGCATATGAACTGTTTGCTGACAAACGCAGCACTCCAAGCCGGCATACCACCGGAGATCGTGAAGGCTGTTGCCTCAAAAGAAAACAATGGATGGAAGCAGTTCGATAAAAAGGGGCAGCCCGTCATCTCACATGATAATGGCATTGGTATTATGCAGATTACCGTTCCGAAAAACTATGATCCTGTAAAACTAGAAAAGCTAAAATATAGCATTCTGTACAACATAGATTTCGGCGTTAACCTTCTTGCCTCTAAGTATAAGAATTCCGAGTTGCCTGCTGTACTGCCAAAAGAAAAGAGTGTGCTTGAATCATGGTACTTTGCAATCATGGCCTACAATGGCATTAAACCAATGAATAGCCCGCTTGTTCAAAAAACAGGAAAGCCGAATACAGGTGCTTACCAGGAGAAAGTAATGTCTCTGTTGAATGCGGACAGTTTCTTAGGGGATACAAACCTCCAAAAACCAGTGTTCTCAACAAATAATTTTCAATATGATCCAACCAAATCTGACAATATTAAGTTTATAAAAAAATCTTACAGCATAACCAAAAGGCTTCATGCTTCAAGATATTTAATGAAGAAGAATGATAAAGCCATTACTAGCTGGGATGATCCTTCATTCACACACGTGAAGATAAGAAAAGCTCCAACGACAGAAAGCTCTTCTAAATACATAAAAAAAAATACCCCTTTAACGATCACTGGCAGCTTTAAGTATGATGAAACACCAAAGAGCATCAATCAGTTTGTCTGGTTTCCTGTAATTGTTCCGGGTGAAAAGGGCACATGGTATATCTCATCAGCTTACATTACCAAAGCAATGTCCAAGCCTTCTGTCAATCCAGTCGATGATAATGATACAAGTCTTTCAGGTAAAGCACCAAAGGGCATGAAGGTAACAGTCAAAAAGGGGAGCAAAACAATCATCGCCAAAAATGCTGACTCAAAAGGTGTTTTTAATCTTGTTATTCCTAAACAAAAAGCCGGAACCATACTATCTGTAACCTATCAAGACAGCTTGAATGCGGTTAGTCCTGCTTTCTCCGTTAAAGTCGCTGATAAGACAGCACCTTCTGCTCCAAAGGTTTCTGCCATCACCTCAAAAACAACAATGGTAGGCGGCTCAGCAGAAGCATACTCTACCGTTCTAGTAAAGAAAGGTAAGATAACGCTTGGCAAGAACACTGCTGACAAATACGGAAAATTTAATGTGAAGATGAAAGCTCAAAAAACAGGTACAATTCTTTCCGTTACAGCAACCGACAAAGCAAAGAACACAAGCAATGCTAGTACTTATAAAGTTAAAAAATAAGCAGATAAAAAAGCTGATCTCTTCGTGAGGATCAGCTTTTTCTATAATTACGCCCGTTTACGTTCGGGCCGTTCCTTGTTTCGGTGAGCGGATGTTTTTTTGCTTCTGCGGTTACGTTCCTCCACCATTCTCAGTGTAAGCATGGCAAAGCTGATCATTAAGGACAATACCTTATACACCGCCATCAACAACATCCTCCCTTTTAAAATGGGATTGTCATTTTACTTTGGAACGGTTACATTTTTTTCTTCTTTTTGACTAGCTTCTTTTCTGGATTCCATACCCAAATAAAGTAAACCATTCCCTTCCCCTTTTTTGGTTAGTCCAATGGATTGTGTATTTTTACAAAGCTGGGCATAAATCTCTGGATCAGTGAGTTCCCTACCAAATTCGGCTTCTTCTTTTAAAATCAGTACAGCTAATGCACCTGAAACGTGCGGAGTTGCCATGGAGGTTCCTGACAGCTTGGCATACTTTTCACCTGGATACGTGGAAAGCACGTTTACGCCGGGTGCTACTAAATCAATCTCATCGTTCGTATTCGAAAACTCCGCCAAATGTTTTTGTTCATCCACTGCGCCTACTTGCACGACTTCTTTATAATAGCCTGGATAAGCATGCTCATCTGAGCTCTCACTTGAATCTCCTTCATTTCCAGCCGCGCAGACAACCATCACATTGTTGGCGGTAGCATTCTTGATTGCCTCATGCATTTCAGGTACATCGTCAGGCCCACCCAGGGACATGGACATCACCCTTACTCTTTCTCCATTTTCCCCTCGCCATTCTACAGCGTAGTTAATGGCCTCAATGATTCCCTGGTAGCTTCCGCTTCCATCAGCGCCGAGCACTCGAAGAATTAAAAGTTTCGCCTCTGGTGATACTCCTGCAACTCCAAGCTTATTAATGGATGCTGCTATCGTACCAGCAACATGCGTCCCATGATAGTGTCCATCCAAATAGTCTTCTGGATCATCGCTGGTAAAATTCCTCCCCCCGATGACACGGTCTTTTAAATCAGGATGATTTATATCACAGCCTGTATCAAGAACAGCAACGACAACATCTTTTCCCTTATATCCCTGATCCCACGCCGCAGGAGCGTTGATCATTTGTATACCATACGGAATTTCTTCACCGGCAGTCTGCAGCACTTCTTCTAACTTAAAAGGAATTAAACGAACTTCACTCATAAGTCCTTCCTCCTTTATATAGGTGATGATGCAACAGGTAAAGATGCAATAAACATTGAAAAGTGACAGGGAGCGGTAAGTCGTAATAAGCTATGCCTTTAAAAGAATCTGGAATAACCCTTGCAGGCTGCCTCCCTTCTTTTGACATAAACTTCTGAGGAGTATGGGAATAGGTGTTTGCATCATTTTAGCACAATATTTGTCCAAAAACAACCATTTTCAGAAAAATGAGAATTTAGTTCTATTCTAAATTCGGTTGATGCCGGAATTAAAGCTTGTTTTTATGCTTCCGACTAAACTTTTAGGTAAATAGATTCAAATCTTGGACTATGAATTCCCCTCAATTATTTCGTTTTCACCTTTTTCCAAGTCATTGCAATTAAAACGCACGCAATAATTGCAGTAACTAACTTGCCCTCCCAGGTCCAATGTATAATCTGATAGATGGAATAGCCTTCAATTAAAATGGCAGGGACTTTACCGATGGAACTGGCTAAAACAAAAATAAATAAAGAGGTTTTTCCAATGGCGGCGATAAAAGTAACAATACCCGAAGGAACAAACGGCAGGAGTCTAAGAGCCAGTATTAAATAAAATGATTCCTTTCCTTCAGCTGCAAGTAATTGCTTTACTTTTGGGTGTGAGAGCCCTCTCATATTCGCTGCTTTGCGGAATCCTTTTCTATACAATATAAAAGAGATCACTGCACCAAATGCTTCACCAATAAATGAAACGGCCATTCCTTCCCCAAACCCAAACACTGTTAAATTCGCAGCTGTTAAAAACACACTTGGTACGACTCCCAATAAACTGATGATCATATTAATTCCAATACTCAATAAAAAGGCGATATTTTCATAGGCAGTAAACAAGTCTATAATTAAGTCCTTTAAAGACATATCCGGCTATTTCTCCAAATCGCTGTCTTTTATCGTGTATTCTTGATCATTCTTATCCTCTGTTACGATGGTATGCAGCTTTTTCACTAAATGCTTGTTAATCTTATCAAGCAATGTAAAAGCCTCTTTAACATATACAGCTTGATGCATAATATCACCTCATATTTAATCCACCTTAACAGTTTATCTTATTAAAAGGCTGTTTTCGTATTCTTTGTTGCTATTGGGGGTGTTGATTTCTGTTCCAGGCTGCTCGCTTTCCGCGGGGCGCGCGGTGAGCCTCCTCGGCGCAGGCGCCTGTGGGTCTCACCTGTCCCGCTTCTCCCGCAGGAGTCTCGCACCTTCCACTCCAATCAACTTATCAATGGAGTCTTTACAAAAATGTTCCGTAAGCAACAATCTTTTAGTAAAGAGCCTATTAAAAAATTTAAATTAACTATTTCTGTTTAACCATCTTGACCTTCTTTAGATTCGCTGTATCAGGTAAAGAAAGCACCTTTTTCTTTCTTAGCATTATTCATAGAAATCAAATATACTGGAGAATATACAGGAAAGAAGGGGTGATTACTTGAAGAGCAAAATGAACCAGTTGTTTGAGGACCAAAAGAGTGTTCATGTGCTGTATTCCTATAATGGAATGAAGAATTATATTGAACAAGTTGTAAGTTTTATCCAAGATGGCGTTGTGGCGGGAGATTACGTTATTCTTATTGAAAATGAGCGTTTTTACCGTATGATTCACAAAGAACTGAGCACAAGGTTAACGAAAGATCAAATGGAATTCGTTCACCGAGTAAACAATTTCGATTTCTATTATTCAAGTGGCAGTTATCATCCTCCTGCAATCTTTGATTACTTCAATAAAACGGTACAGCCATATGTGGAAAAGAAAATCTCTTTCCGTTCATGGGCACATGTGGAGTGGGCCACGATGGAAGATCCTCTTCATCTAATAGAAGATTTTGAAAAAATAGTAGACAAAGCTGTAAAGCAGCTGTCATTCCCATTAATTTGTGCATACGAAGGAGAGAGAATGCCAGACTACCTCAAAACGATTTTAATGGAAACACATCCTTACGTTTTAATGGAGGATGATTTCATCGTCTCCGAACAATACCAGCCAATGATTGATGTGAAATAATAGAAACACGCTTAGGAAATCATCCTAAGCGTGTTTTATATATCGCCCTTTCCTATCCTTTTAGAAATTCATCAATGTATTATTTAACTTTAACATTTTTTCTTCCTTTCACCTGTAAAAATGACGGACAACCCACTATTATTTCTGCGGCTGTGAGAAAAATCCTTTTTTCGGTTGAAAGAAAGGGCTCGTGCCTATACTATTGAATATGGAATTGAGAAAGGAGGCGTTAGTGAAATGAAACTTTTTTCACATAATGACCTTGATGGGAAGTCATGCGGCATCGTTGCCATGCTTGCATTGGGAGAAGAAAATGTAGAAACGTTTTACTGCTCGCATGATAATATTAATCGCCGTGTTTCTGATTTTTTGCTTGATCCAGAGCAGGAAAATAAACCGGTATACATAACGGATATTGCAGTAAATGATGAACTCGCTGGAAAACTTCAGACACGGTACGAAAGCGGGCGAGAAGTGCAGCTCATCGATCATCATGTAACTGCCGATCAATTCAATAAATTTGAATGGGGTCTTGTTCAGACAAAACAAGAGGATGGCAAGCTCACCTCTGCTACCTCTCTCCTTTATGAACACTTTATAAAGAAAGGGCTGTTGAAGGACCAAGGAGCATTAAAAGAATTTGTAGAGCTCGTCAGACAGTATGATACATGGGAATGGTTTGAGAATGAAAACGAAAATGCCAAGCGTCTAAACGACCTTTTCTTTTTGCTGCCACCGGGTGAATTTGAAAAAAATATGCTGGAACGGTTAAAAACAGAAGAACACTTCCATTTTTCCGAAACGGAAGAAACGATCCTTCAGCTCGAAGAAGACAGCCGAAAAGCGTATATTAAGAAAAAGCAACGACAAATGGCTGAAACATGGGATACGGTTTACAAGACTGGCGGGGAACCGTATCGGATCGGAATCGTCCATGCGGAAAGCCATCATTCAGAGCTTGGCAATGAACTGAACCGCGAAAATCCGCATCTTGATCTGATCGTGATCTTAAACATCGGCGGAAAAAGAGCCGGTTTCCGTACGATTTATGACCACGTCGACGTGTCTAAATATGCAGCACAGTTCGGTGGCGGCGGACATCCGAAAGCCTCTGGATGCACACTGACACCCGAAGGATTCCAGCGCTTCGTTCTTCCTGCCTTTGAGATTCCGCCAAGACGTCGTGATGCACACGACAATGAATGGAACGTGCGAGAAAATGTCTATGGTACACTATTTATTAATTACAATAGAGAAATTACAAACCTCTTTCAAACAAACAACAAACAATGGAAGCTTATTCATAACAGCCTTCCCGTACCGAAATCATTTGAGGAATTCCAGTCTGCAGAAAATTACTTGAAACGCCAGTACAATTCATGGCTTATGCCAGATGAAAAGTATATAGACTACATCAGTTCCAGTCTTGGGATTTCTCAGGAAAAAGTAATTTCAGATTACAAAGAAATAATGGAGAAGCATCGATCCTTCTTTATCAAGGAATCATAAAACGAGCGCACAGACTGAATCTGTGCGCTTCTTTATTGCATGGACAAAACCAGCAGTATGTAGATATGCCAGCCCATGATTAAAAGGTAGACAAAAAATGCAATGTAAACAAAAAACTTTATCTTGCTGCGAAGCGGTAAAAAAGACAAAAGCAGAACAAGGAACGAAAACAAAATTTTCACCGCTATAAAGGCAAATGGATGAAAATCGAAGAGAAGCCGCATGACCGGGTTTAATTCTTCCCCGCCGTGCTTCAGAAGCCTGTAGGTCAGGAAAGCATCAGCCAGATTGAATAATGCAAGTAAATAGCAAATCCATTTATAGAGTCTCAACTTCCTGCCACACCCATTGACTCATCTCCCTTCTCTACCATTGTATACCCAAATGATCCTCTATATTATCTTCTCAATAAGCCACTGCCTAATTCCATAAAAATTTAAAGGCCTGATATCCGAAATAACAGCCGAAGCCGATAAGTGAAAGGCCAGATATACGCGAGATCAATTTAAGCAAGGAATCTGCCAAATACCGCCTGAAACTGCTGGCTACAAGAGCCATCGTAAAATCCCAAAGCAAAATTCCGCTGAAAATCGCCCCGCTGATCAGAAAAAGCTGCTGTTTATGATAAGTCGCCGCTGTCTCAGCCAGAATAGAACCATAAATGCCAAGCCAAAAAAGAATAGTCAGAGGATTGGTCAGTGACATGAAAAAGCCGGATAAGAAACATCTCCATTTTTTTTCGCTTCCCTGCTTTTTTGAAAGAACCATCACTCCAGAACTTTGAAAGCTTTCAATGCCTGTATAGATTAAAACAAAACACCCAAACAGCCAGAGAAAGGCTTTGATGACTGGAGCATCCAAAAAATGAACCAATCCCATATAAACAAGAGCCATGTAGATTGCATCTGCTGTCGTTGCTCCAAGTCCCACCATCCAGGCATGCCAGAAACCGCTTCGTATACCTTTATCCATCTGTGCAGCATTAATTGGTCCAATTGGAGCGGCCAACGACAATCCTAAAAGCATGTATTTAAGTAAGATCCCCACTGAAAACCTCCGCCTGTAATTTCTGTTTGTACAAGTTTATTCAGCTATCAGAACTTGTACGCCTTTTTTGTGATGGGATTTAAGGCATAAACGTATAACAAAATTCTCCAAAACACATGTTAAGAATAAGAAAAATAACAGGAGGAGTCGGCCGATGGATCATCAAAACCTATACAGCAATGCTTTAGAGTGCGTAGAAAATGCAAGAAAAGCCATTGAAGAATCACAAGGAAACAACAATCCCGAAGAATTCCAGCAGGCGAAACAATTGCTGGAATATGCCCACGAAATGGTTCAGCAATCCCGACAAACGGATGGATTGACAGAGGAACAGACAAAGAGGCTTTTTCATGCCCGTGAACATCTCCGTCATTTACAAGAAACGACAAATGCCATTGAAGCCACCCGTTACGAGTAAGCGAAGAGATGAGAAATAAGGAGGTCTTTACCATAGAATGAACAGTAATCGATTGCCCGTCTTGACGATTGTGGTTCCTTGCTATAACGAAGAGGAAGTGCTCATGATCACCGCAAGGGAACTGACATCCATACTCAAAGAAATGATTTCAGAAACTCTTATTTCTCCAGAAAGCAGCATTCTCTTTGTAGATGATGGAAGCATGGACAAAACATGGGAGCTTATTACCGCTTTACATAAAACAAACCACCATGCGAACGGAATTAAACTGGCGAAGAATGCCGGTCACCAGAATGCCCTCCTTGCTGGAATGGATACGGCAAAAGCCTATTCTGACTGCATTATCACAATCGATGCTGATTTGCAGGACGATGTGCAGGCGATACGGCAATTCATCCACAAGTATCGCGCAGGTCATGATGTAGTTTACGGCATACGAAGAGAACGGAAAAACGACACCGCTTTCAAACGGCATACTGCTCAATGGTTTTACAGAGTTATGGAAAAGATGGGCGTCGAACTCATCTATAACCATGCCGATTACCGGCTGCTGAGCAAAAGAGCGTTAGAAGAACTTGGACGGTACCGGGAGAGAAATTTCTTTATGCGCGGGGTCGTCCCCCTTCTCGGCTTTTCTTCAGCAGAAGTTTATTATGACCGGAAAGAAAGAGCTGCAGGAGAATCGAAATATCCACTTCGGAAAATGCTCGCCTTTGCGTTCGACGGAATTACATCATTCAGCATCAAGCCAATCCGCTTCTTGACCATTTCCGGCTTCTTATTCTTAGTGTTCAGTGCAATCGCAGGGATTTTCGCTTTAGTTCAGAAGTTTAACGGATACACTGTACCGGGCTGGACATCCATCATCCTGTCCATCTGGTTCATTGGGGGTCTTCAGCTGATGGGAATCGGACTTGTTGGGGAATATGTTGGAAAAGTATTTAAAGAGGTAAAGCACCGGCCGCGTTATGGTATAGACAGCGGCCTTATCAGAAATACAACACAACCCAAAAAACCCTCTGCCACACCGCTTCGTACCCGGCTGAGGTCGAGCAGAAAGCTTTCCTGACTCGCTCAATACGTGTAGCATCCACCACCGAAGGGAAAGGATAAGAAGGGAGGTTTGATGATAATGAATAAGAAGAATAACTCAGAAAAGACAGGCCTTGAAATCAACCAGGATACAGCAAATAACACCGATGGACTTAATCAGGTTCTTGAATTCATAAATGCCAAAGGAAACACTAGAAAATTAAACGATGCCGTGAAGGATGAAAAATAAGAAAGCTGGCGCATATCCATTGCGCCAGCTTTCTTATTTTTAATTGGCATTATTAAAGCATATTGTTGATTTTCTTGCATATTGGGCATCGCATACTGATGCTTAAAAGAAACCCTCAAGTCTTTTCTCCAATAATAAGTGGTGATCGCTGGCGATGATAAGAACCGGCTGATTAGCTTTTTAATTAAGCAGCCACGTCACGTTTCTTGAATACAATCCAGGTAAGCGCAATGAAGATGACGAAGTAAACTGCAAGTACCGTCAATGAAAAATTCAGGGTCATCCCTTTGATGAAAGGTGTTCCATCAAAATACTGCTTTAAATCCACATTAGCGAACAATATATATTTTACCCAGTCATACTTAGAAAAGAAGTTAACGATCAGTGTGCCTGAAAGCGATAAGAAGATAGAAAAACCGATCGAAAGCGAACTGTTGCGGAATACGGTGGACATCATGAAGGCAAAGGTAGCCATCATGAGCAGCATGATGCTCGCAAAGCCGTATTCTTTCCACATGTGCCAAATCATGTTTTCCTCTACGACTTTACCATCCATATAACTGAGATAGGACTGAGGGCTTCCTTCGAACCCAAAGAGCACTCCGCCAAGAAGCCATGATACAACAAACGTGATGAGAATCATCAACAGTGCATAAAGAAGAGTAGAAATGTATTTGGAAGCGAGTATGGTCGTTCGGCTTACAGGACGAATCAGAAGCAGCTTAATCGTCCCCCATGAAAATTCACTGGCAACCATACCGCCCGCTATTATAATGGTAAAGATTAAGATAAACTGAATCGCATCCGGGCTTTCACTAACAAACGACCATTGATTTTTAGTTTCCAGCGGCTTGATATTATGGGAGATACGATACTCGTTGATCGCGATCAAACGCTCATTATGCTTCTTCAACATCGGCTCTTTTTTCAGCGTCTTTTCCATGGATGCATTTTCTGCTTTAAGTTCCTGTTTCCAGTTGTCTTTTACCGGTGCCGACTTTTCTGTTTTTGTGATGATTCCGCTCAGGCCGATAAAACCGATAAGCAAAGCAAGCATGATCAGATTTCCGATACGCCGGTATATTTTCAAATTTTCATTGCGGATCAATCCCATGAAGTTAGACAATCTCTTTTCCTCCCGTCACTTCCAAGAATTTATCTTCCAGCGTTTTCGTTTCTGATGAGATTCCATAGACTTTTAGTCCTTCAACCACAAGAGTGGCTGTCACCTCTGGTATCAGGTCTCTTTCCATCTCTGCCTCAATATAGCCATTGCCAAGAGATATCCTTTCAGCCTTCACATGATGGCTCACGGCATGGCGTGCCGCAGCCACTTCATCCACAAGGAATCGCACTTTTCTCGTTCTGCCGCTTTCCACGAATTCCTTCGTGCTCTGAACGCCGATCAGTTTTCCGTGCTGAATAATAGCAATCCGGTCGCACATGAGCTCCATCTCGGATAAAAGATGACTCGATACGATAACAGCAATGCCTTCTTTCTCAGCCAGTTCCCGAAGATAGTGGCGGATTTCCCTGATACCTGCTGGATCCAAACCGTTCGTCGGTTCATCTAAAATCAGAACAGATGGAGAGTGAAGCAAAGCCTGTGCAAGACCCAGTCTCTGGCGCATCCCAAGCGAGTAGGTTTTTACTTTTTCATGAATCCGATCTGTTAATCCGACCAGTTCTACCACTTGTGCAATCCTTGTCTTGCTTACCGATTTCACCATGCGGCTATAATGGATGAGGTTTTGGTAACCCGTAAGAAACTTATACATTTCAGGGTTCTCAACAATAGCACCAATATGAGAAATCGCCTTCTTGTATTCCGTCTCAATATTTTTACCGTTAATTAAAATTTTCCCGCCGCTGAGCTTCATTAATCCAACCATCATACGAATGGTTGTCGTCTTCCCAGCCCCATTCGGTCCGAGGAAACCAAACACTTCTCCCCCATAAATATCAAACGATAATCCGTGAATGATCTCTTTCTTCCCAATCTTTTTCTTCACATCTTGCAGTTCTACCAAAGGTTTTCTGCTCATTGTCTTCCCCTCCATTACTCATATTCTTTCTTCATCCATTCCACGATGGACACATTCTGATGGATCCGGATTTCCTCTACGTCTTCCATGCGGAGTACCCTTCCATCTTTAATTAAGACGACCAGATCAAGAATAGGTTCAATCTCTTTAATCTCGTGTGTTGTAATAATGATGGTTTGAGTTTCAAAGTCTACAAAAGACAGCAGACCTTTCACAATGGAATCCCTTACCATAGGATCCAGCCCAGACAGCGGTTCATCCATGAGAATCACGGGGACTTCTCTCGCCAGTGTGACAGCGATCTTTAACCGGCCCCGGTTTCCTTTGGAGAGGTTCTTCACTTTTTTGCTGCGGTCGAGCTTCATATAGTCCAGAATTTCTTCCGCCTTGCTGCGGTTAAAATCACTGTATATGGATGCGTAATAATCAATCGTTTCTCCAACGGTATAAAAGGAATAATACGTATCCAGTTCTGAAAGATAGGAAACTTTTCTGCTAATATTACGGGACACTTCCTCCCCATCAACTGATACACTGCCCTTAGAAGGCCGGATTAGTCCAGAGATTAATTTCAGCGTTGTTGACTTCCCGCTGCCGTTCTCCCCTACAACTCCGATGATTTTCCCCTGCGGCAATGACAGCGAAAGGTTATCCACTGCACGATGGTTTCTATATTTCTTGGTCACATTCTTAAATTCAATCACGCTGTTCACCGCTTTCTTCGGATGAGATGAACTCTTGTAAGCCTGCCATCATTTCTTCTGCTGAAAATCCCATTTCTTTCATGTCGGCAAAAAAGGATGAAATCTGCTCTTTTTTCAAATTTTGCCGAAGTTCGTTTAATACTGATTGGTTTTCCGTTACAAACGTCCCTTGACCCCTTTTTGATTCCACACTACCCATCCTTTCTAATTCACTGTAGGTTCGCTGAACAGTATTCGGGTTGACTCCCGACTGGATCGCCATCTCTCTGACAGACGGCAGCTTCTGCCCGGTTACCAGTTCTTTACGAAGAATTTGGCGGTTAATCCGGTCGGCGAGCTGCATGTATATCGGTTTGGATGCATTAAAATCGTCTGCCATGTGCTACACCTCAACTTTTCGTTCGATTAACCAGCTGGCTGCAAGAAATAGTACAATTGCCAAAAGCAGATGATAAAAATAATAGCCAATATAAACGTGCTTAAAGACTCCATATACGAAGTCGCTATACTTAAGGTTGACTTTACCCCAGATAAAAAGAGCATCAAATAATTTGGTGTCTTCCCATTTTGCGAGAAGCCACGGCCCAAAGAAAAAGACTCCGAGCCCGATTACCCATCCGCTTACTTTACCGAGGTTTTTTGTGGTTACGAGATAAATCGCCCACAAAAACGTTAAACCTAGTCCAATGTAGAAAGAAATAAGCAGGATATGAATGACTAGAAAGGTGCCAATGTAAATGACATCAGACCATGTCATATCCGAATTGAATTGAAAAATGTCCATTACCATCGTTCCGGCAATAAGTGTTACAACGCTAGTAATGAATAATGAAAGTGCAAGAGCCCCCAACCCATTAACCAGCTTTGCCAACAGCAGCTTACTTACAGAAAGCGGGGTCTGCAGCCATATATGCAGTGTTTTTTGCTCGAGAAAGTAACTCACACATAAATATCCTGCCATATAGACTACATGCATCATCACCGCAAACGCACAAAATGCAAAAAAGGTTTCAGGTTTGCCCATCCTCCATGCTGTATACACTCCAAGCCCCAAATATAAAAGCAAAGCAATTAAAGCACCGAGCGCCCCGCCTTTTCCCAACCTGTATTCTTTTTTTAATTGTCCCAACCAAGGGTTCATTAAACAGTCCTCCCTTTCACATTGTTCGAACGAACTAGTGTACTAGTGATATAATACACCGGTATTCAAGAAAATGTCAAACCCATTTTTCGAGGTAGTTTACCGTAATATCGGTTTGGCTAGTATTAT
The DNA here is from genome assembly GCF_023149135.1 of Fictibacillus marinisediminis. NCBI lineage: Bacteria > Bacillati > Bacillota > Bacilli > Caryophanales > Fictibacillaceae > Fictibacillus > Fictibacillus marinisediminis. The sequence continues at coordinate 1,430,775 of NZ_JAIWJX010000002.1, read as the reverse complement.
TGGGGTTTTGGACAGTAAAATTCCGCTCTTGGACAGTATTTTGGGATTTCTGGACAGTATTTCTTATGTAAAGCTACCTGCCAAACAAAAAAACCGGCTGATCTTCGTAAAAGATCGCCGGTTCTCTCCACATTACCTATTTATTTCGCTTCCTGCCTTGAGAAAAGGCTTAATGCATTGTTTACTTTTCCAAATTCTGAGGCATGCGGACGATCTTCACCATCACCATAACCGTAATCGACCATCCGATTTCGATTAAGACAAAGTTTGGTCATCTGCGGTTTAAAGAAATCAAACAGCTCGAAACGGTCCTTGAGGGCTGGGAACCGATCTTGATAAGCATAAATTTCTTCAGCGAGCAGCTTCCAAAATTCCCGTTCATCCAATAGGTGGTTTTTTACCAGCTGATCGGATAAATAACGCAAGTGGCAAATGAACAAGCCGGTGAAAATAAACTGCGTCAAACCTTCAGGAGGCTCACTGCGCAAAACAGCTTTCAGCTCATTTTCAAGTCCCGCAAGCTCTGTAAATGGCTGGTCACTTATATTAACGTCATCAACAAAATCCTTAATCGCCAGCCGGTGGGGCTGATGATCCTTCAGCACCAAAATCGTGTTCTGGCCGTGCGGTGAAAAGACAGTACCATATTGATAAAGATAATGCAGCAGCGGCGGCAGAATCGTACGGAACAGCTGCTTGATCCATATTTCAGGCGACAGCCCGGATTTTTCCATCAAGCTTTGGACATACGGCTTTCCCTCCAGGTCGCTGTGTGTGAGAGCTGCGAGTGTGATCGCTTTTTCACCATCTTTCAGATACGTGTGAATACTCTCTCTCCAAATGACACCGAGCATTTCCAAGTACTGATATGGCGCTCCTTTCAGTTGCTGGAAGGAAAGCTGATCAACATTCAAGCTGGCGATTTCACCCGGCAGGATCACTTCACATGTATCTTTTAAGAAAGAGTCTTTCTCTGCAATGCCTTTGATAAATTCAGTGATTCTTGGTGTGATCAGCGTCCGTTCAGCAGGCAACCCCCGATATACGAGCGTGTTAAGAATGCTCATTGGAAGCTTCACATGATGTTTATGCTTATGATCCGTATTCACAAACGTCCTGATGGACTGCTGAGGAAGATAAACATCCGGCCCTTCGCCAAGCGGAATGAAATGGTCATTGGCGAGATCCTCCGGAAAATGCTGAATGATTATGTTCTTCCATTGCCATTCATGGACCGGCATAAAGAAATATTCTTCTTTAGAAACCCCTTTTTCACGAAGCACGTTCTCAAAAACATCTCGGGTACGCTCATCGAGTTCAGATTCAATCAGAAATTCATAACGGAGTCCGTTCACCGACTGAAACGAAGCCCGATGCTTTCTTACGGCCAGCCAGGAGAGGGTGGTTACCCGCTGATTCTCTGGAGCAAACTTCAAGTAATCATCGTACCCAAAACCGATTCGGCCTTTGTTGTACGTGATCCACGGATGTCCCGTCATCTCCCCCTCCAACTCCGCATAGTCCAGTTCTGCAAGCTCATCCGCTGTCTTTGTTTTCTTACTGATCAGATTCACATCTGCCAGCAGTGTTGCATTCAGTTCCTTAATCAAATGTCCCGCTGTTTCGGAGGACATTCTAATCAAGTGCTGAATGTCAAGAATGAACTGCACCGCACTTTCCGCCTGTTCCCAGCTTCCGTCGCTGTACCGTTCAATTGAACCCTCATGGACTGAGTAACTGTCAAACAATCTTGCCTCCGCTTCAAACCGGTAGTGAACATAGCCGCTTACCGTTAAAATATAATGAGCGCCCTCCACCCTTTCCGGTACGAGCATATCTTCATACATATATTCTGAAATCATTTTTGCCAACAGCCTTTGATTGGCTTGAAACCAATTTTTTTTGTTCAAATGGTTGCCGAGTTCTTCTTTAAATAACATTACGTCTCCTCCTATTATTGACATCCTTAAGCAGCTTTGGTTCGCGATTTGGATGGCTGCCAGCCGAAAGCAACAAATGCTGCAGGCAAATGAACAGCTAGAATCAATCCCGCTGCCCAAAAAGGTACAGATGATGCTCCATTCTCAGCCAGTGCTGGCACACTGACTGGAGCCAGCAGCAAGCCAAGGTTTTGACACGAGAAAATTAATCCGTAATGATGTCCTGCCTCTCTTCCTTTCTGAAACAGGCTCATATCCAGACTAGCCAGACAGATCGCCAGAAAAAATCCAAATAGACAGCGGCTGGCCGTGAACAGTACGACCGTTGAACTTGCTCCCTGCATGATGATTGAGATGAGTACCATTGCCCCCGAAATCATATACATTCTCTGCAAGTTTTCTGATTTCAGCTTTTTCATTACAGGCAGGGCACCCAATGTCATAACGCTTGGCAAAAGGAACAAGAACGAGCTCTCCCAGTAGGAGCTTCCATATGCTGCTTCAGTATATACGGTAAACAAAGGCCTGATTAAAGCAACCGCAAAATGCAATGTAAAAACCGTAATAGCAAGCTTGATCAAGAAACGAAGATCTCCTCTTTTCCTGGCAGAACGTGCTGAGGATGAGAAGGGAGCTGCCTTGGAAAAAACAGCCAGGCAAATGATGGCCTGCAGCAGATCCAATCCGCCGATCCACCAGAATACAGCAAGCGGATTTTGAAGTTGGATCAGCCATGAACTGGCCAAAGCAGCTCCCGCCGCGGCACATTGCGTTAGACCGTGGTAGTATGCAGAAACTGCTTTTTGATCTTGTGCCGATTGAATCAAGAACTTATACAAAAGCAGATAGCTGCTCTTAAAGAGAAGCAGCACCAAAGACCACATCATAAATTGAATTTCATTCGATGATATCGCCATCATGCCGCACGATATAGCGGTTCCGGCCTGTCCTATGAGCAGCAGTCTCCTGCTCTCCACTATTTTGGAGAGCCAACCCCATAGAGGTGATGCTGCAACAACTGCCAGACGGCACATAAAAAGGTATGTTCCTGTAAAATGAAGGTCAGTAACTCCAAACACCTTTTGAAAAAATTGTGGATAGAACGGCGAAAACAGCACTTCAGTAAAGACGAACAGAAACACACAGGAGTATAAAGCAATCCGTGCTAACGGAGTAAAGCAACGCATCGCTCTCCACCTTGAAAGTTTTGAAAAACGTTCTTTTTTGATACTGGATACAAAGTCTCCTGTGCCATCTCATTCAGGATGACCGTATTCCGGTAAGCTCCAAGTCCGAGATCAGGTGCACCGACTCCATGCGTATGCATCTCGCCGTTTTGAATAAAGATCTCATTTTTCGTTAGCAGATGTGTCTTTAGACGGTAATTTCTCTCGATCCGAAACCTTCCTTGCTCATCCCACTCAATGAACTCCTCTAAGCTCTTAAAAAAAGAAGGGATAGCCGGCTTATAACCTGTCGCAAAAATGACAACATCTGATTCCAGCTCGAAGGTATCTTCTGTCATCCAATGTCTGCAATGGAGCACGTGAGATGAACCCTGCTGCTCTATTCCTGTCACCTCAGTCATCGATTGCAGCAGGAAATTCGGAGACTGGCTCCCCACCGATTTTTCATACATTAGATCATAGATCTCTCCAATGGTCTCTGCACTGATGCCCTTATACAGAAGGTCCTGCTCAAGCAGCAGCCTGTCCTTTTTCTCCTGAGAGAGTTGATAGAAAAAGTCGATATAATCAGGAGAAAAATATTCGAGGCCAAGCTTGGAATATTCCATAGGAAAGAACCCCCTGGACCGTGTCAGCCAGTTCAGCCGGGAATTATTGCAGTCCATATCCCGTGCAAGATCTAAAAAGATTTCTGCCGCACTCTGTCCCGATCCAACCACCGTCACAGAACGTGCGTTAAGACATTCCTCTTTTTTCTTTAAATACTCGGCGGAATGAAAGACTCGTTTCCCTGCCGGCTCCTCTGCATAAGCAGGAAGATGTGGCCTCGTGCCGATGCCGAGCACCAAATGCCGTGCTAGATACGTTTCAAGCTCACCACTCGTCTCATTTCGAACATGAACCTCATAGAGGAAACCATCCTCAAAACCAAATGGAAGTACATCTTCCACCTTCATGCCGAACCGGCAGGAATCCAATTGCTCGGCTGCCCACTGGCAGTAATGGTTATATTCGTTCCTTGGGATATGGAACTTCTCAAGAAAGTAAAAATGATACAGCCGCTCATGCTGCTGAAGATAGGAAAGGAAGCTGTACTTGTTCGTTGCGTCTGCCATACTGACGAGGTCCGCCAGGAAAGGCACCTGCAAGGTTGTTCCGTTGATCAGCATCCCTTCATGCCAATGAAATTCACTTTTTTGCTCAAAGAATACACAATCCAGCCCTGAACCTTCGGCAAGAGCTGCCAATCCTAAGTTAAAGGGACCTATGCCGATTCCGACAGCATCATAAATGGGTCTGGAGCCAATGTTTGTCTTCATATTTCCACCTCCTATGAAACTCATTCCGGTCACAGAACATCAACAGTGCTGTCTTATCCGGGAGCGTGACCGGATGGACAGGATTGAACCCGCACTTTTCAAACACATGAATCATCTTTTTGTTGCGGATATCCGGTTCAGCAATCACCTTTGCAGTGTACGGTTCATGGAACTGGTATCTCACCATCGCTTTGATCATCGAAAGTGAGTATCCCATTCCTAAGCAGTCTTTTTCACCGATCAAAAGATGAACACCCTGGTCGTAGGGATCTGCCTCGTACACTTCTTCAACCACATCCCCCTTGACCCAATAGCTTTCCCAATAGCTAACTGCCCTGCCGTTTAAGGAGCCGATATACAGCTTTTGATGCTCATCTTGAAGAGCGCTTAGCAGATGCTGATAGTACTGTTCTTTTGGGCCGTTCAGCTTCCAATACGGAATGACATGCTCTTCATTCATCCACTGATGAAGCAGCTCAGCATCTCCGTTGAAATCAACGCGCCGGAAAGAGATCTTGTTCTTCAGCTCATCATCAAAGGTTTCATAACTATACTTCATAAAGAATCCCTACCTTTTGAAAAATTGGATTCTCCACGTTTACGTAAACAGATTGATCTTCAAGCGAACCGATCAGCTCATCTTTATCGTATAGCCTCGTTAGAAGATTGGCCTTGCAGGGAAGCTCTTGCTCGTTCAGCAGACTTTTGAGCAGTGAGCTTGAGAGTTCTGCTGATTTGGTATGCTTCATGAGAGAAATCCTCAACTGTCCCAAAAGCTTCTTTTCATCCGCCAATCCCGCGGTTCCAAATCCGTTGATCAGCCCAAACAGATGATTAAAAAAGAGATAATACCTGAGCCTTTCATTCGCTACTTCATCTGAACATATCGTTTCACTTTTTCCGCTGAGGCCTGGAAGGAGGTCCCTCAACTCATGTGCCTTCGATTCAGCATAGTAATACCCTTGGTTGTCCCTATAGTAGAAGGCTGCAGGGTATCCATCCTGGAGCTGGATAATAGAGTTCTGCTGGTGCGCTTCCAATGCCAGTCCATAATTTTCATACAGCCAGAGCATTGGTTCAAGAGACAGTGACAGATAACGTTGAAACCAATCCTCGCTGACCTCCTGCACGCTTCTGTTTTCTTCGTCCGCTAAGGATTTTATAATCGTATACAGTCTGTTTTCTCCTCCATAAGGATGGTCCTGGCAGAGTCCTGCAATCAGGCTGATATTTTTCTCATTGCAATAAAACGGATTCTCCCGGATGACAACTTCAAATCCGGATTCTTTTTCTCCCGTATTTATATTCAAGCAGGCAGGATCTCTAACGATCTGAAACGCCGGAAACCTCTCTTTCAGCTTTTCTCCGATTTCTGTTTGTAATAGACGAGAGACCTCTACTCCTCTTTCAAGCTCTTTGGGCTTATTAGCTCTCAGCGAATTCGTAATTTTTACAGGTACAGAGAACTTAAACATGTACCGGGATGCTTTGTTGTATACCGTACGCAACGATGAAGTGGGAGTAAAAGGAATACCCGCCTCCCCAATATCTATTATTTTCTTTTGTTTCATCAGTTGTTGAACAGCTGGCCGTTTTACAAGCTCTCTTGCCTGGAGCGGATGAGCAGGAACAAGGCAGAAATCTTTATCCATGCAATGCTCCATCACAAAATTATGAGAAACGGCAGGATCGTCAAGAATCATAGTTCTAACGATCTCTTCAGCAGACATGGCGGCTGATGATTCTTGAAGGACAAGGGAACGATGAACTTTAAAATAGTGAAGCAGAAATTCCCCTTCTAATTCAGGCGTGTAAATTCGCTCTTCCCAAGGTGACATGCCCTGTTTGCTTTTGGGTGTTGGATGCATGAGGTGTCCGAGTATAAGAGATTGTTCTGCTTCAATAAATGTAAAGTCCTTCTCTGTCAGTTTCCCCGCATCTTTCATCCGTTTTTGGATGTACTCCTTCATGCTCTGGCAGCTCATAATGACCCTTAGAACGAGCTCATCTTCTGCATCTTCTCTTCCTTGCTGAAGAAGGAGTTCTTTTGAAATGAGAGAAACCAGGCTCAGGTAATCCGCAGGAATAGGCTTGCCTCCTCCCTTTGTCTGAAACATGATCGGAAATGAAAACAGGTGCCTTCCTGTTGGTGACCAGTACTTTACTGGAATAAGAAGGTCGATGTTTTGATGATGCAATGTACTGATCAATGGTTGATCTTCCGGTTTTCCTTTAACTTTTGTTTCACGCAAATAACAGTTAAGAAAGCTTTGTATGGTGGCTTGCTCTGCAAGCAGCTTGCTGTTCACTACAGATGCCCTCCGTTTCTATGTAATGACTCTCCTAATTCTTCGATCTCATGAAGCATTTCCTTGATATCTTCTATCGATGTTCTTGGATTGAGCAGTGTAAATTTCAGGCAGACCCGGCCTTTATGAACCGTTTTTGCGAGCACTGCTTTTCCGCTATGCAGCATCGCTCTATGAATCTCTCTGTTTAGCTCGCAATTATCTTTTACGACCGGGTGTTCATACCGAAAAACGATCGCATTCAATTCTGGAAGGGGATTGATCACCGTAAAGCCACTTGACTTCTGCATTTGCTTTGACGTTTGAAGAGCCAGCTCTATTGTATGGTCAACCATCTCACCAAACTGCTTTATACCGACTGAACGTAAGGACATAAACAGCTTCAACGCGTCAAATCTTCTTGTGGTTTGCACAGATTTATTTACAAGATGCCGCAAGCCTTCCTGTTCGTCCTCTTCAGGATTCAGATAATCTGCATGATAGTTAAGATAGTTGAAATTCCGTTTATCCTTCAGAAAGAACGCTCCGCAGCTGATCGGCTGATAGAACAGCTTATGGAAGTCTGCCGTGACCGAATCCGCCCTCTCAATTCCTTGAAGTTTATAAAACTCATTCTTGCTTAGCAGCAGTGCTCCCCCATAGGCAGCATCGACATGAAACCATAGACCGTTTGTTCTGGCGGCATCAGCCATTTCATTGAGAGGATCAATGCTTCCAAAATCGGTCGTCCCGCATGTTCCTACTAAAGCGAACGGCAGCAGATTCTCAGTTTTCAAGTTTCTCAGTTTTTGTTCCAAGTCTGTAAGAGACAAGCGGCAGGAGCTGTCCGTCTCTACTTGAATGACAGCTTCCTCCCCTAGCCCGAGCTGTGACGCCGATTTCTTCACAGTAAAATGGGCTTCTTTTGAACAGAGAATCCTAAGCTTGCCAGCACTGGGGGGAAGCCCTTTCTTTTGGACATTCCAATTCCAGTGTTTATCGCAGAAGGCGTCCCTTGCCAGAAGCAGACCCATATAGTTGGATTGTGTCCCTCCACTTGTAAACGTGCCGTCAGCTCTGCTTTCCAACCCAAGTCTGCGGCAGAGCCATTGAATCAGCTCCTCCTCAAGATAGGTCGCCGCAGAACTCTGGTCCCATGAATCCATCGATTGATTGTATGCACTGATGACCATTTCTGCAGCGAGTGCAGGTATGAGGGGCGGGCAATGGAGGTGGGCAATGCATGCTTTGTGATTAACTTGAATGCTGTGCAAAAGCATTTTCTCCACATCTTTCAAGACTTCCTGCAGGTCTTCCCCTCCCTCTGTGGCCATTCTCATCCCCCTGATCATCTCTTCAATTGAAGCAGCGCTTTCTCCGCAATATGGAACCTTCATCACGCGTATTGTGTCTGCTATCATTTTTTTCGTGTCATCAACAGCTTGGAGATACGCTTGCTGGCCACTGATTTTTTCATGGATAAATAGACGGTCAAAGGCATCTTCATGTGTTGATTCAGGTAACGTTTTTTTATTTATAGCCGATAGCATGCTTCTAACTACTTCCTTACCGCAGCAGCTTCGATCGCCTGGGTAAAGATATCCGTTATCTCCCGCACTTGATCTTCTGTAATAATCAACGGAGGCAGGAATCGGACAACGCTGCCATGGCGCCCGCCTACTTCAAGAATTAATCCACGGTTAAAGCACTCCCTTTGAATGGCACTGGCTAAGGATGGATGAGCAGGATGGCTGCCGCTGTTTGCTTTCTTGCCTTTTGGATTTACAATTTCAGCTCCGATCATCAAGCCTCTGCCCCTGATTTCTCCGATTTCAGGATACTTCTGCTGAATGCTGGCAAGCTTTGAAACGAACAGATCTCCCATTTTTTCAGCATGTGCAGCTAAGTTATTCTCCTTGATATACCGCAAGGAAGCCATTCCAGCAGCCATTGCCATCTGATTGCCCCTGAATGTTCCGATATGCGCACCCGGAGACCATTGATCAAGCTTTTTATCATATACAACAACCGAAAGCGGCAAGCTTCCACCTATCGCTTTTGAGAGAACCAATACATCTGGAGTGATGCCTGCGTGTTCAAATGCAAATAATTTCCCTGTTCTTCCGATTCCAGTCTGAACCTCATCGATAATCAGCGGGATGCCTCTTTCTTCTGTGATTCTTCTCATTTCCTTTAACCACTCGATAGGAGCCGGAATGCTTCCTCCTTCACCCTGAACGATCTCCAAGATCATCGCTGCTGGAGGAAGAACACCGCTTTCCGGATCGTCCAACAAATTTTCGATGTATTGGGAACTGATGCGCTGGCTTTCTTCTCCGCCAACGCCAAATGGGCAGCGATAGGTGTATGGATACGGCAAAAAGTGAACATCCGGCATTAACCCTCTCACTTTCTCCTTAGGCCCCAGATTACCGCTCAATGCCATCGTACCGTGTGTTGAGCCATGGTACCCCCCCTGGAAGGAAAGAATGCTCTGTCTGCCGGTTGCTGTTTTGCATAGTTTTACCGCTGCTTCAATCGCATCTCCTCCGGTTGGTCCGCAAAATTGGATTTTGGCTCTTTTCGCAAAGTCACCCGGCAGGCTATCAAAAAGTTCTGTTACGAAATCTTCTTTTATTGGTGTTGTCAGATCGAGCGTGTGCAAAGGCCGCTTGTCCCGGATAACCTGTTCAATCGCCTCGATCACGACAGGATGATTATGTCCGAGTGCCAGAGTCCCTGCTCCGGCAAGGCAATCATAGTATTTCTTTCCATCTGCGTCTTTTACAAAAATGCCCTCCGCTTCCTCGATTGCAATTGGAATTCTGCGGGGATAGGACCTGGCATTTGACTCCCGGTGTTCCTGCTGTTGAAGAAAAATATCATTCCTGGACAGTTGCTTAGTCACCATCTATAAAAACTCCTTTTTCTAATTGATAATGATTTTCATTACTATTTACAAGACTAACTCTAAATGAAAACCATTCTCATCGTCAATCATACTTGAGAACCATTCTCACTTAATTCTAAAATTTATTCTTCTCAGTCGGTCCAGGCTTTCAATACTTGTAAAATCCCGGCATATCAGTACTTTCAAAGTCATTCTTACTTTTATAAAAAAAAAGACTTTAACCTGAAACGGAAATGGTACTTTTGACCTATTGAAATTGTTTCTTCTAAAATAAATGCATCGAATTTTGTCGTATGATGTCGCGTATAAACGGTTTGAACATAAATGAGTGGATTTTGAACATAAATTAATTTTTTTGATCATAAATCCGTATTTTTGAACAATAATCCTGTAAATTTAAAAATAAAAAAATGTCGTTACGATTTTTTCAGGTATAAGGGACTAGTCTGGCGCTCATACCTCCGCAAAAGAGCTTGAATAAGCCAAAATACCCCACTGAACCATCTGGCTAAGGACCACAGCATGAAAATTTACTCAAAATCCTTCTTTTTTTCATAAAAAACGACCATGTTGCTTCCCAATTGAATGGTTGTCCTAAAATAACCTGATTTCGCACATCCATTACAAAAAAAAGAGGCGCTTTCTCATCACACCCCTTTAGCATGATAAGAAACTCCTCTTCTTTATGGTTATTGTCTATTTTCAACTTTCTCCTGCAGCTGTTTGATCAGCTGTTCCACTTCTATAAAACCGGAAGATTCCTCTCCATATTTCCTGGCATTTACACCCTGGCGTTTTATCTCTTCATCTCCGACAACTAAAATAAAGGGTATTTTCTGTAATTGTGCTCCTCTGATTTTATAGCCCAGCTTTTCTTCTCTCACATCAGCTTCTACTCTTATTCCTGCAGATTTCAATCTCTGAACCACATCCTCTGCATAGGGCTGGTGATGCAATAATGACACAGGTAGAACCTTCACCTGGACCGGTGCCAGCCATAATGGAAACGCACCTGCATAATGTTCAATCAGAATTCCTAAAAAACGGTCAATTGAACCGAGAATCGCGCGATGAATAACGACCGGACGCTGTTTTTCATTCTTTTCATCAATATAATGCAGATCAAACTTTTCAGGCATCTGGAAATCCAGCTGCACTGTCGCGCACTGATGACTTCTGTTTATGGCATCCCGGATATGAAAATCAATCTTCGGACCGTAGAATGCACCATCACCTTCATTGATCCTGTAATTCAATCCGGCTTTCTTCAGAACATTTTCAAGGGCATTCTCTGCCTTTTCCCAAAGCCTCTCATCCCCCATCGAATCCTCTGGACGAGTAGAGAGTTCAACCTCGAATTGAAATCCAAAAGTTCGGTACACCTCACCCACGACATCAAGCACTGACTCTAATTCGCTTTCAATTTGATCCGGTGCAACGAAGATATGGGCATCATCCTGGCAAAATGTTCTTACACGCAGCAGCCCGTTCAGCGCTCCGCTGAATTCATGCCGGTGCACCTGGCCGAATTCTGCGAGTCTTAAGGGAAGATCCCGGTACGACCGGCGTTTGTTTTTATAGATGAGCATATGCCCTGGACAGTTCATCGGCTTTAAGGCAAAACCAGCCTGATCCACTTGTGAGAAATACATATTTTCCTTGTAATGATCCCAATGGCCTGATTGCTCCCAAAGCCGCTGATTCAGCATAAGCGGTGTCCTTACTTCTTCAAAGGAGTGACTCATCTGAAATTCCCTCAAAAATCGTTCCAGTTCATTTCTTAACAACTGGCCCTTTGGCAGGAAAAAGGGCATTCCAGGAGCCTCTTCAGAAAACATAAACAGATCAAGCTCTTTTCCGAGTTTGCGGTGATCTCGCTTTGCTGCTTCTTCAAGAAAGAGAAGATGCTCTTCGAGTTCCTTTTTTGAGGAAAAAGCAACTCCATAGATCCGCTGCAGCATTTGATTCTCTGAATCGCCCCGCCAGTAGGCTCCAGATACAGAAGTTAACTTAAAGGCTTTAATAAGGCCAGTTGAAGGAAGATGCGGTCCTCGGCAAAGGTCCATAAACTCTCCCTGTTTATAAAATGTAATCTCTTCATCATCAGGGATACCGTTGAGCAATTCCAGCTTCAAATGATCCCCTTTTCCACGCCAGTATTCCTCTGCCTCTCCCCTTGAAACCTCAATCCGCTCAATCTTTTTATTCTCTTTGATTATCTTGTTCATCTCTGCTTCAATGGCAGGTAGATCTTCAAGTGTGATCGAAACCGGCACATCCATGTCATAGTAAAACCCATTCTCAATGACCGGCCCCACTCCAAGTTTTACATTGTCATATAGCCGCTGAACAGCCTGAGCTAGGACATGTGCAGCGCTATGCCTCATGATGTTGATTCCCTCATCGGAATCAAGTGTTAAAATCTCTACGGCCGCGGCCCTCTCTAAAGAGAAGCTCAGGTCGTAAAGGACATTGTCTATCCTTCCTGCTGCAGCTTTCTTTTTAAGACCAGGACTGATTGAAGCCGCAATTTCATCCATTGATACACCATACGGGTACTTTTTTTCGGAACCATCGGGAAATTGAATGCTGATCTGATTTTCTTTCATCTTATAACCCTCCAATTTAGTTTTTGAATAACAAAAAGCACACCCATCCCTAATCTAGGGACGAGCGTGCTTATACCCGTGGTTCCACCCTGGTTCCCGCCATAATTGCCATTGACGGCTCCATTCGCTGTAACGCAGCTCATGCGGAATGGGCTAATGGAATCCAGTTTCACCCATTCAGCTCCCAGGCGGTAAATCACTCTCCTGTGTTAGGAAGTTCTCAGCTTTCCTTCCCTCTCTGTATAACCGGTTTGAGTCATTCTTGCCCTGTTCACAGCTATTTTCTATTTCGGGAAAGGAAAAAGAAAAAACGCACCCATCCCCGGCAATAGGGACGAGTGCGTTTTACCCGTGGTTCCACCCAGATTCCCATCAAGAGGTTTTACAACGAATTGATGGCTCCAGTGCTTTAACGCAGCGGCTGCGGTATAGGCTAGTCTCATTTCACCGATACAGCTCATGGATGGTAAGCGAATCTCCTGCGTTGGGAAGTTCTCAGCACCCTTCCTCTCTGTACAACCGGCCAGAATCACTCATGTTCCTTTCAAAGCTTTTCATAACGTTCAGTTTTATTAAGATAGAATATACAGTATTATCCACATTGATACAATCATTTTTTGAAAAATTATTATTTCTTTCGATAAATGATGGCTGGCCCGCCAGCCTCTCCTACGATCAAAAGGTCAGCCATATTTAAGAACAGACCATGTTCTACTACGCCTGTGATTCCATCGAGCCAAGAAGCGGTTTTTTCAGGATGTTTGATACTTTCCATTTTTAAATCAATCACATAATGGCCGCTGTCTGTAATAAAATAAGCATCTTCCTTTTTTCGAAAAGACGGCTGGAGCCCTTCTTTTTCAAACAGACGGAAAACCTGATGAGATCCGAATGGCAGCACCTCTACTGGCAGGGGAAATGTACCTAATGACTCAACCAGTTTAGCGGAATCAACGATCCAAATGATTTTGGAAGAGATGCTCGCTACTACTTTTTCATACAGCAGGGCGCCTCCTCCTCCTTTTATCCCATTCAATTCAGCGTCTACTTCATCTGCTCCATCAATGGTAAGGTCGATTTGGTCGATTTCATTTATGGATATAAGCGGTATATCAAGCGACTTTGCTAATTGTGTTGTGGAATCTGAAGTGGATACTCCCTTAATCTGGAGTCCTTCCTTTACCCTCTTCCCAAGCTTTTGAAGCATAAAATAGACAGTAGATCCTGTCCCAAGACCAATTGTCATGCCATCTTCTATGTAATCAGCAGCTTTTCCGCCTGCCATCTGTTTTTCGTTCATCATTGTTTTCTCCTTTAGAACTTTGGGTATCTTATTTCATACTACCCTTTTTGTTCTTCTATTACGCGAACAAGTATAAGAATAAATGTAAAATGGGTAAAATTATAAGATTACAACTTTCTTTTTTTCAGGGTTTCATACTTTATCATTAAAATTAATTCTTGGCGGTGAATCATGTTAACTTCATTGAAACGATTTTTAATCGGACGTCCGTTAAAATCTAACGAGGCCGGAGAACATAAATTGAATAAGTTGAAAGCGCTGGCAATTCTTTCATCTGATGCACTCTCTTCTGTTGCTTACGGAACAGAGCAGATTCTCCTGGTACTCGTAACATTCGGGACGGTCGCCTTCTGGTATTCCCTGCCTATCGCAATTGGAGTCCTTGTACTATTACTGGCACTTATATTATCATACCGGCAGATTATCTTTTCCTATCCTCACGGTGGTGGAGCCTATGTCGTTTCTAAAGAAAATCTGGGAGTCAATTATGGTCTGGTTGCCGGGGGATCTTTACTCGTTGATTACATATTAACCGTAGCTGTTAGCGTATCTGCAGGAACAGACGCCATCACTTCAGCCTTTCCTGCCCTTCATACGCATAACGTCGCAATTGCCGTGGTGCTCGTTATTCTCATTACGATTTTAAATCTTAGAGGCTTAACGGAGTCGGCGAGTATTTTGGCCTACCCGGTTTACCTCTTTGTTGTGGCCCTTATCATTATGATCGGGGTCGGTCTTTACCATATTGCAACCGGAGGTGTTCCTGCATCTGCACACACGCCTGTCGGTACACCGGTTGCTGGTCTGACGCTGTTCCTGCTTCTCAGAGCTTTCGCTTCTGGATGTTCTGCACTGACTGGAGTTGAAGCAATCTCTAATGCTATTCCGAACTTCAAGGAGCCCCAGCCGAATAATGCTGCCAAAACGCTGATCATGATGGGATCATTATTAGCTGTTTTATTTACTGGAGTTACCTTCCTTGCTTATTGGTATGGCATCGCACCTAAAGTAGAGGAAACCGTTGTTTCACAAATTGCTGCTGAAACGTTCGGCCGTAACTATATGTATTATTTTATCCAGGGAACAACGGCATTAATTCTAGTCCTTGCAGCCAATACTGGTTATTCAGCGTTCCCGCTGCTCGCTTATAACCTGGCGGCAGATAAATTCATGCCGAGAATGTACACGATGCGCGGAGACCGCCTCGGTTATTCAAATGGAATCATTACGCTCGGCATCGGTTCTATCATTCTGATCGTTGCGTTCAGAGGGCAGACTGAGAACTTGATTCCTTTATATGCCGTAGGGGTATTCATTCCTTTTACCCTGTCACAGACCGGTATGATTTTAAAGTGGCTCCGAGAAAAACCAAAAGGATGGATTCTAAAGCTGACGGCTAATTTGATCGGTGCCCTCATTACACTGACCGTTCTCATCATCTTTTTTGTCACTAAATTTACTCAAGTCTGGTCCGTTCTGATCTTCTTGCCGTTAATTATCCTACTGTTCCACCGGATCCATCGCCATTATAAGGACGTCGGTGACCAGCTTCGCCTGGAATCAGAACATCCGCCTCTCGCCATCGAAGGAAATGTTATCATTGTTCCGGTTGCCGGGATGACTCGGGTGGTTGAAAACTCACTTAATTACGCTAGAACCCTCTCTGACCAGGTCATTGCCGTTTATGTAGCCTTTGACCGACAGGAGGAAAGACGTTTTGAAGAGAAATGGGAACAGTGGCAGCCGGACATCCGTCTCGTCACACTGCACTCACAATACCGGAGCATTATACAGCCGCTCACCAAATTTATCGATACTGCCCAACACAAGGCAAAAGAATCGAACTATTGGGTGACGGTGCTGATTCCGCAATTTATTACGAAAAAGAATTGGCACAACATTCTTCATAACCAGTCAAGCTTGCTCATCAGGGCTTATCTTCTGTATAAAAGAAATGTGGTTGTTACTACTGTTCCATATCGATTTAAAAAATAAGAAAAAGGATGGCCGGCTTTCTGTCTGGGCATCCTTTTTTTATGTTATCAATGTTTTACATTTTGAATTCAATTTTCCCGGTCTCTTTATTGAGGGTAAGGGCGGCCGCAAACGGTTTGCCCTGCTTGCTTTTAAACCCTTTTAACTTGGTGGTTTCACCCTTTTCCAACAGGCGTTTCACCTGAGCTGCCGATAGCTTTTTCCGTGCGATCTTGCCGGAAATGGAAAACTTGCACCCTTCTTTATAGCCGCTGCATCCATAGAAGTCATTGCGCTTAATATAGATGATTTCTTTTCCGCAGTACGGACATTTGCCGATGGGTTCTGCTGTTTTAGACAACGGAATATTCTCTACCTTCCAGCTTGCAGCACCGGCAATGGCATCGCTGATCACTTTTTCTGTCATTTTGCGGGTCAGCTCCATAAACTGTTTCGCATCTGCTTTTCCTCTTCCAATCTCACGGAGCCGCTGCTCCCAAACCGCAGTTGTTTCTGCAGATGTCAAAATGGATTCTTCACCGATCGCGGCAATTAATCCCTTCGCTTTTTCGGTCGCAAATACTTGGTTTTTTTCTACTCTGATATAATCCAGCTCTTCAATTTTTTTTATGATGCTGCTTCGTGTCGCCTCAGTGCCAAGACCTTGAACTTGTTCGAGCACCTTGCTCAGCTCTTCATCCTCAATCGTTTTGCCGGCTGTTTTCATGAGGGTGACGAGACTTCCGAGCGTGTATCGTTTAGGCGGCTGTGTTTTTCCTTCCCGGATCGCAACGTTCTCCACTCTTCCTTTGTCGGCTTCAGTTAGATCCGGAAGAAGGGTGTTTTCATCGTCCTCTTTTTTAGCTTCTTTCTTTTTGTTTTCAAAAAGGACCTTGCGCCATCCTTCCTGTATGATGACTTTTCCTTTTGAAATGAATTCATCCCGCTCATTTACTTTTGTAACGATTGTAGTGGTATCCATAATCGCCTTATCATAGTGGGCAGCAATCACGCTCCTCACAATCAGATCGTATATGTTCCGCTCATCTCGGCTTAACTTTGCAGGATTAGCGACGTTTTCTGTTGGAATGATGGCATAGTGGTCAGATACTTTCGCAGCATTTACAAAACGCGGATTCCCTATGAGAGATCGCTTCGGTGAAGGAAGGAGATGTTTATATTCCTCAAGGTCACCCAGCTGCTTCAATATGCCTGGCATCATTTTCGCCTCTTCTTCAGTGATATACGGGCTATCCGATCTTGGATAACTGACCACTTTTTTTAAATAGAGATCGCTTGTAATGTTCAGTGTTCTTTCCGGGGAGTACTTATACACTTGATTCGCTTTAGCTTGGAGAGCAGAAAGATTAAACAGCATCGGCGGATGGTATTCTTTTCTCTCCTTTTTTATGCTGTTCACGGAACTAAACTGATTTTCAGTCCGCCTTTTGATCTCCTCTGCCAGATCTTTCGTTTTGAGGCGGCTGCTGCTTTTATCATGCCATTTTCCGCTGTACTTCTTTCCATTCACATCAAATGAACCGATCACTTCAAAAAAAGGTTCCGGCTTAAACTTCTCGATCTCATGTTCGCGTTTAACAACTAGCGCGACTGTCGGAGTCATGACTCTTCCTGTCGGAAATGTCTCTCTAATTCCTTTTTTCTGCATTAAAAGTGTGTATGCTCTCGTCGTATTCAACCCGACAAGCCAGTCGGCACAGGCTCTGGAATAGGCTTCAAAAAAGACGGGGAGCGTTTCCTGGCCTTCTTTCAGGTTTTTGAATCCATCCAAGACTGCTTTTTTTGTTAATGATGAGATCCATAAGCGCTTTACCGGTTTTCTGCAGTTCATATTGAGGAGAAGAGATTTATAGATAAGTTCTCCTTCACGACCCGCATCGGTCGCACCGATGATTTCAGTGACTCCGGGTTCAAAAGCCAGCTTTTTAATCGTTTGAAATTGATCCCATTTAGAGGGAGAAACTTTATACCTGAAACGGTCCGGCATCATCGGCAGCGTTTCAAGTTTCCATTTTTCCCATTCCGGTTTATAGTCCTTTGGCGGAACAAGTTCCAGAAGGTGGCCGACACACCATGTTAAATAGGCTCCTTCAGGAAAAAATTCCTGAGGAGGAATCTCATAATATCCTTTTAGTTTCTTAACCTTAGAAAAAGGCCCTGCAAGAGCTTGGGCCTGTGATGGTTTTTCAGCGATAATAAGTTTCATGGTTCACTCCTTGAAGCATACATATATTCGTCATTATGCTTCATTTAATCCATAGATTCGAACATTTGTACTCTTTTTAATTATACCATTTTATTTTCATGAATAAAATGTTCTTACAGACTCGTCTCCCCGCTCTGTGCAAAAAGGTTCTGCTCTTCATACAAATAAAAAATGTAATCGGTAGACACACCTGCCCCGTCCATCTGTCTGAGCATGGCGGTAAGATTTCCTCTATGGTAGGTTCCATGATTGACAACATGCAGAATAAAATCCTGCAGCGGCGCCTTAGCTTCCCCGAATTTCGGATGCGAAATCGTGATCACCTGAAGTGGATCTTCTATCCCGTTTAAATACAGCTTATAGCTGCTGGATACTTCCATAAATAATTTCTCAATTTCAATCAATGATACGCCTTCCAGCCTCTCATTCCATTCATTCAGCGAGTGGATCGTTTCTTCGTATGTTCTTCCAGAAATCGTCCATAGCCAGATCAGATCCGTTTTCAGCATGTGAACCAATGTATCCATCAAGCTTGGAAACACACTTTTTATTTCTTGCTTCATCCGTTCTTCTGGCAGCTTCTTTAAATGTTCAAACCATTTCTTGTTGGCCCAGAGATGATAGTCCATCCATTTTGATGCTTGATTTTCCATATATTAAATCTCCTTTTATCATGGTTTATTTTCATAGTAGTCCTTCGATATGACAATGAGATCTTCCTGCAACCCTGCACTTTCTTCTTAAAACAAGGAAAATTTCTTCGGAAAGAAGAATACATCTAAAAAAGGACACTTCAGCTTGGAGGAACAACTCATGGCAGAGAAACAGACACAAAAGAGAATCCGATTACGAGAATTACGAATAACCGACTGGAAGGATGTACATGCGTACGCTTCTCAGGAGATCACATGCCGCTTTCAGCCGTGGGGCCCAAATGCCGAGGAAGATACGCTGGAATTCATGGGCCAGGTTATAAAAGATACAAAGCATAATCCCAGGTCTCGCTATGCTTTTGCGATCATTGAAGAAAAAGATGAAAAACTGATCGGAGTGGCAGAACTGAACATCAGGGATTTCACTAACAAAATCGGAGAGATCGGCTATGTCATCCATCCAGATTATTGGGGCCGAGGCTATGCAACTGAGGCGGGCGGACTTCTACTCCACTTGGGTTATACCGTGCTGCGTCTTCATCGAATCTATGCAACGTGCCACCCTGACAATGAGGGGTCAGCAAGAGTTCTCGAAAAATTAGGAATGATAAAAGAAGGTGTTCTGAGAGAAGATCTAAAGATAGGAAGTGGATGGCGGAACTCGCTGCTCTTCAGTATTTTGGAGCATGAATGGACGGGTATGCCATAAGGTTATGGGTGTGTTCTTGAATAAAATCCTTTATCTCATACTCTCACTTGTACTGATCCTACTGTTTTCAGCCTAAGAGTGAACGTCTTTATCTTTGGAGATAAAGTGGCGGGTGGATACTGGATAGAGCAGAATAAAAAACCAGCATGAAGATTTTCACATGCTGGTTTTTTGTTTTATGCTGTTGTTATGGTTGCATCGAGCTCCACTTCGACATTTCCTTGTATGGCTCTTGTGATCATGCATGAGGTTTCTGCTTTTTCAGCCAGCCTTTTGGCGAGCTGCTGATCTGCCTGTGTCGCCTCAGCTTTTAAAACAATAACAGGGCGATGTATGATCTTCTTATACGTGATCACACCTTTTGTTACATCCACGACCCCAACTGAATCCATCGTAAGGTTTTCTTTATCCAGGCTGCTTCTCTCCATCATGGCAGCAAGAGTAATAATATAACAGGTTGCTGCTGCACCAAGCAGCATTTCATCAGGATTGGTACCCACCCCTGGCCCATCCATTTCAGGAGGAATCGAGATTTTCATTTTCAGGTTGCCGGTTTCAATTTCACCTACATCATTTCGCAAACCAGGCCAGTTGGCATTTAAATGAAAGCTATGTTCAGCCATATGATCAGCTCCTTATCTTGTTCTCCACTCTTATTGTAACCATCCTAGACCATTCACTCACTTAATCTGCCCTGAAAGACATATAAAAAGAATTAATTATACCTTCTTCCCTGATTTTCAGTATAATGATAGAATAGTATATTTTTACATATTCACAGTTTATTCTGTTAATAATAGAAAATGTTGAAGGAGAAAAGAAGACATGTCTATTCTTATGGTAGATGATAATTCCGTAAATCTATATGTTATAGAAAAAATATTAAAAGGGGCCGGTTATGAGAATACGGTCTCGCTTTCATCCGCCAGCCAATTGTTTGATTACCTTGAAATGGGGAACCCCCAGCCGAAAAAAAGTGATGTAGACTTGATTCTATTGGACATCATGATGCCCGAGATCGACGGAATTGAGGCCTGTAGACGTATTCAAGAGATTGAAAGGCTAAAAGATATTCCCATCATTTTCATCACCGCCCTCGAAGATACAAACAAACTTGCCGAAGCGCTTGATGTGGGCGGAATGGACTATATCACAAAACCGATCAATAAAGTAGAACTGCTAGCCCGTATACGGGTGGCGCTAAGGTTGAAGTATGAAAAAGACTGGCATATCGAGCAGGAAAAGAAGATCAGGGATGAGCTCGACCTTGCCATGCAGGTTCAGCGAAGTCTGTTAAATCCTCCGCTTCAGCAAGAAAATATCCAGATTAATGTCTCCCATCTTCCCTCATTTAAGCTTGCGGGTGACATGTACTACTGGCATCGCTTTAATGAGCACCGGTATGGTGTCATCCTGCTGGATATGATGGGGCATGGGATTTCCTCCTCACTTGTATGCATGTACATTTCCTCTGTAATGAGAGATGCCATCAAGATGCTTGAAGATCCGGAACTGGTAATTAAAGAGCTGAATCGCTATATGGCGCTGCTTTATAATCAAAAGAACTTCTATAATTACTATTTTACGTGCATTTATTTGGTCATTGATACAAAGAGCAAAACCGTAGAATATGTGAATGCAGGACATCCTCCTGGATTTGTACTCATTGATGGCGCTGAGCAATGCCTGCTTGAACGCGGCAGCTGTGCCGTAGGTTTCTTTGATCAAATGGAAGTGGAAAAATCAACGATCCATTTTGAAAAGGATATCCAGCTTCTTCTTTTTACCGACGGTGTCATTGAAGCGAACAAGGATGAGAATCTCTTACTCGATAAACTGCAGTTTATCGCTACCCAGAAATGGAACCAAACGATCACGTCCCCCATTCATATGGTCATACCTGAAGAAGAGCTGGTGAACCAGCAGGACGACATGTGCATTCTAATGATTCAGGCAACAGCCAGTAAAGTTCCTTCTGTCATTTAACATTTCAATAAAAAGCTAAAGACGGGCGATCAATTCGCCCGTCTTTTTTAATCTTGTTTTCTATATATTTTTTCAGCTGCATCAAACTCAGTATAGTATGGAGTCTTTTCGGAAAAGCGAAGTGATTCTTTGTTGCCGAGTCCAAGGAATCCACTTGGACATAGACTCTCATAGAACAATCCTTGCACCTGATTTTGAAGTTCACTTGTAAAATAAATCAATACATTACGGCAAATAATGACATGAAACTCATTAAAGGAAGAATCGGTGACGAGATTATGCTGAGCAAAAATAATATTGCGTAAAAGGGAAGGATGGAAATAGGCAAAAT
The DNA here is from genome assembly GCF_023149135.1 of Fictibacillus marinisediminis. Classification (NCBI taxonomy): domain Bacteria; kingdom Bacillati; phylum Bacillota; class Bacilli; order Caryophanales; family Fictibacillaceae; genus Fictibacillus; species Fictibacillus marinisediminis. The sequence goes on along the minus strand of NZ_JAIWJX010000002.1, from coordinate 1,409,338 downwards.
GCTCATCGGCCGCATAATACTCTGAAAATGCCTCTTTTCCACCTGCCTGCATGTAGTTCTTTGTATAGGTTTGCATCTTTAGCAGAGAAAATGTTCCCTGCTTTGCCTTCTCCAATACTTTTTCATTCATATCTGTAGCATAGATTGTGGTTTTATCAGCCAAGCCCTCTTCCTCAAGCAATATCGCCATCGAATAGACTTCTTCACCCGTAGCACAGCCCGCATGCCATATGCGAATCTCGGGAAGTTTCCTTAACTCAGGGACCACACGTTGCCGGAAGGCCTTGAAAAATTCGGGATCACGGAACATTTCAGTCACATTGATTGAAAAATCGTTGAGCAATTTTTCGAGAAAACCCTTTTCATGGATAACTTTCTCGAGCAGTCTCGTTATCGTTGGTATTCGTTCCATACGCATTCGGTTCTTGATCCGGCGGATAATAGACGATCTCATATATTTTCTGAAATCAAAACCGGAATGCCGATAGATCGCTTCTAAAAGGAGATCGGCCTCCAGGTTTTCAACGAATCCAAGTTCAATTTCATCTTCACTTGCAATAATTTGATCATTCATCATCTATGTTCGTCCTTACTTGTTTGTAATCCATACCCTCATGACCGAAAAGAGCTGTTCAATCCTCAAAGGCTTGCTGATATAATCCGATGCTCCGGCTTCCAAACATTTCTCACGGTCATTCTTCATCGCTTTTGCAGTCAGAGCGATAATAGGGACACCGGAGTTTTCTTCGTTCTCCCGGATCCTTCTCATGGTTTCATATCCATCCATAACCGGCATCATGATATCCATCAGGATCATATCAATGTTCTGCTCCCTTTCCAGCATTTCCAGACATTCTGTTCCGTTAGAAGCCGTAATAACCTTCATTTTTTCGTTTTCCAGTGCTGTTTTTAAAGCAAAAATATTACGGTGATCATCATCAACTATCAATACTGTTTTTCCTTTAAAGGAGCTGATATCAGCTGGAGCCTGTTCTGCAGCCGGCCGATCGTTCTTATTAAGTTCCTCAAGTACTTTGTTTTCTTCCTGAACTTCAGGAGAAATGGCAGCAGCAACCTCGCTCACTGCTTCATTCAGCTCTTGAACCGGAGCAAGTCCGTTAGGGAGGCTCGGAATATACAAGGTAAATGTACTTCCTTTCCCTTCTTCACTTTCGAGCTCAAGCCGCCCCCCCAGCAGTTTTACAAATTCAAGAGATATGGATAGGCCCAGGCCTGTACCGCCATATTTACGGACAGTTGCTCCATCTCCCTGCTGGAATGCTTCAAAAATTAAATCATGTTTGTTCTTGGATATTCCGATTCCCGTATCTTTAACCGTAATTTTAAGCAAGTGGTCTGCACCGTTCTGAAGGTCAAAAACAGGTTCTTTTTCGATATGCAGAGAAACCTTGCCTTCTTCGGTAAACTTAAAGGCATTGGATAGAAGATTTTTAATAATTTGCTGGAACCTCTTCTCATCCGTATAGAAGATATCTGGTACATCTTTCTCTTTTATGATTTCAAACTCAAGGTTCTTTTGATCGGCGATGTGTCCGAAATTCCGCTCAAACTGCCCAGGAAGCTCACTCATGTTCATCTCGCTGAAATGCATTTCAAGTTTACCAGCTTCGACTTTTGAAAGATCCAGAATATCGTTAATCAGGTTAAGCAGGTCTTGTCCAGAGGAGTGAATCACCCTCGCAAACTCCTCATCTTCAGAAGAAAGGCTATTCGAAGAATTCTCAGCAAGCATCTCAGAAAGGATCAGGATACTGTTAAGCGGTGTTCTCAGCTCATGTGACATATTGGCAAGAAATTCAGACTTGTACCTGGAGCTTAATGTCAGCTCCTTGGCTTTTTCTTCAAGCTGTACTTTTGCGTTCTGAAGTTCTGCCGATTTTCCTTCTGCTTCAATGGAACGCTGTTCAAGCTGCTCATTAATCATGCGCAGTTCTTCAGATTGCATCTGCAGTTCTTCGGATTGTGTCTGAAGCTCTTCGGATTGTGCTTGAAGTTCTTCTGTCATCGCCTGAGATTCTTTCAGCAGGCGGACAATTTCCATTCTGCCAATCACACTGTCGATGGTCAGGCCAAAAGTTTTTGTTGCGTTTTCGATCAGCTCAATGTGCTGTTCTGTAAATGTGTCAAGTGAAGCAAGTTCCAAAACTGCGATCACTTCCTGCTCATTCAGAACAGGGGCGATCAGCAAGCTCTTAGGACGAACTTCTCCAAGCCCTGTGCCAATGACTTGATAATCTGCCGGCAGCCTGTCCACCACAAGGATGCGTTTCTCAGACACACATTGCCCGATAAGGCCTTCCCCCTGTTTAAACGCCTCTCGCCCTGCTTCTCCGATCGGCTCTGAAAACGAACCTTTTTTTACGTATCGGGATTGTTCTCCGCTTCCTTCCCGGATATAGAGAGCACCCATGGAAGCCTGCGTTAAGTGGGCAACACCTGTAACAAATTTCTCTCCCAGCACTTTAATCGTAGATGTTCCCTGATATCTTTCGACTACCTGATTCGTGCTGGACTGCAGCCATTCCCTCTGCTCGACTTTATCAAGCAGTTCATTGGTCGCTTCAGCCAGGTCTTTGATTTCATCTTTCGTTTTTACATGTATGCGCTGGGTAACGTCACCGTTAGATGACATAGCCGTAATGGAACTTACAACAGCCTTAATGGTATTAATGATCGAGCCTGAAACAAAAGACGCAATAAGTGATGAAACAGCCACAACAATAACCAATAAAGAAAAGAGCCCTGTTTTCAGGAATTTGTTCTGCTCGTCAAGCCTGTCCGCCCGTTCTTTCGTCAAGCCTTTTTCAGTGGTTCTGAACGTGTCAAACTGGCTGCGGATCTGTTCCACACTTTGACTGCCTACATCTTTTTTAATAAGAGAGAGAACTTCTCCCTCCTTGTTTTCCTTCTTCAGCTGAATGGACGGATTTCCTGTTGTCTGAAGCCAATTGTGAATGGATTTATTAATTTCCTCGAGCCTATTTTGCTGTGTTGGATTATCGGCAATCAGCCCATAGAGCTTTTTATAATCGTTTTCCCAACTGGTCACTGCCAGATTAAAGGATTTAAGATGGCTCTCATCCCCGGTAATAATAAAGCCGCGCTGCCCGTTTTCCATATCGAGAACCTGCTTTTCAATCTCGTTGGTCAGCGAATGAACTTCTATGTCATGGTTAATAATAAAATTCCGCTCTTTTTGCATAGAGGCAATCTGATTATTTACTGCTAATATTGAAACGATCAGACAAAGAATAATCACTAGATATCCGGCAAAAATTTTAGCGCGGATTCCAAATCTGTTTCTCCCTATCATTTTATCATCCTGCCTTTGTTATTTTCATAGTTATCCACCTTTTATTATAAACAACAATTACCGATATAGATAGCTGGAAGTAAAGTATTTCCACGTCTTCTCTCTGCTTTTGATGCGTTGACTTCCTATTTTAGATATGATAGGCTTGTCTAAATTTTCAAAATCAAATTACATAATAGTGGAGACAAGGTTCCATTGCCCAAACGCAAAGGATGAAAAGGGAAGCCCGGTGAAAATCCGGCACGGTCCCGCCACTGTAAAAGGAAACGAGCTCATAATGACCACTGGCCGGCAGGCTGGGAAGGAATGCAGCTCGGTATAGAACCCTTGAGTCAGGAGACCTGCCTTGTTTCAACAACACTGTTTTAACCTACGGGAGATAGGGAGGTGTTAGATTCTTGCATACAATGGGGTTTTCTCTACCCTTTTTTAGGCATTTCTAACGTTCTGTCACTGGCGTTGGGAATGCTTTTTTTGTCATTAGCATATTTAGTATCTAAAAGAATGGAGAGATGACACATGAAAACGAGCAACTTGGGATACCCCCGTATCGGCAGCAATCGGGAGTGGAAAAGAGCACTGGAAGCATTTTGGAAAAGAGAACTGACGGAAGCCAGTTTTCTGCAGCAGATGGAACAGATCAGGCTTGCAAATCTGCAAAAACAAAAAGACATGGGCATAGATATTATTCCAGTCAATGATTTTACACTTTATGATCACATGCTCGATATGGCAGTGATGTTCGGGCTAGTGCCAAAAAGATTTGAAGCAGCGAAAAATCCCATCTCCCTTTACTTTGGCATGGCGAGAGGGAAACAAGAAGCGGTCGCATGTGAAATGACCAAATGGTTTAACACAAACTACCATTACATCGTGCCGGAATGGGAAGACCGTACGCCGAGGTTAGTGGAAAACAAGCCCCTTACCGCTTACAAGGAAGCAAAGGAGAAGCTTGGGATTGAAGGAAAACCGGTCATTGTCGGGCCTGTTACTTTTATTAAATGCGCAAAAGGATACCTTCCCGAACAGGAAGACACACTGCTTTCTCAGCTTGTCCCGTTATACTGCCGAATTCTTCAGGAACTGGAACAGGCGGGCGCCCAATGGATTCAAATCGACGAGCCCATTTTCGTTACTTCCCTATCCGAAGAAGAACTAACAGCATCCAAGAAAATCTATGAACAGTTTCATAAAGCCAGTTCCGGTCTTAATATTATGCTGCAGACGTACTTTGAGAGCGCAGAGCATTACAAAGAAATCATTCAGTTTCCTGTCCAGGGGATCGGACTGGATTTTGTCCATGGCGAAAAAACACTGGATGAGATGCGTATGCATGGGTTCCCAGAGGATAAAGTGCTGGGTGCAGGCATACTTGACGGCAGAAATATATGGCGTGCCAATTTGAGCCAAAAGCAAGAGCTTATACTCCAGCTTGAAGAACTGGCTGCATCCGAACGGATATGGATACAGCCTTCCTGCAGCTTGCTTCATGTTCCTGTTTCAGCCAAACACGAGCATTCCCTTCCGCAAGAACTATACAACAGTCTTGCCTTTGCTGACGAAAAACTGGAAGAACTGCGATTGCTTTCTTCACCTTCGCAACAAGAAGCAATAAAGAAGTATGATGATGCTCTTTACTTGCTGAACAGCTCTCCGGCAAGAAACCGGACAGAGGTTTTATGGGAGGTTGAAAAAGCTCAAGGCAAAGACCTCAAGCGAAATCAGCCATACATGAACAGAAAACAAAAACAGCAGGAAGTTTGGAATCTCCCTCTCCTCCCTACGACAACCATTGGAAGCTTTCCGCAGACAGCGGAAGTAAAGCAGGCCAGGGGGAAACATAAGCGAGGGGAATGGACGAAAGCACAGTATGATCAATTCGTTAAAAACCAAATTGAAAAGTGGATTAAAATCCAGGAAGATATTGGCTTAGATGTTCTTGTTCATGGTGAGTTTGAACGAACAGACATGGTGGAATTTTTCGGACAAAAACTTAACGGGTTTGCTTTCTTAGAGAATGGATGGGTTCAGTCCTATGGATCTCGCTGCGTTAAACCGCCTGTCATCTACGGTGATGTCGATTTCAGTGAACCAATGACCGTAAACGAAAGTGTGTATGCACAGTCTCTGACAGATAAACCGGTAAAAGGAATGCTGACCGGGCCGGTGACCATCTTAAACTGGTCCTTTGTCCGGGATGATATTTCAAGAGAGAATGTCTGCTATCAAATAGCAAATGCCCTGCAAAAAGAAGTGCTTGCACTGGAATCTGCCGGCATTACCATGATCCAAGTAGATGAACCCGCATTAAGAGAGGGTCTGCCGCTGAAGAAAAGCAAGTGGCAGCATTATATTGACTGGTCTGTTAACTGCTTTTTGCTGACCACCTGCGCTGTAAAGGAAACCACGCAGATCCACACCCATATGTGCTATTGCGATTTTAACGAGTTTCTTGGCGTTATCAGCAAGCTGGATGCCGATGTGATTTCTCTTGAAACATCCAGAAGCCATGGTGAGCTGGTTTCTGCCTTTACTTGGCAGTCATACGAAAAAGGAATCGGTCTTGGGGTTTATGATATTCACAGCCCTCGAATACCTGAAATTGAAGAGATGAGGGTGATGATTGAAAAAACACTCGAAGTATTGCACGAAGACCAGATGTGGGTAAATCCTGATTGCGGACTGAAAACAAGAAACATATCAGAAACCATTCAATCTCTCAAAAATATGACAGCTGCTGCGGCTCTGGTCAGAAAGAAAGAGGCAGTCTCGTAACATGGCTTCTCAAATACCTGCCTCCTTTCCTTCTGAAGCAAAGACCGTCCAGCAATCGAAAACCTGCTTAACAGATTTAGTTTTCCCGCCGGATACGAATCACCACCATACTGTCTTCGGCGGGAAAGTCATGGCTTATGTAGACAAGATCGCCTGCATAACTGCCATGCGGCATTGCCGTAAACCGGTCGTGACTGTTTCGAGTGATTCCTTTGAATTTCTTGGTCCGATTAAAACCGGTGAAGCTATTAATCTTGAAGCTTATGTCACATGCGCCCACCGGACATCCATGGAAATTTTCGTTAAAGTAGAATCTGAAAACCTTCTAACAGGCGAAAAACGGCTTACGTCAAGGGCCCTGCTTACCATGCTCGCCGTAGATGCGGAGGGGAGACCGTCACCGGTCCCTCCCCTCGTGCCAGTGAACCAAGAAGAAATTCATCGCTATCAGCAAGCAAAGGAGCGGTACGAAAAGCGCAAAAAGAAAAAAGCTTGATGAATGACAAAAAGACAGGCCCTTTTTCTCAAAATCGGGCCTGTTTTTACTTTTGATTAAGAAAAACAGAATTTTCTGTTTTCAAATACATATTCTTTTGATATCATTGTCTTTAAAACTTTAAAGGGAGGACGCGTTAAATGGTTAACTATAATGGTCGGCGTTTTGTATCCGTGAAAAGTTCAGAGAATGGAGAAACATCTTCGAAAACCTATTTTACGTATAAACAGGAGGATGACATTTTAAGCGCAACGTATTCAGGAGGAGATGTTCTCAAGGGAAACATGATCGGCATCGTAAAAGAAGACGGCAGCATTGAATTTACCTATAGCCATATCAATCGAAAGCATGAAATCAAAAGCGGCAAATGTTCTTCCACTCCAAAAACTCTTCCGGACGGGAGAATTCAGCTATTTGAAAGATGGAATGGATTTGGGATGGAAGAAGCTGAAGAAGAATCAATTGTAGAAGAAGTTTCTGACCTGGTGTTTACTCCGCAGATTATTTTTAATTAGATTGTGAATAATCATTGAAGTACAGCCGGGGATGATTGAGCTTATCCCCGGCTGTTGTTATTATCAATTTGAGATAGGCAATTCATTGACAAAAATAATAAAGCTTTATGCTTCTGCTTTTAGTTCATTGACCGGTGCGTTGTAGACTTCAGTATCCAATTCTTTTCTCGCCTTACTCGTCAGAATACCGGCAGTCATGGCTCCGCTGACATTCAAAGCGGTTCTTCCCATATCAATCAGAGGTTCAACAGAAATGAGCAAACCAGCCAATGCGACAGGAAGGTTCATAGAGGAAAGAACGAGGAGTGCAGCAAATGTTGCGCCGCCCCCAACGCCTGCAATCCCGAAGGAACTGATTACGACGATAACAATCAGGCTAAGTATGAAAGACGGTGTAAGCGGATCAATTCCTGCAGACGGCGCGATCATAACAGCAAGCATAGCCGGATAAATTCCAGCGCACCCGTTCTGCCCGATGGTGAGCCCGAAGGAGCCTGCAAAGTTGGCGATTCCTTCAGGTACTCCAAGGCTCTTTTGTGTACTGATGTTAAGAGGAAGCGCACCTGCGCTCGTTCTGGAAGTAAAGGCAAAGGACAGAACTGGAATCGCTTTGCGAATATACGTGACAGGACTTAACCCAGAAAATGTAATAAACAGCAGGTGAATGATAAACATGAGCGCCAATGCGACATATGAGGCGATTACAAATTTCCCAAGTTTTGCGATGGCGTCCAGATCACTAAGAGCTACCGTTTTGGTCATCAGTGCGAGGACTCCATATGGTGTTAACCGGAGAATCAATGTGACAACCCGCATGACAATAGCATGAACCGCTTCCACAATACTGGCGAACAGTGCAGCTTGCTCTGCTTGTTTCCGTTTGACTCCCAGGTAGGCTATTCCTACAAAAGCGGCAAAAATGACAATTGCAATCGTTGAAGTCGGACGTGCTCCCGTAAAATCAAGAAACGGATTTCCAGGAAGGAGGTCAAGAACCTGCTGAGGCAGTGTCTTGTCTTTGATCTGGTCAAACGTGGTCTGAAGTTCTGTTGCACGTGCGAGCTCTGGAGCGCCTTTCGTAATCTGGACCGCTTCGAGATGGAAGGATAGTGCAGCTGCAATTCCGATCGCAGCCGCGATGGCTGTTGTTCCGAGCAATATTCCGATAACCGAACCACTGATTTTGCCGACGTTGTTACTGAGTTTTAATTTTGTAAAAGCAGACAAAATAGAAACGAAAACAAGCGGCATTACCGCCATCTGAAGGAATTTTACATATCCTCCTCCCATGATGGAGTACCAGTCGGCCGAGTTGGCCAGCACCTTGGATGCAGGCTCATAAACAAACTGAAGAATGAATCCAAACACAATTCCTGCAGCTAAAGCCGCAAAGACACGTTTTGAAAAGGATACTTTCTTACGCTGAAGGTAATACAAACCGCCAGCAAGCAGCAATAACACAACAATGTTCACGATGGTTAAAAAGACATTCACTGTTCTTCCCTCCTTTTAGTTTCCGGCTGCTCTCTCATGAACATAAAAAGGCTCACTTCTTTTGAATAAAAGAGTGAGCCTTCAGCATGTCTGATCAGCAGAGGTATAGTGATGTATTCACTTGATACACTATATTCTGGCTTATTTTATCGTATTCTTAAAATTCTATTACGTTAACGTTTTATACATCACGATATGTGGTCCGATCGGCGGCAGATCAAACACCTCACCGTGTTCACGAAGACCAAGCTTTTTATAATAACCCGCCACTCCAACTCTTGCATTACACCACCAGGAATCAGTATGCTGCTTCTTCAGTATGTCTTCGGCACTAATTAGAAGTCTGCTTCCCGCCTTTTCTTTCCTGTATTCTTCAAGGGTCGCCATTCCGCGCAGACGGTACTGCGCGTTTCCTTCAATATCAGGATGATTCTCTTGATAAAAGGAAGCGATAGAAATGAGTTTATCACCTTTATAGGCTCCAAGATGAAACGTCCCATGATCATGATCGCCAGGAAACTGGCAATCTTCCAGCGTTTGATTGGGCCGAAGCACTTTGTGTCTAATCTCGTAGGTTTGTTCAGCTTGAATCACTTTAATGTCCAGCATGAAGGCTCCCCTTTCTACTGGCAGGAAGGATTCGATTGAGGAAATGTGTCCTGAAACGTTCTGCTTCAACTTCAATGCCGACAGAGATTCCCTGATCTGTTTCCACACCCCTGCTTTGTCCAAGCTTTTCCTGTTCTGTCGCTACACGGACATTCATCGGTTTTGTACTGATAAACGTGGGATCAACTGCAACTCCGACGGCTAATGGATCATGAAGAGCACAGCCGCCGAGACCTGGATTCTTTCTTTCATAAAAATCCATATAGAAACTGCACATATCCGCAAATATTTCAGCAGCCTTTAATCCGCAGCCTCTCCACTCCGTCAATGTTTCTCTCTGCAACAGGGTCTTCATCGTCACATCCAGACCGACTAAAGTAATAGGCAGCCCTGAGTTAAGTACAAAATCCGCCCCCTCAGCATCCGCATAAAAATTGGCTTCTGCAGCAGGTGTAACATTTCCCGGGACAGTGACTGCGCCGCCCATAATCACGACTTCATTCACCAATCCTGTAATGGAAGGATCTTTTTCAACAGCGAGAGCCAGATTGGTCTGTGTACCAACCGTGATAAGAGTGATTTCATTTGGATGTTTTTTCACCATAGAGATGATAAAATCACTGGCATGCTGTCCTGGTGAGAAGGGTTCGGGCAGCGGCAGCTTAATGTTTCCCAAACCATCTTCCCCATGGACTTCATAAGCTCTATGGCGAGTGCTTTCTCTGCGAAACGGCCGTTCTGCGCCTTGAAAAACTGGAATATCTGATCTCTCTAATAATTGAAGAACCTGAAGCGTATTCCTTGTCGCTTCTTCTGCTGATACATTTCCAAAACCTGTTGTAATGCCGAGTATCCTTAATTCCGGAGAATGGATCGCATAGGCGATCGCCAAAGCATCATCAATCCCCGTATCCACATCAAGTATGACAGATTTCATGGCTGTTCCCTCTCTTCATTTTCAGCTTCTCTTACATTTAACGGTTTCCGATATAAATGCCTAAACCGATGATACAGAATAGAATCAAAAAAACATAAATTGCAGTAAGCCTGCTCAGATTATTTTTCGTTGAGGACCCATATTTTTCATCCTTTTGGAGCCCAATGGCAACGGTAAGCCCTGTTACGATCAAACCAGCAATTATAGCAGTCACGATATATCCCATACTCATCCCTCTTTCTCTTCAACTATACGTAACTAATGGTAATTCAAGGAACAGAAATTGCCAAGTAACCGGAGACATTATTCACAAATTAGTTGAATAAAAACAAAGTGGTTAAATCTAAAATGTAAAAAATAGTAAAAAATTCTTATGCAATTTTTCCTGTTCCCCTTTAGGATACAGATGGATGTGAAAATTATAGTGACTATTGGGGGCCGTTTATATGGGGCATTAAACACTTCCTGACTGGATCTGGCTGCTATTTTACTCTTTTATAGCGCTGATTTTATTGGCAACCATCACAAATCTGTTCAAAAAAGTACATTTAAAAGCTTCCATTATTAATCTTACATTTGTCATCGTGACACCTGTAATCAGTTTTACTTTTGCTTTAGGACGTCCTGAAGGCAACACGGAATGGGATCATTTGATTACTGGTATGCTGAGAGGTTCCCCATGGGCCATCATCATTCTGCTAGGCTGCTCTTTTATGCTCTATTGGTGGTTCAGATTTTCATTCCTCTTCGTCAGCCTTAATTCATAAAAAAAAGCAGGATGGCTCGCTTGCCCTCCTGCTTTTTACTGTTAATAGAAAGGTAAAATTACCGGGTACGGACCACGCTGATCGGCACCAGATTTCTGTGGCTTCAAGTATCTGGTTACTGGACTTGGGGATGATGGTTCATGCTATGATAGCCATAGATTCTCGTTTTAAGACTCCACATAAAAGGGAACAATGGTGGTAATAAGGAGGCGGTGCGAGATGGCAATTGATTATGACTTAGACTTCAAAACAATAGATTTTCGCAAGCATCCAGAAAAAATACCGTGTCGTCCGTGGTGAACAGGGAGTCCTTTTAGTAGAACCCCATAAAAGTGAGATTCTGTCTCATTGGCGTTTTAAAACTCCAGAAATTGCATTGAAATCCTCTCAAAAAATTTACGGACTCTTATTGAACTACAAAGAGAAAGACGATTTTGTCGGAATGGATATAGCAAGAAAGTTTCTGCAGATGGGCTGTACACGTGGCAGAAGATATACCAACTACAAAGGAGGAAATAAATACGGTGAAGACGGCAAAGTCAACGAACGGCAAATCGATGACACAAAAGCCGAGTCTGCTGCTATTTTTATGAAAAGATGGTAACCGGCAAGAGAAGATCAGGATTTTTTAAAATTAAAAAAGAAACATCAGTCAAAGTATGGTTAAATGATAAAATAATACACATAGCTTTCATACTGCAAACAATCGAAACTGAGGTGATGTTATGCCAAACACAAAAGCTTTTCGAATAGGCTACGCAATTATCATTTTATTGGTCATTGTTTTACTCTCATCCAAGGTGGAATTTATCTTCCGCCCGGTGGAAATTATTTTTACGACCTTATTCTTCCCATTCTTGATCGGCGGGGTTATTTTTTATTTATTAAGACCGATCGTCTATTACTTAGATCGCCACAAGGTACCGAAAGTGCTTTCCATCCTGATCATTTATCTGCTGTTCATCGGGCTCGGGACTTTGCTTGTTTTTCTATTAGGCCCGCAGCTGCAGAGCCAGTTTAAAAGCCTGATTAACAATGCTCCGCAGATCGTAGACTCGCTTAACGATAAAGTAAACAGCCTGAAGCAGAATGAATGGTTTTCACGTTTTCAGCAAAATGATTACATTACGATCGACAGCCTTACCTCCAAGGCAAGCGATTACGCCAAAGGGTTTGCCGGCAACATCGGCACCAAGATCTCCAGCCTGATCGGCATCATTACAAGTGTTGCTACAGTTATCGTTACGGTTCCGTTTATCGTGTTTTATTTGCTGAAGGATAGTGAAGGACTTGGCAACAGAGTAGAGAACTTCCTACCCTATTTAAAAGCTGCAGAAGCGAAACGAATCTTGAAAGATATGGATGAGGCACTGAGCTCTTATATTCAGGGACAAGCAACCGCAGCCTTTTTAGTAGGTGTAATGATGTACATCGGCTACAGCATTATCGGCCTTGATTATTCTTTAATTCTTGCCATAGTCGCTATGATTACCAATATCATTCCGTTTCTTGGTGCGTTTATCGCCTTTATACCGGCTATTATCATTGGTTTGATCATGTCACCGCTCATGGCCTTAAAGGTAGCTATCGTGGTCATTGTGGTGCAGCAGATCGATGGAAACGTAACTTCTCCACTGATCATGGGAAGAAAACTGGATGTCCATCCGCTAACCGTCATCCTTATCCTGCTAGTTGCCGGCAACATGGGCGGTTTCCTAGGCATGATACTGGCCGTTCCATTTTATGCCCTTCTTAAGGTTATCGTCAGCCATACGTACCGCTTGTATCAATTGAATAAAGAAAAAGAACGAAATGGTATTCAGATCGTTGATTAACTTAAAACAGTAAGCCGGTGTCCCGGCTTACTGTTTTTTTTGTGTACAACACGTTTTCCTTCTGTTCACATAAACTATGACAAGCAATACCCTTTCAAAAGAAATTAATCATTGCTTCTAACATAATCACACAACTCAATAATCGTTCCCTGCGTGTGAACCGGATTAATATAAATTAACCTTCTTCCATATGGATTAATCCGATAGGTATCTTTTAAAAATGTGATTCCTCGATCCTCATACTCTCGTATCGTTTCTTCAAGGTTGTCCACTTCATAAGCAAGATGGTGGACACCTTTTCCTTTTTGGCGGATGAACCGTTCGATCGGTGATGTTTTACTCGTAGGTTCTAAAAGTTCTATGACTTGATTGTCCATTTCGATAACGGCGATATGTGTTTCAACCCCTGGTTTCTCGCTTGTATACTCATGAACCAGTTTCCCTCCCAGGTTGGTTGTGTAAAAATCAATCGCTTCATTTATTCTTCGTACCGCTATACCGGTATGATCCATTTTCATGATTAACACTCCCTTCTAGTGATCTAGTATACCCAAGAAAGATTATCCTTTACAAAATCTCTCCCCCTAAATTGTTCATAATAGCACCTTGTTCCTTACCTGTAGTAGAATCAAAGTATAGGAGGGATACAATGAAAACGTTTGAAGAAAAGTTGGACCAGTACGCAGAACTTGTTGTAAAAGTGGGCCTTAATGTTCAGGACGGCCAGCGTTTACTGATTAATTCACCCATTGAAGCTGCAGAATTTACGCGCAAGGTGACAGAACATGCTTATAAGAACGGCTGCAAGCGCGTCTTTGTAGAATGGTCAGATACAGAAACGAGCCGTATTCACTTAAACAACGCTTCTGAAGAGGTATTGAAAGATAATATTCCGCAGTGGCAAGTTGACATGCAAGAAAGTTTAATGGAAAACAATGACTGTATGCTCATGGTGACCGGGAATGATCCCAATGCCTTTCAAGGAGTTCCATCCGAGCGCTTATTGCTTGTACAAAAGAACGCAGGTGAACGACTTGAAAAATTCACAAAAGCAAGACTTGCAGGTGATGTTCCATGGCTAATCGCTGGAGCTCCAACTGCCGGTTGGGCAAAGAGTGTTTTCCCTGACAAAAATGAAAACGATGCCATTATGGCCCTTTGGGAAGCGATTTTCCAAACGGTTCGCGTCGATCAGCCAGATCCAGTAGCAGCATGGAGGGAGCATGGAGACACGCTGCTGAATAAAGTGAATTATTTGAATGAACAGAAATTTAAAACGCTGCACTATAAGTCAGAAGGTACTGATCTTAGCATTGACCTTCATCCTGAACATGAATGGATCGGCGGCGGCCATCATTCCACATTCAACACGTTTTACATACCGAATATGCCGACCGAAGAAGTATTTACTGCCCCGCTTAAAGAGGGAGTAAATGGAACGGTCTCAAGCAAGAAGCCATTATCGGCAATGGGGAACATTATCGAGAACTTCAGCTTAACCTTTGAAAATGGAAAAGTGGTAGATGTTAAGGCGGAAAAAGGCGAGGATACGCTAAAGCAGCTCCTTAACATCGATGAAGGAATGAAGTATCTTGGTGAAGTCGCTCTTGTTCCGCATGACTCCCCGATCTCTAACTCAGGGATCGTATTCAACAACACTTTATTTGATGAAAATGCTTCCTGTCACCTTGCATTAGGCAATGCTATCAGTATGAACATACCCGGGGCCGAGCAGCTAAGCAAAGAAGAGCTCGAAGCAAAAGGAGTCAATCAAAGCCATGGCCACACCGACTTTATGATTGGTTCTGCAGACCTTGAAATTGAAGCTGAATATCAAGATGGAAAACGTATCCCATTGTTCACCAAAGGTAACTGGGCTATCTAAAGAAGTAAAGCGTAAGCGCCTTGGGTTAAGTCCAACAAGCGCTGGTGCTGGACAAAACAAAAAACGAAGGGCAGCTGCCCTTCGTTTTTATTTTGGAAACGTGATGGTAAACGCTGTTCCATTTCCTAACTCGCTCTCCACCTTCACCTTTCCGTTATGCTTTTCGATAATCCATTGTGCGATAGATAAACCCAAGCCAAGCCCTTCTGCATCCGTTCGTGCCTTATCACTTTGATAAAACCGATCAAATATGCGTTCTCTTTCACTTTCTGCTATTCCGGGTCCGTTGTCCTTCACCATCAGTTCGATGGAAGAAGCAGCTTCTTTTGCAGATAAAAGGATTTGATCACCCTGTCCCGTATGCTTCATGGCGTTATCCAATAATATAACGAGCAGCTGATGGATACGTTCCCTATCTGCAGAAAAGGTGATCGGCAGAGATGCGTTAAGTGATATATTTTTCCCTTGGTAAGAGGCAATTTCTTCGTAATGATCTGCAATCTCCTGCAATAATTGATCAAGCTGAAACGACTGCTTTTTTAATTCGACCTGATTGGAGTCTGACCTGGCCAGCAATAAAAGCTGGCTGACCAGTTTTGACAGACGCCTGCTCTCTTTTGAAATGGCCGAGATATCCATGCTTTTGTCCTCAATCGTAGCAGATGGAGACCGAAATAAGAGATCGGTCTTCGCCTGGATGACGGACAGCGGGGTTCTCAATTCATGAGAAGCATCCGATACAAATTTCTGCTGTTTGTCCCAGGCCTTTTTTATCGGAATTAACGCACGGCCTGCAAGAAAGTATCCGCCCCCAATGGCACAAACAGCTCCAAACAGGCAGCCAGCAATAATGACTAGCAGCAGCTTATGAAGCAGCTCTTCCTCCGTCTTCACGTTTCTGATCGCCTGCACCGTCACTGTTCCGACAAGAGGAAGTTTTTCTTTTATCGACTTGGTCCTGTATGTCGCTTCATCCGTATGAATGAATTCCAGCTTGTTCATCTTCTTCTGACGGTAACGATCTTCATTATCGAAAACAAAGAATGGCGGACGCGGCGTGTCAAGGAGCTCATGGTTCTTATTCCAGATCAGGATAGTTACCCTGGAATCCCTTGCCATAAAATCCCTGTCATCCGGATCAGGCCGATGCTCACGATGCCCTTTCTCTGGGAAATGCCTCAGTTCCTCATTAATCGAATGATCAGCAGCATGATACAGGCTGATTCTCGTATAGGAGTATACAAGGGTCCCTAGCAAGGTTAATAAAATGATAAAAACAATCGAATTCAAAAGAGTCAGACTGTTATGTGTACGTTGAAACATATGAATATCCCCTTACTGCTCCTTGAGCATGTAACCTACACCGCGAATGGTCTTAATGTCTTTCTGATACGGATATGGTTCCAGTTTTTTGCGCAGGTGGTGCATGAATACTTCAACGATAGCAATGGTCGTTTCCGAATCAAATCCCCACACCCGGTCATAAATCTGTTCTTTTGTTAAGATCGTCCCTCTGTTCTGTATCATGTATTCCAGTAGTTCATACTGCTTAATGGTCAGCTTAATGGGATGGCCATCAACAATAATGTCATGCTCCGGCCCTAGTAATTCAATTCCCCGGTAACGAAGGGTCTGATTTAACGTCAAGCTCCCACTCCTCCGCAAAAGGGCGCGAAGCCTTGCTTTCAGCTCCGACGACTCAAAGGGCTTTACCAAATAATCATCTCCGCCAAAATCTAAACCCTTTACCCGGTCCTCCAACGAATCCCTGGCTGTTAAAAATAAAACCGGGGTGTTAATATTCTCTTTCCTCATGCGCTGTATAATCTGAAACCCATCCATCTCAGGCAGCATGACATCAAGCACGATGGCGTCATAAATGTTCTGCATGGCTTCATACAGTCCATCTTCGCCATCCGCCGCCTGGTCTACTTTAAATTCATCAGACAGTAATTCAACAATAGAATCCAGCAATGCCAGGTTATCTTCAACGACTAAAATACGGAGCACGCTTCTCCCTCATTTCAATGGCAATATTACAAAATTCGTTTTTATTCGATATCTTAGTGCAATATTCTATTATTTTAAAGGATGCTTTATCTGTTTGCACATATTTTCCAAGTTGTTTTTTTATATCTGAATACAATATTGCCAAGCATATCAGGCATTCCTTAACATTTCCTTAAGCGTATAAAAAAAAAAAAATGGTGCCAGGCACCGCAATTACACAAGTGTGTAATCGTGGTGCCTGGCACCGGTAAAACTATCTATAGCGCTTTGCACCTTCATATTTAGGGGCCCAGTAAGAGCTGTCCAACTCAGAAGTGGTTACTCCTTTAGAAGAAGAAGCGTGCATGAATTTTCCATCTCCTACATACACTCCGGCGTGAGAGAGATTTCCGTTCCCTTCGATATCAAAGAAAACAATATCTCCAACATGCGGAGAATCTACAGAGGTTCCTTCTTCATGAATATCTTTTACGACGCGCGGAAGATCGATGTTCGCCGCTTTATCGAAGATGTAGTTTAAATAACCGCTGCAATCAAATCCATCCGGTGTTTCTCCGCCCCACTCATAAGGAGTTCCGCGGTATTCTTCTGCTTGATCCACAATCGCCTGCTTGCTGAATACACCGAGAGCTTTATAGACAGAATCTCCTGCGACTCCATCAACATTCATTCCTTTTTCTTTCTGCAATTTCTTTACTGCTGACTCTGTGTATGGTCCAAAGTAGTTAGTTGTTTCATGGTATGTAAAATAACCTTTCTTTTTCAACAATGCCTGGAGGTCCTGAACGTCTGAATCATGGGTTTCTGGCTTAAGCGTGTTGTCTCCAAGTGCTGCATGGCCTGCTACTGGATTGACGGCAAGAACACCTGCTACAATAATTCCCGAAACTAATTTTTTCAAAATAACATCCTCCTGTTTAATGAATTCCTAGCCAATTCTAACAATACATTATGACATGAGGATTACAATGAGATAACAATTCATTTTCAACTAATAAATATACCCTTATTTATTATCGCGAAAACATATTTTGTTTTTTTATAATAAAATTGGTGCTTTCTGTAAAAACAGAGTGATATACTTCAGTTAATCAGATGTAACGAATGTCAATTGAGGAGGTGTTGGGATGCATATACAACAAATGGCTGTTCCATTAATGGTTATGGCTTTCATCATATACCGGAGAACAAAAAGAACCATTGGTTTTCAGCCTTATAAGCCAGGAAGGCTGGTTTTCAGGATGATCATATTCGCTGTAATCATGATCGCCTTTCTCGTGAACGCGGCCCTCCATCCGACGACTCTCCTTTACGCGGTGCCTGGCACCCTGATCGGAGTTGTCCTTGTCATATTTGCAGCCAAACACAGTACATATCAATGGCGGGAGTCCCAGCTGTTTTACCGGACACACAAGTGGATCGAGGCTGCGGTCCTGATTCTCTTTTTGGGGCGTTTCTTTTACCGTTTCCTGCTTCTCGCCTCTTCATCTGGTACCCAATCATTGCAAAACACGCAATATGGCCAGCATTTTACAAGAGATCCGCTGACTGCTTTTGTTTTCTTTATTCTGGGAGCCTATTACATTGGATTTAACGGATATATTTTAAGAAAAGGAAAAGCCTTGCAAAAAGAAGAGTTCCCCGTCGAACCTACTTTATAATTCACACAAACTTTTGTGGCCATTATAATGCGGGGTGATAAGTTCATGAAAAAGAAAAGACTGCTGGCCATCTTTTTTCTTCTGGTTCTATGCATTTTCTCTGTTTACTCATTGACTATCTTCAAAAAATACTCCCCCAAGACCCTGAAGAAAACGTGGTGATATTAAATAAAGAAACGATTTCTGCATTTAAGGACGGACAGATCATCGGCATCCCCTTCCCTGTAACTAGGGGATTTACTTTTACCAGCGTCAAAAAGATGTGGGGAGAGCCAGAAAGGGTCATTGACAATGAAGACATACACGACTATGTGTATACCAAAAAAGGGCGAAAGATTATTTTTACAGAAGATGAGTTAAAAACCATCTATGATACGATCGTCGAAGTGAAAATCGGGAAAGAAAGCCTCTTCCACCAGATGGGAAAGCCTTCTGAACAAAGCAAAAAAGGCGGAACTCTATACTATGATGAAGGACAGTATATTGCCATGTTTCATCATGAAACGAAGGATCTTTGGACGCTTATATTGAGGAAAAAAATGAATTAGTAAAGCCGCCCTGTCTGGGGCGGCTTTTTCTCATATTTCAATCGTTTTTATAATACGAGCCGGATTTCCGCCAACTGCCACATTTGCGGGCACATCTTTCGTTACTACAGCTCCGGATGCAATGATGGCATTATCCCCAATCGTAACGCCAGGATTGATGACGGCTCTTCCGCCGATCCATACGTTGTCGCCAATCGTAACAGGTTTTCCAAACTCACTCCCTGAATTACGCTCAACAGGATGCAGCGGATGGGTTGCCGTATAAATATGGACACCTGGCGCCAATAAACAATTATCCCCAATCCTGACTTCACATATATCCAATATCACACAATCAAAATTCGCGTAGAAATTCTCTCCAACGTGGATATTATACCCATAGTCACATCGAAACGCCGGCTCGATATAAAGATTCTTTTTTGTACTTCCGAAAAGCTGCTTTAAAAGAAAAACTCTCTGTTCATCATCCGTTTCAACTGTCTGGTTATAGATTCGCGTCAGTTTTCTTGCTGCTTGTCTTTCATTAATCAGCTCAGGATCACCCGCAAGATACATTTCCCCGGCGATCATTTTTTCTTTTTCAGTCCGTGCCATTCTCTACCCATCCTTCCTGCTTACAATGTCCTATTTACCATACCAAAAGACGAACAAAGAAAAAACGAAAGTTAAAAACTCTCTCAAAATATTACAAAACATGCAATTATTCTCCAGGAAATAATGTTCCTTTATACAAAAAAACCTTGGCTGTTGCAGCAGCCAAGGTTTAATTTGCAATTTATACTGTTTTTTTCAACCCGTCAGAATGAGATGGTTTTCCGGAAGCTAAGCCGTTGCCCAGCGTTCCGAACGTATACTGCTTGTGCGGGTCAATCAATTCATTATCTTTAAAATAGATTCTTGGTGTATTCCACAGAGCTTTCATGGCCTTGCTCATTTTCATTTCGTGATACCGCTCTGGCCACATCTTTTTAATATGCTGCTTAACGATCGGGTAATATTTCGGGCTCATACTTGGAAACAAATGATGCTCCGTATGATAGGAAAAATTAAAATGAAGCACATTCACCCATTTAGGGACAGTTACGGTAAGACTGTTTGCAAGCGGATCATTTACTGACGTTAACGGATTAAGCCTATGATTGGTGGAAATGTAGCTCATCACAATAAAATTAGCGATTAATAGAGGGATGAGAAAGGCAAACAACCACTTAATAGGCCCGATCCAGAACAACAGACCAATCCATGTTGCCCAGGGCAAAACGGTTTGCAGCAATACAGCCGGACGGTTTTTTGGATTAAAGTCCTTGATATATTCAATAAACATCATGGTACCGTGAATCGTAAATTGAATACTTAACGATAAAAAACTAAAGAATGCGCGTACCCCAAAAGGCAAGCGATATATGGCTCGAAGGAAAGAATTCTGAACAAACTTTTCAAGGTTTGGCCATGCATCAGGATCCTTTTCGTCGTGTTGTGTGTGTACATGATGATTCATATTATGCCATTTTCTCCAAAGTCTCGGACCTGTGCTAAGCGGCCAAAACGCCACGGCACCCAAAAAATTTCTAAGCCAGCTCTTCTTGACTACCGTGCCGTGAAGAATTTCATGGCCCAAGAAGCCCATACCGGCAAACGATGCACCCAATACGCCTGCAATCACTATATTTAAAACCATGTGGAGGTCAAAAAGCCCAATCGCTAAAAAACCAGTCACAACAATTAACAGATATGCAAATCCTCCCCACAGCCGAGCTGGAACAGGTTTAAAAACGTCTTTTGATAGATTCGGGGTAATACGGGATGCGTACCATCCAAACGAATGAAGTTCTTTAATGGGAATGTCCCCCTTCTTTATAACAAGTTTTTCTAAGCATATAGGAGGTTGCGTTCATAAACAAGACGTTCTTTGTTACAAATATTGAATTTTCGTAATATAACTTCACTCATCCTATCTTCCTAAGGGTTCATGACTCTCCACCATTACCTAGGTAAATATTACTAATGAAGATTATTAACCAAGGTAATTTTCCTCATTTTTCCTCATAAGCCATTTGTAACCGTTTTTACATGATATATTTACAATAAACGACCTATTTTTTAACAAATGGGTGTTAGATTAATAAAGCTTTCTAAGCAAAATCCGCTTTTATATTTAAAAATATGAAGTAAAGGGTGAAAGTTCATGAAGACAAAGAGCTACAAAAAGGTATTCAGCCTTGCATTGATTATGGTGTTTATCGCCAGCATGCTTTCTCCAATGGTTTCCAGTAAAGCCATTGCTGCCGATGTGATCTCGGTATCCGATGCCATTTCCAGTAATACCGGATCCGATAAAACTGTCGAAGGATACATTGTCGGTGCAGTGAAAGGCGGAAGCGGAACATCTATTTCATTTCAGCTGTCGGCTCCGTTCATACAAGACACAAACCTCGCGATTGCTGATTCTCCAAATGAAACCGATAAAACAAAAATCCTTCCTGTCCAGCTGCCGGCTGGAGCAGTTAGAGACGGTTTAAATCTGAAGGCCCATCCTGAAAACCTCGGTAAAAAAGTTCAAATTACCGGTGACTTAATGGCTTATTTCTCCGTTCCGGGACATAAGAACGCAAAAAGCTTTTCGTTCGTTGGAGATACTCCTTCAGAACCTCAAGCTGAGCCAGTTACTGCTTCCCCTGACTCTGGATTGTTGAAAACCGGAACAAAAATAGCTTTGACGACGGCTACCGAAAATGCTGCGATCTATTACACTCTGGACGGAACCAATCCAACATCCAGCAGTAACCGATACAGTGAACCACTTACCATTAATGAAGATGCAACCGTAAAAGCGATCGCCATCAAAGACGGCCTTAAAAACAGTGAAATCTCTTCTTTTAAATATACGGTCGCATTCACAGGGCTTCGAATTCACGACATTCAAGGAGCTTCGCACCAGTCTCCATTCGCAAATAAATCAGTTGCGGATGTAGAGGGTGTTGTAACTCACGTGGTCGATGCCAACAACTTCTATATGCAGGACACCACCCCTGACCTTGATGAAAATACTTCAGATGGCATCCTGATTTATCAAAAGAACCACGGCTTAAAAAGCGGGGATGCTGTCAAAGTGACTGGCCAAGTAAAAGAATGGGTGCTTGAAGGATATGCGGATAAATTAAAAACTGATCTTCCTGTTACTGAAATCAACGCAGAAAACGGGGGCTCTGTTACCGTAACGGAAAGTGGACATGCCCTCCCGGCTCCTGTGGTACTTGGAGATAAAGGCAGACATATTCCAACACAAATCATTGATAATGACAATTTCGGGCTTTTTGACCCTAAAGAAGACGGAATCGATTTTTATGAAAGTTTAGAAGGCATGCGTGTCGAAGTGGATAACCCGAAAATCGTTGCTCCTCAAAACTACGGGGAACTGGTAGTTGTGACGAACAACAAAGGTAACACACCGTTTAATACTTCCGGAGCCATTAATATTTCAAAAGCAGACTACAACCCTGAACGAATCTTCGTGGATATTAACGACAGCAGCTTTATTGCTAAATCCGGAGATTACTTCAAAGGCAATATAACCGGGGTCATGAGCTACAGCTTCAGCAACTATAAAGTACTGACGAACAAAGACCAGCTCCCAACCTTTGTGGAATGCAAAACGAAACGCGAAACAACAAAGCTTCTAGGAAAAAATAAAAAATTAACGATCGCCAGCTTTAACGTAGAGAACTTCTCTGCCAACAAAGATGGCAAAGACGGTACGAGCGATGAAAAAGCGGGACGAATCGCTGACTCGATCGTTCATAACCTGAATGCACCTGACATTGTAGGATTAATAGAAATGCAAGATGGTGACGGACCGGTAAACGATGGAAAGACCGATGCAAAGGACAGCGCTGATCGTCTCATCAATGAAATTAAAGCAAAAGGCGGACCTTCTTACGAATATACTGACATCGCTCCCATTGATGTCAAGGACGGAGGGATTCCTGGCGGGAACATCCGTGTAGCCTTTATTTACAACCCTGATCGCGTGTCTCTTGCTCCTGGAACAAAAGGAACAGCAACACAAGCTGTTGAATACAAGAATGGCAAGCTTTCATTAAACCCAGGGCGTATCGATCCGACGAACCCTGCCTTTGAAAACAGCCGTAAGCCACTTGCTGCACAATTTATGTTTAACGGAGAAAAAGTAACCGTAATCGCCAATCATTTTAATTCAAAAGGCGGAGATCAGCCAATGTTCGGCAAAAATCAGCCGCCTGTATTAAGCAGTGAGGTTCAGCGTCTGCAAATTGCCGGCATCGTCAACAACTTCGTAAAAAGCATTAAAGCCGATGATCCAAAAGCAAATGTTGTACTGCTAGGTGATTTTAACGATTTTGAATTTACCCCTGCCCTTGAAGAGGTAAAAGGAAATGAACTTTCCGATATGATTCAGGAAGTTCCATACCCAGAACGCTACTCTTATTCTTACCAAGGCAATGCTCAGGTGCTGGACCACATCCTCGTGTCCAACAACCTGAAAAAAGACACAAATGTAGATATCGTCCACATTAATTCTCAGTTCATGGAACAGCATGGCCGTGCGAGTGATCATGATCCAGTTGTTGTTCAAGTGAAACTAAAGGAAGACTGCGGCTTGCATAAGTTTAAAAAAGCCAACTAAATGATAAGAAAAACAGGTGCTCTCTCGGGCATCTGTTTTTTATATCATGCAGGGCTTTTACATATGGTCTTTGAAATCGTTAAAAAATATTTTTTATCAAGATGAACGTTCTTCCTCCCTTAACCGTCACATTAATAAAAGGAGGTTTTCATAAAATGAGCAGACATATTGAATATTTAAATGATAAACTTATCATCCATTTTACAGGTTTGACGGTAGCGGCATCGCTCAAAAAAGAAATTGAGGTTCCTCTCTCAGCCATCCGCAGTGTAAAAATAGATGACTTTAAGATCAACCCGCTAGCCTTTCGTGTAGGCACATCAGGCATCGGAAAAAACGTAAAGCACGGCCGTTTCCTCTATGAAAACGAATGGGTATTTCTCTCCTATTCCAACCATAAGAACGTCCTGATTCTGGATCTGGAAGGTTTGGATTATAAGAAGATTGTGTTGGAATTAGAATCACCTGAGGATGCAAAAGCAAAGATTGAAAGCTTAATGGCTAAAGTTTAGTTTGTGAAGTTCCAAGTTGCTCGCTAGTTAACATAAATCCATTTTGGCGGGTATTTCCTCCGTTTCGGCGGGTAACTGATTTCCCGCTCATCTCCCGCCCCTTTGCAAAACCCAAAATCTCCATTCAATAGCAAAAGCACCCCAATGTTTCAATTTGGGGTGCTTTTTTATATCCAGCCTTTTTCTTCAGCGCTCGCTTCGATTCGATTTTTCGCTTTCCATTCTATCATAGAAAAACTGGAATTTTTATAACCGTTTGCTCTTGACCTCATTCCGGGGGTAAAGTACCTTAAATATAAGATATAGCCAGTTTTGGTTTCTGAAAATGAATGAGAGCTCATTCATTTATTTCTGCTAACAAAAGAGAGGAGAAATTCAATGTCCAAAAAATTGCCAGAACATTTCGTCAATCAGCTTGAATTGCCCGTTATCTCTGCTCCCATGTTCCTTGTTTCAAGCCCTGAACTCGTCATCGAAGGCTGCAAATCAGGCATCATCGGTTCTTTTCCGCTGCTCAATGCACGAACGAATGAGGTGCTCGATGAATGGATGCTTCGCATTACAGAAGAATTAAAACAGGCAAAGGCTCAGGATCCTGAATGTAAAATTGCTCCATGGGCTGTAAACATCATTGTACATAAAACAAACAAGAGATATAAGCAGGATCTTGAGCTCATCCGAAAGCATCAGCCTCCTGTCGTTATCACCTCCCTCGGACATCCGGGGGAAGTGGTCGAAATCGTCCATCAATACGGCGGTCTCGTGTTCTCGGATGTCATTCATCTTGTTCATGCCAAAAAAGCCGCCCAAACCGGTGTTGACGGACTGATTCTGGTATGCAACGGCGCCGGCGGACATGCCGGAACCATTAATCCGATCGCCTTTATCGGTGCAGTAAAGGAATTTTGGGACGGAATCACCATCCTTGCCGGATGCATTAATAATGGGCAGGATATCCTGGCTGCCGAAGCACTCGGAGCTGACCTCGCCTACATGGGGACCCGTTTTATAGCAGCATCCGAAAGCTTCGCAAGCAATGAATATAAGGAGATGCTGATCGAATCATCCTTTGAGGACCTCATTTATACGGATGCGTTCAGCGGAGTAAACGCCAACTATCTCGTTTCTAGTATTCGCAATGCCGGACTTGACCCTGACCAGTTGAAGAAAAAAGAAGCTGTTGATATGTCCCTTTTAGATTCCTCTGATGCCAGGGCATGGAAAGATATCTGGTCAGCTGGTCAAGGTGTAAACAGAATTAAAGAAGTAACGCCGGTTCATCAAATTATTGGCGATCTAAAAAATGAATATGATCAAACACTGCAATTTTTAGTCAAAAAAACAGAGAATATCATATCTAGCAAGTAAGGTACATGTCCAATAGAAATAATAGCAGAGGAAGGTGCCCTCCTGTTCGCAGGAAGGCTCCTTTTTATTGATAAATAGAGTCCGCCGCACATTTCTAGTAAATTGTGTGAATGACTTAGGACAAGTTTTTTACTAGACACATATAATTACTGTATAGATGTACCTTAGTGATGAATGCTGCAGAAAGATAATTACTTCACTAGTTTCACCATCTTAGAAAGCTTAAAAAGGAAGTGAAGTTTTTGACTGAAATAATGGTGTCTATCACTGTTCTCTCCTTTCTTCTCACCTTGATTTTCATTTTTTGGCGTCCTTTTGATGTCAACGAGGCCGTGCCTGCAACGATAGGAGCGATCATCGTATTGTTGTGCGGAACCGTCTCCCTCCATGATCTTGGCAAAATAGCTGAAACTATCAGTGGTGCTGCCATTACCATCATGGCTACCATTGTAATGGCAATCGTTTTAGAGAGTTTTGGATTCTTTAATTGGATGGCACAAATACTGGCCGAGAAGTCAAAAGGCTCTGGTATCCGACTGTTTTGGAATGTGAATTTACTTTGTTTTTTCATGACTCTATTCTTTAACAACGATGGAAGCATTCTAATCACAACGCCCATCTTGATACTGCTCCTGAAACATTTTCGTTTAAAGAATCACCAGAAAATACCTTACTTGCTTTCCGGTGCACTCATTG
This sequence comes from Fictibacillus marinisediminis, assembly GCF_023149135.1. Classification (NCBI taxonomy): domain Bacteria; kingdom Bacillati; phylum Bacillota; class Bacilli; order Caryophanales; family Fictibacillaceae; genus Fictibacillus; species Fictibacillus marinisediminis. The sequence goes on along the minus strand of NZ_JAIWJX010000002.1, from coordinate 1,383,233 downwards.
CTACAGCATCCAGCGCCCCGATCGGAGTAAGCAATATCGTAAACTTGATTGCCTTAAAAATTGTGGGCATGGACCTCTATATGCACACAGCCATGATGTTTGTACCGGCAACTCTAGGCCTTGTTTTCCTCGTCCTTCTGCTTTATATGTACTTTTATAAGAAGCTGCCACGCAAACTGCCACAGGGTCCCATTAATTTTTCAAATCCAAAATCACATCCTCTGATGCCTGAAAATACCCCCGTTCTAAAAAATCAGGATTCCTTCATGTACAAGATTCTCCTCTTCGTGTTTTGTGTAAGAATCAGCTTGTTCGTTGCTTCTTACATTGGCATACCGGTCGAAGCCATGGCTGTTTTTGGTTCACTTGTTCTCTTAGGATGGCGATGGATCTATCTGAAAATAAATCCTATGGATATGTTGAAAAAAACGCCTTGGCACATCCTTATATTTGCCTTCAGTATGTATGTCATTATCTACGGACTCCACAATATCGGGTTAACGGATGCACTTGTTCATGTCCTGAAACCTTATGTGGCCAAGCATCACCTGTACGCAAGTCTGCTGATGGGCGGCACGCTCTCAGTTCTTTCCAATTTGTTTAACAATCACCCCGCTCTGATGGTAGGGACTTTGACACTGACGAATATGGGCCTCGATCCCCTCACCTTAAAGGTAGCTTACCTTGCCAACGTAATTGGAAGTGATGTCGGATCCCTGCTCTTGCCTATCGGTACGCTCGCCACTTTAATGTGGATGCATCTGCTAAAAAAAGGCAATGTGAAAATCAGCTGGAAACATTATTTTAAAGTCACAATCGTGGTCATTCCACCGACTGTGATCTTCACCTTGGTCTGTTTATATTACTGGGTCCATTGGTTATTTTAATGGTTATGGAGGAAATTGAATGAAGAATGATTTAAGTAAAGAGTTTCAAGAATTATTGGACAATACCGTCTCAATTGAAGTATCTGGCGGGCACCATCACGCAGGAGTTCTAGTTGATTTGGGACCGGACATTTTTGTATTATTTAATGGCATGGAGTACCTATACATCCCCTCTATCCATGTCCATAACATTCGAAAAATAACTGAGCTGGCAGAAGAACCGATAGTAGCTCCTGCGGAAGTTCCGATTGACCATCATACTGATAAAATATCGTTCAGAAAAACGTTAATGAACGCCAAAGGGCTTTTTGTTAAAATCTATGTGACCGGGAACAAGACTCTACACGGCTACATTACAAGCGTCATGAATGACTATTTTGTCTTCTATTCGCCGGTATATAAAACAATGTATATTACACTCAGCCACTTAAAATGGCTGATTCCCTATAAAGATAACGTCACTCCTTATACGCTCAGCGTAACAAGTTTGCCGATCAGCCACAGCTCCCTCCCCCTCGCACGCACATTTGATGAACAATGCAAAAAACTTGAGAATCAAATGATCGTTCTTGATCTGGGAGACCATCTGCAAAAAACAGGTTTATTGAAAAAAGTCTTTGAACATAAGCTTGCACTAACCAATGCTGAGGGCGAAACTGTCTTTTGGAACCTTCATCACCTCAAAATTATTTACGCGATATAACCCGCTCACCAATTCAACACGAATTGGTGATTTTTTTTGGCACAATACCGTTCAATCGCTATCGCTTGTCTGGAGAAAAAAACGTCCTGGAGACGCTGATCGGCGTACCAACAACAGGAACGTTTTTAGCTGTCAAATAGGACAAACTGCTTACCAATTTTTTTCGCACGCCACAGAAATAGAATACAAGTTTAGGTGTTTAAATGAATAAAAAAGCTGTGCACAGGAAACCCCTTCCCGTGCACAGCTCACCTACAACTATAATGTCTTCACAAACCGATCGATTCGGCGCATGGCTTCTTCGAGCTTTTGAATCGAAGTGGCATATGAACATCTTACATGCCCTTCCCCGCTCACACCGAATACACTTCCCGGTACGACTGCTACCTGCTCTTTCATCAAAAGCTGTTCGGCAAACTCTTCGGAACTCAGTCCTGTCTTCTCGATGGAAGGAAAGACATAAAATGCTCCCCCTGGAATATGGCAGGAGAGCCCCAATTCCTCCAGGGCATGGGTGACCAGACTGCGGCGCTGGCGATAGCTTTCCTTCATTCTCACCACGTCCTTCTGTCCGTTCACAAGTGCCTCAAGGGCAGCATGCTGCGCCATCGTCGGTGCGCACATCATCGTATACTGATGAATCTTAAGCATTGCCTGCAGGATATCTTTTGGTCCGCAAGCAAAGCCCAGTCTCCATCCAGTCATCGCAAACGCTTTTGAAAAACCCGAGATCAAGATGGTACGTTCACGCATGTTCCTAACCGCAGGAAAACTTGTATATGGTTCATCATAGGTTAGCTCAGCATAGATTTCATCTGAGATGACGAGCAGATCATGCCTCTCTACTACTTCTGCAATTTTTACTAGATCACTTATGGACAAAACGGTTCCTGTAGGATTATTCGGGCTGCATAACAGGATGGCTTTCGTTCTTTCAGTGACCGCTGCCTCAATTTGCTCAGGCTGCAGCTTGAACTCATCTTTACTGTATGTATGAACCGGAACGGGTACACCCCCAGCCAGCGTTACGGTTGGAGCATACGAAACGAAGCTCGGCTCAACGACAATGACTTCTTCACCGGGATTTACGACGGCACGCAGCGCAATGTCGATCGCCTGTGAGGCACCCACCGTAACAACCATTTCATCCTCTGCACTATAGGTAACGCCAAAACGCCTCCTCATGTAGCGGGAGATTTCCTTTCTCAACTCGAGCAGCCCTGCATTCGCCGTATACGCTGTGTATCCTTGTTCAAGAGAATGATAGCTCGCTTCAATGACGTTCCAGGGCGTCACAAAGTCCGGTTCACCAACCCCCAATGAAATAACATTTTCCATGGATGAAGCCAGATCAAAAAAACGGCGGATACCGGATGGCTGGATTGCCTGCACGTTATTCGATAAATATTTTGACGTCTGTTCTGTAATCATGGCGACACCACAATTCGTTTATCTTCCTCATTCTCACTAAATACAAGTCCGTCATGCTTGTATTTTTTCAAGATAAAATGGGTGGTCGTTGAAATAACAGAATCGATGGTTGATAGTTTTTCAGAGACAAATCTTCCGACTTCAGCCATTGTTTTCCCTTCAATGGAAACTGACAAATCGTAGACACCTGACATGAGATAGACCGCTTTCACTTCTGGAAAACGGTAGATCCGTTCAGCCACTTTATCAAACCCTACTCCGCGCTTAGGTGTGACCTTGACGTCGATCATCGCGGTGACTGCTCCCTCATCTGTCCCCTTTGTCCAATTGATGATGGCTGAATATCCCAGAATGACTTTTTCGTTTTCAAGCTTTTCAATAATCTGTTTCGTTTCCTCTTCTGATATGCCCATCAGTTTGGCAATTGTTGATGTTTCCAGGCGGCCGCTTTTTTCAATAAGCTGCAGCAATTCACGTTCTTTCGCATCCATTCCAATCACTCGCTTTACGTAGAATATGATGAACATTATAACAAATCCAAAGACCTTGGCCACCTGGAAATTTATTTTTTAATGCAGATGTAATTTCCTCGCGCCCCAAATCAGTGGTACAGAGATGTATTGGAATTATTTGTTTCTTCTAGTACACTTTAAACCATAGATTACTTAAGGAGAGTACAAATGCTTAAAATCTTTATCGTAGAAGATGACACCCGCCTTGTTGAATTACTGGAAAACTTTTTGCAGAAGTATGGATTTATAACGTACGCCGTCAAAAATTTTGATGCTGTGACAGCAGATTTTCAAGCGTTCGATCCCCATATCGTTCTGCTGGATATTAACCTTCCGAAGTTTGATGGCTTCTATTGGTGCAGACAGATTCGCGTGGTATCCACATGCCCTGTCCTGTTCGTATCAGCAAGAGAAGGAAAGATGGATCAGGTGATGGCGCTCGAAAACGGAGCCGATGATTATATTACTAAACCCTTTGACTATGAAATCGTACTGGCCAAAATTAACAGTCTGCTCAGACGAGCCTATGGAACTTATGCCTCAAATCAAAATGGCCGAAATATTAATGTTCACAATCTCATCCTGGATGTTGAACGCTTATGCATCAGTTACGGAGAACAGCAGGCAGAACTTAGCTATACAGAAGCCAAAATTCTCGATGAGCTGATGAGAAAATCTGAACATGTCGTAAGCCGTGACCGTCTGCTTGAAAAGATATGGGACGACCAAACCTTTGTAGACGATAACACGCTGAATGTGTATGTTACGAGAGTTCGAAAAAAACTGGCTCAGCTTAAGATCACGAATGCCATTCAAACCGTCCGCGGACAGGGATACCGGCTGATGCCGAACTGGAGCAGCAGATGAAGCTTTTTATTCGTGAACAACTGCCGCTTGCTTTGATTTACATTCTTCAGCTTCTGGTCATTCTGTTAATCTATCGTTTGGACGGGCATACCGACTGGAAAATCAGCCTGTATGCGTGTCTTCTGAGTTCCTGTCTATTCGGTGGATATCTGGTTTACAGATATATAACCAACCGTTCTTTTTATCAAAAATTAACTACACCCCTATCATCGTTGAATGATTTAAAGTTCAGCCCGCAGGATGCTCCTTTGCCTGAAAGCCTGGAACAGTTTCAAAAGGAGCTCATCCGGCATTATAAAATGGACATCTACAATTACAAGCATAAGCTTGATCACCATATTCAGTTCATCAACCAATGGGTGCATCAGATGAAAACGCCGCTGTCGGTCATTCACCTTATGGTTCAGGACCGAGACGATGAATTTTCGCAGTCGGTGAAAGACGAATTGGACCGGCTGAAAAAAGGATTGGAAATGGTGTTATATACCGCACGGCTTGATACGTTTGACCGTGACTTTTATGCAGAGACCCTCGATCTTTCAGAACTTGTAAAAAAAGTGACGTCCAGTCAGAAGCGGCTGTTCATTCGTAATCGGATTTATCCGGAGCTGGCAATTGAAAAAGGCAGCAGCATTACCTCTGATGAAAAATGGGTTTCTTTCCTCATCACCCAACTTATTACCAATGCGGTTCGCTACACAGAAATCCCTGGAGAAAAGGTAGTTTTCCGCTCCTTTATACAGGATGGAAAAACGGGATTGGAAGTGATCGATCATGGAGTAGGAATCCCTAAAAGCGATCTTCCAAGGGTGTTTGATCCTTATTTTACGGGTGAAAACGGCCGCCATTTTCAGGAATCTACAGGAATGGGCCTGTTTATTGCCAAGCAGATCTGCGATAGACTTGGCCATCGGATTTCCATCGACTCGGTTTCCGGTTCAGGCACGACCGTCAGAATTCTCTTCTAACCTTACAAAACTGTAAGCTTTTTGTAAGATAACCACATGGCAGCATCTCACATCTCCAAGCTACAATAAAGTTAGAAATAGACAGGAGTGATATAGATGCCCATCTTGAACGTAAAACACCTAACCAAAGTATACGAAGGCAAAGCCTCCCATAAAGCATTGGAAAACATAAACTTTTCCATTGAAAAAGGAGAATTCGCAGGAATCATGGGACCTTCAGGCAGCGGTAAAACTACGCTGCTGAACCTCATTGCTACCATTGACTCTCCGACGTCCGGAGAAGTTATCATCAACAATCGCAATCCTCATCAATTAAACCGTAAAGAAACCTCACTCTTCAGGCGCCACGAGCTAGGTTTTGTATTTCAAAACTTTAATTTGCTCGATACGCTGACAGTGGAAGAAAACATTGTTCTCCCGCTTACCCTTGATGGTGAACCAGTAAAAGAGATGGAACAAAAACTGATGGCGGTAACAAAAAAATTAGGAATCGACTCCATCCTAAAAAAGAGAACGTATGAAATTTCAGGAGGACAGATGCAGCGTACGGCCATCGCCCGGGCAATCATTCACGAGCCTTCACTCATCTTGGCGGATGAGCCGACAGGAAATCTGGATTCCAAATCGTCTCGGGATGTGATGGAAACTCTCTCTGCTATCAACAAGAATGAAGGAGCCACCGCGTTAATGGTCACACATGATGCCGTTGCCGCAAGTTATTGCCATAGAGTCATCTTTATTAAGGATGGCCAGCTGTATAATGAGATTTACCGTGGTGATAACCGTCAGGCGTTCTTCCAGAAGATCATTGATATGCTTGCTTTGCTTGGGGGTGACAGCCATGACCTTTCCACAGTTCGCCTTTAAAAATGTGCTTCGCAACAAAAGAACCTATGCTGCCTATTTTCTGAGCAGTGCCTTTTCTGTCATGATTTTCTTTGTTTATGCCCTTTTTATCTTTCACCCAGGCATTAAGAAAGGCATCACTCAGAGCCTGGCGATTCAATTAATGATCACCGCCGAATTTGTCATGTACTTTTTCGCCTTTTTCTTTGTACTGTACTCCGTCAGTACGTTCCTTAAAACACGAAAAAGGGAATTCGGTATTCTGATGATGCACGGTATGACGAAAACTCAGCTCAACACGATGGTCTTTTTGGAAAACATGATCATCGGTTCAGGCGCAATCCTGATTGGAATTGGAGCTGGTATCCTGACTGCTAAATTATTTTTTATGATCGCTGCTCATTTGCTTGATATTCATTCACTTCCATTCTACATGTCATGGAAAGCGATCGCGTTGACGGTCGCGGCATTTCTCGGACTCTTCCTAGTGATCTCAATATTTACCGCTTTTCTAGTCCGGACAAACTCGCTTCTCAGCTTGTTTCAGTCGGGTCAAAAGCCGAAGAAGGAACCTAAAGTATCCGTTCTCCTCTCTTTGTTGTCTGCGGTTCTGCTGCTTGCAAGCTATTATCTAGCAGGAACGGCTACTTTGAATTCCTTGTTGATCCGAATGCTGCCTGTTATCGCAATGACCATTGTGGGAACATACTTTTTCTTCTCGCAGCTTTCCGTCTTTATCATGAGAGCACTTCAGAAAAATCGCTTTCTGTTCTGGAAAAAAACCAACATCATTACCATTTCCAGCTTAGCCTACCGGCTGAAAGACAATGCCAGAATGTTTTTTATGGTTTGTATCGTCTCCACTGTGGCCTTTTGTGCTGTTGGATCTCTCTCATCGATGAAAATACTGTCAAAGCAATTTAATGAGGACTATGCCGCTGAAATCAGTTATATTGCCAGAGATCAGCAGCCCCTGCACCATGATAATCTAAATGAAATAAAAGATGAATTGAAGAAAAAGCAGCTCAAGTATTCTACCTACAGAACAACCCTTAAAATCTTGGATGTAAAAACATCCAATGATCGATTTTCACCCAAGACCATGCCGGTAATGTCTTTCAGTGCTTATAGAACTATTATTCAAAAAGCTGGCGGCAAAATCACCGAGCAGCCGCTCACCGGCAAACAGGTGCTCAAGATGAAAACGTCTTCCACTGAAACGTTCTCCCCCCATATGTACATGTTTAAGCAAGGAAAACTTAGTGTGAATGCAGATGTCTCTACAGAGCACGTCGCCATGCCAAGGGAATTAATTGATAGTGTGGGAATCGTTGTCAGTGACGAACTTTTTAAAAATATTAAACCAGCATCCACACAAGAATTTACAGGCTTTTTTACTTCCCGTATGGAAGCAACGAACGGTATGCTAGATGAACTCGCTAAGGATGGAATTGTAAGATATTACGAAAAGACACCATACACGATGGCGGTAAGCGGAACACTGGCTGATCAAATGATGAAGCTGTACAGTGCGCTGCTATTTGTAGCCTTGCTGATCGGTGCCGTCTTTTTCGTGGCAGCAGGAAGTTTCCTGTATTTCCGGCTTTACGCAGATCTCGATTATGACACCCGCCTTTATTTAACCATTAAAAAAGTAGGTTTGACGGACAAAGAACTCAGCCGCATAGTTACAAGGCAGCTAGCTTTGCTTTTCTTCGTTCCGATCGCAGTGGCGTTCGTCCATAGTGCGTTTGCCTTCTCTGCCCTGCAAAGTTTTTTCACACTCTCAATTGCTGGACAGGTATCCATTGTACTTGCAGGCTTTCTTGTTGCTCAAGTGCTCTACTTTCTTTTCATCAGGCAGCGATATTTGCGCAACTTAAGAAAAACACTGATCTAAAAAAATCCAGTAAAAAAAGCATCGGAAAATCATTCCGATGCTTTTTTGCCATCTTATACAAACATATTCAGTATCAGTGCTCCCCCAAAAGCAGTGAAGGACAGAATAGTTTCAAGCACAGTCCATGTTTTAAAGGTTTCATTCACTGTTAAGCCAAGATATTCTTTTACCATCCAGAATCCGGCATCATTGACATGAGAGAACATAAGTGAGCCTGCACCCGTTGCAATAACAAGAAGTTCAAGGTTAACGCCAGACATATGTTCAATAATTGGAGAAACGATTCCCGCCGCTGTTGTTAAAGCGACGGTTGCGGACCCTGTTGCGATCCGGATCAGACCCGCAATTAAAAAGGCCAGGACGAGTGGAGAAAGTGATAAGTGCTGAGACATCTGCCCAATCGTATTCCCTACACCGCTGTCAATTAGAATTTGCTTGAATCCTCCGCCGGCACCGATGATGAGTATGATGGAGCCAACAGGAAGCAGACTTTCTTCAGAGAATTTTTTCAGCATATTCCTGTCCATTCCTTGACGGATACCAAGGAAATAAAATGCAGCAAACACCGCGATCAACAAGGCAATAATCGGGCTTCCGATAAACGCCATAATCTTTTCTGCCCCTTTGGAAATAGGCATATAAGGTGCAACTGCTGCCAATACCATCAATAGGACAGGCAATAAAATAATAAAGAATGAAAGTCCTGTATGAGGAAGTTTTTTATAATTGGTATTGAAGCGGATCAGTTCAGGCTCCCCCTGAGGCACAACACGTTTATGAACCCATTTTGCAAAAAGCGGTCCTGCAATTATGGCAGCTGGAATAGCGATGATCAGCGAGTAGATCAATACTGTACCCAGGTTCGCCTTGTAAATGCTAATCGCTGTCAATGCTCCAGGGTGCGGAGGCACAAGTCCGTGCACGATAGATAATCCTGCAATAACAGGCAACGCGATCAATAAGATATTTTGTTTTGTTGTCTTATGAATAGAAATAACAAGCGGCAATACGATCAGGATTCCGACTTCAAAGAATACAGGTATACCGATGATGAAACCTGAGAAAAGCATCGCCCATGGCAATTTCTTCACACCGAACTTTCGAACGAAGAAATCAGCAACCTGCATTCCAGCACCTGATTCAGCCATCATTTTTCCTAAAATTGTACCTAGAGCCAGAATACCGACTAAATGGCCTAAGACTCCCCCGACCCCTGTTTCGTAGGCGCTTACAATTTTGTCAAGAGACAATCCTGTAGCGATGGCCAGAAATAAACTGGCCACAAGTAAACTAATAAAAGCATGCCACTTTAACCATGATACGCCAAGAATAACGATTACAATGGCTAGTAACGTGACGAGAAGCAAATAAGCGTCCAAAATCGTTCCACCTTTCTAGAAAACCCTTTCATTTACATTAAACATTATGCTGCTTGTTTCACAAGAAAGAAGCAACACTTAAACTTTAACACGCTTAATCTTATCAAAAAATTGCACAGTTTGCACAACTATTTGCTTATGGTCTTTTTTACCATTATCATGCCAAAGTTCGCCGCTGCTTAGCGTTCCTAAAATAAACAAGATGATCGGTCCATTCCCCAAACTCAAAAATAAAATCTCTCCTTACACATTCGAATTCCATACCAACAGATTCAGCCAATTTTATAGAGGCAGTATTGTCCATATTAATGTGGGCTTCAATCCTGTGGTATCCTAGCTGGGTAAAGGCCATATCCAGTACAGCTTTGACTGCTTCTTTTCCATAGCCATGCTCCCAGTATGTATTTAATATCGTATAGCCAATCCTTCCCCATTGAAATTCATTCCGCATCAAGGTTGATAGATCGATAACGCCGACATGTGCTCCATCGTCTTTTCTGAACACACCGAGGATGTAGGCTACATCCTTATCTATTAATTGCTGGTGTTTGTTTACCATTTCATCAAACCAGGCTTCGGTATAATCAGACAAATCGATTTTGCCTTCATCAAACCTATTGCGCGCTGGATAACAATGAGAATATTGATTGTACCAATTTCTATAATCATTGGTTGTATAAGGTCTGATCACAAGCCTTTCTGTTATTTCTTCCAGTTTTATTACACGAACCATGCTCTTCAGCTCCAACCTTTTCATTGTAAACTCTTCCAAATTATAGTAACAAACGTTCTTGGAATCGGAAAGAGGAAAGAGACCTTTCCTTTTTCCGTCTTTTGCATTACGATAAATGAATTGAAACCGTTTATGAGAAAGAAGGAAAAAAAACATGATTCGTTTATATGGTGCACTTGCGGGCTTAAGCCTTATTTGGGGACTATCTTTCGTGTTTATGAAATGGCTGCTTGAGCCTGCTGGCGTATGGGGAGTCGTATTTTTACGGACACTGGCGGGAGCACTTATTCTTTTACCGGTTATTTGGAGCAAGAGAAAAGAGATAAAAAACAAGCTTCCCATTAAATGGCTGATCATTACCGGAATTTTCAACTGCGGTCTAGCTTGGGGACTGATCTCATTAAGTGAGACAGTCATCCAGTCCAATACGGCATCCATCCTAAATGCGACGACACCGATCTGGACCGGTTTAATTGGTTTCTTTTTGTTTTCCTACAGGTTAAACAAGCAGCAGTGGATCGGAATTCTCATTGGATTTTTCGGCATACTGGTTCTTATGGACTTTCAATTCGGCCATTTGTTTGGAACTCAGTTCGTAGGCATCGGCACGATGCTTCTCGCCGCCATCTGTTACGGCCTCTCTGGACAGCTCACCAAAAGGTATTTGTCAGGAGTCGGCGTTGCCGTCATTACATTTTTCACCTTACTGACTGGTGCAGCGGTCGGCCTAATCGGCGTACTTTTTACCGAGCCTGTTCATTTCCAGCAACTTCTTCATCCTAAACCGTTGTTTGCCGTGATCGGCCTCGGTTGTTTTGGTTCCGGTCTGGGCCAGCTTATCTATTTTTACTTGAATAAAAACGGAAGCCCTGAGTTCGCAGCTACAGTCACCTACCTGATCCCCGCCAGCGCTATGATTTGGGGTTATGTCCTTTTGGGAGAACCTGTTACCCCCAACTTGATTATCGGCCTCCTCATCATCTTTGCCGGGGTTTATCTCTCATCGAAAAAACCCAGAACAAACAAAGCAGGAGTGAAACTGAAGAAATCTTCTTGAGTTAAGTGGAATACGCGCCGCTTCCCGAAAAATACGCGCCAATCTTTAACAAACACGCACCAATTCAAAAAAGAGGCACTCCATTTTTAATCGGGTGCCTCTTTCAATTATCCTCGTATATGCTCTTTATATAGTTCTTCTATTCTCCCAGAACAGAGGAGCTTCATATATCTCTTTATTTTCTCTTCTGGCCAGTCCCACCATCTCATCTCCATCAACATACTAATCTGAGTATCAGTAAACCTCTTCTTAATCACTTTGGCAGGGTTTCCGCCAACGATTGTGTAAGGTCCGACGTCTTTTGTAACCACTGCCCTCGCCGCAATAACCGCTCCATCACCGATTCGTACACCGGGCATAATCATTGACTCCGTTCCGATCCACACGTCATTGCCTATTACTGTATCACCTGAAGGTCTGTACCCGTCACAGCTCCCTCCCCAGTCATCATCTGTATAAAAGAAAGGATAGGTTGTCGTCCAGTCGTACCGATGACCTTGGTTTCCTGACATGATAAAGAGAGCACCTGAACCGATCGAACAGAATTTGCCGATGATCAGCTGGTCTTCACCCTTTTTCTCAGAAAGATATCGAACACAATATTCTTGAAAATGTTCCTTGTGATAAAAACCAGAATAATAGGTATATTCCCCGATTACAAGATTCGGATTGGTTACATGCGCCTTCATCATATGGCTTTTTCTCCAGCTTTCAAACACGTTCCTTTCCATTGTTTTTCCCTCCTGAAAAGTATTGACTGTTCTTTTGCAGGAGGGTTAATTCACTGTGATCACCATCTCTTTCATCCCAAACTTAATAATCCCTAAATTCCATATACATCCATTCCAACTTTAATTTCCATTCTGATGCCAGACAATTTTGTTTATTCTTTTTAAGGTTCATATTATAGTTACAATAAAACGATTAGAGGGGGATATTGCAATGCGAAGCAAACCAGATACCAATGAGTATAATTCCTATTACGAGAAATACATAAAGGCTCTGCCTGAACAGGACATCGTCAATCTATTAGAAGAACAGGCTGAAGAAACGCGGCAGTTGGTACAAAACCTTACCGAGCAGCAAGGACTGTTTAGATATGGACCTCACAAGTGGAGCATAAAAGAAGTCATCGGTCATATGACGGATACGGAACGAATTATGGGGTTTCGGCTGCTTTCGATCGCACGAGGCGATAAAGGGATGCTTCCTGGTTTTGATGAAAATGCCTATGTGGAACAGACCCACTTTGACAGACAGCCGCTTTCTGAGTTATTACAGCAAGCACAAAATGCCCGCCAGTCTACGATACTGCTAATAAAAAGCATAGATGAGGAAACATGGACCCGAAGAGGGAATGCAAATGGTTCAGACGTTACTGTCAGGGCTATTGCTTACATTATCGCAGGCCATGAGAAACATCATCTTGGGATTTTAAAGGAACGTTATTTTAGCAGCGAAGATTTTCCGAGGCAATAAGAAAACAAGCTCTCATCCCCTTTAATGGGGGTAATGAGAGCCTGTTTTTTATTAAAGCTCTTTTCTAAAAGATTGTTGCTTTTGGGTCATTTTTGTAAACAGCCTTCATTGACAAGTTGATTGGAGTATAAGGTGCGAGACTCCTGCGGGAGAAGCGGGACAGGTGAGACCCACAGGCGCGTACGCCGAGGAGGCTCACCGCACGCCCCGCGGAAAGCGAGCATCCTGAAACGGAAATCAACCCCTCCTAAGAGCAACAAAGGTTACGAAAACAGCCTTTATTAAAGTGATTTTCTCAAAATATCCATCACAGATTCAGGATCGAGCTCTTTATAAGTGCCCAATCCAGGTTTGATAAACGTTTTTTCGACGATGCTGTCAAATTGGCTGTCGTCTATGCCATAGTCACGAAGCGTACTTGGTGCACCAAGCGAGTTCCAGAAATCTCGGAGCGCTTTTGCGCCTTCTTTAGCCAGTTCACTGTCGGTCTTGCCGGAAGGATCCATTCCAAAAACATTAACCGCAAGCTGCTTCACACGCGATGGATCTTCCTCCAGCACATGCTCCAGCCAGTTCGGGAAAAGGATGGCCAAACCGCCGCCATGCGGAATGTCATATAGAGCAGAAACCGCATGCTCGATCCTGTGTGTGGCCCAGTCCCCTCCATCTGTCCCGTTCAAGAGCGTATCATTGAAAGCGGTTGTGCTTAAATACATCATCGTTTCCCGGTGGTCAAACGACTGCATGTCCTCCAAAAGCTTTGGACCAGTTTGAATGGCGGTACGAAGTAAGGATTCGATAAAGCCGTCAATCATCGGTGAATTTTTTGTACGGTGGAAATAGCTTTCAAGCGCGTGAGACATGCTGTCCACGATGCCGTAAACCGTCTGGTCGCGCGGAACAGAAAAGGTATAAACTGGATCTAGAATCGAAAACACAGGATGAACCTGAGGCGACGACCAGCCAAGCTTATCCTTCGTATCCCAGTTCGTAATCACTGATGTCGAGTTCATTTCTGAACCTGTTGCCGCAAGTGTTAAGACTGTACCGATCGGCAATGCATCCTTAATCTCTGCTTTGCGGGTGATCAGATCCCAAGTATCACCATCATACTTTGCACCAATCGCGATGGCTTTTGTGCAATCAATGACACTGCCTCCGCCTACTGCAAGCAGCAAGTCAATTTTTTCTTCTTTACAGATGTCTACGCCTTTATGGACGGTTGATAAACGCGGGTTCGGTTCTACGCCTGACAGTTCAAAGACTTGAGCTTTTGCACGTTTTAATTCATTCATCACCTCATACTCCGCCATAAACGACGAGTACTTTTACTGAGCTGCCTAATTTATCAAGCTCTTGGAAAAGCTGGCTGATTTGTCCTTTCCCAAAAAAAGTTTCGTTGGATTATACTGAACGAATGTTTTCATATTTTTATCTGCACCTCTATTTATTGGTTTCCTTCTCACTTTATCAGAAAGAAACCAGCGAGAGGTATGGAGAATTTTTAATAGTCATTATCAATTATTTTGATGATCTGTGTCGTTAACGAGTTCAATAAACTGCCTTATTGGTGTGGAAAGATATTTTTTCTTGCTGTAGATGATCTGAGAATAGAGATGGATGCTTTCATCTTCAAATGGAATCCTTTGCAGTTTTCCAGAAGCCAATTCCTTTTGGACTGCGATTTCAGGTACAAGGGCTACACCCAGGTCATCAGCTACACACTGCTTAATGGCTTCCAGGCTGCTGAAAGAAATCACGGATTGAGGCTGTATGCTATGTTCGGCAAGGAGCTGTTCAAGAAGCGTTCTGTACGGGCATCCCTCTTCTGTCAGAATGATGGTCTCGTGTTTTAAATCATCGGCCGCTACACTGTTTTGAGTGCTCCATTCATGCTTTGGTGAGGCTACCATAACCATCTGCTCTTTTCTGATCGGAATAACCTCCAGGTCGTTTGACGACTGAATTCGGTCAAGCAATACGGCAATATCAAACTTTCCTTCAAGAATACCTTGAACGAGGTTTGGACAGAGTCCAGCTTCAAGCATAATTTTTAGTGATGGATGCTGATCCTTTAGCGCTTTGATGTAAGGGGTAATAAAATAAGCCGCCAATGATTCCACCGTTCCAATCCGTATACTGCCTCGCAGGTTTCTTTCATCGGTCAGGCGCTCGCTCGCTTCTTCAAGCAGGCTGAGGATTTTGTCCACATAAAAAAGCAGATCCTCCCCTGATTGGGTGAGCACCATCTTTTGTCCGGAACGCTCAAAGAGCCTTACTTTGTATTGGTCTTCCAGTTTTTTAACCTGGGTGGTTACACTTGATTGCGCGTAGCCCAGTTCCTGACCAGCCCGGGTAAAGCTGCCCCACTTCGCCACTTCCTTAAACGTATAAAAATAGTTTAAATCCATAAAAACCTCCGTCGCCATCTTCTCATCTTCCGTTATTTTACCATGGAAGCAGGAGGACTAGTCTTTTGCAGAAAAGAGTTGAGATGGTCAGCAGCTTAGATTACCGTTATTTCACAAAAAGTTCCATATGGTCCTCATCATAAAAAACCCCGTCGACCTGCATTGCCCTTTTTTCCGTTCCATACGATGCAAAGCCTAAGCTGGTATACAGCTTTTTTGCGCGTTCGTTGCTAGAAACGACGGTCAGGTTGATCTTCTCGATTTCTCCCATATCCTTTGCTTTTTGGATCGCAGCTTCCATTAAGGCTTTTCCTGTACCTTTTCCTCTGCTGCGGGAGGTCACATACATGGCAAAGATATTGGCTTTATGGCTCATTTTCCTATAGCTTTCTTGTATGAGGGTGACGATGCCGACCATGTCTCCGTCTAAAAAGGCGCCGAATGTATGGCTCCCATCAGCATTGAAATTTTCTTTTACTCGTTCAATCGGATTCTTCCGCTTAACCGCTTCCTCATAACTCGTTGCAAATGCCTCTGGAGAAAGCATCAATGCCTCCAGCCTTAGTGTCCAATATTCCTCAGCGTCCGCTGCTGCCAGTTCTCTGACTTCCATTTGAACTCCTCCTATTTTTCCAGCGATTTGTAAAACCCTGCCCCTGTCTCTTCAAAACCTCTGTTTTTATAAAAGAGATGGGACTCCACTCTCCGTTTTCCGGTATTCACAGCCAGCTTTCGAACGCCCTGTCGGCTTGCCCATTCTTCTGCCTGTTCGAGCAGCTGCTGGCCGATCTTTTGATTACGAACCTCTTCTTTAACAACCAACGCAATAATTCGTATGGACGGTTCGTCTTTTTCATAGGAAAGGCCTCTAAACATTCCGATCATCCCAACAAGTTCTGCGTCTTTTTCTGCTACAATTGTGTGGTAATCAGGATGAACTGCGATTTTAGCAAACCGCTCCTCCATCGCTTTTGTTTCTGTCGGATACCCCAGTTCTCCCATCAAATCTGCAAGTTCAGGGATATCCTTCTTCTCGGCTTCTCTCAATAACATATTTCTTCTTCCTCTCTATTGATTCATCTCTTCTTTCTATTCGTCGATGGCTTTCCCCAAGGCTGCCATCTTATTGACGGTGTTCCAATTTCTCATTGTGCCGGGACTCTTCAATTTCTGAACAGGAAATTTTATGTCTCTAAGGCTTTTACGGTATAAAAGATAAAGTTCCCGGTTCCTGACCACAAAATCCAGGTCCTCATTTTTATAAGGCTTCAGTATTTCAATCGCTGATTCCGCTGGCTCTTCCGGAAAGAAAATGACGTGTATCGTTTCACCCTCTTTTAATTTATTGAGATCAAAGGGAACCGATGAGATTGCTTCCTCTAACTCATGCTGAGTTCTCAGCATGACGGTTACGTCAAAACCGAATTCCTCAAGAATTTTGTCTTCTATTTTTTTCTGAAGCATCCTTTCTTCTTCATCAGCTTGCAAAATGACATTCCCGCTCTGAATGTATGTTTTAACCTTTTGAAGCCCCATCGATTCCAAAAGTCCACGCAAAGTTTCCATCTTTATCTTTTTATGGCCGCCTACATTAATTCCCCTCAGCCATGCAATATAGGTTTTCATAGCTCTTCCTCCTTTTGCTTTATTTAAATGAAGAATCAGCTTAGGGTTGCTTTCCTAGTTTCTCATTAAAAAAAGCATCAATTCTACAATGGTTCTATTAACCGATAAAATCCCTTAACATTCCAGTAAAACCAATTTAATGATATAGCACTATTATTTAAGAGTACAATAAGTAACGGGGGTGCCGATCAGCGCAGAGAAGAGTCGCTTAAAGGCATTCCTACCAAGCTGGGCTACGATCGAGATGAGTGGCCTATGGCGATGTGCGAAGAAGACGGATACGGGGCAGACATCCGTTATGTAACTCCATCCGATAATCGTGGGGCAGGTTCTTGGGTTGGCAACCAGCTAGAAGACTATCCTGATGGAACTAAGGTTTTGTTCATCGTTCAATAAGATAAACATGAAGAGCGTTTAACTTTTCAAAAGGAGGCACACCGATTTGATAAGTGAGCTAACCGTTTCCTATTCCCAATTAATTGTATACAACAAAGGGATCAAAAAACCCTTTTTAGACTGGACAGATGCCGATATCAAACGTGGCTACATCCTGAGGGACGGAGTCATTTCTTTCGAGGCAGTGTCGGACTACAAATGTGAGATTGCTGTCTCTTCACCTCTTCATTATGACAAAAACGTGAATTCCACGCGCACGTTTTCTCTTCCTTTCAAGGTTGAAGCTGAAGGAATTATGGTATCAAGCGTTGGTGCCAACAGCTTGGAATTCACCGTTGAACCTGGTGAATATACACTCTATGCTGATACCGTTCCACTGGGGCAGCCGAAAGCGAACGGCCTGTATAAAGTGCGCTATGAACTGCAATTTGTACCAAATTAAAACGAAATGAGGTGAGGAAGGGAGTGCTATGCGCACTGCCTTTTTTGCATTTGGAAAAATAAACTGAAAAACAATGCAGTACGAATATAAAAAAAGCTTTCAAAGTTCCTTTCTGTTTGCACTTCGGGGATCATTGACAAGTGTTCCGCTGTGAAACTTGTGATTCATGGCGTTATCCCGCCATGCTTTAGTAGAATCATAGTACTCCTGGTTCAGGTCGACGGTTGAGATCAAGATCCCTGCTCTATTCTTTGCAAGTCTTCCTCTTGTAACACCATCCGGCCTCATCCCTCCCCGCTTTTCTTTTGTATTCGGTCTCTTAGCAGAATTCCTACTTTGAGCTTTTCAGTACGTAAAAAGAAAAAGAGGACAGACTTTAAATCTGCCCTCTTTACAATCAATCTATTTTTAGAACGATTCTGCCATTAATCGTTCCGTTTTCCATTCGCTCAAAAACTTCATTGATTTTTTCAAGCGGCTGTACTTCAATCATGGTTTTAACTTTTCCCTCTGCTGCAAATTGCAGCGCTTCTTGAAGATCTTTGCGTGTTCCAACGATGGAACCGACCACTTTAACTCCATTTAAGACTGTATCAAAAATAGGAATCGGCAATTCTTCCGGCGGAAGGCCAACCGCAACGAGAGTTCCTCCTCGTTTAACAGACTGATAGGCTTGGCTAAAGGCCGTTTTCGATACAGCGGTACAAATAGAGGCCTTGACACCTTCCAGTTGTTTTTGAATGATGGCTGCAGTATCCTCTTTAACTGCATTTACAGTAAGTTCAGCTCCTAAATCCTTTGCAAGTTCTAATTTATCATCGCTCGTATCCACTGCCACAATATGAAATCCCATGGCTTTAGCATATTGGACGGCTACATGGCCAAGACCCCCGACTCCGAATATCGCTACCCAATCACCAGGTTTAGCTTCACTTACTTTTAAAGCTTTATAGGTGGTAACACCTGCACAAAAAATGGGTGCAACTTCTTCAAAAGATAAAGATTCTGGTACTTTAATCACATAATCAGCATCTGCTTTGCAATATTGAGCATAACCGCCATCTACTGAATAACCGGCATTCTTCTGATCTTTACAGAGTGTTTCCTGACCGCTCAAACAATACTCACAATGTCCGCATGCTGAATACAGCCATGGAATACCTACACGATCTCCAACTTTCAGATGGTGAACGCCAGGGCCTACTTGTTCAATCACACCAACACCCTCATGGCCCGGAATAAGAGGCAGCTTCGGCTTAACAGGCCAGTCGCCATGAGCGGCATGCAGATCGGTATGACAGACGCCGCATGCTTTAATCTTAACAAGAACTTCCCCGTGTTCGATTACGGGTGGCATATCTTTTACTTCTAAGGATTGTTTAAATTCATTTACTACAGCAGCTTTCATTAGAATTCCTCCATTATTGATCATTTCTTACGATCAGCACATCGCATCTCGCATAGCGAGTCGTATGCTCAGATACACTTCCCATGAACACCCTGTCTACCGCATTCATACCCGTCGCTCCACAAACTATAAGGTCGGCTTTAACGTCGGGAGCAATGGATTTAGCAAGCGTCACTTTCGGTGAACCCAGCTCCATTACTTTGTTTACGTGCGGTACCCCGGCGTTTTCTGCTTTATGTGCAAAATCGGTTAACAGTTCATCGCCGTATTCTTGTGCTTTTTCAGCCATAGCTGTATACCAGTCGTAAGCTGAGAAACTTCTTGTATCCACGACATGTGCTAGTGTTAATGTTTCTGCTTCATGTTCGAGCACCATTTCTACTGCCCGTTTAAAAGCCTTTTCTGAAGCTTCAGAACCATCCAATCCAACCAGTACATGTTTGTAGCGTTTAGCCATAACGCATTCCTCCCGAATATTAGTCTGCCTGCTCAACACACGCTTTGTTCCTGCTCTCTTAGTACCCCTTGATTGTAATGGATTTACTTGCAGGAGTATGTGATGAACTTCACATATTAAACTAAAAAAAGACAGACCAGCGGCCCGTCCCCAAGACTTAATTACTTCCCTTTATCCAATCCGGCTTTAATAATGAGTACACACGCTGATCCCAAATTTCATCATCTGCTGATCCCTTCTGCTTTTGAACGGTGTGAACCTCTTAAACTACTATTTCATTCACATTCTGCAGCAACTCTTCACTCCATCGCCAATCGCTGATCTTTACAGCATCTGTGACATGATGCACTTTGCTTGCCCCAACGATGGCTGAAGTGACTTCAGGCTGATTTAAAACCCAGGAAAGAGCGAACTGAGAGAGGCTCACCTCGTTTTTCTCAGCCAGTTGGCGATACTGGCTGACAAGTTCAAAATTTTTGGGAGTGAAATAATTTTGAATGAGCCGCTCTCCCTTTGCCGCCCGGCTTTCTTCAGGAACATCATCAGCATTCTTATATTTACCGGATAACATCCCTCTGCCCAATGGGCTGTATACCATCACGCCGACCTCTTCAGACTCACAAAACGGCAGCAGCTCCTGTTCGATCTCTCTGGACAGCAGATTATATTGCGGCTGCACAGAAACGTATTTCTCCAGATTCATTTTTTCACTAATTCCATGTGATTTCATGATCTGCCAGGCGGCATAATTTGAACAGCCGATATATCGCACTTTACCGCTTCGTACGAGATCATCAAGTGTTCGAAGCGTCTCTTCCAATGGTGTGCTGTTGTCAAAAAAGTGAACCTGGTACAAATCGATGTAATCGGTTTGCAGGCGGCTCAGAGATCGATCTACTTCCTTCATTATATGACCTCGCGATAGACCGGATTCATTCTTGCCATGGCCCATTCGGATGCCCACTTTTGTTGCTAAGACGACGTTCTCTCTTTTTCCCTTCAGTGCCCGTCCGATAATTTCTTCAGACTCTCCTGTTCCATAGGGGATCTCCGTATCCTGGCCTTTTCCATAATAATTGGCCGTATCAATAAAGTTGATGCCCTGTTCCAGTGCGCTGGCTATGATGGAATGCGATGCCTCCTCGTCAATCCACCTGCCAAATGCCATCGTTCCTAAACAAATCGACGATACATCCAATCCTGTCCTGCCCAATTTTTTATAGTGCATGCTATCACCTCTTAACTACAGTTCTACCACACCTTTTCAGAATGTTTAAATTTTTCGGCTTGCATGCACCCAATGTGCTGGCTTTGTGAGAAGCCGCGGCAGCTTTGTCCGGGCATCACCTTTTGCTGCATTCACTTGGGCTTGGGTGAGGAAAATGCTTCCCGTCAGATCAGCGCCTCTAAGATCAGCATCCCGAAAATCTGCTCCGATAAGGTCTGCCCCCCTAAGATCGGCTTCTCTCAGATCGGAAGCAATAAAATAAGCCCCTCTTAAGCTGACTCCTCTAAAATCTGCTTTTCGTAAAGCAGCTCCCATAAAGTCCGCTCCCCGGCCAAAGCTTTTCTTATGATGTCGGGAGTGAATATGCTTTCGATACAATTCACTGACTTTTAAAAGAAGAGCATTAACAACTGCCCGGTGTGCCGGTATATCCAGTTCAACAATATCCTTAGGATCAAGCAGCGTAAGACGTTCTGTCTTACTGAACACTGATCTCAGATCATCACGAATTGGAAGCGAGGTCTCCAATGTCAGTGCTTCATCCAAATACCAAAGCATTTCTTGAAGCTGCTGCATTTTAGGAAAGACGGCACACATCAGATCTGCTCTGACTGAATCTGTTCGCCAGTCTTTGCCCTCGAATGTTACTTTTGAAACCTTTTGCCCCGCTCCAAAACAGTCATATACCGAACAGCCTCTGAATCCATCCTGTCTTAAATTTTGATGAATCGAGCATTTAAAATCCAGTGTTAAATTGGAGCAAGGAACCCCACCGTCTTTATCGACTGGGAAATCTGCCGATGCAGCAAAAGGCAGTGCCGTACAGCACAATCCGAAGCAATTCTCACAGTCAGCACGTAAATCATTCCGGTTTGCTCGTAGCTGGCTTGTACCATTGGCAGTGTTGGACAATACGTACACCCTCTTTGTTTATATTTTTATCGTTTCAGTTTCTATACATCCTGTCCCTATCTGCAGACAGGTGACGGATATATTTTAAATGTGCGGTTACTTTTTGGTCGTCCTCATAGGGATAACTGAATCCCAAGCAGTCTGCAAGTTCAAATGCTGCCTTCCGGAAAAGGCTGCCTATCACGAAAAGGGCTTCCCACATATTCTCATACTCACCGTCAGGATAGGTTTTCACGAACTGATCATACATCTCACGCTTAAGCAAGAACTTGAAATACTTGCCGTGCTTTCCCGAGTCTACCGAAAAGTCGTGCCTCATTCCAATATGCCATTTCAGCATCAGAACGATCATATCGCGGACTGGCCCGTCAAACATCGCTTTGGCATATGGAAGTTCACGTCTCCATAATCCTTTGGCAATATAGGTACTCACCCACCAGAACTCATTGCAGCAATCCGAAAAATCTTTTTCTGAAGGACGTTTTGTTATGTAGTCTCGATTACTTGATTCAGGCAAATCAGGAAAAATCCCGTCCTTGTCCAGAAGCACTTTACTCAAGCAGTCATGCACCATGCCTTGGACCTTTTCTTCAGGATAAAAAGTAAGATCGATGCGTTCACCATCCATAAATTGCATCAGATACGTAAACTTTTCGTTCGTTTCCCCTAACTCCCGCGTCCCATGGCATCAGGGGTCTGCATGATCATGATTTCACCGAATGATGAAATCCAGCTTCGGTTTTTAATATAGTACGGTACATCTATTGTAACAAAAAGAACATCGTAGTCTTGAAAAATATCCGGCGGCGCGTTCGGATTTACACGGGAACCATTCAAAATAACAGCGCGAATCCGTTTTTCATTCTTCGCAAACTCTATTACTTTTCCAAGCATGTTTTGCTTCCACTCCTTTACTGCTACATACCTTTTCTTCGGCTTTTTTTCTTTTTTAATTCATAAATGCTGGTTACATTGTCCTTATGTTTTTTGGCAGAATTTCCGGATCCCGGATACATTGCTGTGGCTGCGATCATACTGAACAGCAGCAGTACGGACCATAAGGTTTTTTTTACCCAGGCCACATCAATCCAGACGGTCAGCAGTCCAATGAAAATGGTCAACACGAACAAACAGATCCATACTTTATATAAAGAATCGCCCTTCTGCTTCATATACTCTCTCCTTCAACCAATGCTTACATTAATGTATGAAAAAAACGCCCGGTTCTATAACCAGGCGTTCATCCATTCTATATTTCTCTGCTGATTTCCTGCTTTACCCCACTCTTTTTCATAAGCGGCAGCAAGGTGGCCACTCCGACAAAAAGGAGGAGTGCCGCTACTTCATAGATCAGAACGATCGATAAGTGCGATTTCATCCAGCCTGCGACCGACATGGTAATCACCATCGCTCCCATAAAGAGCGGATTTAAGATGCCGTTGACACGCCCAATGAATGCCTCTTCTGTATTTTGCAGAAT
Organism: Fictibacillus marinisediminis; assembly: GCF_023149135.1. Taxonomy (NCBI): domain Bacteria; kingdom Bacillati; phylum Bacillota; class Bacilli; order Caryophanales; family Fictibacillaceae; genus Fictibacillus; species Fictibacillus marinisediminis. The sequence goes on along the minus strand of NZ_JAIWJX010000002.1, from coordinate 1,360,111 downwards.
CATTGTATTGATCCCGATATGGATGCATGGCATAAAGAGACCGGAAAAGAATTGAGCTGCAAGTGTGAGCCATAATACAGTTGATAATCCCATTCCGATAAAACCAATCGCGCTTGCCGCCAATCCCATCGCTAATAGCACCTGCGGCATGATTTTTTTAGACATGGAAATGGTCAATCCTCCACCAAGAATCATACCAATTCCAAAGGCCGCCATCAGCCATTGCAGCTGTTCTTTAGGAAGTCCGAGCCGTTCAGTTATCAAAAAGACACCGAGCGGCTGAGTCAGGCCGATCGCGAGCCCGGCAGCTGCAAAACAGCCCCCAAGCAAGGTTAAAGGCTTGCTGCCTAACACATAACGAAAACCATCCTTCATTTCCTGCATTAATGTCGTGGTTGCTTTTTCTTCATCATCTACACGGTCTGCAGGCAGCATAAGAAGGGTACCTGCTGATAATAAGAACGCCACGCCCATGACACCAATCGCTGCCATGATGCCGAAATGCTGATACACGAATGTACCGATAATCGGTCCAAGAATCATAAACAGAGCAAATACCGTTTGATACATCGACATCCCCATCTGGACAAGTTCTGCCGGGACATGGAGCTTAAAGAGCTTCATTCCTGACGGCTGTGAAAACTGAGAAAGAATGGAAGATACGAGGGTTGCAAAGAAAATGACCTTCCAGCTTCCTAGTATCAAGGTTAAAAGAACCACAAATACTGAAATTGCACTTAAAAGATCACACCAAACCATCGTCCGCTTCGGTCTCCAGCGGTCTGCAAACGTCCCCCCAATAAAGGAAAACAGAAAGATTGGCGCGAATTCCGCTACCGAGATGAGGGAAACGGCCACTGGATTTTCGTTTGTTTTTTCAATAACGTACAGCAGGATGGAATAGTTCCTTACCCAAATGCCAATCTGCAGGAAAAAAACAGAAAGCAATATCGTCCGGATAAACCGGTTCTGGAATAATGCACCCATGCTCACTTTTGGTTGAGATGTTGTTTCGTTCATAAAAAATAACCTCCTGATCCATCATTCTGGACAGGAGGCTCTTGTTACGCCGCAAAAACAGAGAACATGCGCGCAATTCGGGCATGCTTCCAATTGGGCTGAATCAAAAGGCTGTACTAATCCTATCCAGAAAAAAAATGATCGTAATTGTTTATACGAATGTTTTTCTATGAAATAAGATTAGTTGTTCATCGCCCTTTGTTCACCCTTCCGATTAGCATTACTTTTATACTACTCCATTATAGTCAGAAACTCAAGATACATTCATAAAAATGACCATTATTTCCAAAACTAATATAGTACTACCATTAAAGGAGGAAAACAGCATGAAAAAACACCTTTTAAAATTCTCGCTGCCGCTGTTTGCTGCCTGCTTAATCTTTTCACCTTTAAGTGCGCAAGCTAAAACAGCACCGCGTGTCCAGCAGCAGTGCCTGAGCGTTTCGGCCGTTAAACTTCAGGGAGACTTGCGAAAGCTCTGGATCGACCATACCATCTGGACAAGAAGCTATATTGTCAGTGCAATCGCAGGATTAAAGGATCAGGATCAAGTTCTGGCGAGGCTCTTAAAGAACCAAAAGGACATAGGAAATGCCATCAAACCTTATTACGGAGAGGCAGCAGGCAATAAATTGGGCGAGTTGCTGACCGAGCACATCGTTCTTGCAGGAAAATTAACAGCTGCCGCTAAAACAGGAAATCAGGCAGACTTCAAAAAATACAACACCGCCTGGTTCAGGAACGCGGACGATATCGCACGATTCTTAAGCTCTGCCAATCCGAACTGGCCGGAAAAAACGTTAAAGGAGATGTTATATATCCATCTCCAATTCGTTACCGATCAAGTTACTAATCGCCTAAAGCAAAATTGGAACGGCGACATTTCAGCGTTTGATCTTGGTGAGGACCATATCATTAAGATGGCCGATACACTAACCGGCGGAATCATTAAGCAATTTCCTAATAAGTTTCAATAATACCAAAAGGGAAGGAGCCCCCAGGGCTGCCTTCCCTTTTTACTGATTAAACCTTTTGGAGAGACTCTCCCTCTACAAGAGTTACACCGATTTTTTTAGAAGTTGCTGTTTCCTTTCGGATGAGTTTGATTAGCTGCTCCGCCCCTGCCGCTCCCCACTCCCGCTTGGAGTAATCAATAGTTGTTAGACGTGGATGCGTATATTGTGCGACTTCAATATTGTCAAAACCGATAATGTGAATGTGCTTTCCTATGCGGTACTCTGTTTTAGTCAAGAAATTGTACATGCCGATCGCCATCTCGTCGTTCAGACAAAAGACAGCGACTGGGCCGGAGTACGATTCAACGATTTTTCTCGCCGCTTTCTCTCCTGTCGGTTTGTTAAAATCGCCTTGGATGACATGGCATTCAAGGCCGTTCTTTTCAGCCGAGGCCAGTGCCTGCTGCAGGCGCTGATCGGAATCAAAGGACGCTTGAGGGCCTGTCACGATGATCAGCTTCTTATGACCTTGATCTGCGGCATGTTCAATCGCAAGCTTTGCTCCGGTTATGTTGTCGAGTAATACTTGAGTGATATTTTCATGCTCCAGTTCACGATCCAGAACAACAAGTTTATGGCCTCGGTCTGCGTAACTGATCAATTCTTCACTTGAAAAGTTGGCGTCCAATATAATGGCACCGTCGATCATTCCTTCAGGGAGAAACCGGTGGGATTCCTTGCCGCTGCATACGATCAGCTCATATCCATGGTGTGCCAGCTGATCAAGCATCCCTTGCTGCAGTTCACCATAAAAAGCACCACTGTAATTGGTTAAGAAAACACCGGCAATTTTTGTTTCCCGCTTCTTTAGCGTTCGAGCCGCTGCGTTAGGAATATAGTTCAATTCCTTGGCGATTGCTAAAATTTTAGCGGTGGTTTCCTGCGTGACTTTCCGGCTTCCATTTAAGGCATACGATACTGTTGAAATGGAAACACCAGCTTGTTTTGCAATATCCTTAATACTGACCACCTGGACACACTCCAATCTGTCTATGAAAACGTTATCTCTATTATACATCGTTCTCGCATTTTGATGGTAATTGCTGTTAGATTAGAAAAGCACAAGCGCCCTGTTCAAGTCCGACAAGCACTCGAACTGGACACGGTTCCTGCAGTTACAACCTGACCTCAATCATATTTGTTACTGACTTATCCTGTTGATATACAGCCTCAAGCTCACTCTTACTGATCTTAAAACCGCCTTTTCGGTAACGGTTAGAGAAACGATCAGCAGAAACGGGATTTCCATTAACGGACACTCCGCTCTCATGTTTCCCGCTTAGATCATAGTGGAACGAAACGGGCACTCCATTCACATGAAAATCAAACACTAAGCCGTCCAATTTTTTAGGCAGAACAGGGTCAATGACAAGGGTATCTCCTTCTTGCCGAACGCCAAGACAGCTGGAGATGAGCTGATTCATAAAGATTCCCGGACCGCTGGAATAAATGCGCCATCCGCCCTTAACCTGAACGGTCCCCTCTCTAAGATCTTTAAAGCGTTCTTGTGCTTCATAACGTGTATTGAATTTACCGTCCGAACTGCTGAAGTACGCATTGCTTTGTCTTCGCTCAGCGTTTGGTACCACCTTCTGGATACCGATCGGATTGATCACAGCCAGTCCGTCCCAAGCTTCTTCAGTTTTTCCAAGCTTGGCCATCGCCTCTACAAAACGGATATGAGCGTGGACATATTGAAGGCCCACTTCTCTTCCGAAATTCGCTGCCTGCTCCGCACGTTTAAAATGGGTGCTGACACCTCCTGCATAATGGGCCGGTTGGTTCATGAGCCTTACACCATCCGGGCAGAGCATATGATTTTTGATCAGCTCATAATGTTCTGCTGCCTGTTCTGGACTTAAGAGTTCACTGATCATGCTTCGCGTCATCGGAAGCAGGCGATACTGAATGCCCGTCTTTGTATCCTTCGGGTGCAGCATCAGTTCTTCTTTCCCTGGTTCCTCCATGTAAATAAAGCCTGGAATCACACCGTCTGAAAGAATGTATCTGTTAAAATCAGACTCAATCCCTGCAGCCAAGTCCTTAAGCTCATCCGCCTGGGCTTGATCAATCGCTGCAAGCTGCCTGGAAAATTGAGTTATCACTTGATAGGTTAACGACACGGTCCAGCTGCTGATCATATATTGTTTCAATTGAGCATTTGCAGGCTGAAGCGTATCATCCCAATCCCCGTCTCCATATGACGAAAGATAGGTATCATGCAAAAAGTTTTTCTTTATATAGTCGATTTGTTTCTTTACGTGGTCAAAAAGAGATTCCTCTTTCACCGTAAACTCACCGTTGTCTTCAGTGTACGGAATGATCTCCTCAAGCAAGCTGTAATCACTTGTTGCCGCTAAATAATCACTGAGCGCTTTTAATGGCCAAACGATAATATCCCCGTGGCTCTCCTGCTGCTGTATTTTGTAATAACGGTCAAACATGAACCACTGCGGCCAATTGCCGGTGCTTTCGTATTGGTGGGAGTAGACTGTCTTAATAATTTCACGAATAGCTTCATAATTTTGTGTCGCTGTAAAATATTCTGCTGGCCCCTGGCATACGTCTCTCGTTCCCCAAGCGGCGCCTCCATACTGTTCCAAACCATGGGGCACAGAATAATGAACGAGCATGTTGTGCGTATACCACCATGAGATCGCGTTCACCTTCTGCAGTTCTTCATTATCACCGCCATGCTGGCTTACACGAAAGCCTTTGTTAACAGAATGGTAGAATTCCCGAAATCGTTCAATTTCTTTTTCAGTATCTTTCTTGGTGAAATGAGATTCTTCTCCGTAAAGCTGTCCCTGAACAGAAAGCGTCCATTCACTTGCTGCTTCAAGTTCAAGCACAGCGAGCGAACTTGATCCTGTTTCAATGCTCTCTCCAAACAGCTCCTCATCCCTAACTCTCATGTTTGTTCCCGTTACATTCATGTCATATCGAAGGTTCGGATACGTCTTTGCACTGTCTGATGATTCATCTGCAAAGAACGAGAGAACATTCCCGCTTTTCTCCATACGGTACGGGACTTCATATTCATTGTTGTTCATAGAAATCTGGTTCGTTACAAGGAAACGATATGGCTTCCCGCTTAACGATTGGACTTCCAAGTGAATAACAGGAGAATCAACAGTTGTATAGCTGGTGATTCTCAATGTCTCCTTGGCAGTTTTATAGAACCAGCGGGCATAATTAAATCCGATCTCGTAGATGGAAGGCATGGTGAGTAAACGATACTGCCCATCCATTTCCACATAGATCCGCTGTCCGGAAGTTTTCATCACATTCAGCGCATTTCTCATATTCGTCATCATTTTATTGAACGAGGTATTGCCCTTAACGATATGTGAGTTAAAAACACCATACATGAAGGAAGTGGACGTAATGACTTCTTCCGTGATGCCTGCATTGTTTCCGGATACAATAATATGTCCGTGGGGCCGTTCGACAATCAGCTCTTTTTCCTTCAGAACCACGTGCTCATACGTTGCAGTAAAAAAAGAGAGCAGGCTTTCACCGTCGTACTCTTCCAATTGGCGGTCAGGGTAGAGTTGGTTGAGTTCTTCTTCTGTGAACGAAATAGACGTAAGCGGATCTCCGAATCCGGAGGATAACTGTACTGGCTCTAAAGCATTGCATTCTTCTGGCTTCTGACCTTTGACCGTATCCCAAGCACTCTGTAACTCTTGTTGAAATGCCAGTTCAGCTACCGCTTCCGGATGATTTTCTTTAAACAGTCCGTAAAAAACAAACCGTGCTTTTCCGGAAAGTAATACTCGAGGTGACTGAAGAGCTGTGAATCCAAATTCATATTGATAGACTTTATTTTCAAGCTTTTCTTTTTTTAGGATCTCAGGCTCATTCGTTTCTTTATAGGAAAGCCCGAAGAACTGATATCCGTCCGTCGAAAAGGCTGTGGCCTTTGTTAAAGAACCTTGCTGCAAATAAGGAAACCCTCCGGAGTTCGGCTGGTTTTGACGCGAGCAAACAACATAGCCCTTTTCCTCATCTTCGTAAACAGAATGATCAATATATTGAGAAACGAAAGCTTCATTCGTCCGTACTGCTCCTTTATCTGCAAGCCCAATATCCTGTACATAAATAACATCAATATCAACGCCTTTGCCTTCCGTTTCAACCTCCCAGAACCAAACGCCCTGGCTGGTAAGGGAAAATGTAACCTTATAGTGCACATCTGCTGACTTACCTTCCCAAATCACTTGTGATGCTGAATGGCTGACCTTGCTGTTGGAATGGCTGCCGAGCATTGGAAAATATTGAATGCTATCCCCGCTGTGAATGCGCAGATACAGATTGTTCAGCGCGCCATCAATTGGATTGGACTGCCATTGGTTAATCATGATTCCTTGATGAACCGCTTCGAAAAGATCTCCGCTGTTTAAAAAAGTAAACCTGTAGTTCCCTGCCTGTATATCAAATGTGGGCATTGTTTTGGTAATCATGGATCCCCCTCAAATCTTTCAATTTATTTAACTAACGAAAACGTTACTTCCTTCACATTGGAGCTGCAAGGGCCCACATAAGCGGTATAGGCTCCGGGATCGCTCGCTAACGTTAAATCTGAATGATGGTATCTCAGTTGTTCTTCTTTTAATGTAAAGATGATTTCCTTCTTCTCTCCGGCCACAAGCGCCACTTTCTCGAACGCCTTTAACTCTTTCAGCGGACGGACAACTTCACCCGCCATGTCTCTCACATAAAGCTGTACCGTCTCATCTCCATCCCGATCTCCTGTGTTCGCGACCGTAATGGATAGCTGAATCGCTTCACCCGGTTTTAAAACATTACTTGATAATACCGGTTCTCCGTAGCTGAATGACGTGTAGCTTAATCCAAACCCAAACGGGTAAAGCGCTTCGTTCGGCACATCAAGATACTGAGAAACATAGCGTTCTTGTGCATCTGGTGCGCCTTGAGGCCTCCCAGTATTAAAGCAGTTATAATAAACCGGCACCTGCCCCACCGAATGTGGAAACGACATTGACAGCCTTCCGGACGGATTTACTTTTCCTAAAAGAAGCTCTGCCACCGCGTGGCCTCCTTCTGTTCCAGGAAACCAAGCTTCAAGGATAGCGTCTGACTGCTCAGTAACATCCCTAAGATCGAGAGGACGGCCGTTAAACAAAACGGTGACAATTGGTTTACCGATTTTTTTTAAAGCTGAAAGCAGTTCGTGCTGAATTTCAGGCAGTCTGATGTCGCTTCGGCTCCCAGCTTCTCCGCTCATATCCGAGTTTTCGCCAAGCGCAAGAACAACGATATCTGCATGAGCCGCTGTTTCCAGAGCCTGCTGAAGCTCTTCCTCCGTACCAGTTTCAATACTGCAGCCTTTTGAAACGGATAATCTATCAGGAGCCAGTCTTTCCTTCAGCCCATCATACAGTTGAATCGCTGCTTCTCTAGAACCTTTCCATGACCAGGGCCCAAGAATATCTCCGTTTTGTGCAAATGGGCCAATCAGTGCAACCTTTTGGCCGGATTGAAGTGGAAGGACATTTTCATTTTTTAATAGAACGCAAGACTTGGCTGCAAGTTCTCTCGCCACCGCTCTGTGCGGCTCACTCATGATCACTTCCTGCTCCCTTTGTTCATCCGTTCCGCGATGAGGGTTTTCAAACAGCCCGAGTTTCTTCTTTAATCCAAGAATGCGGAGTACAGCTTCATCCAGAAGATCTTCTGATACTTCACGGTTTTCAATTAACTCCTTTAAGTGATTCACATAGCACAATGTCATCATTTCAATATCGACACCCGCCGTAAGCGCTTTGGCGGCTGCTTCTTTTTCATTCACTGCCACACTATGGGGAATCAGTTCTTTTACTGCACTCCAGTCTGAGATGAGGACGCCGTCAAATCCCCATTCCTCTCTCAAGAGACCGCGCATCAGCCTCTTGTTTCCTGAGGCTGGTATGCCGTCCACCGTGTTAAAAGCGGTCATGACCATCTCACTGCCTTCATCCAATGCTGCTTTATAGGCCGGCAAGTACATTTCCCTCAGCTGCCGTTCAGACATGTCTACAGTATTATAGTCACGTCCCCCTTCCCCGGCTCCGTACGCCGCGAAATGCTTGACGCATGCTGCAACACGGGAAGTATCGGATGTTAGGTCATCTCCTTGAAAACCACGAACAAAAGCGCGAGCAAATTCACTGTTTAAATAAGGATCTTCTCCTGTGGATTCCATGACTCTTCCCCATCGCGGATCGCGGACGAGGTCGACCATCGGAGCAAACGTTACATGAACACCTGCTACAGAGGCTTCAGCGGCGGCAATCTCCGCACTTTTTTCCGCAAGCTTGATATCCCATGAGCACCCGATCGCAAGCGGTACCGGAAAAATCGTCTGAAATCCATGAACAATGTCCGCCATGATCAAGAGCGGAATACCCAGCCGGTTGGTTTTAAGATGTGCTTCCTGTATCTCACGCACCTCTTTCGCGCCGGATGCCCCAAGGACCGAACCGCTATTTCTGACTGTTTCCTTCGTAACGCCCATTTCTGCCATCGGCCCCGTTATCTCTCCTTGTTCTTTTGATCCTTCAAAAAAAGGAGCGGCCAGCTGCATAAGCTGAGCAATTTTTTCATTTAGAGTCATTTCTTCTACAAGAGAATGTAATGTTTGGTCTGACATTTCATTTCCTCCAATCGGTTTTAATATACGTTCAAGGTAGATGTAACTTATCATTCCGAAATACGTAGAAACGTTTCGATTACTATTCAAAGAGGATTATAAAGGGTTCAAAACATCATCGTCAATGAAAGAATTGAAACGTTTCACTTATGTCTCTTGCTGAATCCCTTGCAGGTAAAGGGATTCATAAACATAAATAGTTAGAATATTTATTTTTTTAAAAATACATTTGAAAATTCAGTTGTAAACGATTTCATTATGAATTATAATAGCCCTGTCGAAACGTTTCAATAAAAAGCATTGAAAATCTTCTTCTATATTTTTTTGCTAGTAATAGAAACGTTTCACTGAAAAGGAATACTTTACTAGAATTAACCTGCAGTGAAGAAGTAAAATGGATAAGACCCAAAAATTGATCAACGTATAGGGGGAGCAAATATGAAAAACTGGTTACCTAAACTCAACAAAAAGCTAATTGTCAGTTCTTTGGCAGGAGCATTACTCATGTCAGGTGCGCTCACAGGCTGTTCAGCCAGTTCATCAGGAAGCGGAAAGACAGTGATTAATGTCTGGGGAATGGGAGAAGAAGCCAAATCATTACCCAAGATTGCCGAAGCCTTTGAAAAAGAAAATCCAAAAATTGATGTTAAGGTTCAGGCGATCCCTTGGGAGACTGCCCACGATAAGCTGCTAACAGCTGTTGCTGCTAAAAAAGGGCCTGATGTTTTGCAGATGGGAACGACATGGATTCCAGAATTCGGATCCGCCAAAGCTTTGCTGGATTTAAAACCTTATGTAAAAAAATACCCAGAGCTCGACCCGTCCAACTATTATGCCGGTTCTATAGAAACAACCAAATATAAAAACCAAACGGTCGGTGTTCCATGGTATATCGACACACGCGTTCTCTTCTACCGTACCGATCTTTTAAAGAAAGCCGGTTTCAGTGAAGCTCCAAAAACGTGGGAAGAACTAAGTGCAGCTGCCAAGAAACTGTCTGAGCGCGGGAAGAATAAGTACGGCATCAGCCTTGATGTCAAAGAACAAAGCTTAGGCTTTATGTTCGCCCGACAAAACGGAGCGGAATTGCTCGATAGCCAAGGCAAACCTCATTTCAATGATCCAAAGTTTGTGGAAGCGGTCGATTATTTAAACAGCTTCTTTAAAAACGGATCTGCGCCAAAAGACGCTGGTATTGATATCGTACAAGGATTCCGCGGCGACGGTATTCTGCCAATGTTTATAAGCGGTCCGTGGATGGTTAAACTCATTAACGACCAGGCACCAGACTTAAAGGAAAATGGGCAACCGCTGTCCTTCCTAAAAAGGAAAACAATCTATCAGCACTTGGCGGTTCCAATCTTTCTGTCTTCCAATATACAAAACACAAAGATGCTTCACTGAAATTCCTGGCATTTATGAACAAGCCTGAAACTCAGCTGAAATGGATGAATATGACAAATTCTCTTCCTTCTACTAAAAAAGCATGGGAAGATCAGTCACTGAAAGACAACAAGTTCTACACAACGTTCGGCGAACAGATGAAAGATTCCAAACCAATGCCTGTCATCAAACAATGGGAGCCGGTCGCTCAAGAATACTTAAGCAGCTTTGAAAAGATTTACCGCGGCCAAACCACACCGAAAAAAGAAATGAACGCGTTCAACAAAAAAGCGGAAAATCTTTTAAATAAATAAAGACAAACCCGGATAACTAGCAGACTTTCTGCTAGTTATCCCTTTACATCCCCAGATTAGATCGATGTGCAGAAAGGAGCGAAACATGAAAGCCATAAACACCAAAACGCCTTACTTATTTATCGCACCTGCCCTTCTCCTTTTAGGCCTGTTTTCTCTGTTTCCAATCGTCGTTGCTCTTGTCATCAGTTTTACGGACATCAGTCTCGAAGGTTTGGGCGACTGGTCGATGATTCATTTTGTCGGATTGGAAAATTACATTCAGGTTTTTAAAGATCCTATTTTTATGAAGTCCTTGTTTAATACGCTTTTTTATGTAGTAATCGGTGTGCCTTTGGTCATTGTTTGTTCTTTGGCCATCGCTTTGTTGATCAACTTCGGCAAATCACGCATTTTCCGGGCATTCCGTGTGATCTTTTACATGCCTTCGATCACAAACGTGGTAGCAGTCGCCGTTGTATGGAGTTACCTGTACAATCCACAGCTCGGACTATTCAATTATGTACTGAATTGGCTTCACCTGCCTCCTGTTCCATGGCTCACCGATCCGAACATGTCGAAAGTATCACTGATCGCACTCGCTGTCTGGCGGGGAATCGGTGTGAACATGATTATCTTTTTGGCAGCTCTCCAAGGGATACCGAAAACTTACTATGAAGCGGCACAGCTTGACGGAGCAACCAACTGGAAGCAATTGACGAAAATCACCCTTCCGCTCCTGCGTTACGCGATCTTTTTCGTTTCAATCACTACCATGATCGGCTGGCTTCAATTTTTTGAAGAACCGCTAGTCATGACAAAAGGCGGTCCTCTCGACAGTACCACCTCTGTTGCGCTGTTTATTTACAGAAATGGTTTCCAGCTCAGTAATTTCGGATATGCCGCTGCCGGATCTTTCATTTTGTTTATTGCGATCATTATCATCACACTGCTTCAATTCCGATTGCAGAAAAAAGAGGTGGACTATTAAGATGGAGAATTTAGAGATGACTGCGATAAAAGCAAAGACGAAAACTAATGCTTCAGTTAAAGCCCGAAGAACGGCCAGTGGCCAGCAATGGGTAACCGGCATCATTTTGGCTCTCGGTGGATTTCTCGTCTCTATTCCATTTATTTGGATGATCTTATCTGCGTTCAAGCCTGAAATGGAAGTCATGCAGATCCCGCCAACCTTTTTGCCACATGAATTTACGCTTGAGAATTTTACCAACCTGTTTGAAAACATGAACTTCACGGTTTATTTGCGGAACACAATCATCGTGGTGCTCTGTTCATTCGCTGGTTTGTTCTTAAACGCGATGGCGGGATATGCTTTTGCCAAGTACCAATTCAAAGGGCGGGAAAAATTGTTCTACCTCGTACTCGCTACGATGATGATTCCCGGGCAAGTAACGATGATTCCCGTATACCTGATCTTGAACCAGCTTCACCTGACGAATACGATGGCCGGAATTGTTTTACCAGGATTAGTCGGGGCGTTCAGCATCTTTTTGTTCCGTCAGTTCATGTCTACCATTCCAGATGAGCTTCTTGAAGCCGCACGCCTCGATGGAGCCAGTGAATTCCGGGTGTTCATTCAGATTATACTGCCGATCTCTAAACCCATCCTGGCTGTTCAGGGGATCCTGACATTTATCGCCGGCTGGAACAGTTTCCTATGGCCTTTGATCATCGCCAACGATGAAAAACTGTATACCCTGTCTGTCGGGCTTTCTCTTTTAAAAGGACAATATGGCGGCAACTTCGCCTTGCAGATGGCCGGTTCTACCTTTATGGTCGTACCGATCGTGATCATCTTCATGCTGTTTCAAAAGCATATTATTGAGGGCTACACCATTTCGGGGATGAAATAAAGCCAAGCACGCAGACTTTTAGCAGTCTGCGTGTTTTTTTTAGGTGCACCTGACAGTATGAGAGTTCGTAGTTTACTATAATCAGCTTTTGGCAGGTAAATGTGCTGTTTTGGCGGGTGTTTTTTTATTTTGGCGGGTAAATCTCTCATTTCCGCGGATATCCCTCACGTTTTCGCGGGTAAACAGCAATCAAGCATTCAAATCACACAAAAAAAGAGCGGCATACCCACTCGGACAGCCGCTCTTTCATTATTTAATCGAAAACTCTTCCCTTTTCAGCAAATCTAGCGGTTTTTCAGCGATAGGATCTTGATGGAAGTAATTACGGATCACATCATGCTTCACATGGTTGGCGATCGATACCATAATCATTCCCTGATCCAGCGCCAGGTAGGCTTTGGCCACTTCCCCGCTCTTTACATTTACGGAGTCATAAAACCCATATTTCCCATAAACGTGCAATTTACTAAGCTCATCAAGGTTTTTACGGACGGCTGTTGGTGCATAGTCCAGTGCAAGAAACGATGCATGAGCCGTTACCGTACCATCATCTTTATAACCTGATGTTCCAAGCGGTGTTGCTGCGAACTCACTGTAGCCTTCAGGAGTGGCAGCAGGAGAGAATCCCCAAGCCCTATATCCTTTCTCCTTCGCAAACGCCATTTGCAGCTGCACATGCCGCTCGTTATTTAACCCAAGTGCGTTCTTGCCATATTTTTTCTCATTTAACACAAGGCCCGGCATCAGCCCTTCAAACATGCTTCCTCCCCAGCTCGGTACATACTTTACACCCTTGTACTCATAATGCCCCTCGAAAACTGAGACACCGTCATACTCTGCAGTTGGTCCTTCTGGAGTCTGTGACTGCCAATCCCATTCAGGCGGAAGGGTTCTGTACATTTTCCACCAATGATCCCTTGGTACATCTCCTTTGCCGATGGCGATATAGCTCCCCAGTCTTGGCTCGGTATAAAACATCCCATAATGATGTTCAGTCAATTTACCCGTCACAACATCATAGCCGCCACGGAACTGTCCAACTTCCGGATCATAAAGTGTCTTGTAATCCATCGCCTTTACAAGTTTGCTTGTTTGCGGATAGAGCTCCTTATACGCCTGTCCTGCGGTCATTAATCCCGCCGTCAGCCAGCTATTGTCTACCTGCGAAATAAATTGTCCCCAGTCCGTTTTAAGAGAGCCGTCCGTATTGTACCAATTATAAAATAAGCCGTTCCACTTCTTTAAGCTGTTCAGTGTATGGAGTGTTGTTTGGATGCGCTGAACGGCTTCCTTTCGCGAAATAAAGCCCATTTCCTGCGCAGATATGGTACTCAGGAGATACATTGAAATATTGGTGGGTGATGTATGTTTGGCTTCTTCAACTTTCCCGTTTGAGAGCCTGACCGTATCACTCGTTAACCCCGTTTTTGGATCGGTATAATCACTAAAATAAGAATAGGTATCCTTTGCAATCGCTTTCAAATCATTTTGAAATGCAGCCTGGTTATGTTCAGAGGCCTGAGCCGCAGTAGCTGAACAGACGGTAAAAAGAATACATACTGAAGCGATCACCACATGCATTAGCTTCTTCATTTTTTCTCCTCTCACTGATTTATTTTATTTTATCGAAACGTTTCACCAATATTTTATCATTCTATAGTTTTAACGTAAACTTATTTTCTGAATATTTAGTATCCATCCATTAAAACAGGGCTTTTGACATCTGCAAAAGGTTTCACTTTCATTTAAACTTTTGGCTGAACTGCTTTTTCTTTCGCTTGCCCCATGGCTTAATCACAGAATAATGACAATGACAAAAAGCAATAAGGAGGTCTGAATAACTTGAAAGAACAGGTTCCAGCAGCCGCCAGTTTATTTAATAATTATGTTCTTTCCTTTGTTAAAGATGAGATGATCCTTGTGCATACATCGAAAGCGCAAAGAATTCCAATGGATCAATTATTGAAAGAGACAAAAGAAATGTTCCAATCACTGTCTGTAGAGCAATATCCTGCACTGAATGAACTCGCCGGCTATTCAGCAGTTGTTCATGGTGAACCACATTTTCTGTTTGGCCTGCATGTTCTATTGGACGGCCTTAAACATAATAAAAAGCTCAACTCTTAAAAGTGCTGAGCATTTTATTGTTAAAATAGCTTGGACACCTGGGTTGAAGAAAATAAACGGTCAGGAACCGTATATGGCTTTGAAATTGTAAAAGGAAGCGGAAATTGCGAATTGTGTGCCATGGGAACAACCCCCATATCGTTGTACATAGGAAGAATTTCAAACCCGTTCCCTTTAACAAAGCATTTCCTGGAAAGGTTCATAAATATGAAGAAATGAAGAAATTATAAAGCAAACAAACTAAAAACGGAACACCTCTAAGAGGCCTTCCGTTTTTGTCTTCATTTGAGCTGCCACCAGCGTTTTTTTGAAGCCTCTACAAGCTGTGCTATCGCTTCTTTCGTCTCAGAGATTTGCTCTTTAATAGCAACCAATTCTTCCTTCAGCTCAATATTTTGATGGGTGAGATCATGCAGCTGCCGTGACAGCCACTCCAGCTCACTATTCTGCTGTTCATCTTCGACAAGAGCATCGGAGGCTTGAGCAAAACCTAAGTTTCCAAGAAGGCCATCGTCTTTTAACAAGTTTGCAGCCATCATCATCATGCTGCTAAGATCAATGGAATCATCGTCTTTGTTGAGAATACTTCCTGCTAAATTCATTATGCCGTTAACATCCAAAGCCTCTCTGCCGCTAACCTCTTCACTCTCTTGTTCTTGAATGTCATTTTTTTCTGTCATACTATCCGCTCCCCCTGTATGCATCGTAGGCAAATACCCATAAACATCATATGCACCGCAGAGGAATTTTGTTAAATAAACTTTTAATACTCGTTTGAAGCGATAGTACCCACCTGTTTTAAGAGAGGCGATGGGTTTTGCACCATGCTGTTTACCATATTCATGAGTTCAGGAACAAAATGAACATCCCCTTGTTCCCACCGCACACTCCATTCTCTCAAATTTTCTTGAGCGGACTGAATTTGCTCCTGTTTTTCTTCTTGCAGCAATTCAATGACATGCAATAGGACATTAATATGATTGACTGACAGCAGATTGGTCCTGTAACACTCTTTATTGGCATATTCTGCAGCATCTTTAATGATGTGAGCAACGTCTGTAGGATCCGGCTTATTGGGTTCAAATGTTAGGATGCGTTTCATGGTGATCCCTCCTGCATCTGAATTTTAAAAGTAGGAATTCTCCTACACGCTTTATCTTTGACATTAGGAAAGCCAGCCCTTCTTTTTCTTTTCGTATTTTTTCGAAAGTTTCCGATTGATTTATGGAAATTGAAAGAAAATCTTAGGGGAATACGGCGATAATATTCAGAACGTGCAGAATTGCAATAAAAAATCTCCGGAAACATGAGCTTCCGGAGATTTTTCTCATAAGGGTTCTAGTTTATTCGATGCAGGTTATGCACCGAGAATCGCTGTAATCGCATCCCGGATAATTGTTTGCTGCTCAGGCGTGCCAAGAAGTACCGCTACGAGCAATGCAACCAAAAGGAGTAATGCAAGCACAATTGTGACTAGAGTAATCATTCCCTCACCTCCTTTATAAAGAGGATACAAAGGGAAACCCTTATGAAACTAGTATATGCCAGTCTATCAATCCCGATTGGTGCAGCTATCCCTAGAAATAAAAAAAAGCTGTCCAATTTGATAGAAAGCAGGACTTGACGATAGACTTGGATAAGGCCAAGCTATAAGTATACTGTTCTTGGAGGGATATTCTATGGGTTCTACTGCTCTTGAAGATGTAATGCAGCTATACCGCCAGTTGATTGAAGCCTGGAACGAACGAAACAGTGCCGGCATGGCGGAACTGTTTCTGACAGGGGGGGAATTAATCGGATTTGACGGCAGCCACGTCATCGGAAATGAAGAGATTTTTTCTCACCTTGAGCCGATCTTTACCAATCATCCGACACCCGCCTATGTCTTTAAAGTTAAAGGCATTAAGCTATTAAGCAATGAAAGTGCCCTTTTACGGTCAATCGTCGGAATGGTGCCGGACGGGAAAGATGATTTGAACCCTGACCTTAACGCTCATCAGACCCTCGTTGCCGTTAAAACGAATGGAATGTGGAGAATCGAACTCTTTCAAAATACACCTGCTCAATTTCATGGCCGGCCTGAGCTCGTCAGGGAAATGACAGATGAATTAAAGAACAGCTTTTTTGAGTGAATGACCTTCAGATACAAAAAGGAGTCCAATCGGGTATGATTGAAACTCCTTTTTTATGTCCTAGTTAGACGTATACCGCCTTCATATCGGTTTAAACCATAGTTCTCTGTCATCCTCAGGATCCCCATTATAATTCACCAGAATTTCTTCATCCGCATTAATGTCTTTATACGCGTAAAAATCAATCATTAATTCACTTTTTTTAAGTTTATACCTGGCATTTGGGGAATAGGAATGATTAAACAGCGATCCGTAACCCAGTGCGATGGCATACCCATCACCCCAGTTAAAAACATAGTCTGCCAAGACCGTTTTAATCATATATTTGCATTCTTCTTTTGGACTCGCTATAACGGGAGCTCTATGTATCAGCTCTCCTTTTTTTATGCTGCGGGTAGCAAAGATGCCTCTGCCAAACCGCGATGGCCTTATTTCAAACATGAATACACAACCTTTCTTTCTTCGATTGTTATATTCATCGTATTCAAAGTTCACAAGTCCTGTACTGGACAAAATAAAAAAGGGCACATGGTGTCTGGGACTTTTAATCAATAAATCCCATTCAATCTCTTTAGATACCATAAAACCCTGGCTGCGCTGAGCAACCAGGGTCTTCTTTTGGTTAAATTTAAGGCCGGAAAAAACGATGTGTATAAATCGTTTTTTTCTCATTGATCCGCAGTTCCAAAATAAAACGATAATGTGACGCACGATGGATTTTAGCTTCAAGCGTACTTTTAGCCTGGTTGACTGAAATGAAGGTATCGTTCGAAAAAATGATGTCTGATGTGTCGGAGGAGATTGCTTTGACCTGTTTTACATGAGCCTGAGCAATCCAGATGCATGTGTCATTGTTCGGAGATTCAAGAGGAATGAAAAAGATGCCCAGCTGTTCACTGATAACAATTGGAGCCCGAGACCTGATTCCCATTATATGAGAAGCCCCATCCTTCCGGCCCTTATAGCTTGACCCATAGTAACCGCAGCTAAAAGTGATAACAGACTTGGGTTTTCCACAAACACACAACGTTCTGTTTCTTTCAAGAACCTTCGTATGTAAATTGCCATACTCATCGCAGAAAGGCAGTAATGCCATGGTGTCTACATTGATTTCATATTGTTTATTTGGAACCATCACCTTATTTGTCATTAACCACTTACCCCTCTCAATTTGAAAGATCCCCAGCCCCCTGGGTGATATAGACACTGCATTTTACCTCAATAACATTCCTCCTTCTGTGAACCGATCAGTTACACATCTTAATTATATCAAAAATTCTGAACTTTTCTACAATATTTTACAAAATCATCCTTTTATCTGTGAAAAAAGACTCAGTTCGACGAGGATCTATTTCAGCTTCAGATTCTCTTCCTCCACATCCCGCAGCTGCACGCCGTTTACCATTGTGGTATCCACCATGTCTTGCATGTCTTGCCTCCTCTTCTTTTATAGCCAGCCAGCTATTTCTGCTCCATGGTCTCCGCCCTTTTTATCCGGTCCCATTGCTTTCTGGCATCTTCTTTTAACTTTTGGTTGTCACTGCTGTTCAGATCCTGAGCTGTCGCCCTTACTAAACGCTTACCCTGAAAATCCATAAACTGAATGATGATCTCATTGGTAACGGCCATTCTTTCCTTATGCATAAAATGATACCGAATTTGCTCATCCAATTTTACCACCCCAATACAACGAACATTTGTTCTTATTATAAAATGCCAGCCTGCTGTTTACAATGAATTTTTAGTGAATATACTACATTTACAGACTGGATATAAATGGTATTATTGTAGTAATGGAAATTAAAAGATGTGATCAGTATATCCAAGACACAGGAGGCTGATTTTATGAAAAGTTTTTTTATTGCGGGGCTGATCGTCGGTGCTGCTGTTTTATTAAGTGCATTTATTTTGAATGACTGGAGCTTGCTGCTCAATGTGTCTGGCAGCATTGGCCTGGTTTCGCTATTAGCTGCGGGTCTTTTCACTGGGGCTTTTATTGACGGTGACCGGTTCCGGGCAAATTACTTCAGTGAGACCAAAGAGAATCGCCAAGACAGAATACGCTATTCCACCCTCTTACTATTGTTCGCTTTGCCAAACCTGATCGTTGCAGTCAGCTATTACGTAGTACAGAATTACCTTTAATAAAAAGAAGAGACTCAGATTCGAGTCTCTTCTTTTATTTGGCTGAATTCGAGGGTCGCTGGTTTACCATAACCCGGTTTCGGCGGGTAAATCACTTGTTTGGAGGGTAAACGGTAATTTTACCACACTCCCCTAAATCGGAACTACAGAATTAAAATTTGTACTTATCAATATTATCTTTCGTGAATATGACGCGTTCAGGGAGCAGGATAATGCCGCTGTCTTTGGATTGATAATCATAGCCCTGAATGGTATTTGGCTCAATTTTTACTTTTCCTATACCCGGCACTTCAAACGAGTCGCCTACTTTGAGAGTCTTGCCTTTGACCGTCATCAAGTAGGAAACGTAGGTAGCGAGTGCTCCCTGCTGTTTTACATCCCATAAGCCGAATTGTTTTACAGTACCGCGTTTCACAAAATCACGCATGACATTTGGTGTTGAAAATCCAGTGACAGTTACCTTTCCGGCTTTTTTGAGGTTTTCAGCGGCTTGAGCCATGGCCGGCAGAGCAGTAGCATCCGGACAGATGACCGCATCCACATCAGGATAGGTTTTCAAGATTCCCTCACCCACGGATAATGATTTTTGCGCGTTGTTTTCACCGTATTGAGTTGTGACTACCTTCCATCCTGGATATTTTTTTGCGATAATGGCTTTCGCTTCCTTCACCCATTGATTTTGATCAGTAACCGTAGGACTGGAATAGAAGAAAGCTACTTTCCCTTTATCGCCAATCTGAGAAGCCGTCATATCGATGAGAAGCTGGCCAAGCTGCTGCGGTGTTCCCTGATTGATATAGAACGAACGGTCCTTTGGATTTACATCTGAATCCCAAGTCAGTACCTTCACTCCTTTTTGCTTTGCACGCTTTAATGTTTGAGAGAGGCCGTCAACTGAGGTTGAAGACACCATGATCGCATCATAACCCTGGTTCACAAAACTGTTAATGTATTTTACTTGCCCGGAAACAGTAGCTTCTGAAGGTCCGTCGTATTTCAGTTTGACGCCAAGTTTGTCAGCCATTTCCTTGGCCCCTTCACCACCAGACGTGAAGAACCCTACACCTGTCAGCTTCGGGATGAACGCCAGCTTAACATCTTTGGCCTCTTTGGCCTTCGGTTTGCTGTCACCGTTGCTGCAGGCAGCCATCAATGAAATCATTAATGCAAAAATAAGGAACAAGGATAAGACACTTCTTCTTTTCATCTCATTTCCCCCTTGTACGTAGGATCAGAAGAATCTGTTTTACTTTGCCTGAACCATTGAATGACTTTCTGATAGGAACTTTGCCTTGCCATGACTGAAATAATCAGCATAGCCCCAATTACAATACTCGCCTGTTCACTCGTCAGACCGATCATTTGAAGGCCATATTGCATAAAGCCGATTACAATACTGGCAATCACGGTACCTGCAATCGACCCTTTGCCGCCGATGATGCTCGTTCCACCCAGAACCACTGCAGTAATGACAGGCAATACAGCTTCAGAACCTAAATCTGCTCTAGCTGAACTGAAGTAAGATGTTAGCAGTATTCCGCCTAAACCACCTCCCAATCCAGATAAGATATACGTGCTTAGCGATATCCACTTGATTCGCAAACCGCTATAGAATGCAGCCTTGCTGTTAATGCCGACAAGATATACACTTCTTCCGTATTTCGTAAAATGGAGCAATGTACAAAAGACAGCTGTCATACCGATCAGGAACCAAAGCGGATTGGGAATACCTATGAAACTCCCATTGCCAAGCTGCACGAAGGTATCTGGAAAACCACTGATGCCCTCATAGCCTGATGCCTTTGATCCGCCGGAAATAACAAGCGCTAATCCAGAAAAAAGAAACATACTGCCTAATGTCACCACAAGCGGCTGTACTCTGCTATATAGAATGATAAGGCCATTGAGAAGACCTGCAGCCAATCCGGAGGAGATTGCAATCAATACCGCGAGCCACACATTCACTCCGTGAGACCAGGAGACTCCCAGAATAATAGAACAAAGACCCATGATAGAACCGATCGAAACATCAATTCCCCCTGATATAATGACGAGGGTCATTGGAATGGCTGCAATGCTGATAAACATGAAATCATTCATACTGAACAGCAGGTTGTTCACATTGAGAAAACCTGGGCTAAGCCATCCGAAAATGCCTATTTCCACGATGAATATAAGCAGGAGGAAGAACTCCCATCTATAGAACGACTTTATCTTCATATCCGCCCTCTCCTGACTTCGGTAGTTTAGAACGGCTCATATTTTCCTGTTCTTGCTGTTTCTTTTTCCCGTTGCTTTGCAGCCAGAGCTGAAACCTGCTGTCTCCTGTTACGATCAAAAGCAGAAGAAATCCGGATATGGCATTGTTCCAGTAGGCAGGAACCTTCAGAAAGACCAAAGAATTATTGATCACCTCAAGAAAGATGGCTCCCAGAGCTGCACCAAATAAAGAACCCTGGCCTCCTGAAAGACTTACACCTCCAAGGACGGCTGCCGCAATGACCTGTAATTCAATTCCTGTACCAGTTTGATTCGGCACAAAACCGATGTTCATGACAAACAGACAGGCGGCAATCGATGCCGATAAACCGGAGAAAGTAAACGCCAGCACGGTAATGGATTTAACAGGAAGACCGATTAGCCTTGCTCCTGCCTCATTATCCCCTACCGCGTAAAAGTAACGGCCCACTGAGGATCTGGTAAGAAAGAGGTAGGCCATTACAGCGGCTATGATTCCAATCCAAACCGGAAGTTGAATCCCGAGAAATGCTGCTGATGAAAGTTTTTTAAAATAGAATGGAATATCCTCAATCCATTTACCCTCTGTATAAAACAGCATATATCCTCTTACAATTCCCAGAGTCCCTAATGTCATGATGATTGACGGGATACGAAAGAACGAAACGCCTAAACCATTGGCAGCCCCAATACATGAACCTATAAGCAAAGCAGCAGCGACGGAAAGAGATCCTGACACCCCATGAGTAAGCATCATCCCGCAGACCGCTGCAGAAAGTCCCATAGTAGAACCAACTGAAACGTCAATATTTGCGGTTATTAAGACAAAGGATTGGCCGACTGCCAAAACGAGAAGAATCATACTGGACTTCAAAATCAAACCGAGCGAACCCCCACTTGTAAATGCAGGATTCACAAGGCCAATACAGCCTACAAATAAAAGAATGAACAAAAAGATAGATGCCTCTCGGATTTGCATCAATCTCAATAGGAGTTTCATGGAGCAGTTACCTCCTCTTCCACACCAAAGGAAGCACTCGTAATCTGATCCAGTGTAATGGCATCGTCCTCCAGTTTTTTGACCAGCTTTCCTTCGTGCATCACCCAAACATGGTCACTCAACGCCATAATTTCCTCTGGATCCGATGAAATAAGAACGATACTGATTCCCTTTTTCTTCAGCTCTGATATCAATTCATAGATATCCAGCCGTGCACTCGCATCTATTCCTCTTGTGGGCTCATCAAACAAGATTACCTTTGGCTTGGCAGCCAGATACTTTCCTAATACAATTTTCTGCTGATTTCCTCCTGATAAAGACTCGGCAGACTGGCGGCAATTTAACGCTTTCACATTGAGCTGGCTGATGTACTGTTCCGCTATCTTTTGTTCTTGCTTAAAGGGAAGGATCCATCCTTTCCCCTTATGAAGTATGGCTGAGGTTAAATTTCCTTTTAACGATGCAATTGAAAATACACCGTGTGCATATCGATCCTCCGGGATATAAACGAGGCCTCTGTCGATTCGCTCTCTGACAGAAAAAGTTGTTATATCTTCGCCATCAAGACAAACTTCTCCTGAAGCGCACTGTGATATGCCAAAAATCGCTTCAGCTAGTTCAGTTCTCCCTGCCCCAACGATTCCTGCTATTCCGACCACTTCACCCTTGCAAACAGTGAACGACACAGAATGAAAACGCTTACCAAAAAGATTTTTTACAGACAAAATTGGAGTTTTGTCCTCTGCCTTTCCTTCCTGTCTACAAGGACTGACTGATGCTTTTGAATCAAATGTTTTTCCTTCAGGCATAAGGTTCTGAACCAGCTTTTCATAGGAAAACTGAGAAACGGGGCCAGAAGCGCTGATCACTCCGTCACGCAAAACGGATATATGATGGGCAAGCTCGAAGATTTCCGAAAAGCGGTGAGTAATATATACAATTCCCTTTCCGCTGCTTGCCAGCTGTTTAACAATCCTGAACAGGCTTGATATTTCATGGTGGGTTAGTGTGGAAGTCGGCTCATCCAGAATCAGCAGCTCAGCATCACGCATAAGGCCTCTCAGCAATTCAACCAGCTGCTGCTCGGCAATGGAGAGCGTCGATGCCGATCGAGAAAGATCCAAATTCCAGCAAAGTTTAGAATTAAGTTCCCTTATCTTTTGTTTAACGGTCTTTTTCGGCTGTTTGAGGCCAATCGAAATATTTTCCTCCACTGACATATTTGGAAAGATTAAAGGTTCTTGCGGAACCAGATAAATGCCTTTCTTATGTGCTTCTGCCGGAGAGTTGAAATGTACCTGCTCCCCTTTCATCAGCAATTGCCCGGAATCTGCTTGATACAGCCCGGTTATGATTTTCATCAGGGTAGACTTTCCTGCTCCATTTCCTCCAATCAAAGCATGAATTTGGCCGGATAATACACTCATGTCCACGTCTTTCAAAACCAGATTCTCAGAAAATTGCTTTTTGATCTCAGACATTTGTAACAGGGATTCTTCACCCATTGGATTCACCTGCCTTTCAATCAAACAATTTTTATTGCCACTAATTTTTGTTGAGAAAAGATTAGTGGTATTTGTAGCATTTTATCTTACCAAATGATTCCTTAGAACCAATTTTCACACTTTGAATAGCGGGCATAATCAATTTTGGAGGAACATATGTTGAAGCAACGGTCATATGTGGAAAGGATGGAACTCATGAACAGGTCCACTTATGAGGAGAATTTAATCGTAAAAGTAGCCTGGCACTACTATAAAAACAACCTGACACAAAATGAAATTGCCGAACTGCTGGATCTTTCCCGAAACAAGATCGTCCGTATGCTGGAAAAAGCTCGTTCTGACGGAATTGTTCAATTTAACATTCGAGGGAACGGAATCAACTGTTTGAGCACCGAAAGAGATGTTATAGAAACATTTGGTCTCTCCGATGCCTTCATTATTCCAACTCCTGCTTCCAACCTATCAGACTCCTTAGCAAAAGCGGCAGCACAATACCTTGAAAGCACCCTGACTTCCGAACAGCTTCTCGGGATTGGCTGGGGTGAAGCTGTTACACGTACACTGCAGCACCTGTCACTTGACCCGGCAGCCAATGTATCCATTGTTACGCTGACTGGCGGAGTCAACTATTATTTTCAAAAGAAAAATTATTCTCTTGATGGAGGGCTAAGCAAGTTTCAGGGCCGGTTTCATATTATCCCGGCACCATTTCTTGCCTCCTCTCAACAAATGGCCACAAGCATTCTTTCCGAGCCTGCTGTAAGCGATATCCTCGAGCTTGCAGGTGTTTCTTCTGTCATGCTCGTCGGAATTGGCGGATTATCATCAGATGCCACCATTATTAAAGAAGAAAAAATAACCTTAAAAGAAATGACGACAATCAAGAAACTGAATGGCGTCGGTGATATCCTCGGCCAATTTTACAATGCTGCCGGAGAACTCCTAACTCTCCCTCACCATGAACGCAGAATTGGAATATCCATCTCTAAACTAAAAGGAATGAAAAATGTGGTCGGAGTTGCAGGAGGACAAACGAAAATCGATGCCATTTACGGAGCATTGAAAGGCGGATATGTTCAAACTTTAATCACGGATGAAGAAAGTGCTATTCAATTAATGAAGAAGGAGGCGACAAAAAAAGAATGGATGCCATCCTAGCACTTGATGCAGGAACGGGTAGTATTCGTGCGGTTTTATTCGATACGAAAGGCAATCAACTGTCATTGTCACAGCAGGAATGGGATCATCCGGCAGATTCGCGCTTTCCCGGCTCTATGAATTTTGATGTAAAAGAGAACTGGAGAATAGCTGTGGAATGTATAAAAGATGCCGTGCAGCAAGCCGAAATAACGCCTCAATGTATAAAAGGAATCAGTGCAACAAGCATGCGGGAAGGTTTTGTTCTTTACAACAAAGAAGGCCAGGAAATTTGGGCATGCGCCAACGTGGACTCACGTGCTTCAGAAGAAGTGACAGACTTAAAACAGCTTCGCCCACTTATTGAAGAAGACCTGTACAGCCTTTCCGGCCAAACCTTTGCGCTGGGAGCATTGCCTCGTCTTTTATGGATCAAGAAAAATCAGCCTGAAATCTATAATGAGACAGCGGCCATCACGATGCTTAATGATTGGCTGCTCTATAAGCTTTGCGGAAAACTGCAAGCCGACCCTTCCAATGGCTGCACAACCGGCATCTTTAATATAAAAGAACGCACTTGGGATGAGCAAATTACCAAGGAATGCGGAATGAAGAGCAGCCTTTTCCCACCTGTTCATGAAGCAGGAACATTACTTGGGCATGTTACAGCTGAAACTGCAAAGTTCACCGGATTGGCTGAAGGTACAGCCGTATTTTCAGGTGGAGGTGATGCTCAGCTCGCCTCTGTAGGTGTTGGAGTAGTGAAGGAAGGTCAGACTCTTGTTTCCGGAGGCAGCTTTTGGCAGCAAGAAGTTAACGTGACTGCCCCTGTCCCCGATCCTAAACAGCGCATACGAATCAATTGTCATGCAGTGTCCCATCTTTGGCAGTATGAAACCATAGTCTTCTTCCCTGGCCTCGTCATGCGCTGGTTTCGGGATGCCTTTTGTACAGAAGAAAAGAATCGTGCAAGAGAGCTTGGAAGAGACCCCTATGAATTGCTGGAAGAACAGGCAGCCGAAGTTCCTGTGGGCTCATATGGCATCATGCCTATTTTTTCAGATGTGATGAACTTTATTTCCTGGCGCCATGCCTCCCCTTCTTTTACGAATCTTTCTCTCGATCCCGAGCGCTGCGGCAAAAAGGAGTTGTTCCGGGCGATTGAAGAAAATGCAGCCCTGGTGACGCTTGGAAACTTAAAAATGATACAGGAGCACACAGGCTACTATCCTGATGAAGTCATTTTTGCCGGAGGAGCTTCTAACGGCAAGCTTTGGTGCCAGATCCTTTCTGACGTGCTCGGAGTCAAGGTGAAGGTTCCGCTTGTGAAGGAAGCTGCCGCCCTCGGAACAGCGATCGTCGCTGGTTATGGAGCGGGCATTTACTCATCCATTGAAAAAGCTGTCCTTGAAATCGTTCAATGGGAGAACACGTATGAACCAAATAAAGAAAATCATAGCCTTTATGCGAAGATTTTTGAGAATTGGCATGCAGTATACAAGGAGCATCTGGCACTCTCTGACCAAGGGCTGACCCATCATATGTGGAAAGCACCTGGTTCTGTTTGACCGTCATAAATACAGAGGAAGAGGGGTGGCTGTTTTGCTGAAAGTGAATGAGTCAGAAAATGAATTCCGCTTCGGAGATCATGGCCCTAAATATTTAACGAAAGGTCCAAATGTAGACCTTGGTGTCGTCGTGCTGAAGCCTGGCCAGGACTTCCCAAATCACTATCATACGACATGCGAAGAAATTTTTTATGTACTAGAAGGTTCCATAGATTTCTATATTGATGGTGTGCGAGTGCCTGCCAAAACTGGTGACATGCTTCAAGTCCGGCCAAACGAAGCTCACTATCTCATCAATCAATCTCAACAAAATTTTAAAGCTGTATTTATTAAATCACCGCATTTACAAGAAAAAGATTCTGTTGTTGTAGACAATCCAGATCTTGAGAAGGAGTGATCATATGAGTTGGGGATTAAAAAACCGAATGAATCAAATACTGCCAGAGGGAAAAGCAGTCATGCTTGCCATTGATCACGGTTATTTCCTGGGTCCAATTCACGGGCTAGAGAAACCGGGAGAAACCGTAAAAGAGCTGCTCCCCTATACAGATTCCTTATTTGCGACAAGAGGAGCCCTCTCTGCCTGCATACCTGAAAACTGTGAAAAACCAGTGTTAATGAGGGTATCAGGTGGCCCTAGTGTAGTAGGAAAGGATTTGGCTAATGAACATATTGTCACTCCGATGAAAGAAGCTATCCGCCATAATGTCCTAGGTGTTGGCGTTTCGATCTTTGTGGGCTCAGACTATGAAACTCAAACCGTTTCAAACTTGGCCTCTGTTGTGACCGAAGCTCACGACTACGGCATACCTGTCCTTGCGATTACTGCTGTTGCAAAAGAACTGCAAAATCGCGAAGCACGCTTCCTGGCCCTAGCCTCTCGAATCGGTGCAGAAATGGGCGCTGATATTATTAAAACCTATTATTGCGAAAACTTTGAAAAAGTAACGGGCACTTGCCCCGTTCCAGTCGTCATCGCTGGCGGACCTAAGCTGGATACCATGATGGATGCACTAAATCTGACGTATAATGCCATGCAGGAAGGCGCAGCCGGCGTTGATATGGGCAGAAACATCTGGCAGTCAGAGCATCCAGCGGCCATGATTCAGGCGATCCATGAGATTGTCCGTAAGAATGCGAGTGTAAAAGAAGCGCTGGAAGTTTACGAGAATACTGCTAATGTGAAAGTGAAATAAGCGGAAAAAGCACCGGGAGCGCCGGTGCTTTTTGTATTGATATATCCGCTGTTTACCATAATGAGGTTTTGGCGGGTAAATGTCCTATTTTCGCGGGTATTTTTTTATTTTGGCGGGTATTTGCTTCGTTTCGGCAGGTAAATCATCTGTTTTAGCGGGTAAACGACAATCCGCCTTCCCAAACCCCAAGAGCAAACCTTCTTCTCCCCATCAATACGCTCTCACGGGTGAAATAAGATGCTGATAAGGCGAATCAGAAACAGATTCGATCAAAACAGGCTTCATGGACCCGCTGAAACTGATTTTAATTTCTTCATCTTTTATTCCGCGCAGAGCTTCCGTCAGAAATTTCCCATCAAGAGAAATACTGAGTTCTTCCTCGCCTTCTAAACTGTTAATGTTCTGGATCTCATGGATGGTGCCTGATTCCATAGATCGGGAAGAGATCCCGAGCTTTTTCCCCTCCAGAAGGGTTAGATTCACATTATTATTATTCCACTCCCCGGCAAACAATGCTGCCCGGTCAATTCCTTTTAAGAAATCACTGGCCTGCAATGTAATAACCGTTTTAAATTCGTTTGGTATCAAGGAAGCCGTGTTCGGATACTTTCCGGCAATGAGCCTCGAATAAAAAGAAAAAACATCGGTTGAAAACTCGATATAGCTTTCAGTAAGCTTTAAGGTGACTTCACCCGTGTAGCTCCCCATTAGCTTTAAAAACTCATTCAGAGCAGGCTGAGGCACGATAAATGAGCCGATCAAACTGGTGCCGATATTGTGTTTATAGGTTGCCAGTCTCAGAGAGTCGGTAGCGGTGCTGCAGAAAAAATTTTGATCAAAGACAAAATGCACACCCGTCAGGACAGGCCGTGCTCCATTTTTACTGACAGCAAACATCGTTCGTTTGATCATATCAGCTAGAACGGTGCCTGGTAACTTATGGCTGGCTTCAGGCTGTGACATCGTGAGGCGAGGAAACTCCCCTGCATGAAATCCTTTTAGTGATACAACTATATCTTCTGATTGAATGGATACCGAATGATTTTCCCCAACCTTCACGAGCAGATCACCCGGCAGTTTTTTGATAAGATCATTTAAATACTTTGCAGAAACCACGATACTTCCGGTTTTATGTACAGCCACCATGCTCTCACCTTGCACATTGGAATACAGCACACGCTCAATCACGATCTCAGCATTGCTTCCTGTAAGCGTAAGGCGGCCATGGTCAGCAGCCATCTTAATACCGGACAGGATTGGTAATGTCGTCCGTGCGGATACAGCTTTACTGACATCCGAAACCGCTTGGCTCAAATACTCTTTATTTATGGTAAATTCCATGTGATACTCCCTTTCGACATCCACTACCTTCTATCATTCGACAGAGAACATCTTTTTCCTTTCATGAAAGGAACTGTGAAGCCCGAAAGCTTTACTGCCCCTGCAAGTTAGAAATCAGCCCGTAACGGGTACTCTCTTATTTAGGAATACAGTAGAAAAAGGGGGGGCCTATGAAAAAGGCGATGATTATCTTGAATCCTTCTTCTGGAAAGGAACAAGCGAAGGATCTTCTTCCGGAGGCGGAACGAACACTTCAAAAATTTCATGAGGAAGTGACCGTTTGTGAAACAAGAAAAGAAGGCGACGCTGAGGAGTTTGCAAGAAAAGCATGTGAACTTCACTATGATACCGTAGTATCCATGGGCGGGGATGGTACAGTTAGTGAGGCAGTCAACGGACTCGCTGAACAAGGGCACCGTCCTGATTTTGGAATTATTCCGCTCGGTACGGTCAACGATTTCTCAAGAGCGCTGAACATTCCGCTTGATCCTTTTGAAGCTATAAAAATTCTTCCTTACCAGCACTATAAAAAAGCTGATATCGGTAAAATCAATGACAGACACTTTATGAATGTTCTGGCGGTGGGAGCCATTGCCGAAGCCTCCTACAACGTGAGTACAGAGCAAAAAACACTGCTCGGGCCGTTTGCTTATTTTGTGGAAGGAATGAAAGCACTCATTAATAAAACCCCATTTTCATTAACCCTCTCGCATGATCAAGGCCAATGGGAGGGAAAAGCGTATTTATTAATTACCGCACTTACCAATTCAGTAGGAGGTTTTGAAAAGCTTGCGCCACATGCGAAGGTGAATGACGGGATCTTTCATCTTTACGTGGTCAAAAACATTTCTTTTCCTGGTACGTTAAACATCATCCCAAAACTGATGAAGGGTGAATTAAAAGAACACGATGATGTGGAGTATATCAAGTCGGCTTCCCTGAAGGTTTCTGCTTCAGAAAAGCTTGTGGTTAACATTGATGGAGATGAAGGTGAGCCGCTTCCATTTCAAGCAAATGTGCTGAAACAACATCTCTCACTGTTTGTCCCCCCTGAAGGAAACTAAAAAAAGAGCTGATGAACAGCTCTTTTTTCATGGCCTCATTTCCTATTCACAGCATTGCCGATTAGAGTGCGGGCTGTTCCTTCTCCAACAACTCATGGCATTTTTGCACAAAACGAACAAACAATTGATGCATTTCATCACTTACTTCTGTCATATCTTCCGGATGCCATTGAACTGCTAGCATCCAGCTTTTCTCTAGATCCGTGCTTTCTAAAGCTTCAATCACTCCGTCTGAAGCATAGGCCGTAGCTTTTAAGCCCGGTGCCACTTCATCCACTGCCCCATGATGAAAACTATTAACCGATATATCCTCAGTTCCAAGAATTTCGGATAAAAGCGTACCTTTATCTACGCTGATGGAATGAGTAGCAGCCGAACGCGCACCGTCCTGATAATGTTTAATGACATCCTCTCTCTCTTCATTTAGGTCCTGCACCAGCGTGCCACCCAAAGCTCCGTTCAATACCTGAATTCCCCGGCAGATCGCAAAGATAGGAATATTATTATTCTGCGCATAGTTGATGAGGTTAATTTCTGTTTCGTCTCGTTCCGGAATGACTTTTCCAAGATTAGGATGCGGTTCTGCTCCAATTTGCTGTGGATCCATGTCCTCTCCCCGCTGAGCAATATGCCGTCACACAGGGCTGCCCATTCTTTCACCGTTTCTTTGTCACCCATAGGAAGTATGACTGGAACGCCCCCCGCCTTCATAACGGAAGTAGCATAGCTATAGTGCAAATAGGCCGTTTCCTGACCTCCAATGTCCTTTGTTGAGCATGTAATCCCGATCACTGGCTTCTGATTCTCCAAAATAACATCTCCTGTCTGATTTTCGTTATAGGAGTCTTTACCCTATTTGGGACATTTTCAATTCGTTAAAATTCTCAAAATAAATAGGGACTGTCCAAGAAGTCTATAAGCTGTTGATTTCCGTTCCAGGCTGCTCGCTTTTTCGGGGCGTGCGGTGAGCCTCTTGGTGCAAGCACCGGCGGGAGTCTCACCTGTCACGCTAGTCCCGCAGGAGTCTCGCATCTTCCACTTCAATTAACTTTTCATTGAAGATTTTTCAAGCCAAAAAGGGGCTGCCTGAAGGTCAATTTTCGACTTTCTGGACAGCCCCTTCATTCTTATTACTATCTTGGCTTTGCTAAAGCATATTGGTGATTTTCCATCATAATGGGCATCGCATACTGATGCTTAAAAGAGACCCTCAAGTCTTTTTCTCCAATACCACACCACCATTGCCTAACAGAGCTAATATCTTAAGTTCAACAAAACATTCCTTACCGCTTCATCCTTCATGACAGTGTCTTTGTATTTTCTTGTGATTTCTGTTAGTGCCACATCATGATAAAAGAATTCCGCGAAGAATTTGACGAGAGGACGTGATTTCGTCCGAATAGCCTGCCAGGCCGTATCTTCCATCCCTGCAAAGAGCATCTCTTCTTCGTCCACGATCAGGATTCGGCTTCTCTCCAACGTTCCGTGCTGCGTATCTGGTATTAAGGTCGAGACGTCCGGAATTTCCGTGGAGAGTTCACCGATCACATGGATTTTTACTGAATGCCCGTTTTTATATTTCTCTTCCAGTAATGGGAGATAGCCTGCTAAGTCATCCGCCCACCCAGAAATGATGATGGATTGTTCCGCTCCCTGCAGCAGACCTTGCAGGACAGATTGAATGGACTGATTGTCTTTCAGCGTCCACACCCGGTCGTCGGTTACTGTTTTTTTTATTTGTGCTTCTCTGAGCTGCTGTACATTGGTCTCAAAGTCGGCTTTGAGCTTTTTAATCGTTGCCTCGATCGGCAGTGCAGTATACAGCCGCTTTTTTTCCACCGTTGATTCCATGATCATTCCTTTTTCCGCCAGACGGTGAAGCACCTCATACACTTTGGAACGGGGAACTCCAGAACGTTTGACAATACCGGTAGCATCCAGTGGCTGATCCTCGGTGATTAAGGATTGATACACCTGGCTTTCATATTGAGTAAATCCGAATTGCTGCAGCATGTTTTTGACTCCTTGACTTTAATCACTATGTAAATCATAACACAGTCCTTTCCAATTTATGTACAAACAAACTTTTATCTTGTTTTTCTTTTTATAAATGTTACTATTACAGTGGTAACTTTTTGACAAAAGGATGAATAGCTATGAATAAACGTGTTTACTTATTGACCATCGTATCTTTTGTTGTAGGTATGGTTGAATTGATCATAGGCGGAATACTTGATCTCGTGGCGGAAGACTTACATGTCAGCATCGGCCATGCCGGTTTTCTGATCACAGCATTTTCGCTTGTTTTTGCGGTCGCCTCACCTGTTCTTCTTATGATGACATCTAAAGTAGAAAGAAAACGCCTTACTCTGCTGACACTGCTCGTGTTTTTCGCCGGAAACGGCATTGCGATCTTCAGCCCGACATACAGTGTGCTCTTGATTGCCCGAATCCTATCAGCGGCAAGCGGCTCTCTGCTGGTTGTTCTGTGCATCACGATCGCATCTAATATCGTATCTGAACAATATCGTGCTCGTGCCATCGGTGTCGTTTTCATGGGAATCAGTGCCTCGCTCGTGCTTGGAGTTCCGATCGGATTAATGCTTGGAAATGCATTCGGCTGGCGTGCTCCTTTTATTTTGATCGCCGGATTGACGCTGCTTTCCATGGCTGGGGTTTACTTTTTTATGGAGCAAATGGCTTCAAAACCTGCTGTTTCCCTTATGACACAGATAAAGACGCTGAAAAACCGAAAGCTTCTGTTCGGCCAGTTAACGTCCTTCCTCTTTTTGGCCGGCCACTTGACGCTTTATGGATATTTAACACCCTTCTTAAAAACGGCCCTTGGCCTGAACGGAACGTGGGTAAGCATTGTCTATCTCGTCTTTGGCTGTGCGGCGGTAGCTGGCGGAGGTGTTGGAGGTTTTCTTGCTGACCGTTTTGGTACGAAACGCTCTATTATTGGGTTTATCATTCTTTTCGGGTTTACGATGTTCGTTATTCCTTATACAACGTTTTCCCTTCCGCTTTTCTTGAGCGTGATGATTATCTGGAGCATGCTGAGCTGGGCCATTACACCCGCGATGCAGAGCTATCTTATCGAATCCTCCACTGCTGAAACGTCAGATATCCAGCAAAGCCTGAATAACACGGCGCTTCACTTTGGTATTGCGTTCGGTTCTGCCATCGGCGGTTTTGTGATTGAGCAATCTACCGTAGAATCCAATGCAACCGTCGGCGGATGTTTCATTATTATCGCCCTGGCTACCGCTTTGATTTCAATGTCGGAACGCAAGCGGAGCTTATCAGCCTTACGAAATCAATCCTAAAACAGAAAAAACACTTCCGTAAGGTAAAATCTTCGGAAGTGTTTTTTTCATCAACTATTTTTTAAAACGGTAAGGCACGGTCGCAATGACCACATCTCGTTTAAAGAGCAAATACGCTCGAATCAGTAAGCTTGACTGGTTATGAAGAATATTATGCCAGCTTTTTTTCGTAATGAACTGAGGTATCAATACGGTTACTTGATAGTTATTTTCATTGGCTTTATGCTGCACCGTGTCAATAAATTTCGTCAATGGCTGGATAATGCTTCGATAATGGGAATGCAGCGTAACGAGGCGCACATTCGGCTGCCATTTCTTCCATTTTTCTTCGAAAATTCTTTCGTCCTCACGCTCAAATGCAACATATACCGCTATGACCTGATCTGTAAGAGAGGTAGCAAAATTAATGGAGTTTTCAACAACTTGTGTAATTCCTGCTACAGGTACGATAATGACGTTGCCTTCAATCGTCTTCGGCTGCTGATCCGGTTTAATTCTTAATTGTTCTCCTACTAATTCATAATGTGTTTTGATCTTATGAAAGATGATGACGATGATCGGCAAGAAGATTAATACCGGCCACACCTGTGGAAATTTAGTAAAGAAGAACATCAGGGTTACCGTTAAACTGATGAGAGCTCCGGTTGCATTGATAATAAGCTTTGATACCCATCCCTTTGGTTTTTCCCTGATCCATTTCACGATCATGCCTGACTGAGACAAAGTGAAAGGGATAAACACCCCGACGGCATAAAGCGGAATAAGATGCTCTGTCTGTCCTTTAAACAGGATGATCAGGATAATCGCGCTGACTCCCAATGTAATGATTCCATTTGAGTAACCAAGCCTGTCACCCCTAATGGTAAACATCCGCATGATAAATTTGTCTTTTGCAAGGTTAACTGCGAGCAACGGGAAAGCGGAATATCCTGTGTTTGCCGCCAAAATTAGAATTAATGCTGTTGTTCCCTGAATAAAATAATACATATAGTTTCTTCCAAATGTATGGTCGGCAATTTGAGAAACCACTGTCTCCTTTACACTTGGAGTAATTCCATAATAATAAGCCAAATAAACAATTCCTGAAAATAGTAAAGCCAATAATCCGCCCATGGCCATCAACGTCTTTGACGCATTGTTGGGGGCAGGATCCTTGAAATTCGGTATAGCATTGGAAATGGCTTCTACACCTGTTAACGCTGAGCTGCCTGAAGCAAAGGCCTTCAGCAATAAAAACAGACTGATTCCGGCAACTGGTGTTCCAACAGACGTATGTAAGTCAGCAGGCACCTGGCCCGTTGAAATTTGATACAATCCAACACCTATCAAGATAAATAAAGCTAGGACAAACAGATAAACGGGATAAGCTAAAATTGAAGCAGATTCTGTTACCCCACGCAAATTTAAAGTTGTAAGGAACAAAACAAACACAATCGCAATCGGTACAGTATAAGAATGCAGCGCCGGGAAAGCAGACGTAATAGCATCTGTACCCGCTGACACACTAACTGCCACGGTTAAAATATAATCAACCAGCAGCGAGCCGCCTGCGATTAATCCAGGATTCACGCCCAAATTATCTCTTGAAACAACATAAGCCCCACCGCCATGTGGATAGGCAAAAATAATCTGCCGATAAGACAAAATAAGTGCAGTTAAAAGAATAAGTACACCAACCGCAATGGGAATGGAATACCAGAAAGCCGCAGCACCAACCGTAACTAAGACGATCAAGATCTGCTCCGGTCCATACGCAACAGATGATAACGCATCTGAGGAAAGAATGGCTAAAGCTTTTGTTTTGTTAAGCTTCTGCTCCCCCAGCTCATTTGATTTGAGCGGTCTTCCGATTAATAGTCTCTTTAAATAAGAAAACACTGTTTTTCCTCCGCCGATAAAAAATTTGTGTATAGATGAACATGAAAAAAGCCCCCAAGCCAATTTTAATAGACCTGCGGACGTTTGTTTACCAGTCTCACAAGCTTCATTTCCTTCTCATTAACGCTTACGAGGTTAGCTGTCGGATTCGGGCCATTGAGTAGCCCTACCTGCTTAAGGATTCACCCCCAGGACTTTTTAAAAAAGCCCATTATGGTTCCCCCGCACCAATTGGTTTAAGCGATTTAAGAATTTGAAACTTAGATAATAATACTCCTGTCTTCAAAAAATGTAAATACAAAGATTAAAAACTTTATTTAAAGGTAATTTTAAAGATGTGGGTAATATTTAATATACAAAGAAATTTTGAACTTCCCGAAAAAAAGGAGGATTTAAAATGTCTAAAAAAGAAGGGCACTTATTCTCAGATGAGTTCCTGGAGCAACTAGCTAAAGAGATCAACGAGCAATACGGCGGACCGGAATTTAACAAAAGCGACGAAGAACCTGATATAGAAACAGAAGAAATGATATAAATCACCATGAATGATGAAGAGCCGGGAGCGTTGAAATCCCAGGCTCTTTCAATCCATCCTCCATCATTTTAAGGTTATTCATAAACACCCATATAAAAATAGGAATGCCCCTTACGTTCAGGACTATATTGATATAGTCACGTAAAAAATGAATGGCAGGAGGTTTCTATGTACCTTTTTAAAAGAATGGATCGCCTTGTTGAAATGGCAGCATACTCTGTTCAGAACCGCTTTTCTAAAACTGCTTTACTCGTATTGACTTCCATTGCTTCTGCAGTGACAGCACTCCTACAATCTGCCGGAGGTACCCTGCCGATGATTGGACTACTCATCAGCCCCCTTTCCACTCTTCCTGTTGTTTTGATCACCATCGTTTCTCCGCTTCTGGGGTTCTACTCCTTCGTTTTAACATGTCTGCTCCTTGTTATTGTGCAGCCTAGTGAATTATTGATTTTTATTTTCACAACCGGTTTGCTTGGATTGGGATTAGGCCAGGGATTTACTTTTTTTAAAAGACGTATTTTGATTGTAACCACTGGTTCCATTTGTCTTATTTCTGGAATTTGCATCATGCTGATCGGATTTCAATTTCCTCTATTCGGGCCCGGATTCCACAGTATCGGCAATTTTTATCTTTGGCTTTCCCTATTTTTTTTCTCGTGGGGGTATAGCTTGGTCTGGGTGGAAATCACATGTTTTATTCTAAAAAAATATGTGAGCAGGCGGCTACGATCTAAACCTTAAATATTCTCCAGATCATCCCGGACCGCTTGGGAGCGTCCGGCCCCATAGGCGGAAAGGTTCCAAAGTCGGAAACATACAGGGAACCATCCGGACCAAAAGCCACATCCTTCGGCTGTTCTAAGCCTCGTCCTCCTGTTGCAGATGCAGCAACTCCACTGCGGTTGATCGCAAAGACCTCCACTTTGATGGGATGCTGTAATCCTTTTACTGCAGCTTCGATTCGATAGCCTTCTTTCAGGGCAATATCCCCCGGATTGGTCGTTCCTTCTCGGTCCATACCTTTTCGCTCCCGCTCTCGTTTTATAGCATGGATATTCATCACGTACAGGTCTTATTCTCGAACAATCGTTACCTTTCATCATAAGCTTTATCCATACATATTTTTCTTCCCTCATCTCATACTAAGAGCAGTATCTTACCTGGGGTGAAAAGCAAATGGCGTCATTTTGGAAAAAATCAAAAAAGCTGTCCTCACAAACGCCTACTGAAGGGTTGCGCAAGATGAAGCAGCCTGTTATTCCAACATCGAGCAGCCTCAATGAAAATAAAGAAAAAATAATAGACTACCTGGATCATTCTCATGACATTGGCAAAAGAGAGCTAACTTTTCAGGGTAAAAATGCTCTGTTGCTTTTCTTTGTTCCGCTCATGGATTCAGTTAAGCTGGATGAACACATCATAAAACCTCTCCTGAAATCCCAATCCGGAGATTTATACCAAGTGTTAAATGTGGGTTCAATCCACGAAATGACGGACATCATGGAAGCCGTCTCTTTCATGTGCAAAGGAGCTCTTGTCCTGATTATCGAAGGGGAAACTACCATTTGGTCCGCTGACGCGACAAGACCATCGGGAAGACAAGTCAGTGAAGCCTTAAACGAGAGGGTCATGCGAGGAGCGCAAGAAGGTTTTGTGGAAAACGTCGATACCAATATCAACCTTCTGCGGCGAAGAATTATGAACGGAGGTTTAATCGTCAAATATATTGAGATTGGTTCGGTCTCGCTGACAAAAGTAGCGCTCGTCTATATAAAAGGAATTGCGAACCCCCGTTTGTTGAAAGAGGTGACCGATCGCCTGAACGCTATTGAAGTCGATGCACTCGATACAACAGGGATTCTCGAAGAAGCTATTGAAGACTCGCCTTTCTCACCTTTTCCGCAAATATTAGGTACAGAAAGGCCCGATCGTGTCGTCGGCAATTTATTAGAAGGCAGAATAGCACTAATGGTAGAAGGCAGTTCCCTTTCCCTGGTTGCACCCGCCAGTTTTATTTCATTCTATCAATCATCAGAAGACTATAACTCACGCTCCATCTATGCTTCTTTCTTGCGAATCATACGTATTCTTGGATTTTTCATGGCGATGACCCTGCCGTCTCTTTATATCGCTACCATCTCTTTTCATTATGAACTGATTCCGCAAGACCTGATCTTAACAGTAAAAGGATCATTGGAGAATGTGCCATTTCCACCTATAGCAGAGGCATTGCTCATGGTTGTCATTCTTGAATTGCTGAAAGAAGCTTCCGTTCGTCTCCCGGCTTCAATTGCTCAAACAATTGGTGTCGTCGGCGGATTGGTTATCGGTACAGCCATCGTAGAGGCAAATCTGGTATCCAATATGATGATTATCATCATTGCGCTAACAGCTATTTCATCCTTTGTCGTTCCATCCAACGAGATGAGCATCGCCCTTCGCCTTCTGAGTTTTCCACTGATGATCGGTGCGACTTTTTTTGGCTATTTGGGGATCGTGCTCATTTTCATGGTCATTATCATGCACCTTTGTATCCTTGAATCCCTTGGCTATCCTTATTTCACGCCGATCGCGCCTTTAAGTATGGCCGGAGTGAAAGACTTTATTATCCGCTCGCATGAGCAGTATTTGAATAAGAGACCCTCCATTATTCAGCCAACAAGGAAACAACGCCAAAATGCCTTACGAAACTGGGAGCAGCAAAATGAAACAAACGAATAAAATAACCGCATTTCAATTTTACTTTTTTGTTCTGCAAACCCAAGTTGGCATTGGGGTTCTCTCTTTGCCTTATAGCCTTTTTAAGGCTGCAAAAACAGACGGCTGGATCTCCATGCTGATCGGAGGCATCCTGGTACAGATCGTCACCCTTTTTCATTGGTTTCTAGTCAGACGGTTCCCTGACAATAATCTTTTTGAAATCAATACGATCCTGCTTGGAAATATTGTGGGAAGAATTCTCAATTCAGCCTATATTCTCTATTTTACGCTGGTTGCCACCCTCGTTGCCGTGCTATCTATCAATATTCTGAAACGGTGGGTATATCCCTTAACGCCAGCCTGGATTTTAATTATTCTTTTTGCAGTCATTGCTTTATATTTTGCAAAGGAAGATCTTCCGAAAATCGCACGTTTTTATGTATTGGTATCGTTCTTACTTATCATTTTGTTCTTGCTGACCTTAACTGCTTTTCAGAATGCAGATGTTCGTTATCTTTTTCCCATCGGCCAAGCCGGAATCAAGTCGATGCTCTTAGGATCAAAAGAGGCCATTCTTGCGCTCCTGGGGTTTGAGAGTCTTTTGATATATGCTCCTTTTGTAAAAACAAGTTCAAAAAAGAAACTGAAGATGGTCATGCTGAGCAACTTAACCATCGTTTCTTTTTATGTCTATATAACGCTGACATGCTTAGTATTTTTCAGTCCCGATGAATTTTTGATCGTTCCAGAGCCTGTTCTTTATTTATTAAAAGCCATTCAGTATAACCTCGTAGAACGTGTTGACTTGGTATTCCTTACGATATGGGTCGTTTCTGTCATTACCTCGATGGTCACTTTTATCCATATTGCCGGATTAGCTGCAAAAGTTTTGTTTAAAAAAACGTCTCACCGCCCTTTCATTCCCTTTATTTGTCTGGCTGTTTGCATTACTGCTTATTTTCCAATACAGTCAGATCAATTGTCAGCGGAGTGGTCTGCGTTTATGAGACCTTACATTTATTTTTTCATCATCATTCTTCCAGTGCTCTTACTAGGGCTTTCGTATATTAAAAAAAGGAGAACAGCAAATTGAACGGGCTTCAGAAAAAGATGATTGTATTTTTGGGTCTAGTGCTCATCCTGACTGGCTGCTGGGATCAAAAACAATTAAAGGATACGATATTTGCTGCATCCAGTTCCTTTGAAGAGGGAAAAAAAGGGGAGATTATCACGAATATCGCGATCCAATCCTATACGGCAAAGGAAATTCAATCGATCAATAAAACCTATAAGACTCAGGCTGCTTCACCACGGAATGCGAGAGTTAAATTGAACGACCAGCTATCCAGCGTTTTAATGTACGCAAAGAACCAAACTTTCCTCGTGCAGAACAAACTGGCTTCTAAAGGGATTCTGCCTTTGCTTGACATTCTCTATCGGACACCGGAAAGTCCATTAAACGCAAAATACATTATTGTCAAGGGGAGTCCTGGAACCATCCTTTCTTTAGAACAAGTGGGCCAGGAACTCATCGGGAGCTATTTGGCAGGATTGATTGATACAGCTGAAACCAATTCGCAAGTTCCAAAAGAAACCATCCAGTCAATGTGCACCATACTTTTTGACAAGGGGAAAGGGCTTGGTCTCCCCTATGTCAAATTGAATGAAACGAATAAAACGGCCTCTGTACTCGGAATCGCCCTCTTTCACAGGGACAAATTTTCAGGGGTCACATTGAACAGAAAGGAATCCAAATTGCTGCTCTTACTTGCCAATCGTAAAAACAAGCATATGATCAACTCTGATAAAGTGAAGGTAGATGGAAAGAAGGAAAACATCTCATATGAAGTCAATAAATCGGATGCCGAGCTTGAAATTTCGAAGGGTTCTGCAGGTCATTTGGTTGTAAACATACCCATGACGATCGACATTACGATCAATGAATTTCCACATGATCATTTAGATTCCAAGAAAGAAATTACTTTGTTAGAGGATCACTTGGGCAAGATGCTGCAGCACCAGGCATACAGCGTAATGAAAAAAACACAAAAAGCAAACTGTGATTTTCTTGGAATCGGAAGGGAATTAATGGCCTATCATCCGGAGATATGGAAAAAGCAGAATTGGGATAAAGACTATCGAAAGATCACCTTCAAGCCAAAGGTAAAGGTAAGTCTTAATTATAAAGGGATCATCAATTAAAAAAGCTCTTTTCTAAAAGATTGTTGCTTTTGGGTCATTTTTGTAAACAGCCTTCATTGCCAAGGTGATTGGAGTGCAAGGTGCGCGACTCCTCGAAAATGAATTTCACATTTTCTTCGTGCGATATAACGCTGCCGAAGCCTTCCTTGTCCTGCGGGATATGCGGGACAGGTCCCCACAGGCGCCTGCGCCGAGGAGGTAGGCGCTTGCGCCGCTATGGCTCACCTCACGCGAAAGCGAGCATCCTGAAACGGAAATCAACCACTCCTAAGAGCAACAAAGGTTATGAAAACAGCCATTAAAAAAGAAGAAAGGACCGAAATCCTTCCTTCTGTTTAGTTCACGTGAATGTGTTTCAAAAATTCATTCAGCGTCCTTACCTTACCGATTTTCGGAAAAATAAAGCGGCAGGATGCGTCATGCTCTTCCTGGCTTAGCGAAACCATCGCGTCCGTTATAAAAACTTGGTTGTAACCAAGCTGAAAGGCTTCTCTCGCCGTACTCTCCACACCGATGTTCGTAGCAATTCCGCAAAGCACGATGGTGTCAATTCCGCGGCGTCTGAGCTGAAGATCAAGATCCGTACCGAAAAAAGCTCCCCATTGGCGCTTCGTGACGACGTAATCATTGTCCGTAACACCAAGTTCAGGTGCAAACTCAGCCCAATCGGCAGGCCGTTCAGCAGAAGCCGCAGGCTGGTCAGTGGCTGGTTTCAATGCATCTTTTCCATCATGAAACTCTACGTTCACGAACGATATAAATCCCTCTTTTTGACGGAACAGCTTCACCAATTCAGCAGCTTTTTCCACTACCTCTTGTCCGCCAGGGAATTTGACGATCCCTTTTTGAAGATCGATAATGACGAGGGCTGTTTTATGAAAATCGATGTTTAGTGAATTCATAGCTTAGTCCTCCATTTTTAAAAGTGTGGAATAGTCTCTTTCCGGTACAAGACCTTCTTTCGCCGCGCGATTAAGCAAAGAAGTGATCGCTTCATAGCCCTTTTCCCCTAAATCAGCGGTAAATTCATTCACATAGAGGTTGATGTGCTGCTGAGCTACATCGAGTGATAGTTCGCTTGCATGCTGCATGACATATTCTCTTGACGCTTCTGGAGATTCCCACGCATAGGCAACTGAGGAACGAATCCATTTCGTGATTGATTCAATATCCATCGACTTGCGGGCAATAATCGCACCGAGCGGTATCGGCAGCCCAGTGTCCTCTTCCCACCAGTTACCCATATCGGCCAACAGGTTCAAGCCATAATTTTGATAGGTAAAACGGGCTTCATGAATGACGAGGCCAGCATCAATCTTACCTTCTTTAACAGCCGGCATGATCTGGTCAAACGGCATTACGACTGTTTCTCCAATTCCGCCTGGTACATTTTGAGCTGCCCATAGGCGGAACAGCATATAAGCCGTAGAACGTTCGCTCGGCACGGCAACCCTTTTTCCTGACAGCATGTCCGGACTTACTTCGCCATCTTGATTCACAAGAACAAGCGGGCCGCAGCCTCGTCCAAGTGCTCCTCCGCAAGGAATCAAATCATAATGATCAAGCACCCAAGGAAGTGCAGCATACGAAATCTTTAGTATATCTGGCCCCTCCTGCCGGGCAGCCAATCCATTCGTAATGTCAATATCGGCATAAGTCACATCAAATTCCGGGGTGCCTGGCACCATTCCATGGACCAATGCATGAAACACAAACGTATCATTCGGGCATGGTGAAAAGGCGATGCTCATTTTACTCATTTATAATACCTCCATTAAAACTTTACTTGCTGATTCAAGGGATATCAGCGCATCTTTTATCCGCCATCCCTCACGATCACGAGGACCTACCGTATTGGAGATCGCCCGGATTTCAAGCACCGGCAGATTGTACTCCTGTGCTGCCAATGCCACACCGTATCCTTCCATCGCTTCAGCTGCGGCTTTCGGTTCCCGTTCCATTAATTCTTCAGTACTTTCTGCGGTGCCTGTCACCTTTGAAAGAGTAAGAATCGGTGCTGTTTGTGCGATTAGTCCAGCTTCTGACAGTGCAGAAGATATTGCCAAAACGATGCTTTCATCCACTCCAACTCTTGTTGAAGAACCAAATCCCAGCTCGTCCAGACTGAGGAAGCCATCGGGAGATTCAGCACCTAAATCAGCACAGACAATTTCATTTGCGATCACCAGTGAACCAATTTCAGCTCTATTGGCAAAACCCCCGGCAATTCCTGCATTAATGACAAGATCATATGTATTGGCGTTTAATGCCTTCATCGTATTGATGGCTGCTGCAACAGGTCCGACACCTGCCAGTACGACATCCACTCGGGGATCATGCCATCCGCGAAGAACGGCTTCTTTTTCCGCCTGTACGGATGTCATAATCAGTATCCGTCCGTTTAACTTATACATGTTCAGTCCTCCTGTTCCCTCTTCAAAGTTATCATTTATTCTGCTGTTTTTTCCACTTTCATGCTCTGTGCAATAAGGGATTCCCGTATAAATTATACCGTATTGAAAACCCTAAACGAGTAGAGAAAAAATGGAACGGAGGGTCTTCAGTATGGATCATGTGGAGGGCAGTGCTTCTACGAATAA
Organism: Fictibacillus marinisediminis; assembly: GCF_023149135.1. Taxonomy (NCBI): domain Bacteria; kingdom Bacillati; phylum Bacillota; class Bacilli; order Caryophanales; family Fictibacillaceae; genus Fictibacillus; species Fictibacillus marinisediminis. The sequence continues at coordinate 1,317,170 of NZ_JAIWJX010000002.1, read as the reverse complement.
ATACATTCCAGTCAGCTCGGTCACTTCTGGTGAAGGAATAGAACTCGCACCCGATATTTACAGCTATACCAACCAGATCGTTAATCTTTGTTTTATCGGGAATCCTGAAAATGGCCAAGATTGGGTACTGGTCGATGCCGGTATGCCTGATTCGGCCGAAAAAATCATCTTTGAGGCTGAAGAGCGCTTTGGAAAAGGTGCACGCCCGAAAGCCATCATTCTCACGCATGCCCATTTTGATCATATCGGCGGCATCATTGGCCTTTTGAAAAAATGGGATGTCCCTGTCTATGCCCACCGGCTTGAGCTGCCTTATGTCACCGGGAAGAAAGATTATCAAGAGCCAGATCCTTCTGTGGAAGGAGGTATGGTGGCAAAAATGTCCTTTCTTTTTCCGCACGAATCGATTGATCTGGATCAACGGGTAACCGCTCTCCCTGGAGATGGATCTGTTCCCGAAATGCCGGGTTGGCGCTGGGTTCATACACCTGGCCATACTGACGGCCATATTTCCTTGTTTCGGGATTCTGACAAGGCATTGATCGCCGGGGATGCTTTTATCACCGTAAGACAAGAGGATCTATACAGCGTCATCATACAGGAACTGGAGATCAGCGGACCACCCCGCTATTTTACCCCCAACTGGATGACAGCCTGGCAATCAGTAAAAAAACTGGAGTCGTTGCACCCCGCAATGGCGGTTACAGGACATGGGCGCCCAGTTAAAGGAGAATGGCTCTCACAAAATCTCACAAGATTAGCACGGGATTTTGATAAGATTGCCATTCCCGATTATGGTAAATATGTGGGGGATCAGCTGCCAGAGCAATAAAAAAAACAGGCTAATTCAGCCTGTTTTTTGTTTATTGAAAGGATGTATCCTTCCACTTTCCTTGATCAGAAAAAATAAACCGGGCAAGATAATGACCGTTCCGATCACACCAAAGGTCTGGCGTATGGAGAGATGAAGGAATGCTGAAGAAGCAAATAAGATCCCCAAAGGCATCGTGGCTCTCATGAACAGCAAGCGGACGGCACTCAACTGGGCCAATTGCTCTCGGGGAGCTTCCTTCTGGAATTTAGCAGCGCTTTGAGCGTTGAACAGCGGGAATACCATTCCACCAAACAACTCGCACATCCATGCCCCTGGAATCGACGTCACCACGAAAAGAAGAAGGAAGGAAATTCCTCCGCCTACGAGTCCAAAATACATCGTCCATGGCGATTTTGGAATTCGCTTTATTAGGACGGTCCCCAGCGCATAGCCGACCGGAAAAGCTCCTGAAAAAACAGCATACTCCCACCGTTCTCCATTGAGTTCACTCCGAATCAGAGGAACACTTAAGACCATGGCAGCTCCTACAGCAAATTGGACACTTGATGAAAGAAGGGTCAGCCTCAAGAGATATGGATACTGAAAAAAGTTCTGATACCCCTGCTTCATCTCTGACCACCAAAATCGTTTAGTCCACACCGCTGCTCTTTTCGTTTCAAGCGGCGGTATTCGTGAAAGGGCATAATAGCTAATGAGAAACAAGAAAGAAGACAGTGCGTAAATAAGAGGCACAGGACTGATCAGCAGCAATAATGAAGTTACACCAGGCGCAAGAAAACTCATCAGCCGTATCGTTCCATCAAGCAATCCATTCGCTTCTGCCAGCTCCTCTTTTTTGCAAATTTCAGGCAAAAGAGAAAACGACAGACTGGCATAGATCGGCTGCAGCAAGCCTAAACAGCATTGCAGAATGGCAAGTCCAAAAATGGTCCCCGCATGCGAATGGAGCAGTGATCCGATCAGCGGCAGCAAGTATGCCCCCATACGGATGAGCTGAATGTTTCGGAGCACTTTTTCTTTTATCACGTGATTTAAAAAAGGAGCACTGATTCCCTGCAGCACTAGAGAAGGGAGAAAGTAAACCAGCCACAATGCTCCCATCCATTCTTTTGAGCCGGTCAGTTCATACAGAAGCAATCCGTTGACGATGCCCCCTGCTGCTCCTCCAAATTCAGATACCATCTCTCCGGTCCAAAGCGCTTTAAACGACCTCGAGTAGCTTTTCATCCTTCTTTTCCCAAGTACTGGATTAATCTTTCCGAAAAAGACTGGATCTGTTTCACATTTGCCGAATAGATCCCTTTTTCAACACTAACGAACTTCGCGGCTTTTAAAAGGGAAAGCTGATGGTGAAGTGTCGTTTTTGACATGTGAAACTGTCCGCTCAATTCCTGCAGTGATAATGGCCCTTTTTGAAGCTGAAAAAGGAGTTTCAATCGAAACTCGTCTCCGAGCGCTTTATGCCCCCGGATCAGATCCATGGACGGAACTCCTGGCTCGGTAAAATATTCTTCGTTTACCGGATAAAAGAAAAGCATGGTGTCAGGTGTCCGTAATTGCAGAACCCATGGCCGGTAAGAAACATGGGGAACAAGCTTTATATACCACACTGATGGTTCAGGAATATACTTAAGGCCGCCTGTAATTCGTTCAATCTCTTCCAATGGCTCTTCAAATTTCATCGTTTGTCTCGTTTCATGGGCAAGTGACTGCATCCATTTTTCCCAAACTGGCTTTGCACTTATAAAGCCATGCCACTCTTCCATCGCGGATAACATCAGCGAACTTAATTCAACGCGTGGCCGCTCTCCCAGCAATCGAACATAGCCTTCCAAGTATTCGTGCCCTTCAAAGTACGCAGCATATTCTCTAAAACGATTCTCATGGCTAAAGTTTAGGGCATTTTCCTTTCGAGTTGCTTCGGCTTCCCGGTTCTTATAGGGCAGGAGCGTTTCATAAAATTCTTCCTCTGTCATGTTCTGCAGTTTATTCGAAAATTCTTGAAGGGTGTCCGCGTTCCACCGGTTTTGAAGCAGGAGCATTCCGTACCACAAGTTCGTTTCTTGGATTTGTTTCAGATGGTCAATAAGCGAACTGTTCATTTCCCCTTTCCAATCTTTCCATTGCTCGTCCAAATCAAAGGAATGCCTTAATTGTGCGTAGGTATAACCGGCAATACCAAGTATGACTTCCCATACACATGAAGATTCTAGTGCTACTTGCACTTTTTCTGCGGGCTGTGCGGATAAAAGGTGTTTCAAGACTTTCCATCCCCCTTTTATAGTTTCATACTTTATATTCTAAATTTAACGAACTATTTATTCAATATATTTCGAATGAACATTCAAAAAAAACACAAAAGCAGCTTTACGCTTTTGTGTCTCTGAGCCCATTTACTGTTTTACTTTCTCCTTTATTTGATTCATCTGCTTGTTATGTGCATGCGTATGAGCAGTAAAGCGGTCATCCTCTACCTGTTCAGAAATTTTAAGCCCCTGTGGGACAATGGAAGCCGATACCCGCTTCAGCCCGAGTTGATCTTTTTGGTAAACATAGGACGCTCGTGTAGATACTGCGGCACCTGGCTCTGTTACGAAAGGGACAACACGATAGTCAGCCTGCCATTGTTCAGGTGTCACCTTACAGCGGACATAGCCGCGGTAGTCGTTAAAAAATTTGATATGCGAATTTTGTTCCAAAATATGATCGGTATCTTTTCGCTTATCAGCGCCATTTCCACCGGAAGTGATGGAAGTTCCAACAAATTCAGCACCGAAGATTGGTGAATTGGGATTATCAAAATCCATCAGCAGGTTGGAAGCCCAGCTCGCGTGAACATCCCCTGTTAATACAATCAGATTGTTCATGTTTTTACTTTTTACAAAGTCTAAAACCCGCTGGCGCTGTGCCGGATAGCCATCCCAGGAATCCATGCTGTAAACAGGGGCAGCGCTTGTCCCAAAATTCCATTGAGCAAAGAAAATCTGCTGAGCCAGTACATTCCAGTGAGCCTTGGAAGTACTCAGATTGTTAAAGAGCCAGCTTTCCTGTTCCTTCCCCATAAGAGTACGGCGAGGATCCAGTGATTCAGGAGACTGTGGTTTGTTTCCGTCTCCATTAGCTTGATCCGACCGGTACTGGCGGGTATCGAGTACATTGAACGAAGCGAGGTTTCCGTATGCGAAATTTCGGTATAAACGCATGTCCGGCCCGTTTGGTAGCGATGTTTTACGAAGCGGCATATGCTCATAATACGCTTGGTAAGCGGCAGCCCGGCGAATGATGAAAGCTTCCACAGACTGTCCTTTTTCAGGAATCTTATCCGCATAGTTGTTTTCAACTTCATGGTCATCCCAGGTAACAACCCATGGGAAAGCAGCATGAGCAGCCTTCAGGTTCGCATCAGAACGATACTGGGCATGACGGTTGCGGTAATCATCCAGCGACATGACCTCTGCACTGCTGTGCGTGCGGACATTTCCGGTTGCTGCGACATACTCGTTCGGGCCATATTCGTAAATATAATCACCAAGATGGAACACAAGATCCAGATCCTCTTCAGCCATATGCTTATAGGCCGTATAGAATCCGTGTTCATACTGCTGGCAAGAAGCAAATGCAAATTTCAATTCTTTCACGGCAGATCCAACAGCAGGCAAGGTCTTCGTTCTGCCGATCGGACTCAGTTCATAACCGCTTTTAAAACGATAATAATAGACTTCGTTAGGTTTTAACCCGCTCACTTCAACATGCACGGAATGCGCAAGATCAGGTCTTGCCAGCTCTGTTCCGTATTGAACGATGTTGCGAAAACGTTCATCTCTGGCAATCTCCCATTTTACCGGAACAGCTTGTGCAGGCATCCCGCCCCCATTCAGCGGATTTGGGGCAAGACGTGTCCACAGCACGACGCCATCGGAAAGTGGATCACCAGACGCAACACCCAGGGTAAAAGGATAGCTTTGAAACTTTGGAGCCGCGTTAACCTCAAAGCCCCCTATGGACTGAGCCAGCACCATACCTAGAGATAATCCCGCGATCTTACCGGTTCCTTTTAGAAAGCTTCGACGATCGAACCTCTTGTCCTCATTACTCTTATCGGTTAAATTCTTAATCCAATCCTCCATATGCCTCTCATCTGCCATGCTGATTCCCCTCTCATTGAAATAGTAGCGTACGAGGCTCAGTATAAAACCTGTTTGTGAATCTACCGTAAAGATATGTAAAGGCCGGAGTTTAAGAGAATAAAAGGAGAAGGCCATTCTTCTCAGGACTTTTATCATCCCCTGTATCTTTTTTCAACATATTTCAATGCGTGAAAGGACAAATTCAGTCAACCCTCAACAAACAATAAGGACTTTCGCCCAGGTGAATTTTAACATTCGCTTTAAAAAACCCTAACAATTGGAAGTTAAAAAAAGAGTGCGGGGAGCACTCTTTTTTGATTGGCGCGTATTTGTGTGAGATTGGATCGTAAAACGAGAAGATTCGCGCGTATTTCAACCCAATCGGCGCGTATTCCTTCAAACTCACGAAGGCTTCCTCAGCTCCACAACATTATCCTCCTGTTTAGCCAGCTTTTTACGGTAGACAATCTTGGATAGCGTGATGCTGAACTCATACAGAACCAAAAGTGGGATCGTGACAAGAAAATCTGACATGAAATCCGGCGGCGTAATTACAATCGCAATCAGTACTAAAACAAAATAAGCGATTCTCCGTGCTTTTGATAGTAGTTTTGGATTTACGAGTCCGATTGATGTCAGAAACATGATGACGAGAGGAATCTCGAACAAAAAGCCAAACGGCAGCGTGAGATTCATCATAAATCTGAAATATTTTTCTGATGTAAAGAAGGTCTGAAACTGTCCATCCGACAGCGAGAGCAGGAAATCCAGCACCATCGGGTAAACCACAAAATAGCCAAAGGCAAGGCCGGTAATAAACAGCAGAAATAACGCCGGTATGTAGGACAATGCCGTTTTGGCTTCATGTTTAGAGAGTGCCGGTTTCACAAACATCCAGATCTGGTGAGCCGCCACCGGAATCGTCAGTGCGATGGAGATGATGCCCGATATCATAAAATACACCCACAGAATATCACTTGGCCCAAGAACCGCAAGCTTCTCGTCCAAATCCCTGATCAGCCAGTGATAGATGTCCTGAACATAAATAAAGGAAACGATGAAAAATAGAGCAAATGTAACCAAGGTAATGATCAGCCGTTTTCGAAGCTCGCTTAGATGATCCACTAGGAGCATTTCTACATCCTTCATAATTTTTCACCTCTGCTAAATAAGAGGAAGGAGATGACGAATGGCCATCCCCTTCTTCTATTATTTCTGGTCTGCTCTCTCTTCCTTTTCATCCGAACTCATCAAATCTTTGGCAGAGTTTTTAAATTCCCTGAGTGTGCTGCCAAATGCCCGTCCAATCTCAGGAAGTTTAGAAGGTCCAAAGATAATTAACGCGATCACTAACATGATAACCAAGCCGGGTATACCGATATTTTGTAACATTGGAATGCCTCCTTAAGGATGTCGTTATCGCTCACCTCCTACGATAAATAAGTATTGTTGAGGAAATATGAAGAAAAATTTAACATTTTATAAACTTAAAAAAGGATGGCATTCACCATCCCTTACACGATATTAATTGCCCGTGCCGCCAATACAACGAGCGCAACAAGTGAGATCACCGATTGTGTCATCATCAGGAGTTTCGCCCGCCTGGAAAATACAGCCGTATCCGCCGGACTGAAAGCAACACTTGTGTTAAAGGCTACAAATAAGTAATCCAGGAAATTAGGCTTCCACCCTTCCCACTCTGGCAGTGAGGACATCATCTGAGGAAAACCAAATTCAGGCTTCCCTGGATTTTTTGAATTTCTCCGGATTGGCCCCCCTCTGTCGATCTCCCAATACCAGATCGCAAAAATCAGCACGTTCGCTGCCCACAATAGACCAGCACTTTGAAATAATTCACTGGCACTCGGCATGCCAAAAAATAAAGAATACACCAAGTCCACCATGCTGCTCATCAAGGCAAAAGTAAGAACTAAAACCCGAAGAATCGCAAATTTCCTCGACCATAGATCATGTTCAGAACTAACTGCGTAAAGTAAAGGAATATAAAGGATAAAAGCAATGACAAAGACCGGCCAGTTCGGGCCGATTGTCACCATATTGGACAAAAGTTTAAATAAGATTCCGATGATGACGATCGCAACATCAGACGGCCAGCGGTAATCTTTTTTCGTACTCATTTTCAATTTCATAAAACCGCCAACTTAAAAAGGGTAGTCAATGGATGAAGGCATGCTCGTCCTCATACACCGCTACCTTATGATATGTCATTAAAAATGGATTGGTGACCTTATCTTTCCAGGGGAATTAAAGATTGATGCTATTCAAACAGTTGAATTTTCGGGTCTCTGCTATTTATGGCGAGTACCGTCTGCAGCTGACCTCTATGGTGATAGACATGTCCGAGAATTTCCAGCATCCATTCGTATCTTGAATAGGACACTCCCCACCACGAGGTTGTCACAACAGACCAATCTTCATTCGTAAAACACGCCGTCTTCTCTTTTAAAAAAGCAAAATGATCAAGAAGCATCTCCTTTATTTCCAAAAGGGTCTGGGGGTGGTGCTTTTCATAGAACTCCTCCATCTCCTGCTGAGTGGCCCCATTCAAGATCATAAAGTCCGCTTTATAGATCACGGCTAGATGGGCGAACAGTTCCCGTAATGTTCTTTTCTCCGCTCCCAGCGAAAGTTCCAGGTCGCTTTCTTCCATGATTTCTAAAATTTTCAGAATGTAATGGTTGGCTATCTCCAGCTGGTGAAAAATTGGTTTTATTATATTCATGAGGACTCCTTTCTAAGTAAACAAAAAAACCCTCATATAAGGGTTTCATAGTGAAAATTAAACGCCAGTGCGACGGTGCTGGTTGTTGGCCTTTTTCGTCTGCTGGCTTTTCATTTGTTTGGTTGATTTAACCGGGTTTGTAGAAAGCTTTCCGTTAGCCTGCTGCTGCTTTTTTTCAGCCAGCTTTTGCTTGATCGCTTCCTGATAGCTCAGCTTTTTAGGCTGCCCGTTATTTTCAGATGACATATTTCGTACCTCCTTATGCCGTATAGATCATACTGTAATGATATCTTCTTCCACATGTTTTGTCTGCATTTTTTTACAAATAGGGCAACTTAATTGGAGAACATGGCCCAATTTCGCTATGATAGATGGCAGGAACAAGGAAAGGAACGCTGCACATGGTGGATTTTGAATTGGATACAGTGGATTGCAAGAGGTTCGCTTTTTCTTGAAGATCTCCGACACAAACACCCATAAATATATTTATACAATGGCCCTGTTGGAAAAAAAGGAATTGACATTATTTTGAATACCTGCCATAATACGAAGTAATTTGATATGAGTACACTCTTATTAAGAGCAGGTGGAGGGAATTAGCCCTATGAAGCCCGGCAACCATTCATGCTGAATCATCAGTATGGAAACGGTGCTAAATCTAACAGCGAAAGCTGAGAGATGAGAGGTCAACGGATTTATTCGGAAGCCCTCTGTCTCTTTTGAGATAGAGGGCTTTTGGTTTAAATCCATGCTCTCAAGACAGTGTAGCACTATCAAAAAATGAAAATGGGGGTTGGGGAATCAATGAAATTAAAAAAATGGGGATTATTATTACTGGGAGTATTGATCGCGGCAGCATTATCGGCATGCGGATCATCAAGCACGAGCGGCGATGGGAAAAGGATAGAAAAATTAACTGTCGGTGCCTCTAATGTACCGCACGCTGTCATTCTAAAAGAAGCGGTTCCTTTGCTGAAGAAAAAAGGAATTGACCTGAAGATCGTTAAATTCCAAGATTATGTTCTGCCAAACAAAGCGCTGGCCAATAAAGAGATCGATGCTAACTACTTCCAGCACATTCCTTACCTGGAGCAGCAACTGAAAGAAAATCCAAACTATAAATTCGAAAACGCTGGAGCCATTCATATTGAACCAATGGGCGTTTACTCTAAAAAATACAAATCACTAAAAGATTTGCCGAACGGTGCAAAAGTGATTCTAAGCAATTCAGTAGCTGAGCATGGCCGAATTCTTTCTATCTTTGAAAAAGCAGGATTGATCAAGCTTAAATCAGGCGTCGGGTACAAAGCACAGCTGAAAGACATTGTTGAAAATCCAAAGAAACTTAAATTTAGGGCTGACATCGAGCCAGCTCTTCTTACAAAGGCCTATCAGTACAATGAAGGAGATGCTATCGTCATCAACACGAACTATGCCATCGATGCTGGACTTAATCCAAAGAAAGATTCCATCGCACTAGAAGGGCCTGATTCTCCATTTGCCAACATCATCACTGTCCGCCAAGGCGATAAAGACAAGAAAGCCATTAAAACCCTGGTTGAAGTGCTTCATTCTAAAAAGATCCAATCGTTTATTGAAAAAGAATACAAAGGCGCCGTCCTCCCTGTATCAAATTAAGATGAAATAAGTGCCTGGAGAATTATCTCCAGGCTCTTTTTTGGTATGGGGCGGAATGATGTGTTTGGCATGTAAAATGCTTGATCTGGCACGTAAAGCGAAAAAAGCGGACAGTAAACTCTTAAAAGCGGCACGTAAACTCAGCAAAGTGGACAGTAAACCATATAAACCCGCATGTAAACTCAAAAATCACTATTCAAACACATTACCTGCACACTAAAAACACAGCAAGCTCCTCAAAAATAATGAAGCTTCCCCTCATCTACGAGAAAGCTTCTTTTTCATCAAATAATTGCCACTTATTTTCTTGGATCCTGCACTTCTTTTTAGCTTTTGACGGTTCCTCTCAGACTGTAGGAGATGGAACGATTGGATATGATCCTTTCTTTTACACCATCCGGAAGATATAGATATGGCTCTGCTTCCTTATAATCCATCCATGCGACTTCCTCGATTTCATCCGGACATAGGGTCCCAATCTTTCCACCGGTTATTTTGCCAAGGAACGTAAAGAAGATCACATGATGCCCATTTTCTTCAAAAAAGGCCTCGGATATTCCAAATACGTTCTCTACTTCTACTTCCAGGCCCGTCTCTTCTCTCACTTCACGGACAGCAGCCTGTTCAAGGGTTTCCCCTTCCTCCACTGCACCCCCGGGAAGCGTATAATAGGAACCTTTATCCCCTCTGTTCTTCACCATAAAGATGTTATCCGATCGTTCGTCCCACAATAAAACATAAACCACATCTACACGTTTCATTTGCTCATCTCCTCTAACTGTTTTGATAGCTTCTCATTACTTATGCAGGCCAACTGTTCAACCTCGTTGAGAATCCTTGTCCTTCCTTTTTCACTCAAAGTCCATTTTTCAGGGACAATTTCTCGATTATCCTCCAGAGGCAAAACATCTAAAACTTTATCATCACTTGCGTACAAAGAAGATAGAAGGTAAAAACGGCGACAGAAGAAAGACTTTCCGGCCAACAGAACGTTTTGATGAGGAGTAGAATTTAAGAATTCAAAAGCAGAGTGAATGACACTCTCTACTCCTTTGTCTTCATTCCGGTTTGGTATGGCTATCAGTCGATGCTCACTAATTCCCGCTTTTGATAAAAGAGGAGCATAGTAATTATATTCATTTTGTTTCAAGAACGAGTTATAAACCCCAGGAATCAGGATCAGCTCTGCTCCTTTCTCTTCATAAAAGGAGAGCAGCTGTTCATTTAATTCTGGAAAATGTCCGGGATGATATAAAATGACATCGGTCTGGTCGAATAAGTGAAGCTGCCTCATGAAAACAAGATCTTCCATACAGCGTAGTGCTGCGTTGTTCATCGTAAAATCCCCTTCTTTTGAATGTTTTCTTTATCCTTTCTTTAAGGGATGCAAAACCCTTCTTTTCTAAAAGGCATCCCCCGAAATAATGTTATAATATGGAAAATTAACAGGTGGAGGAAATAAGCGAATGCTTTTGAAATCTCTCGGTGTAGCTGCAATCGGAGTAATCATTGTATTTGTGGGATGGATGATTAAAAGGATGCCACGACCAAGTAAAAAATTAAAAGAACTTCCAACACGGGAAGTTCTTTCTTACATGCCATTATGCTGCAGAAGATCAAATCGGTTGCCATATAGATCTTCAAAAACGACTTCAATGCCCCAAGGAACTTCCTTCGGTTCGCCTAGAAAGCTCACCCCTTTTTTCTTCTTTTCTTCATAATCACGTAAACAATCATCCGTTTGAATGACTAAGAAGGCATGATTGGAGGCCTGGCTGCCGATTCTTTCAGCTTTATCCGGCGTATCACCCTTCACAAAAACGATGGCGGTCTCTGATTCCTTTGAAGGAGCTACTGTAACCCATCTGTGTCCATTGCCAAATGCTACATTAGTTAATAGTTCAAATCCCAACTGATTCGTATAAAAAGCAACCGCCTCATCAAAATCTTTAACAAGGATGGTGATATGTCCAATTTTTTTCTTCATCGTTCACACCTCAGATTCATTTTGGAGTATTTCATGTTAAAAGGCTTCGTATTCTCTGATGATTAATTCATCTCCGACCCGCTGATCGTTAAGAGGTTCCTTGTCCGATCCCAAATCCGTTGTCCCTCTAGTATGACGGAACAAACTGGAAATTGCATTCAAATACTTAAATTTTTTCCGTAAATATGGTATAATGGATTTAAGAAAATAATCGTACGACTTGGAGGAGCCTGTCACCAAGGGATATTTATGCCCTTGGTGACAGGCTCTTTTTTTGTTTTCAAAAAAAAATGAAAGGTGGTTGTTCACATGTTAATACTGCAAATCGCCATTATTTTAATTGCTTCCAAAATAGCGGGAAGCCTGAGTGTAAGATTAGGACAGCCTTCAGTTCTTGGAAAACTTATCATTGGGATTGTTCTTGGACCTTCGGTATTGGGATTAGTGAACGAGACAGAGACGTTAAATGAATTTAGCCAAATCGGTGTGATTTTCTTAATGTTTATTGCCGGGTTGGAAACGGATCTGGATGAGTTTAAAAGGACAGGTAAAGCATCCACGTTTGTGGGCTTCGGAGGTATCATTGTTCCCCTTGTTTTAGGATATTTAGCAGGTATGGCATTACACCTATCCGTATTGGAAGCTGTATTTTTAGGGCTCGTTCTTTCTGCAACAAGCGTAAGTATTTCTGTTCAGGCACTCAAGGAGATGAACCAATTAAAAACACCTGAAGGAACAACAATCTTAGGTGCCGCTGTGATTGATGATGTAGTCGTTATCATCGCTTTGGCATTCTTAATGAGTTTTGCTGGCGGAGATGTCAATTTAACAACGGTTATTCTTAAGAAACTTTTATTCTTCGCAGGAGCTATTCTTACAGGATGGAAGGTCGTCCCTTACTTTTTAAACAAGTTTTCTTCATTAAAAGTCACAGAAACGGTGATTTCATCCGCTCTGATTATTTGTTTCGTTTTTGCCTATTTCGCAGAATATACAGGAGTTGCAGCGATCATTGGTGCGTACATCGCCGGAGTAGCGGTTAGCGTGACCAACTTCAAACAAGAGGTTTTTGAAAAAGTTGAAACGATCGGATATTCTCTCTTTGTTCCTATTTTCTTTACCTCCATCGGAATTACAGCAGAGTTTTCAGGGATTACGGAAAATATAGGTCTTATCATAACCCTTAGTTTAATCGCGGTCCTAACCAAATTAATCGGAGCTTCAATAGGAGCAAAAGCGGCCGGATTCAGCTGGAACAGCTCACTCGGAATTGGTTCCGCCATGGTCTCTCGTGGCGAAGTAGCGTTGATCATTTCCGCTATTGGTCTAGAATCAAAGCTATTGAGCCAAGACATGTTTGCTGTCATTGTTGTCGTCGTTCTTGTGACAACTATTGTTACACCACCTATGATGAAAATCTTTTTCAAATCAAAAATTAAAAAGGGCGTCAATACTGTATAACAAGAAAAAGTGGACTGCCCGCAGTCCACTTTTTTTATTGCCCCAATATCTGATACAGCTCACCAAGCTTCTGTATTTCATAAGTCGGAACCATATCCGTATGGTTGGTTTTCTTTTTGGGATTAAACCAGCAGGTATCGAGCCCGGCCAGCAGTCCGCCTTTCATATCCGCATTTAAGGAATCACCGATGATCAATCCTTGGTCTAGAGAAAAATCGGGGATTCGTGCAAAAACATAATCAAAGTACTCTTTCATTGGCTTTTGATACCCCGTGTCCTCGGAAACAAAAATACCTTTGAACAGTGGATGCAGTCCCGAACTTCTCAACCGTTTGTCTTGTGTTTTGGAAACACCGTTTGTCACAATATATAGATCAAAACGATCTTGCAGCACTGTGATCAATTCCAATGCTCCTTCGATCAGCTGGTTCCCTTCACTTAAAAATCGACGGTAGGTTTCTTCAAGCAAAAGCCCATCCGCCTCATGGCCGTACTCTTTTAATAAAAGAGAAAAACGGGTGTTGAGAACCTCTGCCCTTTCGATTTCCCCTTCTTCAAAAGCTTGCCAAAGCCCCTGGTTTATTTTCTTATAAAGGGTCTCCAGTTCTGAGGTAAATGTAATCAGCTGCTCTTCACACAACATGCGAAGGGCTGTGCTCTCTGCCGCACCGAAGTCCAACAGCGTATCATCAACATCAAATAACAGTGTTTTGTAAGTTTTCATGAGGCTTTCTGCGATTGCTGAGTCTCTTGCTCACCGCTGAATTTAAAAACAATGATGCCTCCGATGATGATCAGCACTCCAATCAGCTCTTTAAAGGTAAAAGGCACCGGTTTCAAGCCTAAGGCGCCCACCGAGTCCAAAAACAGGGCAAATCCAAGCTGTGATGCCAGGACAATGGAGATAGCAATCGTTGGCCGGAGCCGTTTGACCCCTTGCACCACACAGGTCACCACTCCTACTCCAATCACACCGCTGAACCAATACCACGTTTGCATATGGTGCAGATGGAATAATTGTTTCCCTTCAAAGATTAAACCAAGCGTCAGTGATGCAATGAATCCCAGACCCAAAACCAGGACATTCGTTGCCCAGGATCCCGCATGTTCATTGACCTTACTATTGAAAATGTTTTGCAGGCCGACGAGCGCTCCTGCAATCAGCGCAAAAATGATCCCTAAAAGCATAACTCTTCTACTCCTTATTCATAGATATTGTCATTGGCCAATGCCCGCAAGCCTTCCCGATCTTTTACAAGAATTCCTCCGCTGTTCCTTTCAACCAATCCTTCTGCACAAAATTGCTGGATGACCCGGTTCAGATGCCTGTAGCTCGTTCCGATTAAATTCGCAGCATCTTTCAAGCTTCGGGTACTGTGCTGCCCCGTTAATAAGGAATCCGATTCATCAAACGAGACCGACAAGAGATAACTCGCCAGACGAACTTCCACCGGATAGAGCAGATTAAAGCGTAAAGAATTGGATTTCACATAGAATTTTTCCGTAATGATTTTCAATAAAAAATTCAGGAACGCTGAATCATCACAAGCGTATTTTTTCAGCCAGCGATGATGAATACCGATCATCGTGACAGGAGATACAGCCTCCACTGTATTCACCGTATCTGTACCCCGTACATATTCAATGTCCCCGATCACTTCAAGCGGTGTTTTAAACGAAAGAATGAGTGTTTTGCCTTCTGGTGAGGTGGTGTACACTTTTACCTTCCCCTTCACCAGTACATAAATATACTGTGCGGGTTCTCCCTGTGAACAGATGAGCTCACCCGGCTTGAAATGATATAACTTCAAATACGGCATCAATTGCGAATGAAATATAGATTCTATATGATGATCACTTAAATATAATTCAAGCAGCTCTCGATCATTGATTTTTTTCATAGCGAAACCTCCATCAGGCGATTATCACATGCTTAAAATCAGCACACCTGTAATCATCATACCAATTCCGATGAACTGCGGCATCCTCATTCTCTGTTTCGCCGTTCCAAACCAGCCGTAGCTGTCTGTTAAAAAAGCAACGCTTAACTGAGCGATCAAGAGAGCAGAGATGGTCAGGGTCACACCTACCTTATGGATGGCTGTTACATTACTGAAGATCACGACAGCAGCAAACGTTCCCCCAAACAAATACAGCGGTTTCACAAGTTTGAATTTTTGCCAAGTACGATCTCTGAAGAAAATCATGAGGATCATCGCTAAAATAAATCCTGTCATCTGGGTAACTGTGGCCGCTTGCCATGTGCCAATATCCTGGCCGATCCGGGAATTGGCCACACCTTGAAGGGAAATGAAGATACCTCCGAACAACGCAAAAAGTATTCCTTTCATCGAATCTCTCCCCTGTTTAATTTACATTTTTCATTATCAGGGAAAGCCACGCATGAGGGAAAGGACATATGTCCTCACTTTATAAAAAAAATGAAGGCAGCTTTTATTGTTGAGATAAATAGAATGCACCATAATTTCACAGGATGGAGTTGTTTTCATTTATGTATTTATTGTGAACAGCTATGTGCAGCCGCCTTTTTTCATTTAAAATGACAGAGTAATCTAATCTATTATAGAGGGGAATTGTAATGAAAATTAAATCACTTGCCGTCCTACTCTCCTTATCTTTTCTAATTGCCTGTTCCAATAAAGAACCTCAAAAAAGGGAAGAAAATCATCAAGAGCATGAACAATCTCAATCTCATGAAACCTCCGATATTAGAGAGGAAACAGGAAAAGTTGAATCTTTGCCTTCTTTTTTGATGAAACAGCCAAAAGAGATACAGGTAATTTATCAGGCTGCTGCTAAACATAAAGAACTCCTCGAGAAGATTCCTTGTTACTGCGGCTGTGGAGAAGAAGCAAACCATAAAAATAATTACGATTGCTTCGTCCATGAAAATAAAAAGAATGGTGCAATAGTTTGGGATGATCACGGAACAAAATGTGGGGTATGTCTGGAAATCGCTGCACAATCAGTAATGGATTACAGCAAAGGAAAATCAGTAAAGGAAATTAGAGAGAACATCGATAAAACATATGAGAAGGGTTATGCAAAACCAACACCTACCCCTACCATATAAAGAAAAACCATTGAGAGATCGTCTCAATGGTTTTAATTATGTCATCTTGATATATTTCATTCTTTATCCTTTAATAGCCTTAAAGCATTTAAAATAACGATTAATGCTGCCCCTGTATCACTTAATACCGCCATCCAGAGCGTAAGCCAGCCAGGGAATATCAATCCTAATGCAATAGCCTTTATGATGATGGAAAACCAAATGTTTTGCTTGATGATGGATAACGCATTTTTACTCAATTTCATGGTATGAGGCAGCTTATCAAGATTATCAGCCATTAAAACAATGTCCGCGGTCTCCATGGCAGTATCCGTTCCCGCTCCACCCATCGCAATTCCTAGATCAGCGGCGGCCAGTGCAGGGGCATCATTAATTCCATCACCGACCATGGCTACCTTGTACCCTTCGCTTTGCAGCTTCTTGATTGCGGTTACTTTATCTTCTGGCAATAATTCAGCAAAGTAACGACTCACATTTGCTTCAGAGGCAATCATTTTAGCGGTACCTTCGTTATCCCCCGTTAACATGACGGTCTCGCGTATTCCTCTTTCTTTTAATGCTTTTAACGAAGAGATGGTAGATTCTCGGATGGTATCCGACACGGCAATCAAACCAATGATCTTTTGTTCCGTACCAATGATCACAATCGTTTTCCCTTGGTTCTGCAGCTCCAGTACATTTTGGTTAAGCTGATCCAGTGAGACCGTCATTTCTTTAAATAGAGTTAGGTTTCCTGCGTAATAATTCACTCCATCAATCGCGGCTTGGACGCCTTTCCCAACAATGCTTTTATATAACTCTCCTTCTTTAGAAGAAATTCCTTGGGACTTCGCGTAATCCACAATGGCTTTAGCAATTGGATGAGTGGAATAATTCTCTAATGTGAAGGCGATGGATAACAGTTCTTCTTCTGTACCTTCCAGCACTTCAACTTTTGATACTTTTGGTTTACCCTCAGTTAAGGTTCCTGTTTTATCAAACGCGATAGCTGTGATGGCACCCGCTTTTTCTAAGAAGGTCCCACCTTTGATTAAGATTCCATTCTTTGCAGCATTCCCGATGGCTGACACAATGGCCACTGGAGTAGAGATCACCAGTGCACATGGACAAGCAATCACCAATAATTCAAGCCCTTTATAAAACCAATCACCCCACGTTCCTAATGTTAATAATGGCGGAAGGACCATGATAAGTAATGCCAATCCAAATACAATCGGCGTATAGATGGCTGCGAATTTATCAATAAAGGCTTCAGTGGGTGCTTTTTGCTCCTGAGCTTCTTCCACCAAGTGAATGATTTTGGAAATAGTCGTATCTTCGACTAGCTTTGTTACCTTGATTTCAAGCGTTCCGTGTTCATTAATGGTTCCTGCATACACGTTGTCTCCTGATTGCTTATCAACAGGGATGGATTCACCTGTAATCGGTGCTTGATTAACACTGGATTCCCCTTTAAATACCTCTCCATCCAAAGGAATCTTGTCACCTGGTTTAACAATAATGACATCACCAATCGAGATATCCTCTACGGTTTTTTTAACAACATCTAAGCCGGCTTGAACCCAGGCTTCTGGAGGAGCTAGATCCATAAGATTGCGAATCGAATTTCTTGTTTGTTCAATGGACTTATTCTGCAATACGTTGCCCAATGCAAATAACCAAACCACAGTGGCACCTTCCAGCCACTCACCAATAAAAGCTGCCCCAATTGCTGCCGCTGACATTAATACATTCATGTCTAAAGAACGGCTTCTTAACGAATAGTAAGCACTTTTCACAGGTTTATATCCACTCAGAATCATGGCAACAGCATAGAGGATCGAGGACATCAATGTGGATACACCTGTAAAGGAACCAGCAAAACCAAGTGCAATCAACAGGCCTGAACCAATGAGCAAACCATTTTCATTCTTCTTTTGGACAGGCTGACTTGCTGTACGGCTAGTATCTAACGTAGCTTTAAACCCAATCTTAGA
This sequence comes from Fictibacillus marinisediminis, assembly GCF_023149135.1. Classification (NCBI taxonomy): domain Bacteria; kingdom Bacillati; phylum Bacillota; class Bacilli; order Caryophanales; family Fictibacillaceae; genus Fictibacillus; species Fictibacillus marinisediminis. The sequence goes on along the minus strand of NZ_JAIWJX010000002.1, from coordinate 1,299,309 downwards.
AACTTCTGAAACGATTTCTTCTGGACTATTTGTATGTTCAATTTTCATTTTCCCCGTCGAAAAATTAACATTTACGCTTTGAACAGAAGAGTGGAGGTTTAAATGATTTTCGATACTTTTAGCACAACTACCGCAATCCATTCCTTCTACCGTGTAGGTCTTAAGTTTTCTTTTCTCATTAATCGGCTCCACAGTATAGCCGAGCTTCTTAATTTGGCCTTCGATGGGATCAAAGGCTGAGAGATTGTGTGCAACGACTTGCATTTTCGCAGTACTGTAATTAACATGGACTTCTTTTATATCCGTTAGTGTGCGAATCCCTTTTTCAATGGTTTTTGCACAAGCAGGACAATCCATTCCCTGGACTCTAAACTCCATTTTTTCACTATCAAGGGAAGGTACAATACTCGTTTCTTTTATTTGTGGCTCAGAAGAACAACAGCTGGTTGTTTTCTCCTTGGCTATTGCTTCTGTGGCTTCCCCACCTGAACAGCAGCTATCCTTTTTCGTTTGTGGCTTTTTATCAGAGCCGGAGCATTGGTTTGACATAAGAATCACTCCTAATCTATATGACTGTCACAACAAGCGACATCATTTTGAACGTCGGCAAGAACAACGTTAAACATGTTAAGCAGTTCACGGACCTGCTGATTGCGGATACGATAATAACAATATCTTCCTTCCTGTCTTCCTACAATAATGCCACAACCTTTAAGACAGGCGAGATGTTGTGATATGTTGGATTGATTTCCGTTGATCGCTTCTACGATTTGAGATACAGTTTTTTCTTCATCCATTAACGCCTCTAATATTTGAATTCGTGTTTTATCAGCAAAACCACGTAGAAATTTTACCTTTGTATCAATTTCGATCAATTGCATACCAATAGCCCCCATTCATACATTAGAGTAAACTAATATATATTAATATGATATTAGCAATAACTAATATATGTGTCAAAAACTTTTAAAGCGGTTCGTAATCATACTTTGGAAAGATAAATGTACTTTTGAAAGTGTCAACATAAAAAAGAGCTGTTGTGAAAACAGCTCTTCCATGTTACCTATTGAATTGTTATGTTCAGTCCCCGATCAATCAGGTTAGCAGTTACTGGTTTCGTTCCGATCTCCCTCGCCCAAACCGACAATTGTCCGATGTGATGGATTTCGTGGGCGATCACATGGCGCATGATTTCTCCATGGGTGAATGTCACTTTCCTTCCATCAGGTCGGGTATCATGCAAAATTCGTTCTTCCATACTGTCTTTCCAGGCAAGAACAAAATTTTCCACTTCAGGCTTAAACTCGGCGTCCAGTTTTCTGACTTTTTCAAGGGATTGATATCCATCAAAAGTCTCCTGAAAATCAGGTTTTTCCTGTAATCCACGAATCCAGCTCCACTCGACATCGATGATATGAAAGAGCGTATGTAAGATGCCTCCCACACTGCCTGTACGAACTTTTAGTAGTTCAGCTTCAGGAACACCCTCACACCATTTGTACCAATCCTCCCTGACTTGCCAGTTGTAACGAAACAGCGTCTTCATGATACTTCCTCCTTATCCGGCCGGAACTCAATGAGCCAGCAATCCCTGTACTTTCCTTCATGCCACTCATGTTCAGCCAGTACTTTTACTTTTTTAAATCCGCATTTCTCATAGCACCGAATGGCCCGTTTATTCCAGGTTTGCGGATCCATAATAATGACCTGAGCCTGCTTATCGTTTACTAGGTACTCCAGCATCCCTGCCACCAAGTCTGTCCCAATCCCTCTATCACGATAACGAGCTTCCCCGAGGAACTGATCCATCCCATATACCGTTTCATCACGGTATCCGTATGCATGTTTTGCTTCAACATCCAGTTTATAAAATTGAATGTATCCAATGTCTATTCCATCGTACTCAACAATACAGCCAACCGTCTCGTCTTCTTTTTTAAAAAACTTCTGTATCACTTTATAGACATCGTGAGGGCGGTCCCTGCCTTCATAAAATTCCAGGACAGATGGATCTGAAAGCCACTTAGCCAATACGAACCGATCTTCATAAGCGAGCTGCCGTACGCTTAGCTTTCCATTTTGAAAGAACACAGAGCTTCCCCGCCTTTTATTCTTGCCGATTTATTGAAGCTTGTTTGAGATTTTCTTTCATCAGCTCAGCAATCCGTCTCTCGTTTTCACCAGGCTGCTTACTCAGTTTCTCCATCACCATTTGCTGCCGTTTTAATGGATGGTTTTGACTCAATTTTGCTTTTCCCTCCATACTCGTAACGGCAAGCTTAAATCCGACAATCCCTTTCTGCATCCCTGATATGTAATGTGGGTCCAAATCGTTAACATCATAAGAACTCTCAGGATCCTCATATTGCTTCACCATGCTAAAGAGGGTTTCAGCCATCTCTTGCTCATCCTGTATAACCTGGATTTCCCCATACACATGGACGGTTACATAATTCCAGGTCGGCACCGCTTCCCGGGTCTCATACCAGGAAGGAGAAACATAGCAATGAGGTCCTTGAAAGATAACAAGGACCTTCTGCTGTTCAATATCTTTCCACTGATGATTCGGCCGGGCAAAATGGCCATAAAGCATACGTTTCTCACGGTCTAGCACCAAGGGAAGATGTGTGGCAAAAGGAACACCTTCATGCTGAGAAATGACCGTGGCAAAACTATACTGTTCGATAACATCAAACATCATTTCTCCATCGTTTATTTCAAAGGGCTTGGGAATATACAAGCTACCACTCCTTTTCTGCTGCAGCTACTGAGAGCACGTCACCTCAAACATAATGTCGTTCAGCGCATGAAAATAAAACGTATACCCACCACGGATCACTCTCGGATGATTGCCGATTGCCAACAGAAACCTTTGCAGCTTTTAGCTGTTCATACATTTCATCCACTTTTTCGCTCGTTTCTACATAAAAGCCAACGTGAAAACCATTCGGATACTTTGGAGGCTCTTCTCCCATACTGGTCAATACCAGCAGAAATCCCTCACCATCATCCATAACCGTACTCACATCGCTCTTTTGCACTTTTGTTTGAAATCCTAAGAAGTGTTCAAAAAAATGCTGTGCTTCTGCTAAATCATTCACACATAGATTCAAATGGTTAAGCTTCATGCTCCACCTTCCTCACCCGCATTTTTTGATGGGAACAAACAAATCGACCTTGCATCTCCCTTCCGGATCCTCTGCAGGATTATTCAGGTTAAACTCTAAATTATGACGTGAAAAATCCGGCTCATACTCACTGGCAGGCAGCCACACTGCAAACATAAACTGATAAGCCTGATTCAGTTTATCCGGTGTGTCATAAAAGGAGTACACGGCATATGCTCCGGCATCCAATTTCTTAAATGAAACATCAGGATGCTCTTCTTTTTGAAAATCTTTTGGAATCGTCACACAGGCATCATGACGGCATTCTTGATCTTCTACCAGCTCGGGATTATCAAGCGAGATTCCGATAAACTGCTGCTGCGGAGGAAAAAGCTCATTGCCGAACGCCCACTGAAACAATTGACCCCAATGCTCTGGCGGCTCAAAGTAAGACCCGACTCGTCTGACATACGCAACTTCATATTCCGGTAATTCTTTAACGGTCACTGTCATCATTCATTCTCCTCAAAGGGTATTCATATCCTGGTTTATTTCTTCGCCAGAACATCCGCAATCCCTTCCTCCCTACATTGAGGCTATGATTTCCCCACCAAAAAAAGACATCAGGATACGTTCTCCTGATGCCTCTTTTTTTTATCTTCTACTCCTCGTAATTAAACAACACTTCCCATGATTCCCGGCCAACGATACCGTCGACTGCAAGGTGATGTTTTTGTTGAAATTCCTTAACTTTCGCTTCTGTTTTCGATCCAAAGATGCCATCAATTTTAATAGAACCGCCCGCATCGTTTAAACGTGCCTGAATCCACGTCACATCCATTCCTCGGTCACCTTTCTTAATGGCGTGCCCCGGATAGGGGACTGGCGTGTGATAGAGAGCATTCCATGTGGAAGGACCCACTATCCCATCTGTCTTAAGATAGCGATAGTATTGAAACTGCTTCACTTTCTGAAGCGTCACCTCTCCAAAGATTCCATCAACCGTAATCGGGATTCTATTTTTGATTAGTTGTGTTTGTACTTTCCTGACATCAGAACCACGATCCCCGTATTTAATGACGTGGCCGGGATAAGGATCAGCCACATTCGCATTTTCTGATTTTACACCGGACGATGCGCTCGCTGCAGTTGGGAGTAAAGCTTGTAGTGCAAGAAATCCTGCTGCCGAGAAACAGATCAACGATTTTTTCATGCTCATACACTTTAGCCTCCTTACAAAAATTTGAAAAAATACAACAATACCACTCTATACCCGATTTCTTGTCCCTTGCAAGCCCTTTAAAAAAATTGTACATAAAGACCTAGAAACAAAAAAACACCAGAGAATCCCGATTTACTCCTCCTTCTGGTGTTTTCCTATCGGGCGTCTGGCCTTCTTTAAATTTGATCGATTTTCTTTCAAGGGGCCATCAAACTGTCCCTATTCGGCAAAACATGACAAATAAAAAACGCTCAGAAGAAATCACTGAGCGTTTCGGATGTTGCTACTATTATTTTTTAAGGCCCATTGCGTCTCTCATCGCCTTAAAGATATTCGTGTTCTCATACGTTCCTTCCAGTTTCTCTGCTCCAGGTCCTTGTGCTGTTAATGGAACAGATTGACCGCCATGTTCATTAGTCGTCCAGTCAAGTGCAAACTTTTCTTTAGAGTGAGCAGGTGTATATGGCCCGTCCTCTTTCGAAACATCGTCACCGCTCTCGTCTTTAGGGTTTACTTCTTCGATGGAAAGCCCGCCACATTCATGGTCAGCTGCTACAAGAACAAGAGTGTCAGGATGTTTTTTCGCATAGTCCTTCGCAACTTGTACAGATTTGTCCAGCTGCTTGCCGGCTTTCATCATGAGTTTACCATTGTTTTCGTGAGACATTTCATCGGTTCCTTCCTCTTCAACCATGAGGAAAAATCCTTTTTTATTTTGAGACAACGTATCAATTGCTTTTTGAGTCATGTCAGGCAATGGTACGACCGGATCATAAAGGTCGCCTTCACCTTCAGGATTTTGTTCGAACATTTCTTCGTTCGCGAAAAGGCCAAGCAATTTGCCGTTCTTTGCTTTTTGAAGCTCATCTTTATTGGTTACATAGTTATACCCAAGCTTTTGAGCTTTTTTCACCAGGTTCCCTTGAGTGCCTTGGCTTGCTTCTTTTTTATCTTTTGCTGGGTGATCCTGATATTTTCCTTCTTCGCCTTTAGGGTACCAATAGTCTTCACCGCCGCCAAGCAGAACGTCGACTTTACTGTTTTCAAGGTACTGTTTCGCGATATCGCTTTGCTTTTTACGATCGGCCACATGTGCACCCAACGAAGCAGGTGTGGCGTCCGTAATCTGGCTTGTTGTGACAAGGCCTGTTGACTTCCCAGCCTCACTGGCCATTTCCAGCACTGATTTTACTGGTTTCTTATTTTCATCTACTCCAATTGCTCCATTATATGATTTAACTCCTGTTGCCATAGCCGTTCCTGCTGCAGCAGAGTCGGTTACGACCGAAGTAGAATGTGTGTGAACATTTCCTGTATACGGCATTTTATTCATAGCAAGCTCGCCGTTAAGGCCTTGAGCAGCTAAACGAATCGCTTCCCTGTGAGAAGCTCCCATACCGTCTCCAACAAACATAATGACATTTTTCGCCTTTTTAGGAGATGCACTTTTCTCTTCTTTCGCATCCGCAATTTGATTTACCCCAAATGATGTGATGAGTGCTAATGAAAGTGTTGCAGCTGCTATTGTTTTCTTTTTCAATCCTTCCACTCCCCTTTTCTCTGTTGTACCTTCATTGTAGTAAATGAGTATGAAGGAACGATAAATCTCTTGTAACGATATGATGAATTTATATTACGCAATTGTAAAGCGTCCTACCTTGGTGCTGTAATTAAGGGCTGGACAGGAGGACTGCTTGCAGCCTTCGCGATCTTCCTGCCCGCCTTCCTGCTCGTTTTTGGCACGCTTCCTTTTTGGAATGCATTGCGCCGCAACCCCAAAGTAAAAGGAGCTCTCATGGGTGTGAACGCTGCAGTGGTGGGTATTTTGATCTCAGCTTTTTATCAGCCAATTTGGACGAGCTCTATCCTGGCCCCCGTCGACTTCGCTTTTGCCGCATTGCTTTTCAGTTTGCTTATGAATTGGAAGCTGCCGCCATGGTCGGTTATGGCCATTGGGGTGGCGGGAGGAACATTACTTTCTTACGTGTCCTGAGAATTTAAAAATACTGATGAAATAATCCTCCTCCGGGAAATCGCCGACATAGTCTAAACCCTGAACACGGTAGAAACCTTTCAGCTTTTCATTTCCTGCCCAGCAGTCCAAATACAGCGTTTTGTTTTGTTTCTGTGTTAAAGAGCAAGCAAAACGGATGATTTGGAAGCCTATGTTTCTACCTTGTTACTCGGGCAGGATAGCGATTCTTGAGATGTAAAGGCTCTGCGGTTCGATGGGTAGATCACTAAGTTTGCTTACTGAATAGATGTAGAAAGCTCCGATGATCTGAGCATCCAGCCTTACAACATAACCCTCATCCCGCTCGACTGCCTGTTTAACAACAAAAAGATCCCATGGATACGGCCACTGGTTGATTCCTTTCTTCAGCAAGTCGAGGGTAACGGCATTTAGAACCTTGACCATGGATGGAACATCTTTAACTGTTGCTAATTGTATCTCCATTATTTTTTAGCAAACGAGAGTCCTTTTTCCTCAAGTGCCGTACGAAGCTGTTCCATGGCCTTCGGACCCATCCCATGAAGTTTTGATAGTTCAGCTTCATTAAGATGGACAAGCTGCTCAAGTCTGGTAAATCCTGCACCGGCCAGTGCACGCTGTGCCGGTTTTGCTAATTTGGGCGGAAAATCACTTTCAAGATTTTGAGCCAACATAATCGCTCCTTTCTAAAAAATTCTTCAGATGATGAAAGGCTTGGTTTGCTGATTCTTCGTTATAATTTGCCGTGTGAGGATCGCTAAATCCGTGCTTTCCGGCAAATTTGTAAACTTCAACATCCTTTTTCTGAAGCACCGTGATCAGCTCGTCCACAGCAAAGGATTTCTCCTCTTCCGGAAAAAACAGCAGGACAGGGCACTGAGGGGAGACCTCTGTATAGTTTCGAATGCGCGAACCGTAGTACCCAATAATACCGTCCACTCCTGCTTCCTTACTGCATATCCAGGCGACAGTAGCCCCCACACTAAATCCTGTGATAAAGATTTTTTTATAGTTCGGTTTATTTTCCTTTACTAATTTTTTGACCTTTTCGGAGGTTTTCTCAAATCCTACGTTCTTCATGAAATGCTCATAAGCAAGACTTTCCTCATAATAATCAAAAGGCGTTTCCCGTCCCAATACATTCGGGCAAATGACATCAAATTCCTGCTGAGATAAGAACTTACAAACCTTTTTCATGTGCTGATTCAATCCGTAAATTTCGTGAACTACGATGATAAGGGTATCCGAATGAAGATGTATTTTGAACATTTAAGACCTCCCGACAACAATTGTCCATAAAAAAAGAAAGGGTTCTGCTCCCTCTCCATTTAATGTATTATTTGCCGGCAAAGAACGTCCAGCGTTTTTTCTTCAAACTGTTTAATAAAGTCAGGATAGAATGATTTTCTTCCTTCAGCGCTTTTTCAAAATGGGACAAGGTCGGCTTCGGGCCTTGGATCCGGGAGACAAACCGTCTGCTCTTCACAAACTTCCCTCCAGCTTCACGGAAATGTTTGCTTTAGTATATGCAGCAAGGTGTCAATCATACAAAAAAAGGCAGCAGAATGATCCACTGCCTTTAAGGTCTTATTTTCGTTTGAATGTTCCCCGTCTGTTTCCTTTTTGAATGATCCGCTCATTCTCTTCCATGACCTGCATGGTGTGATGGCTGATGCCGACTTTTGGAAACTGAATTCTCGGCTTGAACGTGATCCCTTTTCGTTCACTGTTCTTCATGGTTACCGGCTGGCTCCCCATAAGATCGAGTCCACTCGTCATACATCATCACTCCTTTCCAAAGCTTGTACAAGGATATCGTAAGTGGCCAATAAGATTCCGATCAAAGAACCATCGACATCACTTACTTTTACAGAGGATGAAATCTTGATTACATAAATTTCATCTTCAATATTAAAAGGATAAAACGCAAAGTTGTCTTCCTGGTTATAGTAAGCTTCAGCTCTTGATAGCGTAGATTGAATAAGACTTGCATTCGTATACGCAGCCAGTGCTTCGTTCTTCTCTTGCGGTGTATCGAAAGGCAGGATCGTAAAGCTATGGCCTTCCTTCTCTACATAAGCCTGAAGAACGAGCTTCAGTCCATATAGATAGTTTTCCTTACTTCCATAATACGCCGTGATCCCTTCCGTTTTCAAGATATATAGGGCATTATTTACTTTCGCACGCAGATCATCCAAAAGCATCTGGTTGTTCTCTACAGATCGTGTGATTCTTGCTAGTTCATTATTCCCGATTTTTTTCAAGTACAAACTCAGGAAGATAAAGGCATCAATGAGGATAAACACCACGAGAACGACCAGATAGTTGGTCCAATTTGCAAAGATGCTGTGCGGCTTTCCTGTCCAATAGATCAAGGCACCGAATATGTAAATGACGTACCACAATTTGCGGATCGCATCCAATTTCTTTTCAGCTTTATCTTCATCTCTCCAATAAAAAATAAGATAAGCTCCAATTCCGATAAAAATCAGCCAGACGACTACCCGAAAAAACCAGATCAAAGTTTCTTCCCCTCCAATCCCGTGCTGTCTACCATTGAATTCCCTTCTCAGAGTAAGGATTCCTGCCTGGGTAAATGGAATTGAGCGTAAAGGGAGATTAATTGTGCTCAACTTTCGATAATTGAGCCTAACTCTAATTAATTGAGCGAAACTCCAGATAATTGATCCTTACTGAAAAATCAGACAACTCCACACGTCAGAAACTATCCCTACTTCAACGTTCCCTGGTGGAAAAACATCTGCCAAACCCCGTTGTTTTCTCTCCATAAGGAACTTCTCAGGCTTTTTAGGTTATTGGTTTCATCATTCAATTCGTAGATCGCCTGAACCACTTTATCCGAAAGCAGCTGAATTTCAAAGTGAGAGACCGTCATGATCGGCACGCCCAAGCCATCAAAACAATCCTGTTTGCTGATCCTTCGTCCTGAGCTCGTGAACTCCAGAAAATCATCTGCCAGCAATACATCCAGTTCTTTTTTGGATTGGCGCACTTCAGATTGCAGTAATCTAGTTTCCAACTCATAAATGAGTTCTTTTAGTACATCATCCATTTTTCACCCTCCAATATAAACTAATCGGTTTTAAAAACAGCTCCAGATTTTTCATCAGGAGCCCTCTCACGTTTCTGTTATAAATCTTTAAATGCTCCAGTTGGTACGTTAAACACCCATTTCTTTCCGTCTTCCGCTTGGAGAGTTAAGTCAAAACCGTCAACAGCAGTAATTTTAACAGGTCCATGCTTGCTTGGGGTCTTGTACTTCTTCTCTTGTATAAATTTTCGATTGTTGTCTTCTGTTTTCACAATCATCATTCCCTGCAAGGAATCTTTTTTCCCTGACCCTGCTTCCACGGTCACATTTTTGCCTTTCATTTCATTGTCCTTGATCGGGCTGACCCAGCCATTTGTGAAATTAGTTGTCTGATCGTTTACCGGGTCTTCCACATGACTCAGGATTTGAGCAGTCACAGCACGGTCGTGCTGAACAACTAGCGGTCCGTTCACTCCATCTTTCTTAGAAATATTGTCTTTCCTAGCTTTTTCCTTGTCTATGGCTTTTCGTTCCATAATTTCTTTCTTTTCTTTTGGAAGATCATCATATGTGCCGGAAGCAGACACGTTATAATAGGTTAATCCCGCACCAAACAGAACGGATAATGTAATTAGTGCAGTTACTAGTTTTCTCATTTTTTCTACACTCCTTTATCATAAAAATCAATGCCACCGGATATCCGTCGATTGAATGGGATATTTCGTAGCTGCTGCAGTCTTCGTATCACTGCTTAGTTCGTTGTACAGCTGATTCCAGCCTTCTGTTGGTGTGTTGTCGAGTTCCCAGTGACAGCCTGTATCCGCACAAGCTCCAGCCTGAGTCAAAGAAGCACTAAATTTCATTTGGCTGGAAGAGGTTACGGATGAGTACTTCGCAATATTTTGCCACTGTACTGCCATATCACCGCTGTTATCATAAATTTCAGGCAGAGGCCATGAAGGGGAAGCTCCCCAGGAAATATACTGAATATCTTTATATGTCCAGCCGTTATTGCAAGAATAATTGGTCGTTCCGGTGTTAAGATTGGTATGATAGCAGCCGTCCGCGCTGCCATAATTGTAAAGCGAATAGCTGTTTACAGAATCATATCCTTTAACCCATTCTTTTGTGGTTGTCGCAGGATCATATCCCGGTTCCATATCATTTCCGCCATCAACTTCGACCTGATCAGAATAAGAATGAGATAAATTATGACTGTTAATATTATCGATCATATTGGCAAAGTTCTGTGCGCCCTCATAAGTGACAGTATAGGAGTTATTCGTACCGACAATGACATGAACCATTGATTGCGAATCGCTTGCTGTTCCTTTCCAGTAACCACGTGAATATGCTTCTACAGCTGCCGCTACTTGATTAAGAGTGGCGTCTGGCATTCCAAACAGGGACAAACTTGCAGGGGAAGGCTGTCCGCCAAAATCAAGAATAACCATGCTGTTCTGGGCTCCAGACTTTCTGTAATCTTCCTGCCCTTTTTGGTACCCCATATCATATAGGGTAACCGTGTCAACGGTATCCATATAAAAACTCGTGGCTGACGGTGGTGGCGTGGCTGCACTGGCCTTCTCCACTGGATGTGAAAATCCAAAAGCAAACATCACGGCCAGTGACAATGAAGCTAAAATTCTACCTATGTACTCTGCATTCTTCTTCATCTTTTTCTCCTTCCTTTTTTAGAAGTTTCGAATATAAAAGAAATTCGTTTAAGTTTTTGTTTTTATTTACTATTTTCAGATAATTCTAATAAATGTAAGGAAAACTTGGCAATTAAAAAAAGCCAGCATTTCACATGCCAGCATCCTACTCTTTTTTGCGTCTAAAAATGTTTATGCATCTTCCCAATCCAATTCTTCTAAAAAGCGATATACGTCTTCGTGCAGCTTTTCTTTCTCAGGTCCCCTCGTCACAAGGTGCGGAGAGTTTTCATACCAGATCAGAGATTTTTGTTCAGACGAAATCCGGTTATAAAGTAGATCCGCACTCTCCAGATTGACGGGATGATCCTTACCCGATTGTACAACGAGAGCAGGACACGTAATCTCCTGGATTTGGTCCCCGACTTCTTCAATCACTGCCTGTACGGATTCAACCATCTGTATTGATTGTCCTCTCAGGCTCGTCCACTCTTCCTCAATCTGTTCTGCAGAAATTCCCAAGATCTTTTTATATCTTTGAGTAAAAAGACTGACGTGCCGGCCCAAGTCTTCTGCGCTTTTCGGCTTCACCGGCGCACACATGGAGACAAGTGCTTTTACCGGAAAAGTGTATGCCGTTTTCAGCGCAAACACTCCGCCGAGGGAGAGGCCGACAACTGCAATTTCTTCATGACCTTGCTTCTGTAAAAAGCGATATCCTTCTACGACGTATTCCCACCACTGTTCCGCCCGTGTAGTGACAAGCATTTCAGGCGTATCTCCGTGTCCTTCATACAAAGGACCATGACATGTATAGCCTCTCTCGTTTAAGTAACGCCCAAGCTCCCGGACATCTATCGTGTTTCCTGTAAATCCGTGCAGTAGCAGGACGGCCCGCTTGCCGCCTTCAAAGGTAAAAGGCTTTGCTGAAACTAATTTCATGACTGATCCTCCGTTCACTTTGTCCTGCTCCCAATGTATCATAAGCAACCTGTCCTAAAAATGAAAAAAAGAGAATGATTAGATCATTCTCTTTTTAAAGTATTAGTCAAAATATAGTAATTATTTGAAAATTCACACATAATTTTGAATTAATTCGAGAAAGGTCATTGACATTAAATACAGAAAGAGTAAAATGTTCTTTAAAACTTTAAACAGAGGTGTCCGTGTTGAAGTACTCATTTGCCAATCGCATTTATTCATTACAATCATCTGCCGTGAGAGATATTTTAAAAGTCGTGAACCAGGAAGGCGTCATTTCTTTTGCCGGAGGCCTGCCAGATGATCAGCTTTTTCCTTTGGAAGGAATTGAAGAGGCATTTGCTAAAGTGTTTGCATCCGGAAAGCATGCTCTCCAATACATGGAGACAGAAGGATATTTGCCGCTTCGTGAAGTCATCCTTGAACGGATGTCACGCAAAGGCATTACAAACTACACTACAAAAGATGTGATGCTGACAACCGGGTCCCAGCAGGTCATCGACTTGTTTTCCCGTGTTATGCTGAACCCTGGAGATGTCATTCTGACCGAAGACCCTACGTATCTCGCAGCGCTACAGGTATTTAAATCCTATGAGGCACGTGTGATTGGTGTCGCATCTGATGAAGATGGCATGATTCCTGAAGACTTGGCGCACAAAATCAAAGAATACAAGCCGAAATGCGTCTATGTCGTTCCTACCTTCTCCAATCCTGCCGGAAAAGTATGGTCACTTGAGCGCAGGAAACAACTGCTTCAAGCAGCACACAAGCATAACATTGTAGTCCTTGAAGACGATCCGTACGGTGATCTTCAGTTCAACCGCGAGGAAACCTACGCTCCGCTGGCTGCACTGGACGATGGAACCTGTGTCCTGTACACGAGCACCTTTTCAAAAACAGCCGTACCGGCACTTCGTACAGGCTGGGTCGCCGGGCCATTTCAAATTGTCCGCATGATGTCACAGGCAAAACAGGCGAATGATCTTCATTCCAACTCCCTGTCACAGCAGGCACTCTATCATTTCTGTACAGGGTTTGATATGGACGGCCATATCAACCGCCTGATTGCAGAATATGAAAAACGGATGAACGTCATGTACCGCTGTCTGAAAGAAGCCAACCTGCCAGGATTAAAATTAACCAAACCAAAAGGCGGCATGTTCTTCTGGCTTGAGCTCGACGAACACGTTAACACAACTCTCCTTCTGCCGGAAGCTGTCTCCCGTGGCGTTGCATATGTACCAGGCGAACCGTTCTTTGCCACCCTGCCGAAAACGAACGCATTGCGCCTGAACTTTAGCCACCCGACAATTGAGAAGATCGAAAGCGGCATTACAATAATGACAGAGCTGTTTAAAGAGTCGCTTCAGAAGGAAGTAATTTATTCATAAGAAATGCAAAAGGAACCTGCTTTGAAAAGCGGTTCCTTTTTTATGCTATTTAACCCGCAGACCTTGTCCTGCATAAATCGTATAGTCACTGTCCAGGTTGTTCCACTGTTTTATTTTTCCTGCCGAGGTTCCATACATCTTACTGATCGAATAAACGGTATCGCCTGGCATGACCGTATGATAGATGGCTGTTGCTTTCTTGGTGAGTTTAAAGCTTTTTACGATACCCTTCACATGGGCCAGTGCAATACTGTTAATAAATGAACTAGAATTTAGTTTTGCAGCGTCCGCAGCCGTATCGATAAAACCGTTTTCCGTGAGGACTGCCGGCATATTCGATTTCCGAAGCACATGAAAGTCAGCAGTCTTCTTACCGCGATCTGTGAAGTCGACTAAGTCTGTAATGGCATCATGAATATTGGTTCGATAAGTGGTCGTTGGTGCTCCAGTTCCAGGATAAACATAGTCCTCATAACCCGTACCTCCGCCAGAGTTGATGTGAACAGACAAATAAAAATCAGCATCCCAATTGTTGGCTGTGTCTGTTCTCTCTGTCAGTGAGATGGTATCATCACCCGTTCTGCTCATTTTAATATTCACGTTGTTGTATTCGACAGTTAGTATATTCTTGATGCGTGTCGCAATCTGCAGCGTAAGATTTTTCTCCAGCAGCCCATTTCCAACCGCTCCCGAATCATCCCCACCATGCCCAGGATCAAGAAAAATTTTAACCATAACCCAAACACTCCTTTTTGTTAAATAACTCCTCTGTTAGAGCTAAACTCGAGAATAGAGATAATCTCTTACTCTCTCTATTAGTCTATGTAGAAATCTAGTAATGTTTTGGGCAGGAACAATCCTCTTAACTATTGTGCATAAATAAAAAAACCATATCAAGAATTTAACTTGGTATGGTCTTTTGATTGTTTTTATCGTTATAATACTTTGCTTAAAAAGGATTTGGTTCTATCGTGCTGAGGGTTTCCAAATAATTCACTTGGAACATTCTCTTCAACAATATAGCCGCCATCCATAAATAACACCCGGTCGCCCACCTCGCGGGCAAAGCCCATTTCGTGTGTCACAACGACCATGGTCATCCCTTCTTGAGCTAATTGTTTCATAACTTCTAATACTTCTCCTACCATTTCTGGATCAAGAGCTGACGTTGGCTCATCAAACAGCATGATTTTCGGGTTCATGGCAAGCGCCCTCGCAATGGCCACACGCTGTTTCTGGCCTCCTGATAATTGGCCTGGATAGCTGTTTGCTTTTTCTTTCAATCCAACCTTAGCCAATAGCTCCAGGCCCTTCTCAGTTGAAACCGCCTTCGAAACGGAACGCACTTTAATAGGTGCAAGTGCTACATTTTCCAGGACCGTCATGTGCGGGAAAAGATTAAAGCTTTGAAACACCATTCCGATGTCTTGTCTGACTTTATTAATATCAATTTTTGAATCCGTAATATCTTGGCCTCTGATGATGACTTGTCCGTCTGTAATGTCCTCCAATTTATTAAGGCAGCGCAGAAACGTACTTTTCCCTGACCCTGAAGGACCAATCACACATACCACTTCTTTTTCTTGAATTTCTGCATTGATATTTTTTAAAACCTCTAACGTTCCAAATGACTTCTTTAAATTGCTCACTTGAATGATACTCATCTTAATTCAAATCTCCTCTCGAGGAAGTTAGCCAGCAGGGAAAGAAGATAGATTAATATAAAGTAAATGATTCCGACAACAAACCAAATTTTAAAAGCCTCAAAGGTGGCTGAGGTGGCAACCTCACCTTGCTGCGTCAGATCCGCAATACCAATAATCGATAATAGGGAGGTATCCTTTAAGCTTATGATGGCTTGGTTTGTAAACGTCGGCAGCATTCTCCTGACCGCCTGAGGCAAAACGATAAACCGCATATTCTGTAACCCTGTTAACCCCAGGGATCGCGCAGCTTCGGTTTGTCCTTTATCGATGGATTGAATACCAGCCCGGATAATCTCAGCAAAGTACGCGCCGGCGTTAAGGCCGACAGTTACAATTCCTGCGGTTGTTTTGTCCATGGAAATCCATTCCAAAGAGTTAAGCCCAAAATAGATAAAGAACAATTGCACCAGAATGGGAGTACCACGGATGGCATCAATGTAAATTTTTGCGATCCAATTCAATGCTTTAAGCGGTGAAAGACGAAGCAGCGCCATGACTAATCCAATGATTAACCCTAAAATGAGTGCTGCGATAAAAATATAGACTGTAACTTGAAGCCCTTCTATCAAATAGGGCATCGCTTTTGTAATTGCATCCATAACAAACTCTCCTTTCAAAAATACGGCGCGCTGTGAGCGCGTCGTATTTTAACTAACCTATTATTCTTTTAAGTATTTTTTGACGATCTCGTCGTATTTCCCGCTTTTCTTTAAATCCGCAAGGCCTTTGTTGATTTTCTTCAATACATCTTCATTCTCGCCTTTTAATACGGCAATACCATAGTTGTCACCATTGAGGCGGTCGCCGACAATCTTAAGACCAAGATCCTTCTGTGCAATCGCGTAGGCAACGACAGGATAATCCTCAATCAATACGTCGGCATTGCCATTGGAAACTTCCTGGAACATAGAAGGGCTATCATTGAATTGAACCACTTTCGCATTTTTCTTTTTAGCCAGTTCTTCAGCAAACTGGGCACCGGTTGTCCCTTTTTTAACCGCGATTGTTTTTCCTTTCACATCATCTTGGGATGTGATGTTATTGTTGTTCTTAGCGACGACCAGAGTAAGTCCTGCCTTGAAGTATGGATCAGAGAAATCTACTACTTTCTTTCTTTCGTCTGTAATACTCATGCCCGCAATGGCAATGTCAAGCTCATCCGCCTGCAGGGCAGGAATGATCCCTTTGAAATTCATCGGCTCCAGTTTAATTTTAAAGCCTTCTTTCTTAGCAATCTCTGTGATCAAATCAATATCGATCCCTTTTTGTTTACCGTTTTCTTCATACTCAAACGGAGGGTAGGTTGTATCAACCCCGACTTTATACACTTTGTTTTTGGCGTCTTCTTTGTCTCCGCCACATGCAGCCAATAACAATGATAGAATCATTACCAGACCGAAAATACTTAGTTTTTTCATGATTATCCTCCCTTTTATGTAAATTAAATCTCGACTTTTAGAATACCACAAATATTGTGAAAAGAATGATAATTATTTCAGAAGAACAAACGGCTTCATCCTAAAAAACGAGTGAGAATTTCCCTCAGGCTCCTCAAAACCATTCAGAAAAGAAGTCAATATTTCTTCCGTAATAGAAAAAGCCGCGTTCATAAAAACGCTTGCTTCTTATGTTCAAACGCCTGTGTAATTCATCAGCATGAACTGATAAATAAATGAGTTTCCATACCCCGCCTGCATCTTCAATAAGCTGCTTGTATCGTTCTCTTCTTGATTGCTGCCAGAAGCTAAAATCAACAACGATCTGTTTCTGATCACGAATCAAAGTGATCATGGCTTACTCTTCAATCTCCCACTCCGGATTCCAGGCGACTTCCCACAAATGGCCATCAGGGTCTTGGAAATGCCCGGAATATCCGCCCCAGAACGCGTCATGCGCCGGGTCGGTGATCACAGCACCTGCTCTTTTTGCCTCTTTCATCACCTGATCCACTTCTGCCTTGCTTCCAACATTGTGGCCGAGCGAAAACTCAGCAGGATTTGGTTTGCCTTGAGCAACCTTAGCCACATGGGCAAGATCTTTACGATCCCATATGGCGAGCTTTACCCCTGATTCCAAGTCAAAGAAAGCCACCGCGCCATGCTCAAACTCTGTTCCGATAATTCCTTCTGTCTGAAATCCCAACCCGTCCCGATAGAATTTTACCGACCGTTCCAAATCATCGACACCTAACGTAATAACCGTAATTTGTGGTTTCATCTAAAAAACCTCCTTTAGGTTAGAGTACATAAAAAACCCTGATTTCTCTTGTGGTGGGAAACATCAGGGTGAATTTATACTTCAATAAAATTTTTTATATTTTTATTTATTCCTCACTAAACACCGAAATCTTTACGTCTACATACTGAAGTGATTCGTCACCGCCAAAAATATGATAGATCGGTGATGATAAATTTAAGTTATTATCTACCATGTATTGAAACAGTTCAGCATAAACAATTTCGGTTAGGGTTTCATAATTTCCTGTAAATCGCTTCATGAGCATCTCATCTACATAATAATAGCTTCTAAAGGTGAGAGATTCAGAGGAAGGAATTTTATCTTCATGAACGGGCATGAACAATTCAATATACATGTTTTCATCTTTCGGTATATTTTTTAACGCGTAAAACATGGGTCCCTTTATCGTTAAATGGGCTTTTGCAATTTCTGATAATAGATCCTTAATTACGTCATCCATCTCACTGTAATGGAAGAAATATTCCTTTGATACCACATTGGAGTAGGCGATGCTTTGATCTTCAGCTATCATAGGGCGGGCTCACCTACTTCTACAATAGGTGCATAGACATCCAGCCATGTTTCTCCAAATACATTCAAACAAACATGATAAAAGCTTGGATCGAGTGTAATATGATTCTTTTCCGCAGTCTCTTGAATCAATTGATACACTTCTTCTATGCTGCCGTCTTCATCTGTAAAACGAACGCATAGAGCTTCCTCAATGACTAAGGCGTCAATGTATTCATAAGCAGAACCTTTTTCTAGTTCTACCCGGTCATTTACAGGTACACAATAGGTAAACTCTCCTGAATCAGGATCATCTTCTAACGGTTTGTTTTTGAAAAGAACCGGTCCTACTGGATAGACCCCATTGTTAACAACCTGGCTCCTAAGGGCGATTGCCGGCAGCAGCCATTCCTCTTTTTTTACCACTTGAGTAATACTGATTAAGTTTAATAGCGATAAAGATTTATATTGTACTTTCAACAAGACTGCTCCTCTCCTGGTTCCATTAACTTAGTTTCTTTTTCTTTTTATTCGCTTTTCGAACGGGTCTTTTTGGTAACTCTTTATTTTCTTTTCGATGTTCATCCCAAGAAATGATAAATGAGGGGAACTTAAATTTACAGTAGGCCAATAGTTGAAACTCAGCTGAAGAGATAGCAACCGTGTACAAAATAACAGATAATATCGTATAAAAGAACATATTTCCTAATGAAAGACTGGAAAAGTTTGTTGAAAAGATTAAAAGTAATAATAAAACAACATAAATTAACGAACCAATTATTATCTTGATAATTTTCTTATTAAAGAAGCCAGAAGAATTTTCACCAACATTAAATGCACCTTTTTCGGCTTGATGAAAAGTTACAAGTGTAGACAGGATATGAACAATAACCCCACCTATAATTAGTAAACCCACATAAATTAAAGTTAGTAAATTTGTGGGATAACCAAAAACTTTATGTATAACTACTGGCATGAATCCCATTGTCGCACTCTGGAATGCAAAGTAAATAATAGCAATTAATTGCAATCTCTGAAACCTGAATGCCATTTTAGGTATAGAAAAAAACAGAATCAAGATTATTTGCAGACCGTATAAAACCAACTCTGACAGCACTATTGTTTTTTCGAATCTAGTAGGATAAGCGTCCCATCCAAACTTAAATAAACCAAAAATGAAAAAGAATATAATGAGGGAACACCAAACTGCTGTTCCAATCATAAATCCTGGAGTGTTACCAGGACTCAGACGATTTTCACTAGTTATTTTAAAATCAGATAAATTTTCTTCTTTAATATTCCACATTGATTTCTCCACCTAACTCAACAATTAATTACCAGAATACAGAAGCAAGTTTATGTGTTACTCCTTTTATGGCTTTTTTTGTACCACTAACAACACTTTCTCCCCCAAATATCTTCTCATTCATTAAATAGGATGCTCCCATCCCGATTACCGCTCCAGCAACAGTCCCAGCAGGTGGTGCAATGAAGGAGCCAAACGCAGCCCCAGTTGCAGCTGCAGCCGAAATTGAACCCATATCCACGGCTGAATCAGTTACTACGTCTACGGTATCCATAGCCTGAAATCCGTCTTTTTGAGATTCAATAATATTACCCCCAACGGATAATACTGATCCTACGACCGCTAAACCTTTGAGTGTCTTCCCTGCTTTTCCAACCTCTTTAAATGCTTCTTTCCACTTCATAGGGTTTAGATTTTTTGCACTATCAGCATAAGACGATTTAAAGCTTTTCCAAGCTTGTGTCTTCATCGCCCCAAAATTCCCTATTTTAGATTGATCCATTTTAAATTCTTGATGTGCCACAAAATCCGGTAATTTATAAATAGATGCTTTCGCTTTTTTAATTTGTGATCTTGACGTTTTTAAATCCTCAAATTTAAAACCATTTCGAATAAACTTCACAAAAGCATCATCGTCTTTATTTAGCTTTAACATTTTGCCTATTTTCACTAAATCTTTTCTATTTCGTGCAGAAAGGGTGTAAGCTCCTTTTCCTTTTCGCCCAGCTGGGTCAAATACAGCATTAAAATTATATTTCCATTTAAGATACTGGCTTATTGATAGAGCCGCGGTAACTTTTCCATATTTAATACCCTTGCTTAGAGAACTAGCCCCCTGTTTCACTGTCGCAAATAAAGTACCGCTCAAAAAACTAGTAAAGCCGTCGGCACTAAACAACTGCTGATCCGCCTCACGAAATTTAGTTTCCGTTTTCTTTACAACATCTTGGGCACTATGTAAAAGTGTACCATAATGCTCCATCTGTTGAATGAGACTGTTATACAGCGGACTGATGGCTGAAAGATTTATCCCTTGGCCATTACTTTGCATGGAATAATAATTTAATTGTAAGTTCGCTTTGATTTTATTGCTCTGTGCTGCCAATTTGCCCACATCGGAAGCGAGAGCCTTAAGTTCATCCGGTTTCACATTTACACGACTCATTACTTTCTTCTCCTGCCTTTCTTCTCTCTTTTTATTGTAAAAAAGAAATAGGGCTGTATGTATTGGACTATATTACCAAAAACTCCCACTTTCTAATTCCCTTTCCTTCCAACTCCAAAACCCAAATAATACCATTATACTAAAGATTATTAAGGCTAAAGAAAAACTCTAGATTAAAGAGCAGTGCCGCCCCAAGGAACAGCACTGCTCTTTTGTTTAGGCTCTTTTCGGAATGGTTGCCAAGGATTCTACCTTCCCTTTTTTATTGCGTTCTCGCTATCGAATGGGCTCCATGAAGTAATAGATCTGACGCTTTTTATCAATGGTAGGCGCAACTCGATTTCCATTGACCGTATCAATCCCATGAAGGTTTGATTTTGCTCTTCCCAGATAAACCGTATACTTGTGTTTGGACAGGGAATCTACCTTGAAATGAACAGAGGGTGAGGAATTATTTTTCTGGTTCTTTATTTGGATCTCAGGAGAAGACCGATACCAAGTATATTTTCCATTCTTTTTACCAATGTTGACGACACCTATAGCATCTCCCTCGCTAACCTTCTTCTCGTAGAAGATAAATACATCTCTCGCTATTTCGGTTCTTCCCATTATATCTTCTTCCGTAATTCCTTCTTCTTTCGCTCCTTTATGGATTGCACCATAGGAAGTATCATACCAAGTGAGATTCTCTTTCCCGGTCGCAAATAAAGAACACCCCGTTAGGAGTAGTATTCCTAAAATAATATAAAACGTTTTTGCTTTCATTCCATCTTCTCCCGTTCTTTTACCATAGAAACAAATTCGGACCAGACCCCTCTCTTAATCAATGAATTCACTTTTTTGTACACTTTTAAAAAAACATCAATCTATACGAAAACAGCCTTTGTTTAAGAAGTCAGCTCTTTCATTAGTTCACTCTCAATACCTTTGATCATGTCAAACGCTCCTCCCGACTGATTACTGCAAACAGAAATACAGAGTGAGGGATGCGGATAGAAGGCGGCTCGGAAATTCACTCCTGGGTCGTAGCCCATCAAAAGGTGTTTAGTCACTGAATGTTTTTCAGTCTTCATCCAGATTCCATAGCCATATGCAGTTGAGTCATCTACACGGATATGGGGTGCAAGCAGCTGTTGAACGTTCTGTTTATCCAATAACCTCCCTGCCGTTAATGCCTCCCATAACTGAATTATCCCGCATGCCGTGATATAGGCCCCGCCATCTGGACCTCCTTTTGCCGGCAAGGAGAAGATATTCGTCTTCCAGCTTCCATCGCTTTGATCGATATAGCCTAAAGCTGCTTTGGACGGCAGACTGTCCGTTTCAAAGTAACCAGCATCCATTACGACTCTCTCAAATATATTTTTCTCTACATAGTCGGTGAATGCCATTCCGCTAACCTGTTCAACAATCAAGCCAAGCAAGATATAGCCCGCGTTGTTGTAGTGAAACTTGCTTCCTGGATCGTACTTCATTTTTTCATTTTGAAACAACGGTAAAAAGTCTTTCGGGCCACGAACGTGATACATCGGCTTGTTGATCCATAGTTCCTCGTAATCTTCCATAACTTCTTCATCAAAGTAGTCAGGAATACCTGAAGTATGAGTCAGCAATTGATGGATGGTGATTTCCTGAGAAAAGTGAGGGAAAGACTGGTTTAAACAATCTCCCAATAAGGAATAATAGGACAGTCGCCCCTCTTCAGCCAGCTGACAAATCGCAATAGCCGTAAACAGCTTACTGCCCGACGCCATTCCAAACTTTGTATCACTTACATTGTTCATCTTCTCCGAACGGTTCGCCAGTCCAAAACTACAATCTGCCAGGATTTGGTCCCCCTGCTTTACAAATACCGAGCCTGAAAAATGAATTTCAGCGGCCATCGATTGTATGTATTCAATAATCTGCTTGTTCATAACTCTTCCTCCACCATCTATTCATTATTCAAAACTTTGACATTCTTTTACCAAATCCTCTTTTTGATCACTAAGTTGCTTTTCTTATTTCTTCCTCTTTTATACAATGAACGTATCCAAACTATCTCGTCCAATGAAACACCACAAAAAGCCGAACCAATAATCATCGTAACCTCATACCCCTATGTTTCAATAGGAGGAGGTGAAAAGTGATAAAGAAATCAGGCTTCATTCTGGTGTTTTTTGTACTTTCCATGCTTATTCCGACAACCGCGTATGCAGGCTGGGATTACCAGGGCAGTGATGTCTTTACGAAGCAAAGCAAGAATTTCAAGTCCGGCGGAGGAAGCTTTAAATTCTGCCTTAGCAAGAACAGTAAAGAAGGAAGCTACCGGCTGATGGAGGAAGATCCTTTTAATCCGGATGACTGGGTCTCTTATGAAGAAAAAGACCCGACTGGCTATGAGCCTAGCTTCCCTAATATCGGATTTGATAGCAAAGGCTGTGTCGTGTACCACAATATTAGTAAATATGTAGACGGAACGGATGGACAAGCGGAGTTGTATATCAAGAAATGGACTGGAGGGAATTCAAAGGTCTATGCTTATGATTAATAGAACAACAAAAAGAGCATCGTTGCTGATGCTCTTTTATACAGTCTATTCAAGATTAAGACGCCAGTTGTTGCACTGCATCATGCTGCCGGGAGGATATTCAAACTGACATTCATTGAGGAAGATAAAGCCGAGCTTGCGGCAGATGGCATTGGAAGCCCTATTGCCGATCGAAGGAAAGGCGTGAAGGAACTTGTGCTTTTTCTCAGCTTTCGCTTGTGTAATCGCCGCTGCAACCGCTTGGCTCGCTATCCCCTTCCCCTGATGAGACAGTACTACACTCCAGCCGATTTCATAGACGGTTTCATCCACCCAGACACTTTCCCAATAACCGACCGAGCCTGCTGCTTCACCATTATCCAGGATGACCGTGTACATACAGCCCCTGTCACCTAGATCGAGATAACGCTTATGGCGGCCAAGGAACAACTCCTCACTTTCCGGTCCGCCAAGATGCTTCGTCATCTCTGGCGTATTCAACTTATACAGCAAGTTGAGATCTCCGTCAGCCCATGGCTGGATTTGAAGTGAACTTGTTTGTTCTGCCATCTTGCACCTCCATTTTTCTCTATCTCCATTTTACAATTAAAGGGAAAAAGATGTATACATAAAAATAGCCCCCTAAAATAGAGGGCTAAACGATTTGATTAAACAGGACTCTTAAACCCGCTTCTGTTCACATATAAGTATAATCCGTAATCCTGCATGACAGACGGATGCCCCTCCTGCCGCAGCATTGCGGCTACATTCCCGCGGTGATAGTTGCCGTGAGTGGAGATATGGAAGATGGTTTCGGTTGGCGTGGTGTCAAGCAGACCAGCGTATGGGTTATCAACCGTGAAAACTTTTTCCATGTCGTTTTGCTGGATAAAAGCTCTGTATTTCTCGCTGAGCTCACTGTACATCGTTTCCATTTCCTCCAGTGTACAGGCCTCTGCCTGCACCCTCACCTGGTCATTAGCACCCCATACTTCCTTCATATCTCTGCCTTTCATCATCTCCAGCCAAAGAGAATCCGTGAGATAAATATGGACCATTACCATTTGAAGAGATGGAAAAATGCTTGGCTTTATTTCTTTTTTGTATAATTCCTCTGGAAGTTCTTTTAGCCGTTCAAAGATCTTTGCGTTTGCCCAGGCATGATAGTCATACATTTCCTTTGCTTGGTTTTTCATAACGAAAGCCTCCCTTTGCTTAAAAGATTCCTAACCCAGTATGTATTCTACGGAAACCTCTCTTACCCTTTTCGAAGGAAAAAAATGGTCATCTCCTCGTTTCACCCCCACAAACCACACGCCTCATTATAAATATGTTATAGAGTACATAAAAAGAAACGCTGAAAAAGGAACGGCCATAAGGAGGCAGTACAATGGAGCCCTATGTAAAAGATGCTCTGCTTGAATGGAAAGAAGAGATGGAAAGCCAAAAGAGAGAAATTGATGAAGAGTACGAAAAGGTAAAAACAGAACTTCAGCTCTATTCCTATAAATTCGGAATCACCAAACAAGTCCTGCAATCCACCATCAACGAAGAAATGATCCGAAACATCAAATCCACCTACCAGGAACCATTCGAAGAAAAATACAACGAGCTCAAGCTGCAATTAAAGAAGCTTGAGGAAAAGCGGAATGTATTCTTGATGTTTGTGGAGAAAATTGAGGGTGCTGGTGTCAAAGAACAAAATCATTAAAGGAAAAACGCAGCGGTATGCTGCGTTTTTTTATTTAAATAAAGGCATGGTACCATGGCCATGACTTTACTAAACAAGCAGCTTTAAGTTTTCTTCTTTTCTTTCAAAATGCTCGTGCAGCCGATATTCACATATCTGCCGTGTCCATTCATAAACTATTTCATTATGGCTCACTGGAAGATCGATCCTTATTGCAAAGATACCTTCTTTAAATTCCGTCAACCCCTTAGAACTCCCACTCCACTTGGTCATCGGCATATTTGCAATTAGCTTGCCTACCTTTTGTTCATCAAATTCCCAAAGCTGTATAGATGCTTTATCCGAGAAGTCGATACGTTTTCGATACTCCTTTTCCGTCAAATAATAATGGAAGTATGGAGCAACGTCTTTAGGTGTAACCGGGTTTAGCCAATTGTTCGCTCCCCTGCTGAGCATGTAGTCCAAAACCACCATCTTATAGCTTTTCGCCATACCGGTACTTTCAACTTCAACCAGCCAGTCTTCGTTATCCACAAACGCTTTCTTTTCTTCATTTGTCAGATCATCCGCCCAATATAGAAAACCTGCATAAGATTTAAATTCCTGCTTGTATTCTCTGCTGTTTGATCTACCTTGTAAATGAAGCTCCAAATAAGTTGGCCGTCTTCCAAGTTCTTTCTTTAGTTCAATGTAATCCCCGAAAATTTTATCCTTCCTAGGCTGACGTTTTCGATTTAGTTCATCGAGCAAATTAACTGCTGCCAATTCAATATTCAATTCACAGCCAGAAGGTACAGAAGGTATAGCGGCTTTCTTTCCGTTCTTTACTTCTGCAGGTTCCGTATTAAACAATTGAAGCTTAATATCTGCATTACGATAGTTACCAATCAAATCAATAATGACGCAGTGATCTTTGCCGGCAAACAGCCTCAATCCCCGACCTACCTGTTGAGTGAACACGGTCAGTGATTCCGTCGGACGGACAAAAAGCAGTGTATCAACAGAAGGAATGTCGACACCCTCGTTGAATAAGTCTACCGTAAAAATAATATCGATGGTTCCCATGTCTAACCGCTGAATGGCTTCCCCGCGTGTAATTCCAACCGTCTTAGAGTTAAGGCTAACTGTGCGATATCCCTTACGATTAAAATAATTCGATAGAAAGTTGGCCTGCCGGATAGAGGAACAAAAGGCAATAGTTCTTGTTTGCTTATGAGCTCTCCAAGCCTCAAGTACTTTATCTGCCATCTCATCACGCAATTGTATCAATGTAAGCTCTTCCTCATCATAGCGTGTACCGAGCCATGTGATTTGGGAGTAGTCTGTATCATCATAGACTCCATAATAGTGAAAAGGTGCCAACCACTGCTTTTGAATAGCTTCTATAAAATGAAGCTGATACGCGACGTTTCCTTCACAAATGGCGTACACATCCTTGCCATCCATCCGGTCAGGTGTTGCGGTAATACCAAGCAAAAACTTTGGCCGGAAATAATTAATGACTTTTTGATAGGATCCTGCTGCTGCGTGATGGAATTCATCCACAATAATCAAATCAAAATCATTGGGATCAAAACTGGCAAGATGACGATGAATACCAAGCGTATAAATGGAAGCAAAAACACAATCTGCTTCACCCTCTTTTTCCTTTCCATAATAAAGACCCATGGAACGTTCGGGCATTATATTCCGAAAGGAGTTTCTTGCCTGTCCAAGAATTTCTTCCCGATGAGCAACAAAAAGAATTCGCTTAAAATCCTGAGCAAAAAATCCAGCAAGATATGTTTTTCCCAGTCCAGTTGCCATAACCACCATTGCTTTACTGTAGCCTTCTTCCAGCGTAGTGCTCAGCATTTCAAGAGCTTCCTTCTGAGCCTGCCGGGGGGTTAACTGTCCATAAACAACTGGAGATTCCTTAATAATTTCCGGTTGCTCAATAAGGATTGGCAATGTCAAAACCTCTTCTTCAGATTTTGTCCATTGGCGCAGTAAATCTGGATGCCTTTCATGGTAGTTCTCATATTCATTACGATAATCTTTTAAAGTTTCCTTATTAATAGTGATTGTTTGTTCATGATGAAAAGTTTTAATAAACGCATCAAGAGCTTCCTGGTAAACCTCTTGATCTACTTCATTATTAATCATCAGGTTCCATTCCACACCACTCGTTAAAGCAGAATTGGATAAGTTGGACGAACCTACAATAAAAGAACCATCGCCATCCTCATTTTGGAACAAATAAGCCTTTGGATGAAAAGAACGCCCATTGCTTCGATAAAGCTGTATTTCAATTTTCGGGTTAATTTCCAGCAGCATTTCAAGAGCATCCGGTTGAGTGACGAATAAATAATCTCCTGTACATATCCTGACTTCCGCACCTCTGTCCACTGCTTCTTTTAAAAACGGAGCCAGCAAGCTGACTCCTGATTTCATAATAAATGAGGTAAGAATATAAATAGAACTTGCATCATTCATCAAACCTGTAAGTTCTTTTCTTAAGTTACCAGTTACAAATTTAATATTTTGCATTTAATCTTCCACATCCATGAGGAAGATACGTTTTTCAAACCCTCCGCGCTTTTCTGCTTTTTCCTGGCGGACACGTTCAACCTCCGAAATATCGGATCCATGAATTTTTGCAAGAGCATGCATTAGTTCAAGCAAGTCAGCGAGCTCTTCAATGGCATTTTCATCGTTAGTTGCAGAAGCATATTCATCAAGTTCTTCATAGCATTTTTTCTTCAGTTCTTTTATGTAATCATCATTTTCCAATATTGATGTGTTGAATGATTTACCTGTTTTGGTTATGACATCAGGTATTCCATCTCGTACTAGCTTGTTGTAGGTTGGCATTGTATAACCTCTTTTCATTGTAATTGAATAGGTACAAATTCTTTTTGGATAATCTTCTCAATTCACAACCTCATCTTATCATAAAGCATGATCTAGAAAATCCTTTTCTTAAATCCAAAAACAAAAGCCCATAATCCAATTCTTTTAGGATTGTGGGCTTTAACCTCTATCTCATCTTCTCCATTTCTTTCATAAGTCGAGGAAACAGGATGTTGTTTTCAAGATGGAGATGCTGAAACAGGTCGGATTCGAGCTCGTCCAGTTTGACGTAGGCTAATCTGTAGGTCGCGCATACGTCTTCAGGCGCATGGTAATCATTTGTGATGTCTCTCAAGTCTTTTAAAATCTGACTAATATGCTGATGCTCCCTCTCAAGGTCTTCTACAAATTCAGTGATGTCAATCAAAGTGTTGAGTGTTGGATGCTTTTCGTAGGATATGATTTTAGGAAAGATGAGTTCTTCTTCCATGATGATATGCTGCTCGAGTTCAATCTTGAGAATGGAAAAAAGATAGTGAATATTGGACAATTCAGGATGTGACTTGCCATATTTATTGTAAATCTTGGTGATGATGGTTTGCAGGTTCGGCAACGCCATGTACAAATACGAATGATGGGCATCGATTATATACTGAATCAAAACCTTAAATTTCTGTCTCTCCCATTTTGTCATCTGGCGCTGCTCTTCAAAGTTCTTTACATACAATGTGTTCAGTTCATGAAGAATTTGGGTTGGATTTAGGTTTCTCTCCTGTAAAGCCTCCCCGATCGGCCGACTGCCACTGCAACAATAATCAATTTTGTACCGTTTGAGCAATGTCCCTGCTCTTGGACACCTCATAACAATCTCACGCGTTTTTACCGTAGGATCAAACACCATTTCCAAGTCGACTCCTCCTTCTGACTGTTTCCTTTTCTCAACTGTAACTCTTTGCCCCGTTTTTCACCGTGACACTTATCACACTTATAGGTATAAACGAAATATAGGGGAGTTTCCCCCTGCACAATCGGGAAGTTCCCTGATTCTGAATTTCTTATCTTTTTCCTATACTTATGAAGAGATGTGTTAGGTGACGTGATGGAGGTTAAAGATATGAAAACGCGTGATATCCCGAGTGATTATAATTCGGTTCAAAATACAGAAATTTTCTCTGAGCAGACCCTTCGTTTGCTGGATGAATTAATGATGGAGTGCAAGATCAAAAAAGGAACAATGCTTTTCATGGATAATGAAGCTGCCGGGAAACTTTACTTTGTACGTGAAGGAATCATTAAAGGAACGAAAATGACTGAGGATGGTAAGGAGCTCGTCCTTTCTATGTTTCAGAACGGTGACTTAATTGGAGAGCTTAATGCTTTAGGGGATGAAAAGCATAACTTCAGTGCCGTTGCTTCCACCGACAGTGTGGTCGGCGTTATCCAGCAGGCTGACCTGGAAGAAATGATGCGAAAGCATGGCGAGGTTGCCATAGAGTTTGTGCGCTGGACGGGTTTGATGCATCAGATCACCCGCTCCAAGCTTAGAGATTTAATGTTATATGGGAAGAATGGTGCCCTGTGCTCCACTCTCATTCGTCTTTCCAACTCTTATGGAAAAATGGGGAAAGATGGCATTGTCCTCACTCTCCAGCTTACCAATGCGGAATTGGCTGAATTAATTGGAACATCACGCGAGACTGTCAATCGAATGCTAGGTGTCTTAAAGAAAGATAAAGTCATTGATCATGATGAAAATGGTAACCTTGTAATTACTGATTTGGACTATTTAAAGAATGAGTGCAATTGTGAGGAATGTCCCTTGCAGGTGTGCAGGATATAATAGAAGGAAAGACGTACCGCTTATAACTGGTACGTCTTTTTTAAACACTTTATTTTCTTCAATAAATCAAAAGGCTTGTATTGAACATCGAAAGGGAATACTATTATTCGACACTGAACTTGATGGAGGTTTTTAAATGAGTGTGAAACGTATTCCATTCTTGGATGAAACGGCATATGCCATTGAAAACGAAGAGATAAAGGCCATTGTCCTTCCTTCACAAGGGAGCAATATGATTTCTATTCTTGATAAAAAGACAAACACTGAAATACTGAAAACGCCCAAAACCAGAGCTGAATACGAAACGCGAAGGATGGTGTTCGGGACACCTGTATTGTTCCCACCTAACCGCATAGAAGATGCTGTGTTTGAGTATAATGGCCGGAAATACGAATTGGAGATGAATCGACCGAAAGAGAATGTTCATATCCATGGGTTTGTTCACGACAAGGAATGGAGCGTTCTTGAGATAGATAACAGCATCCCTAGAATGAAAACACAGCTTCGATCAGTTGAACATCCAGACATCCTCAATCAATTCCCTCACGATTTTTCGATCACGATGACGATTGAGATCGCAGGAAAAGAAGTGATACAAACCACTGAAATCACAAATAACGGCGACTCCCTTATGCCCTGCGGAATCGGCTACCATACCACTTTTCAATTTCCCGGGGAAGCTAAATTATTGATTGATGTGGAAGAACAATGGCAGCTTAACGATAGGCATCTTCCTACAGGGGAACTGGAACGTGTCGCCAATAATTATGAGTTTTCAGAGGGAAATTCCCTGTCTGGCGTGGCGATGGATGATGTTTTCTTAATGACCGAAAACAAGACGGCAGGCATCGAACGTCCTGGACAAGGCATTAAAGTCTCCTACTCCCTTTCTGATGATTTTACCCAATGGGTTTTATTCACAGCCAGCGGTAATGAAAACCTGCTTGCTGTTGAACCATATTCCTGGGTGACCAATGCGCCGAATTTGAAGCAGCTCCCAAGAACTTTAACGGGGTTAGACGATATTAAACCGAAGGACACAAAAGAATATATCTCAAGGTTTAAAATCGAGCGTCACTAAGACGCAAAAAAGGGAGTTCTTCATTAAAGAAGGGCTCCCTTTTTTGTGCTGTCTATTTATATCGAGAAAACAGCTCTGTTGATCTTCCACTTACACACCAGTTCGCTCAATTTTCGCCTATAAGTATTGGAACGGTAACAAATTTATATCCTTTTGCACGTAATTGATCA
Source organism: Fictibacillus marinisediminis (assembly GCF_023149135.1). Taxonomy (NCBI): domain Bacteria; kingdom Bacillati; phylum Bacillota; class Bacilli; order Caryophanales; family Fictibacillaceae; genus Fictibacillus; species Fictibacillus marinisediminis. Next base: position 1,268,861 of record NZ_JAIWJX010000002.1, on the reverse strand, counting down.
ATGATCTGGGGCAAAGCTTTCACCGTTTCGAATTTCCCGGATTCATGATAGGAATGTTGAAGAACAATGACTCCAGGGCTCGCATTCTTGTTTACTGACGATACAATTTCTTTAGCCGATGTCCCATCCCAATCCTTGGTATCTGCAGTCCACAAAATCGAATGATAGTGACGATGATTAAGCATGGCTAGCTGGTGATCGTTCATTTCACCGAACGGCGGACGGAATAAATTTGTTTTGACACCTGTAATTTTTTCAATTTCTGTACTTGTAGACTGTACCGTTTTCTCTAATTCCTGGTCTGTAAGCTGTGTGATGTTCGGGTGATTCCAAGTATGATTGCCAATAGCATGTCCTTCTCTGTCAATTTGTTTAAGTCTCTCGGGATATTTCTTTGCCCTCTCTCCAACCACAAAGAAAGTTGCTTTAACCCCTTTTTCTTTTAAGATTTTTAGAATTTGTGGAGTATACCGATTATCCGGTCCGTCATCAAAAGTAAGGGCAATTTCCTTCTTACTTGTATTACCCATATAGTAACCGGGTTGATTTTTCATAGGCACCTTAATGATTTGTCCCGGATAGATCCTTTGATCATTTATAATTTGTGGATTTGCTCGTTTCATTTGCGTTGTAGAAACACCATATTGAACGGAGAGTTTATAGAGTGTATCTCCTTCTTTTACAATGTGCTGAATTGGATTAGGAATCTCTACACGTTGTCCTTGATCCAGATCAGCCGTAAATAATTTATTCAGGTTTACCACTCTATCCGTAGACGTTTTATACCTGTCTGAGATCTTCTTGATGGTATCTCCCGTTTGCACGGTATAGGATGCAGCAAATGCACAGTGGTTAACCGCAAGCTGACTAACTAGGAATCCTGCTAATAAACCGGTAAATTTTTTAAACATATTGTGCCCTCCTTTATTTACAATGCTTAATTGTAAACGAGGAATCAGAAGGGACCATTACAATTGGATTAAAGTCATGTAAACATCCATACGATCTGATTATGAGGTTCAAAAAAGACACCCAACTAGGGGTGCCTTTACTCTTACTTAAAACAATTTATCTTCGTCCGAGTTTCTTGGTGTCCGTCTTGTCCGGTCTCTAAAGTCGCGGTCTGCCTCATTCCTTACATCTTCATCTGGGTATAACTCTCGGTCTGTATCATCCGTAAGATCCGAGTTTGCCCGGAGAGGCCGCTCAGTGTTATCCATTACATCAGCATCTCTTCGAAAGTCTCTGTCACGATGGTTATTGTCAGTAGTGTTCCTTGCAGAGTATCCATCTCTGGTATCTTCCACATCCGTAGCTATCCTAAATGTTCCATAATCAATCCCAGCATTCGTAGGATTTAAGGCATCTGATTCATCCGTTGCAAGATCACGGTCTGAATCAACCAGCAACAAAATTTTTCCTGATTCTACGTCAGAAGCATAGGATGCAGCTTCCCGGTCAGGTATTCCATAATCCGATAGTCTTTCGCCCAGGCTATTCTTGCTGTTCGTGTACTCATCATCCATAAACGCAGCTTTCAGTTTGTCCAAGAAAGACTCTTTATGAGGTTCTTCATTCACATTGTCAACCGTTGCACCGGTTATTGTTTCGACGGTATCCGTATAATGATCATGATTCGTTACTACGGAGATCTCATCTGTGTCATATCCTCTCAATTGCAATTGCTGTACAGCACTTACGACCGCTTCTTCAGATTCATATACACCTATGACATGCTTGCCCATAATGAATTCCTCCTTTATAAATGGTCTTTCTACTGTGGTTAAGTACCCGGATCTACACTTTGCAAACAAAAATAAGGAAAATATACAGGTTTCATTTTTTGAAGCATGAAAAAGCCCGTTTATCCCAGTTTCGATAAACAGGCTTTTATTCGAACCTTGCAGATACTATACTTTTACTCTCTCAATCCATAGATCTTTATAATCCGCCCAACCCAATGTGTTGAGCGTTACACCCTGCAATGATTGATGGTGGAGAATGCTCTGTTTTGAATGGTAGAGGAATAGGAGAGCATGGCGCTGTTTCAGCAAATCTTCCAATTCGTAAAATCGCTGCATTCTTTCATCCATTGTAGTGGCTTTAAATACTTGCTGGATCATCTGGTCCTTTTCTGCACGAAGGTCGTCATCCATCAAAGAGCTGATAAAGGAATTGCCCACTTCATACATATCGAGCAGAGCTAATTCCACAGGATCGGCAAGGACCTCACCTGACAGGATAAGATCGGCCTCCCGCATCACTTCTGCTTTTTTCAATTCCTCGATGGGTACAACCACAATCTCTATCTCCACTCCCACACTGGCAAGCTGCTCTTTTACCCACTCTGCGTTTAATTCGTTGGATCTCATTTCATAGGTATATAGCTTTAAAGGTTCACCTTTGTATTCGGTATCAATAAGGAGGCGTTTCGCTTCAGACTTTGATGGTGTTCTCTGCGATTCTATTGAACGTGCTGGGAGAAAACCTGCTGCCGGCAGCATCCTCTTCCCACCCAGTTTTTCAATCAAGTCTTGGGAATCAACAGCTTGCTCGATCGCTTTACGGAAAAGAAACGAAGAATGCGGCCCTCCTTTTTTCAGGTTGAACATCAGGTAGGTCGCTCCTTTTTCAATATGATCGAGTGCCTTGTAGTGCGCCTCAACTTCACTAGCGACTATAGGATGCGGCACATATTTCATCTCACCTGGAGGAACGAACAACATCTTCTCCCCGTCATAATCTGGCCATACCCAAATTTCAATCCGGTCTAAAAAAGGCCGTTCCTTAAAGTAGTGCGCATGTGCAGTAAGCTGAAGCTGTGACTCGTCATTGCTCTCCACCATAAATGGACCACTCCCAACCGGCTCTCGTTTATAGTTAGACAACAATTCAAAATCACGCGGCACGATGGAAAGCCGTTCCGTACTAAAATAATAATCAAAAAGGCCATTCGGCTCGGACAGTTCAATTCTTAGTTCATAATCATGAACAACCGTGATAGATTGAATCTTCTCCATCATCCATCGATGTGGGGAACCGTTAATAGGATCGTGAATTCGCTCGATGGTGTATTTAACGTCTTCAGCTGTTAGTAGCTTCCCGTGATGAAACAGAATTCCTTTCCGCAGGAAGAACGTCCAGACCATCAGCGACTCATCACTGCGCCAATGATGGCAAAGGTGTGGTTCGAGTTTACCTGAAGTACCGTTATAGACAAGAAGGGTATCAAAAATCTGCTGAATCATATGTGCTTCTGTCCGCCGATTCACATACGCCGGATCAATGTCTTTGATCTCCCTATAGAACGGGAACCGCAGCACGTCAATCGCGATGTTCTCCTTCTGTTCCAGATGATAGCCTAACTGCTGCTGTACCCACACATTGAATTCCTGCTGATACGCTGCATCCAGTTCATAGTTATGTAAAAGTTGCTGAGCCTGACTTAAGTCACCCTTCACTACCTTCTCTTTTGCCAGCTCCATCAGAAAGGAATTCTGCTCTATTAAAAAAGCGAGAGACGAACGATTCCCCCGCCCCCTGCCTGGCAACCAGCTCACCCACTCCTGATCCACCATCTTGTTCAGGAGAAAGTTTGCATTTCGCTTGGAGCAAAAAAGTACCGAACTGATCTCCTCCAGTGTGACCGAAAGCGGCAGATGGATCCCCGTATCTCTGTAATGTTGTTTTAAAGTGAGGTAATGCTCCTGCAGCTGCATCCGGTCACTCTCCTTTTTGATAAAAGATGAAAGGTTTTGATTTTAATTTACACTTTTTTTCATATTTAAGGAAGATACACTGGTAATAGAAGGGAGCGTTTCTGATGGAGATGGAAAAGGTCGTTCAGATGCCGGCTGCAGAAAAGCCGGTGTTATGGAAAAATAAGAATTTTATGCTGTTGTTTATTACAGGACTCATCTTTTCGGTCGGAGGGAAGATCTATGAGCTTGCTCTTCCCCTCATTTTATATGATTTCACCCATTCATCGGTGGCGATGTCGAACATGAGGGCCATCGAATTTTTGCCAAATCTGCTGCTGGCCATGTTCATCGGAGTGCTCGTCGACCGGGTGAACAAGAAACATTGGTCTCTTTGGACGATCGGCATCCAGAGTGTCGTTTTATTCGGATTGTTCTTGGCCCTGCAGATGGGATATCATTCTTTACCGCTCTTTTATGTATGTGGTTTCCTGCTTATGACATGCAGCTACGCGTTCTTTAATGCCCGCTACAGTATGGTCAAACAGGTGCTTCCGAACGAACTGCTCACACCGGCCAATGCCTCGTTTTCGTTCGTGACAACACTGATCGGTATTATGGGGCCAGCGATTACAGGGTTTATCTTGATGCTGTCGAGTCTTCATGATGGACTGCTGCTTACATCTGTTGCCTTTTTCGTCACTTTTTTATTATTGTTGAAGCTTGATCATAAGGAAGTGGTTGTTCGAAAAAAGCAGCACTTTCTCGAGGATTTAAAAGAAGGGTGGATAGCTCTCCGCGAAAATCGGCGGCTTTGGCTCATTACTATTCTTGTTGTTTTTATCAATTCTACCTCTGGTATGGTCGACACGATGATTGTCTTTTTTGCCAAGGATGAATTGAGACTGACCACATCAGAGCTTGGATTAACCCTTTCCTTTGCAGGGGTGGGCGGCTTGGCGGGCAGCAGTATGGTCAGTATTTTGAGGAGAAAAGTGAAGCTCGGCAAACTGCTTGGTTTGACGACATTTGGCTCAGGTTTGGGGTACTTTATCTTATTTCTTGCTCATACCCCTCTTCTGCTTGCGACAGGTTTGTTTTTTGAAGGGTTGTTTGGAACGATATCCTCGGTATGCATCTGGACGTTCAGGCAGGAGACGACACCTCAGCACCTCATCGGCCGGATCGGCGGCCTTACCGGATCCATCTTTAAGCTCGGGATGCCGATTGCCATTGTTGCCGCCGGCTGGATCGCGAAGTTTTCGCATCCCGGTACCGTCTTTTGGATTGCTGCACTGGCAAATGTTCTTATCTTTTTAGCATATTGGAGATCGTCCTTATGGCGGGTATAATCATCTACAAAAAAAACAGTTGTAATCAATGAATGATTAACAACTGTTTTTACCTTTTATTTCGTATATTCCTTAACCAACACGGCGTTGTTGAAGTTTAGCTAATTTTGGTACCAAAATTATATACTTCATTTTACTTTTTCAAGTTTAATATGTGATTTTTTATACTATTCCTTTTGAACAATAAAAGACCAATCATAATGAGTAAATATCCTATCATTCCACCAAACGTATTGAGGAGATAGAACTCAAGTGAAGGTTGCCAGTAATACCTATCGTACTTAAAGTTAAAATGACTTCACCAAGATGTAAATTCCCATTAAGACGCTCGATGTAATATTAACGGCCGTTTTCATTCTTATCTCTATATTTGTTTTAAATGTTGTAGAACGGACTCCTGAAGAGCAGATAAACTTTCATGATCCGCCAGTTGAACGTAAAAGCTTTTCAAGAAATTCTTGCTATTCGCTTTTAAAACATAATAATCCTTTTCAGCCAGTTGTTCTTTTTGCTCGATTAGGTGCTGTGGCATTTGTTCCACTCGTGTTTTAACCTCTTCAACGGCTAGGCCGTTCTCCAATAATGCTAGGATCGGTGTGATGATCCGCTCGTCTTCATTGTGGATGTAGACATAGTTAGAGATTAGTACTTTACCCCATAATGCATCCAGGATTTCAGGAAAAACTTCTTTGCTACATTTTGAGTTCTTCACAACCTCATCCACTGCGTCCGCGATGTGTGCAATGCTATGTGCCCACCCTTTTCCATCGACCAATCCGCGATAGTCCTTCTCCTCTTTAAGGCATTTCAATAAGCCTTTAGCACCTTCATGGATCGTTTCAGAAGACAAAAAGCTTTCCTGGTTATCCTTATACAGGATAAGGGCGGTCACTAATGCAGAAAAGGACCTTTTAAAGACGGTATCTGCTCCCTCTTCACCCAATCCTTTAAATAAAAAGGACTCACTTAAACATTGTGTTAGGAGACCGCTCAGCACTTCATGTTCCAGCTGGTTATCGATGATCAATTTGCAAAACATGTCATAGATGAGCTCATCCCTTAAATCTGAGTCAACTGAGCCGAGATGCTCCATCATGGATTGTACGATATAACTCTTATCTTCTTCTTCCCATGATTTCTCACCATTTTTTAATTCGGCCAGCTTGTTCTTTAGCTCTTCCTCGTTCATGAAAGCGGTATTCGCAACACTTTTCATTTAAAAACCTCCATAAATTACAAAAATTTCTATTTATATCGTACTACAAAACTCTCATATCACAACAACCAAAAATAAAAAAAGAACTGACGCAGCAGTTCTTTCGTGAAGGTTATTTCTTAAATTGAAGGACGTGGTAAAAGGTTCCCGTCCTCCATATAGACGACCCTGTCGCATAAATCCAGCATCCGCTGATCATGCGTCACCATTATCGCCGCTTTATCTCTTAGCTTCACCTCATCCGCCAGCATTTGAACAACGGTGCGGCCACGCTCGGAATCCAGGCTCGCCGTCGGTTCATCTGCCAAGATGATCTCTGGATCGTTCATCCATGCCCGGGCAATGGCCACACGCTGGCGTTCTCCGCCGGACAGCTGCTCTGGAAAATGATTTCTTCGATGAAGCAGACCGAGCCGTTCAAGAAGCTCATCCGCTTTTTTCCCTGCCTCTTTTGACGATTTATTTTCCAGTTCCGGAATCAACAAGAGCTGGTCTCTAACTTTTAAATACGGGATAAGGTTGGCGGACTGAAACACGAAGCCAATCTTATGCAGCCGGATATCATTCAATTGTTTGACCGGCAAAGTGCTGATATCCTCATCCCCGATCACGATGCGTCCGCTCGTAGGCGCTAATAGTGCTCCGGCGATGGACAGGAACGTGCTTTTACCCGAACCGGAAGGCCCGACCACTGCGACAAATTCTCCCGCCTTCACTTCTAATGATATCTCTTTTAAGACATTGACTTGTTTATCTCCATCTCCAAATGTTTTACTGATGTTTTCCAATACCAGTTTGTTTTCCATCATGCTGCCCTCCCTATGGCTTCTACGGCATCAATTTTAATGACCTGATAAAGTGAGATAAGGGAGCCGATAACGGAGACGGTTAAAAAGAGAATCGAGCAGCCCGTGATCAGCGGAATACTCAGTAGAAACGGCATACCGGCGGGTAATAGGTTAGCCACCGTAAACGTAAGAATGATGCTTATGATGAGACTTACCATCGTAAGAGACAGCACTTGATAAACCACGGTACGTGAAAGATATCCGGATTTTGCGCCAATCGCTTTTAGAACCCCAAACTGATTTACTTTTTGAAGCGTGATGACATAAAAGAACACGCTCAGCACAAAAGCAGCGATTACAAATAGGAAGATGATCATCATGAGCAGAGAGCCTTGTTCTTCCTTGTACCCAGGGATACTTTTTAAGACTTCCCCTTTTGAGATCACTTCTGTTCCTTGAACATGGTTCTCGATTTGTTCTGCCTCGTTCTTATTTACGTTCAGTGCCGCTGCATTATATATGTGCTGTGAATCTTGCTTGCCTGTATGCATAGCTTTCCAGGTTTTTAACGAGAGGTGAAGTACCGGAGAGTGGCTATATGACTGATCCTTCGTAAACCCGATAAGAGTTACTACTCTTCCGGAAGTTTCCTCTGTTATTCGATCACCAATTTGAAATCCATCCTCTTTTAATGACAAATCGCCTACAGCTTCGTTTATTTGGGCCTGCTGCAGCGGTTTTCCTTCAACTGCTGAAGGTGCGAGAAAGCTCGTTGGATCAACTGCAAAAACCGTACTATCTAATTTTGGGGAGGATCCCTCTTTCTTTACGGTGGTCATTTGTATAGTGAGTGGGGTCACCTGATTTCGATCAGCATAGCTTGCAATATCCCTCAGTTTCTTTTCCGAAAGCTGCGAACGGTTCAGACGCAGATCTGACTCCTTATCCAGAACGATATAATTTGCGTTCATCCTTTGAATGGATGAGGCGTTATCTGATGACAGCCCCTTTGCGAGTCCTGAGACAAAAAGGACAAGAAAGGAGATCAGCACCATAATCAGACCGATTAACAAATAACGTATTTTCGCATGCTTTATCTCTCTTAGTGCGAGAAACATGGTGATTCAGCTCCATTTCTATCTTGTTTTGGACTGAAGAAATCATTCTTTCTCAGTACAAAATCAATCATAGAAGTGGTTTATGAACAGGAGATGAACAGCGGGTTACATTCTTGGAATCCGGACATGAAAGGTCGTACCCTTGCCAGGTTCGCTTTCTGCTTTAATCTCACCGTTATGCAGATCGGTAATCTTTTTAACGATCGATAACCCTAATCCGCTGCTTCCTTCTTTCCTCTCTCTCGACTTGTCCGCTTTATAAAAACGGTTGAAAATGCTGAGCTTGTCTTTCTCTGAAATACCGATCCCTGTATCAGAAATCGAGATGCGGCAATTTCGATCTTGCTTTTTGAGACGAATGGAGATCGTTCCGCCTGGCTCGGTAAACTTAATGCTGTTGGTAATCAAGTTCGTCCATACTTGATGCAGAAGCTTTTTATCTCCATAGATAAAGGTCGAAGGCAGTTCCATCTCAATCGCTAACTCCTTCTCGCGCCAGCTCCATTCCGTCATGACCAAGATCTCCTTGATCTGAGCAGCCACATCAAACGTGCTTTTCTCAATGATGGCTTCTTCTTTTTCAAGGGAAGCGAGCACGAGGAGCTGTTTGCTCAACTGTGACAGCCGGGTACTCTCTTTTTCAATGATGGATAAATATCGATTTCGTTGATCCAATGCCAGTTCATCGTTTTGGAGAGTCTGGGCAAATCCTTTGATCGACGCAAGCGGTGACTGGATCTCATGGGAAACGTTTGAAACAAACTCCTGCCTCATCTCTTCCAACTGTTCAAGACTCTTCGCCATCTCGGAGAAATTGGTCGCTAAACTGCCGATTTCATCCTTCCGCTTTTCATTTAATTTGATGTTGTAGTTGCCGGTTGCAATCTTTTTGGTTGCCTCGGTTAGCTTGATGATCGGTTTTACCAGATAGCGTGTGCTGATTCCGACGAGGATAATGCTGAGCAGGATCGTCAGCAATAAGATCACGGAAAAAAAGATCCTCATCTCGCCGAATTGGAGCTCAATGTTTGGCCGGATGAACAGAGCGTATTGTTTTCCGGAAGCTTCCAGCGGCATGCCGATCGTATTTTTCAGGACATTATCGAAAAAGCCTGTCACAAATGGCGTGGAAGGAAATTGTGCAATCCCGTGATAGACTGTTCCATTCAGCACACGTTTTACGATGGCTGGATCCATTTCCTTTTTCCTAAAGGTTCCTCCAAAAAACGATTCATGATGCTGCTGATCTACCAAGTAAATCTGGTACCCGGTATGACCGATGTGATCCAGATAATCATTGAGTTTCGACTGTGGATTTTTTTCGTAATAGTCTACAGTTTCTTCTGCAATCCTGGTCACTTTTTTATCATTAAAGGGCTTTAAGCTTTTCTGATAATAAGCATTGGAGATCACAAAAGCAAGGAGACTGCTGATCATCATAACCGCGATGGTGGTCACTACGATTCGTACGTAAAGAGTCTTCATTTCTTAGCAGCCTCCAATTTATAGCCTACACCCCGAACCGTTTTGATCGTAAAGTCGTCAGTTCTTGAAGCAAAACGTTCGCGCAGCCGTTTAATATGGACATCGACCGTTCGGTCATCCCCTGCAAAATCAGAACCCCAGATCAGGTGGATCAGTTCCTCTCTCGTAAAAATACGTCCCGGATAATTTGCCAGCTGTGACAGGAGTTCAAATTCTTTCATGGGCAGCATGAGCAGCGTTCCACTGCAATACACTTCATAACTTTTCCGGTCTATGATCGTTTGGTTTAAGGTTATCTTTTCGGCATTGACCATTTGATAACGGCGCAGAAGGGCTTTCATACGGAAGATCAATTCTTTGGGTTCAAAGGGCTTTGTCATATAGTCGTCCGTACCCACCGTAAATCCTTTTTCTTTATCGAGCAGCTGGTCTTTGGCCGTCAGCAGTATGACCGGGAAGTCGTAATATCTTCTTATCTCCTCACACAACTGGTACCCATCTTTATGGGGCATCATCACGTCCACAACAGCCAGGTGCATCTGTTTGGATTGAAGCAATAAAGAAGCTTCTTCGCCATCCTGTGCCAGATGGACGGCGTACCCTTCAAGCTGCAGGTGGTGCTGCAGCAGTTCGCGAATATGAGGATCATCATCCACTATTAGAATATGTATCATGGAAAGGAACTTCTCCTTCTTTCATCATTTAAAAATACCGACAATCATATCATACACAATTTGAGGCAAAATACGGGTAGCAGTTTACTAAAGCAGGGGTGATTAAAACTGCAGGCCGGGATGACTGGCTTACCTTTCTTATAACCTTTGTCTTAACGCTTGGGTGGATTCCTCTGTTGTTGTATAGCAATAAAAAAACAAATGGAGAACATCTTTTTTCACGGGATGAGAAAGCGCGCAGGCAAAGGCTTTACAAACGCAGTAGTCCTCATCATACTTTGCTACCTGGTGGAAGGACAGTTTCAAAAACAAAAAAAGCTGCCGCAGCAGCTTTTTTGGATGAGTTAACTTATTTTCCTAATGTTGAAATTTGCCACGTTACACCGAATTTATCTTTCAGCTGGCCATAAGATGGGCTCCAGAAGGTTTCTTGCAGCTCCATGATTACTTGGCCGCCTTCTTTTAATTTATCAAAAACTTCTTTTGATGTTTCAACACTGTCAATCGTGATTGCTACTGTTACTTGGTCTCCAGTTTCATAGGGCATCCCTGGGAATGTATCAGAAAGCATCAAGTCATGATCTCCCACTTTTAAATGGGCATTCATTACACGGTCTTTAGCTTCTGCAGGAACAGGATATTCCGGATTCTCCGGCTGGTCGCCAAAAGTTTGTACAGATAAAACCTTTGCATTCAATGCCTTTTCATAAAACTTAACCGCTTCTTGTCCATTTCCATTCGTTACTAAATAAGGATACAGCCCTACGATCATACTAGACACCTCGTTTTTTTATTTTGAATTTTTTCGAACAAACGTTCTTGTTTATTTTACTATATGTGACATTATGACGCAATATATTATTCAATCAACTGCTCATTATTTTTTAAGTGAGCGGTACAATTTGTGAATCGGATGAGCTGGCCGTTTCGAGTGTATTCAAGCAGATGGATGCCTGTATTGTCAGAGTGAAACCAAACAGAGTTGAACTGGGGTAGCTCTAGGAAACCTTCAATGATCTGGGTGATCATACCTCCATGAGTAACAACCGCCACTCTGTTAATATCCTTGCCAAGTTCCCTAATTGAAGATAAGACCTTTTCCCCTCTCAGCCTGAAGTCTGTTTTACTTTCATCTTCCTGTTTTTCTTTAAGATTATCAATGTAAGTTACTGAGCAGCCAGTCGTCTTGGATAAAAGATCTGCAGCCTGTCTGGCTCTGATCAGTGTACTGCTCAAAATCAGATCGGGGGGAAATTCAGCGCAAACACGCTGTGCCATCCTTTCCACCTGTTCAACCCCTCTGCTTGTCAGCGGCAAATCAATTGAGCCAGTGTAGTCTTCATCTAGAAAGTCATCTTCTGATTCACCATGCCGAATCAATAAGATCTGCATATGCACCTGCCTTTCCTGAAAAAAGAACCGATATTACATCGGTCCTCCATTGTATGAACTATTATTTTTCGCATTCTCTGATTCTAGAAGTTTAACCGGGTCATCCTCTTGGAGTATGGTCCTCGTTGCTTTGCTGGAGTTTACAAAAAATCCAATCATAACGGCAGCTGCAATCAACAGCAGCAATAACCAAGCCACCAGACATAACCTCCCCTTTTTTATACCATCTCTCTGCTCTACCCTATGAAACGAATTCGCAAATGATGAAGAAAAAGGCTGGAATGGTATAAAACCATCACTGCCCTATTAAACTTCTCTGTTAAAATGCACATTCCTCCTGATCCATGAGAAATTCTTCTCTGGTCTTCAAGCTATTTCACCTCAATGGCCAGCGCGTAGCTCAAGTAGTTATTTCACCACAGCTACAGGCCTTCTTTTATTTCGATTCATCTTTGACCGATACTGCAGCAGAATAATGGAAGCTATGACAAATGAGCTGATACCAAAGCCGATGACCATTTTTTCAAAACCAATGGTATCCAGGAATAACCCGGTTAACAGCATGAGAATTTGAAAGATAATGTTGTCTGTCATGCCTTTGATGGAGAAGAACCGTCCATGATAGTCAGAAGGAATATCGGTTTGGAAGATGGTCGTTGTCACCGGAAAAAGCATGCCCGCTGACAGACCAAACAAGCCGAACGAAATGACAGACATCACGGGATGATTGGCTAAAAATAGTGATGTATGAGCGGCCGCGATGAGAAATGTGATTGCAAACAAATACGGCAATCGCGGACGTTCACGAAAGAACCTTCTTGCTAAAAAGGTGCCAAGAAACACACACAGTCCCTCTGTTGTATAGAGAATTCCTTTGATTCCGGGATTGTGCTGAATCTGGCTGATCTCGATGACCATCAAGTTAAAGCCGGAAAGAAACAAATACGGCGGTATAAGAAGAAAGATACCGTAGACGACCTTAGATTGATTTTTCACGATAGGATAAAGTTCTTTTAACGTACTGAAGAAGCTTTCTTTTTTACTGTCTGCTGACTTGTCTCTAGGCTTTTGCTCTACTGCAATATAAAACGTAGAGAAAAGTAAAATAATATAGGATACGAGTGTCACCGTGTACATCGCCGTTAACGACATGCCGACGAGCATCGCCCCTCCAAGTGCTGTCCCAGCAATTCTTGCACCGGTAAAAATGTTCATGTATACACCGTTTGCCTGCAGCAGATCTTCTTTTTTCACGATTAACGGAATGAGTGTCTGCATGGCCGGATTGGAAAACGTCCCTGCAATTCCGATGATAAACGTGTAGATCAGCATCCACCAGACATTATCGTTGGCAATGGCTAGGTACATGAAAACGATCGCAAAAGACCGCGCAAGACCCGCATAGATGAGTATTTTTTTCTTATCTCCCCGATCAATAATCCTCCCAGCCATTGGAGCCAGGAATACTCCGACCAAAAACCCCGATAATAGAAGCAATGCTTGTAAAAAGGATGACTCCACGTTCTTTTGCAAAAATTCCAGGTTGCCGATGATCCCGACCCATAGGCCGGTACTCGAAACCGCAACACCAAACATGAGTAATAAAAAGTTTCGGTTCTTCCACATTCTATTGTTTAACCCCTCTCCCGATGCCCCCGCACAATATTTAACGTACCCACCATATTTTAACATGACATGCATTGTACAGGATGGCTTTCACGATATAAAAAAAAGACTGCGGAGGCAGTCTTACAACCATTTTTTCCGTAATAAAAAGAAACCCATATAAATACATGTAATTATTGTGTTGAACGCCAAAAAGGTATATGCATTGACAAACATTGTGTTGGTTCCTTGATTGAGCCAGTTAAATCTGTAGATCTCCGAGCTTTCAACCGTAGGCGGTCCACCCAAGTCCTTTACTAGATTAGTAACAAATCTGATTTCTAAAACGGTTGATAACAAGAGAAATATTTTCCACTTCAGCCGCCAGAATACGTAACATCCACTCTCCAAATCATCCCTTTTGCCAGAGCAACGAACATTATTTATGATGTACATAGAAAGGATGATGAAAGAATGGAAGCTAAACACGTGAATACAGCGGAAGAACGAAAAGATGCCTTTAAGATTCGGAAAAAGGTGTTTGTCGAAGAACAAGGCGTTTCTCTTGAGGATGAATTTGATCAGCACGAGGATACCGCAGAGCATATTCTTGTAATGGACGGAGATCAACCCGTCGGTACTGGCAGATGGCGGATTGTTGATGGCGTGGCAAAATTCGAACGGATCTGCGTACTTCCCAGCCATCGCAAGTTCGGTGTTGGTAAAATCATCATCAGCACGCTTGAGGAAAGTGCGAGAGAAAAAGGGCTAACGTCTGCCAAACTGCATGGCCAGACCCAAGCAGAGCCCTTTTATGAAAAATTGGGTTATAAATCCGCATCCGGTGTATTTATTGAAGATGGCATCCCGCATATCATAATGAAGAAAAACCTTGGATAATCTTTTCCAAGGTTTTAACTTGTTAAAGGGGCTACTTCATGACTTTCAGAAAATCATCATTCTTTTCTTTAGGAATCATTGTTCTAACGCTTGGCATTTCCTTAACCATTCTTTCAAACTCCGGCACTTCTCCATATGACGCGCTTCTCGTTGGATCATTTAGAACCATCGGCCTCACGGTAGGCTCTTGGGAGATTATTATTGCCCTGTTGATGATCTTCTTAAATGCAGCTGCTAGCCGAACCAGGCCTGAATACCTGGCTTTACTGACTGCCTTGATTACTGGCGCTGGCATCGATTTCTGGCTATTCACTCTCGAAGGGTGGCTGAAACCAGTAACGTACTTCTCTCAATTTTCACTGCTCGCTTTAGGGATGGTGTTCATTGGTATCGGAACATCCCTATATTTACAAGCTGAATTTGCACCCATTCCTCTTGACCGGCTCATGCTCATCCTTCAAAAACAGGCCGGCTGGACGATCGCTGTCTCCCGGCTGGTCATCAGTGTTGTAATTCTCTTGCTCGCCTTTCTTCTCCACGGACCCATCGGCATCGGAACGATTTTAACCGCCTTCTTCAATGGAACCATACTTTCCTTTTTCATGCCCTATGCCATCAGACTGTATCAGACATAAATACCGCGTTTTCTTGTTCAACGAACCTATGCTTTAGAAAAGCTGCCAGTTGAAAATCTTCTCTTAATAGTCCCATCACGCACAAATTGTGAGACTCAGATGATAGCTACGCTCTTTTATTAACTTATTCCCCTTAACATAGGTGAATGGATTGGAGTTCAAAAGTTAGTTAGAGAAAACCTTCTACCTCCATATTAAAAGAGTATCCATAATGCTTTTTTTAAATGCCTCATAATTAAAGTGAACAGCCACACTATGTATTTTATACTCTGGGTTTGTTGTAAAACGCAAGTCGGCAATGCTTTGACCAAATCCCTCCCCCCGATCTGGTATTACTTTTATAGGAATTTTTGTAAGGCTAACAAAATTAGGATTTAACAGATACCAAATGGTCATAAAATCATGCATCGGACTTCCTTTTATGCCTGGATTAGATTGAGAGTAAAAATTGTAGTAGTAGTCCAACATCGGTTTAATGATGAGTCCTGCGGGGTCCTTTGTGTTTTGGTGAAATCTGTGGATGGTTTGAACCATTTCGGGAGTAACAAGTGCATACTGAGTGACGTTTAATGGGATAAGTGTCAAATTTTTCGCATGCTGCAAGACGAGGTTCGCTGCATAAGGATCAGAGTGAAAATTGGCTTCAGCTACGGCCGTTACATTTCCAGGAACAAAGAAGGCTCCTCCCATGCAGATATATTCCTTAACGTTTCTCATCTTTTCTAAATTAAGAACAAATGCGGTTGCTAATGAAGAAAGTCTTCCAAGGTTGATGATTGATAGATCCTCAATATTTGCATCAATGATCTGATAGATATCATTAAAAGGGAATACAGGATAAGGAATCTCGGGGGGAATGATTGGTCCTAATCCAACTTTTCCGTGTACTTCAGGAAAATACTGTACCGAAATACCCGTTAAAGGGACAGAAGCACCAAGAAATACGGGGACTTTTTCTTGTCCCATAATGAACTTTATATAATTAATATTCCTAATAACATCAACTCTGGATACATTACCATAATCAGCTACGATACCCAATATTTGCACTTCTTCTTTGCGGAAGAAAGCATATATGAGAGCAAAAGCATCGTCTATTCCCAAATCTGTAAAAAGAAGAACCTTTTTGGGCATACACATTCCTCCATTTCTCTAAATGTATATGACACCAAAGATCACCGATATGCTCCGTGGATAAGAGTATCCACAATAAATACCTGGAGAATTTCCTTCCTTCTTCTCTAAATAGCTTTCCTTTTAGTTCAATTAGAAAAAAACCGTAAAAAGGCGTCGATTAATTTGGAAGTCCATTTTTATTAAGAACTCACATATGCATTAGCATTCATTTCGGATATTCCAAACAGGATTCCCTGGTTATCTAAACAATAAGCAAAGTAACCCATATTTGGAATAGCTTTTTTAGGTACTACCACTCGTCCGCCATTTTCTGTAACCTTTTTTATGTATTCGTCTACTGAAGGCACTTCGATTGAATTCGTGGTTCTGGTTGCCCCGTCAGGAAAAAAGCTTTTAAAGAAATGGTTTGGCCTTGCCCCTATGATCAATAAAAACACATAGTAGATTGCCGTCATAACAGCAAGTGCCAGTTCAGTTTTTCCACTCCTAAACCGAGTTATTTTATCTCTTCCAAAAAAGTTGCTTACTGCTGATATTGAGATTGAATGTTCCCTAAGTCCTGCAGAAGCAGACCAATTTCCTCCTGGCTCAGTCTGATCGGCATTGCATCATAAAGAGTGATCACCTGGCCATCCAAATCACTTTGATGTTTCTGCAGATAACCGTAAAGTTTATTTAACTGGCTGACTGACAGTGTAGATTGTGTTGTAAGATGCTTCACTTGCTGAAGCGAAAACTCGTTCATTCCCTCATCAAATTCACCAGAGATAATGTTCCCGTTCATTTGCATGTATTCCACTCCCTTGCTTCATTTTTGTTAGTTTGCCCTTTGTCAAAAAATTTTCTCTTCTTTTTGTCACAGATGATGGCCTTTTCTCGTCTTGTTTGTAAAAGAGAAAGTGGTGATCTTATGAGAACATTTGAAACAGCGATCATTGGCGGAGGAATTGCAGGGTTAACAGCTGCTGTTTATTTAGCCAAAGACGGAATTTCAACTGTGGTCATTGAAAAAGGAAAACAACTGGGCGGCCGGGCGCAAACAGCCCAAAAAAATGGAGCCTATCTTAACCTTGGCGGGCATGCTCTCTATAAAGGTGGTGAGGCGGAAGCGATACTAAACGAGCTTGGGATTAAACCACCAGGAAGTGTGCCGGAAACGAAAGGCAGTGCCATTTGGAATCAATCTTTATATACGCTTCCGGGCAGTTTAAGCTCTCTGCTTTCCACCAGGCTTCTTTCTTGGCCAGGGAAAATGGAATTAGGAAAGCTTTTGGTCAAACTGAAAAAAATCGATGCTAAAACAATGGGAGATATGAGTTTGAGACAATGGGCAGAAGCTGAAATTAAAGATCCCATGGTCAGACACGTTTTTTACGCGTTATGCCGTACATCAACCTATTGCATTGGCCCGGATGAACAAAGAGCTGGTGCTGTAATACAACAGGTTTTGAGAGGCATGAACGGCGTCATTTATGTAGATGGCGGCTGGCAAACCATTATTGAAGAATTAAAAGAGATAGCGGTGAAAGCGGGCGTAACAATCCTCACTCATCAATCCGTCTCTTCTGTCCTAAAGAACGATTCTTTTACCCTCTCATTGTCTAATGGGGAAACGATTAATGCGCATTCTGTACTATCTACTGCAAGCCCGGAGCAAACGTTCAGACTGATAGAGGGAGCTGAAAATACGTCTCTTTCCGCCTGGAAGGAAAGGGCAAAACCGGTGTTTGCTGCTTGTCTTGATGTCTCGCTGCACACTCTTCCGAATCCGAACCAGCAGTTTGCGATTGGAGTGGATCAACACATTTTATTTTCCAATCATTCTAGAGCTGCCCGTTTAAGTGAAGACGGTTCAGTGGTCTGTCAGCTCATTAAATATTTGGGGACAGAACAGGAGAATAATGCAATAGAATGTAAACAGGAGCTGGAACATGTATTAGAGATGCTGCAGCCCGGCTGGAGAAAGGAACTGAAAGCCTATCAATTCCTTCCGCACATTGCCGTGATGCAAGATTCCTGTGCAATGAACCATCACTTTTCCTATGGCCCATCCGTCCCGGAAATTCCTGGATTATATATTGCAGGAGATGGCGCTGGCCATGGCGAAATGCTCGTAGATGCGGCCTTCGCAAGTGCAAAAAGAGCCGCATCAGCTATTGTTCAGGAAGCTGTGAACCGCGGAATTCAAAAGGAGGCATAACGTGAGTCCGATCGATACGGAAATGCTTTATACCACACATCGCCCACTTCTTTTTTCCTTGGCGTACCGAATGCTGGGCAGTGTACAGGACGCCGAGGACATCATCCAGGATACATTTATCGCATTAAATGGAACAGAGGCCGAGCACATTCAGAATATTAAAGCCTATCTATGCAAAATGGTAACCAACCGCTGTATCGACCGGCTGAAGTCTGCTCGAAAGAAAAGAGAACAGTATGTTGGAGAGTGGCTGCCTGAGCCGCTGCTTACAGAAAACACCCAAAGTGAAGATCCGGCCCATCAAATGTTCATGAAAGAATCAGTATCCATGGCTTACTTGCTTCTGCTTCAGCAGTTGTCGGAAACAGAGCGAGCGGTGTTTCTCCTTAAGGAAGTCTTACAATACAGTTATGAGGATATTGCCGAAATGGTTGGCAAAAGCAGCACGAATTGCCGGCAGATCTTTCATCGGGCGAAGAAAAGCATCGGAAGTCCTTCTGAAGAAAAGAAAATAACGAAAAAAGGAGCGTCACTCACCGAACAGTTCTTTCGTGCACTCACTTCCGGAGATACCGATACTTTGCTCAGCCTGTTGTCAGTTGACGCTACCCTGATCACAGACGGAGGCGGAAAAATAAAAGCCGCTATCTTCCCGATCCTTGGAGCAGACCGCATTTCACGCTTTTACCAAGGCATTTTGCCAAAGCTTCCGAAAGATGTCAGCTATACCTTTACTACGGTAAACAGCGAGCCTGGAATGATTTTAACGGTTGGCGGGCGTGTCTATGCTGTCATGTCCCTTCATATTGAGAATAATAGAATTCAAAACATCTACTCGATCATGAATCCCGATAAACTTACTCATATCTCTGCCTAAAAAAAAGACTGCTTTCTCACAAGAGAGCAGTCTTTTTATCCTGAGCAGCTCATTGAATCGCTTCGTCCCTTCTTGTTCGAGTTCCCGAACAGCGAACACCCGGAGAATAATTTTGAATTCTGGTAGACGGGTATGTTCCACTTTGCTGTCCAGGAGCCTGATGTTGAAGGCCTTGCGATAAAAAATTTTTGGAGCAAGGCACCAGCGAATGCCGATCCGCGAATATTACCCGGGTGAGAAACCGTACCGGATGATGTATGGTGAAGATCCGTTCGGTTTATTGATAGATATCTACAGCCACAGCTATGAACTGACCCATTCTGCAGGAGCATATTGATTTTTGATGAGGACCTATAATGAGGTCCTCTATTGTTGTCAGGATTACAGTTTATGTTCATACTAACAAGGTATACTAAAACAACTTCCGAACCGGGAGAACACGTGGAGGATTTACTTGAATAAGAAACTGAAGCTTGTCCTTATCATTTTGTTAGTCTTGCTAGTTGTCTATGCCGGCGGCTTTTTCATCTGGACACAAAAGACCTTTAAACCTACGGCTCAATTGAACCAATTAGTGGATGTGAAAAATGAGGTCCAGCATAAAGACGGCCTTTATATTTTCAAACCGAAAAACAAGGAACCAAGGGATGGTGTGATTTTTTACCCTGGAGCTAAAGTTGAACCAACCGCCTATTCCTACTGGGCGAAAAAGGTAGCTGATGCCGGTTATCTCGTTGTCATACCGGAAATGCCGCTGAACCTGGCTCTACTCGGCAAAAACAAAGCCGAAGAGGCGATGAAAGCTGATCCTGATATTAAGAAATGGTATATCGCTGGCCATTCACTGGGCGGATCAGCAGCTTCCGCTTATGCCTTGAAACACCCACATAAGATTAAAGGTATGATCTTCCTTGGTTCTTATACAACGGAAGGTTCAAATTTATCGAATGCCCACTTCCCTCTTCTTTCTATCTATGGAGAACGAGACGGCTTGAGCACAAAAGCAAAGATCAGCGGCTACAAATCGTTTAATCCGGCTGACACCACCTACTATGAAATCAAAGGCGGGAATAATGCCCAGTTTGGCATGTATGGTCCTCAAGCCGGTGACAAAAAAGCAGGTATCTCCAACAAGAAACAGCAGGATCAGGTGATCAAAGAAATCCTATCCTGGCTCAATAAAGAAAACCGGCACTAGTCACAGTGCTGGTTTTTTCATGTGGTTATTGTACAGAACAAGATCCGCCTGTTGATTCGGCCTTACGGTTTTAAGATAATAATCTTCCGCCGGCCAATATCGATTTTGGAATTTCATAATGTTTTGCTGCGTTCTTTCACTTTCCCGCAGAAATCTTGTCTCTTTCGGGCAATCCAAATAGACGAGATAATCAAAGAACGGTCTCCATTCTTCCCTTTGAAGAAATACGCCTTCGATGATGATGAGGCAGGTTTCTGGAAGCTGAACTTCCTTAAGGCTGAGGGTATTGGAATCGTTATTATAAAATGGGACCTCAAGCCGTCTGCCGGTTTTTAATCGGCTAAATATGCTTCGAGTAAGCTCCTTTACATCCCACTGAAGATGATAATACTCAGCCCACTCCTCCCGGCCGGTGTGATAGCGTAATTCCCTTTCCACGATGTGATTGTCAATATGAATCAAAAAGTGTGAAACTTCATTTTGAATGAGATGGTGTTGTAAATCTTTTGCCAAGGTGCTTTTTCCTGAGCGGCTTAGCCCATCGATTCCAAGGATGAAGCGCTGGCCTGTTTTTAGCTTTGGGATTTTTTTGATGATAGAAGATATATTTATCTGCATGCTTTTTACACTCTTTCACTATTATCTTTGTTATAAAAATTTTCAGCTGTAAAAATCGGCCAATTCCAAAAAGCTGCTCCTTCATGCAAAACAAGAAAGGCTTTATAATCAACGGGCAGAGTAAGTCCATGCTTTTTCTCAAATGCTTCATTCTTCTTGTGATCTGCTGGAGGATTAAATGTACAGCTAACTGTAGATACTGATTCTTCCTCAGAAATTGTCTTCATTTCGTTTCTTGTACAAATGGCTCCATAAACTCTCCTTAATCGTCTTCGATTCAACTCTAGGTGCCAGGCACCTGAATTACACACTTGTGTAATTGGGGTGCCTGGCACCATGTCACGCTAGGGTCAGCTGCCAAGATACGCCGAACTTGTCCGATGTCCAGCCAAACTTCCTGCTAAATGGATAGGAGCCTAGCGGCATTAAGACTTGTCCGTCCTCTGACAATTTCTGAAATACTCTATCAATCTCTTCTTCTGTATCACAGGTTACATACATAGAGATTGAAGGTGTAAAGGTAAATTCATGCTTCACACTGCTGTCGATACAGAGAAACCGCTGCCCGTTTAAGCTGAACTCCGCCTTCATTACTGAACCTTCTGCTCCTCCCTCATTTGCACCGTATCGAGTAATCTTTGTAATCTCTGAATCATCAAAGAGTGAAACATAAAAGTTCATCGCTTCCTCTGCTTGGCCTTCGAACATTAAAAAAGGTGTTACTTTGGACATTTCCACTCAACTCCCTGCATATTTAAATTAACGATCACTTTAATCCACAACCTGCATGCTTATGTATAATAGTAATAGATGACTTTCTACTAAGTTAAGTGAGGAGTAACGAATAATGATAGATTTACGCTATCCGGTTGGCTTATTTGCACTAGATCAAGACATTACAGCGAAAAAGATTGAAGAATGGATCCATGACATTGAGTCAGCGCCTAATCAACTGAAAGAAGCAGTTAACGATCTTACAGAAGAACAATTGGATACTCCTTATCGTCCTGGAGGCTGGACAGTAAGGCAGGTTGTCCATCACTTGCCTGATAGCCACCTTAACAGCTATACACGCTTTAAACTGGCGCTCACAGAAGAGAATCCAGTCATCAGGCCTTACAAGGAAGATCAATGGGCCGAGCTGCCTGATTCTATACTCCCGATTGCGGTTTCCATTCAATTGCTGGAAGCTCTCCACGAACGCTGGATCGTACTGCTTAAATCGTTAACCACTGCTGATCTTGAAAAGACATTCACTCATCCCGATTCCGGAGTTGTAACACTAGCGCAGAACATCGGGTTGTATTCCTGGCATAGCCGTCATCATATCGCTCATATCACGTCGCTCCGCCAGCGGTCAGGCTGGTAAATAAATGGCCAATGGTTCATGCGTTGGCTTTTTCTTCTATAAATCAATCCAATATTCCCGAGTCTTTTTTCTATGGTTTGTCAGTGTTATTTTCCGAAGTTCGATCATATGTGCTTCCCTCACTCTTTTACTATGCCAAAAACAAACCCATCGTAGCCTTTGCTTCCTACCGTCTGCATCGCTGTCGCTTCGATCCTTGGCTCATTGGCCAACAGGTCCATCAATGCTCGTGAACCCAGCACACTGGAATCCTGACTGTTGCCATCCACTACTTCTCCGTCACGCACTACGTTGTCCCCAATGATTACTGTACCTGGCTTGGAAAGCATAAGTGCCCATTTTAAGTAGTTTGGGTTGTTTGGCTTATCTGCATCAATAAAAATAAAGTCAAAAAAAGAGAATCCTTTTTCCTTAAGCGTTGGCAAAGATTCAAGGGCAGGACCTACAAGAACTTCAATTTTGTGGTCCATTCCTGCTTTCCTGATGTTCTCTCTTGCTACATCTGCATGCTTTTGGCTGTATTCCAAGGTAATGAGACGTCCGTCTTCCGGCAGCGCACGTGCCATCCAAATACTGCTGTAGCCGCCAAGCGTACCAATTTCAAGGATGTGTTTTGCTCCTTTTAGCTTGGTCAGCAGATAAAGAAACTTCCCTTGACTGGGTGAGACATCAATTGACGGTAAACCTGCCTCACTGTTGGCTTTCAGAACATAGTCCAAATCCGGATCAGCTCCATGAAGCTTTGAGCTGAAATAAGCATCGACAATACTCCACGTTTCCTCCATTGCGCTCTCTCCTTTTATCCCATTCTATATCTACAAATCTTTACTTTCGCTGTCATCCTTGCTTTTCCTTCTGCATGAGCGATATGTTACCAGCCATTGGCTGGCATTTATCCCAGCCATTGCTGCGGAATCACTTTTCCATTAAAAAGAAGACTGCTTCATGCAGCCTTCTTAATTGTAATTCTTGGATTCTATCACTTTGACCAGCCGGATCAGCCAATAGAGGGCAATCCAGGGAAGAATATAGGCCGTTAAAAAGGGAACAACATGATAAAAAGCAAAATGAGCATCTATCCCCATTCTCTGAAGAGCAAAAATCACAATGACAAAACCTAAAATAACAAGAATTATGGTCTTAGCATTTCTGCTCACTGCCATGCATCCACCTCCTATTGCTTAATTGAAACTATTGAATGATCATGGATTGCGTTTCTCGCAGCCATTTATCAACTCCTTTTTTGGGGAAATACACCGTGCTCCCCACTTTAATAAATGGAAGCTCACTCTCAAGGTCATCTCCGCTATCTAGTTGAGGACCCAGTTTCTTAACTTCTTCTGCAGTTAACCCTAGATATCCCGCTAACTCCGACTGTGTTAATAGTTGCTTTTGAGCAGTTTCCCCGGTTGTTGTATGGATTGCTTTGGGGCTGCTAAGTGCGTCAGATATAAACCAGCTTCCCGCTGTGATTCCTATGGCTAAACAAATAATAGACAATGCAACTGAATAATTTTTCATGCCCGCCCCTACCCTCCAACTTTAAAAACTTTATGCATCCTTTCATTTTAACTATACAATCATTTGGAAAATTTTACTATAAAAGTTGGGGATTAAGATCTTAAAAAGTTATTGATTACTTCTGTATAACGTTTCGGCTCTTCCACGCTCGGCGCATGCCCGGATTTCTCAAACTCCTCGAAGCATGATTTCTGAATCAGACTGGCCACTTCTTTTCCATCCTTTGGAGGATTCAAACCGTCATATTTCCCACTGATCAAAAGGGTATTCGCAGTGATCTTATGTAATTCCGGACGGAAATCAAAGTTTTCCAGGGCTCTGTTGGCAGCCTCCTGCTGTTCGAAAGTCAGCACAGGGACATTAACCGCAAGCTTTTGAGACCATTCACCCACCGCCTGCAGGTCATGAAAAATATATTTTGAGAGAGCATACATTTGTTCCTCTTGCGTAAGACCCTTCACTTCATCTGCATGTTCAGCCAGGAGCCTTGCTGTTGACGAGGTTTTCCCAAACGCCTTGGCAACAACCAGAATCAGCTTCTCCACACGTTCTGGCACAGCAATCGCCACCCCTTGAGCAACGTAACTGCCCATGGAAGCTCCCAAAATGTTTGTTTTTTTAATTAGCAGGTGATCCATTAAGCCGATCACATCCTGAATATGATCTTCCATCGTATACTGAGGAACTTTTTCCGACTTGCCATGCCCTCTTGAATCAAGGGCAATGACACGATAGTGTGCTTTTAATTGTTCAATTTCATGGCCGAACATCTGATGATCACCGCCAAGCCCATGCAATAGAATAAAGGGATGGCCGCTTCCATACTCTTCGTAATACAGTTGAATTCCGTTTATCTTTGCTT